>DATAKE010000124.1:0-18584 GCA_036261745.1 Opitutaceae bacterium
TCCTTCCCGCGAAGGAGAAGGACACCGCCGCGTTGTTCCTCTCCATCTCCTGGGGTTATTCGCGCGGGGGACTGGGCGCACTCGGTTTTCTCGGCGGAGACAAACTGGACCTCATGTGGGAAACCGAGAAAACATCTTTCATCTCCCCCAGTGTGCTGCGGCGGGGCATGCGTTCCCAGGTCGCTTCGCGGGTCATGGATGCCGTCCAAGGCGATCTCTACATTGCTTCGATCAAGGCGTACGACCGGAAGACGCTCGACGCCGGTGTTGAAAAAATGCTTTGGCACACGCGGATCGCTTGTCCGGCAGCGGGCTTGTCGATGGCCAGCACCCTGCCCGCGATGATTGTGGCGGCCGGGCCGTTCATCGGCCGCGAGACAAAGGTTCCGGTCTGGCGCGATACGAGTGAACTGAGAATCGGATCCGTGAAAATCGGCGAGGCCACGGTGGTGGATTCTCCAAAATCAAACGGGTCCACGGACTCGCCGGCGAAGTAGGCGCTGCGCTTTCCACGCGCGATTTTCCGGAATGAGCGCACGCGGCGGCGCGGAGAACACAGAGATTGAGCAACTCTGATTCAAACCCCTCCGCGTTCTCCGCGCCTCCGCATGAGACCGGTATTTCCGCAGTCCAAGCGGCACACCGAAATTTCGGAAAGGCTGCCGGGAAAGCCGGGAGTCGAAGCGTTTATCACCGGGGCGATGCTTCGATTCGATACGCCGTCCCCAAACGCTGGCCCCTGCGCAGCGAAGCTTCAACGGGGCCCGCAGCTCACGCTGCCATGACCCCCTCAGCTACGCTTGTGCGCCTATCGGCGCTCGACGGTTGGCCCGAATCAGTTTTTTGGCCGCCGGCTGACGGCGCGTTTCCGATGAGCGGTGACCAAAGCCGCGAGGCCAAGCGCGCCGAATAATCCAAAGGTCGCTGGCTCCGGCACTGCCGCCGCGGTCACCGAAGAGGAGAGAAGGTAGGGCCGTCCAGAGGTAAGAAGTGGGGACGGGTCGCCGATCGGCACGCCATTGAGCACTGGCAAAGAGAAAAAATCCGGCAGCGCGCTCACACTCACGCCATCGAGCGCGATGTTGTCGGGATAGAACACGGCTTGGGTCTGAAACTCGAAGGCCAGGGAACTCACGTTACCAAGCGCGAGCAGGGAAAATTCATATTTGTACCACCCCAGACCAGGGATGTCCGGCGACTGGAATAACGTGACATGGCCCAGATCGAGATTGTTCGGGATGTCGAAGTTTCCCCAGCGCGCTTCGACGGGGCCCGGGTCGGCAAACAGAATGGCGTTCAACAAAAATTCGACGTGATAAACCTGCCCCGGCGTGGTGACGAATGCCTGCGACAGAATTCCGGACCCGAGGGTCGCGCCATACGCACCTTCGTACACGAAGGCGGATCCGGGGCTGCCCGTCTTGACTTCCGCGGTCCCGGCGAGTGTCCAGTTCGCAAACGAGCCGGTTTCAAAACCGCCGTTAACGACGAGTTGGGCGCGGAGCGCGGTGCAGGCCAGCAAGAGGGCGCTGAGGACGAATAGAATTTTTCCGGATTTCATGGTTAATTTTATTTTTCAGATCTTCGTGACGCGTGGGAGACGCCCGTGCTGGCGGAGGGCGCGACCCTGTCGGACCTTTTCCGTGCAGGATTGTTTCGGACCGAGCCGAAGACAGAACGAAGAGTCCCGTCCGTTTATTTCAGACGCGGAAAGCTTTTCACCGAAATCAGGCGCGCCATGCGTACGCCGCTGAGGGCTGCACTTCTACGCGTCGCGCCGTTCCCCACAAAAAACGCCAGTCGTCAGGATTTTTCCTTGAGGCCGCCGGCCCGCATCGCGAATGCAACCATCAGCGTGCTCAAGAGCGCGCCGTAGGCCACCGGTGCCGCCCAACCCAATCGCCAGGTGAAGAAAAACCAATTGGACCGATCCTCCCGCCAAGCGCCACCGTGCCGATTAACGGACACGGGAGCGGGTACCACAACAAAAGCGGTACCGATGAAGTCCCGGATCGAGGAGCCCGCCGTGGTCGTTTGTCGTGCGCACGACTCCCGAAAAGAGATCGCGAGTGCGAGCAGTCCAATCCAAACGCTCCCTAGGTCGAAGGCGTGCGGACGGCTAAAGCATTCCCTGATGAAGCGGGCAGCGTTGGTCCACGGAACCGGGAACTCCCTCCGCTACACCCTACGATCGCGGAAGTCTTATCCGCATCAGCGGCCGCAGACCGCGGCCGTTTGAATTCCCAAGGGTGGCTTTAAGCTGGCACCGTTCAGAGGAGAAAAGACCGCCAGCCCCGCCTCATGAAAACCCTTCGCTCGACCCTCCGCCTCTGGTGCATCGCGCCCTGCGCGGCCTTCCTGCTCGCCCCGCTTCCGGTTTCCGCCCAAGTGCTCGGCACGGCCGGATCCTACGGTGCGCTCGGGAGCACCACCGTCACGAACACCGGCAACACGGTCATCACGGGCGATCTCGGGGTTTCGCCCGGTTTGGCGATCACGGGTTTCTCCGCGATCGATGGCGGTCCCGGACTGTTCAGCGGCGCGGTCAACCAGGGAAACGCCGCCGCGGCACAGGCGAGGGCCGATCTTTCCACCGCCTACACCACTCTCGCCGGCCTTGCTTTCACGTCCGACCTGAGCGGCCAGGATCTCGGTGGACTGACCCTGACGCCGGGCGTTTATCGTTTCAGTTCGTCCGCGCAGTTGACGGGAACGCTCACCCTCGATGCGCAAGGCAACAACGACGCGCGTTTCGTTTTTCAAATCGGCAGCACACTCACCACCGCCAGCAACTCCGCGGTCAGCTTCATCAACCTCAGCCTGAGCGACGAGTGCGGTCCGAATAACGGGCTCTTCTGGCAGGTCGGCAGCTCCGCCACACTCGGGACCGACAGCCGGTTCGCGGGAAACATTCTCGCGCTCACCAGCATCACTCTGAACACAGGCGCTTCGATCGACTTCGGCCGGGCCCTCGCGCGCAACGGCGCTGTCACGCTCGATAACAACCGGATCGACGCGAGCGACGCGGACGGTGGCTTTTGCCTCGATGGCGGCCCTGGCGGTCCGGGCGGCACAACCGCCGTGCCCGAAGCCGGCACGTATGGGCTGATCGGCAGCGGCGTGTTGCTCTTCGCCGTGATGTGGCGCCGCCGCATCTCCGCGCTCTGAACGGATGCCCGGCGTTGGTTCGATCCGGGCGCAGCAAAAAAGCCTCAGCTTGAAGTTGCCCCGAATTGGCGGACACGGGCTGTGGACGAAAAGAAGGCAACAACCTGGGTTCGGCTGACGCAGTCGTGAAGCGCTCGTCAACGGGGCGGACCTTAAACGTGAGCGGGGCCTGCTCACGTCTAAGGCCTCATCCCGTCGGTCGCCCCGTGATTAGAGTCGGGGATTCCAACTGCCCAAGATGGCGCTCTTGGTGTAATTCGCGTCCGACGAGAGACGCACGACCCACGGAGCGCGCAGGGAAAGATCGATCTTGGCGCCAGTGGAGTGCCACGTGCTGTTGTACTCGGCGCAGCGGGAATTGTTTTCGTGTCCGTCCCATTCGAGCCAGCCTTTGGCGGAGATCAGATGGTCCATCGAACAATTGATGTAGGCGCACTCGCCCGGACTTTTCCAAACGCGACAGAGCGTGGACCGGTTGTCCTGCACCGCACTGCTGGCGCGGGCGATGTAGCAGCTGGAGAAAATAATCCCACGCACCCCGGCCGGGGTCGCCGGAGCGCAGATCGGACCGCCGACATCCCGCACTTCCTTGATCGTGCACTGATCGATGAAGGCGGTGCCACCGTCGTAGATGAAATCCACGCTGCCCCAGATCTCGCATTTGTAGAAATACTGCTGCGAGCCCTGCTTCATCTGGAGCGTGTCCTGCCAGCCCTTGATCAGGCAGTTGTTGAAACTGAGCTGCCGGCCCTGCGTGTAGAGCGCCTGTTGTTGCGCGCCCGCCGCCCCCGCGGTGTTTTCGAGCGTGAGGTTCTTGACCAGGATGTTGCTGCCGAGCACCTGCATCGCGTCGGAATTGGCGCCGACATGGATCCGGGTCGTGGTCTTGCCGGCGCCCGTGATGGTGAGATTGCTCTTTGTCGCGGGAACGACCACGGCCTGGTTGTAATTGCCGGCGGCGATGGAAATGACGTCGCCGCTCGCGGCCGCGTTAATGGCAGCGTTGATCGTGGAGTACTGCGACGGAACACTGCGGGTGGCGGCGAAAGCGGCGGGGACGAGCGCCGCGGCGAGGAGGACGAGGGGGATTTTTTTCATGGGGGGTTGGGGTTACTGACGGAAGTCGATCGCACCACGCGAAAAATCCGGTGGTGCGACGCGCGAACAGCGGATCGACACCACGTCAGGGCGCGATTCGCGAGCAGGGGAAAATACAGGCAGGGGTTGCGGCTCTCGTCGAAGAACGGGGTTGGGAACGAGGCAGCCCCGCGACGCAACAACACAACGCCTCATCCCACAAGACGCTCAGTTGACGACAAATTGATGACACGCCGCCCCGCGATTCATCGGGACCTCGGCGTCCTCCGCGCCTCGCGTGAGACCGGTTTTTCCGAGGTTCAATACCTCCCGGAATCCCGCAAGGGCTGCCGGGAATCCGGCAGTCGAAGCGTTCGAGAATCAGGACATGACCCTTCGTCAGCCTGCATCACTCTTTGGACAGTTATCATTGTGAGGAATAAAAGTCCCCCTAGCCTCCTCTGACTGTGGAAATTTCCGGGAGGACATCACGTCGTAAGCTCCACGGGAATTTCAATAAGAACGAAAAAGTCCCATGAAAAAACATACCCTGATCGCAGTTATCGCGGCGGCCCTTTTCTCGGCCGTCTTTGTTTACGCAGGTGAGATGGCCGGCAAAACAGTGGTGGTATCGAAGGCCGACCTGAAATGGAAAGCCATGGGGAACGGTATCGCCGCGGCCCCGGTTTCCGGGGACATGGATAAAGGTTCTTCCCGGTTCTTCCTGAAATATCCGGTTGGCCTCGTCACGCCGATGCACCACCACTCCGCGAATCACCATGTGACCGTCATCTCTGGTTCGATCACGCTGACCGTCGGCGGCAAGGAGCACCGGCTGGGACCCGGTTCCTACTTCATGCTCGCCGACCGTGCGCCGCATATCGCCAAGGTGGAAGGCAACGAAGAGGCGGTGTTCTTCATCCAGGCGGAAGCGCCGTGGGATGTCGTGATGGCAAAGTGACACGCGCGATTTTTCCTTCGTGATCGAGTCCCGCTGCCGCGGCAGGGGATTTTTCTCATATTTCAAATCAGCCACGGCCCGGCAGGGCCGCTGGCTGAAGCGATTGGTTCGATTCTTCCAAACCGTGAGCGAAGCGCCGACCGGACGGGCCGCACGCTAACGCGTCACGGCTTCCAGAAACCAGGCGATCGAGAATTCCGAGATCTGGCTGCCCGGGCCGTTGAAGTTGAGCGTGTCGAACGCGTGCGAGGCCCACGGCACCACCACGAGCGCATTCGGCCGACCGGCGGCGGTGAGCTTCGCCGCGAGGCGCTGGCTCTGCTCCAGCGGGATCATCGAATCGAGCGCGCCGTGAATCAGCAACGTAGGCGGGCTCGCCGCATTCACGAGCGAGAGACCACTGGCGTTTGCATACGCCGCCTGCGCTGTCGCGGGCGTGCCGCCCAGGAACTGCTCGAGCAGTTGATGAGGCGTCCACCCATTGAGCTGTTCCCGGCTGCCGGCCGCCCGATCCCACATGTCAGCCAGATCGGAGGGCCCGTAGAACGCAATCACGCCGCGAATACCTTGGTCACGGGTCCCATAGGCACTGGCTTCGGCCAGCTGCGCGCCCGCCGACCGGCCGAGCAGCACGATGCGATCGGGATCGATCCCGAGCTCGGCGGCGTGCTCCCGCAGATACGCCACCGCGCCGAGCACATCCCAGCGCTGCATCGGCCAGCGTGCCTGCGGCAGCAGCCGATAACCAACCGTCGCGACCGCGTAGCCCTGTCGCGCCATCCAAAACGTAAATGGCCGGCGATCCCGATGCCCGCCGCTAAACCAGCCGCCGCCGTGCAGGGAAATAACGCACGGCGCCGGTGAGCGGCCAACCGCGCGGTAAAACTCCAGCTTGAGCTTGCCAGCGAAGATGAGTTCCTGCGGTTGCACGGGCTCGGGCATCGCGGCGAAAAGGGTGGGAATTGAAAAGGGCGCGCGTCTGGGATCGGCCGGCCCGAACGCGGCGCTGAGTTGCGCCGGCAAAGTTTTCCCCAGACGCCACGCTTGCACGACCGGCTTCAGCATCAGGCCGAATGTCACCAGCCCACAGATCAGCATCCCACGACTCAACGCGCGATGATTGCGCCGGAGCCTCCAACCCAGAAACGCGATGATGAGCGGGACCAGCACGAACCGATAGCCGCGCTCCCCCACCATTCCGGTGATCAACAGCCGATACGGGTAACTGATCCAACCCGGCACCACCAAGGTCGTCGCCAAAGCCACGAGCAGGAACGCGCCCGCGATCAACACCAGGATCCAGCGCCACCACGCGAGGAACATTACCATGTGGCAGCTCAGCCCGCGGTTCTCGCGCTCACAACCCCAAAGGATCCGGCGGGCCGAAGGGGGCCAGCGCCGGAATCACGGCTCGGAAGCGATCTGCAGGGTCCGGCTGGCGCCGCGAACGATTTTATAATCGCAGAAGATCGCATTCGTGTCTGGCTGGCGGCGAAGACCGTAAATTACCCCAAAAAAATGTCCGGGTCCGGCCAAGCCAGTTCTGATGGCGAGCCTGCCCGGTCGCATCCGCTTCGCTGCTTCCAAACATGTTTTTTGACGTAAACGACATTCTGGCGATTCGAACCGAACTCATCGCGTCCACCTTCACGGCAGTTGTCATTCTCACCGCACGCTCGGCCAGGAAGAGATATCAAAACTGGTCCATCAGCCGTCGCTATCCGGTGGGCGGTGACTACATCACCTACTACGAGGACGAGCGCAGAGGGGCGATGCAGTGGAGGAAAGCAACGTTGCGCTTAACCCAGCGGGGCTTCGATTTCACCGCTGCCACCAGAAATCTGGACGACGGCCGCGAATGGACGCTTGAGGGCAAAATTCTTCCCAACGGTTATTTGTCCGGGACGTACGGGCATCTCGATCCCAACGACCCCAGCAAGGGCTCGTTTTTCCTGGAGCCGGATCTGTCGAGTTCAGGGCTCTACCAGGGCCACTGGTCCGGGTACGACTCCATCAACCGGAAGATCACCAGCGGAAAATATACCTGGCGGAAAATCCAGCGCGTCGTCGTACGCAAACTGACGCCGTCCGACTCACGCTACGTCGACGAAATCGTGGCGATTTTCTCCGACGCTCTCGGCGACCGTTTCATTACGCGCGAAAAGGTGAAGGAATTCATCGCCCAGAATGGAGGGACCCGGTGCCTGTTGGGCGGCTTCATGGGAAAAAAGTTGGTGGCCGTGAGAACGGTTTCGCTGCTGAACGACCGGGAAGTCGCTGACTTCATCCAGCAATCCGCCGTGCCGGCCCGCTCCGTCCTGTTCAAGAACCACCGCGTCGGCATGCTGTCATCCGCCGCCGTCCGGAAAGAGTTTCGCCGCCGGGGAATCGGCACCCAAATGGTTGATGCCGGGCTGCAACTTCTGCGCGATCGGGGTTGCACGATGTGTGTCTCGATTTCCTGGGAGTCAGGGTCCATCGAGTCGTCCAAGCAGGTTTTGGAAGCCTCCGGGTTCGAGCTCGTCTCCACCGTTCCGAACCACTGGCAGCAGGACAGCGTGGACCGCGGGTACGAATGCCCCAACTGCGGCGGACCGCCCTGCACCTGTGCCGCCAGTTTCTACCGAAAGCGACTGTAGTCAGGCGAAGTTGAGCGAGTGCGCGCCAGCGACGAAGAAATGGGCAACCTCCACCCGTCGCCTCCGCGTCTCCGCGCCTCCGCGTGAGAAAGGCTTTCTTCGAGCCCGCTGGAATTCCGGAGGGCGACCCGGAATCCGGTAGTCGACGTATTTGTCAGCGGGGCGAAGGTCCAATTCGATGCGCCCTCCCCAAACGCCGTCCAGCGTTTCACCCCAGCCGTTCGGTGGCGGAGAATGTCACCTATTAAGTGACATTGGATCCAGAGCGCGCGCCGGGGATTTCCAATCATTGCTCACGCGGAGGCGCGGAGGACGCAGAGTCTGGACAAGTCTGGTCAACCCTCCCCCTCCGCGTTCTCCGCGCCTGCCGGACTTCGAATTGCCACGATCATGGCTGACTGACTGCAGAACGATTCCCAGGCAAAAGCGGCCCGTCGCATCATTTCGGGCACGACTGACCAGCAAACCACGCTGATCCTTGCGCACGAGTTCATGTGTTTCTTCAGGATGAACTGCCAGCAAGCGCATCACTTCGAGAAACCCGCGGTCCTCAGCGGGACCGCGCCCATTAATCCGGACACGCTGCGACCGTTGCTCTACTTGGTTAAATAAAACCACCGATCGCTCCGCCGGGTCTGGAAGAAGATTTCCGTGGACTGTGTATGCTAGCTCTTGAACGGGGTCGGGCCGTCGCCTCCGCGTTCTCCGCGCCTCCGCGTGCGACCGGTATTTCCGAGGAACACGCGGCCGACCGGAATTCAAGAAACGCCGCAATGGGGAAATGGGCAACCCGCCCCCCTCGATCGTGCCCCCCTCGGAATCGCCGCCGGATCGCCCCACGGGCTAATTTAACGTTTTACGGCCTGCCGTGGATTGCCCCGCCAGGCGAAGTGATTGGCAACACGCGATAGCCCGACAACGCCGTTCGATCAGTCCTCAAGGCCCGGTGAAATGGGTCGTTTGGAAGGTAGTCATCGCACCCTCCTCCCTTCCCCCGCCGTTCCATGCCCTTGTTTCATTTACTTTATGTGAGCTCCGCCACTGCGCCGTTTTCCGCGGTCGATTTGGTGACACTGCTCGAGCGCAGCCGGACGAAAAACCACGAGGCCGGCATCAGTGGAATGCTGCTCTACCGGGACGGAAATTTCATGCAGGTCTTGGAGGGTGACGAACCGGTGGTGCACACCGTACATAACCGGATCAGCAGTGATCCACGGCATCGCGGGCTCATCGTCCTGCTCAAGGGCCAGATCGAAAAGCGCACGTTTTCCTCCTGGAGCATGGGGTTCCGGAACCTTGATTCCGCCGACGTGAAAAAAACTCCGGGTTACTCTGAATTCATGAACGTCGACTGGCGCAGCGGCGAAATGCTCGCCGAGCCCGCTCGCGCGCTAAAGCTCCTCACCGTTTTTCGCGACAGCATGCGATAACAGGAAACCGGCCCCGCCCATGACGTCCCGGGTCGAGCTGGGTTCCGGCAACGAAGGCATCTCGTGGCCATCCCGCTAAAACACGGCGCGGCGGCCTTGGATTATCTCTCCTCATCGCATTCCCCTCTCCCGCCGTCCTTTGATTCTCCGTTCGTCTCGAACGTGACGAATGTCTTCGCAAGCAGCCGCGCTGAATCGCACGGTGCGGAGACATGGGAATTTTTCTTCGCATCTCTCGCCGGAGTTCCGCGCTTTTGCTCGGTAGCGTGGGCGGCTTGGGTCACTTGATCGCAGCCATCACCACGGGCGTCAGTGCGGAGGTCGCAAAACTTCCCGCCCCAGCCGCGATCGAACTCAGGCCGACGCAGGCGGGAGAGCAGAACGAAGCTGCCTTCCCACCCGTGCGGTCTGATTTGGAAATGCAGATCGCCCTGGCCCGCGAAGGGTTTTCCTGCGGATCGATTGACGGCGTCCGCGGCGCCCAAACCGTCGCGGCGCTCAAGGCCTTTCAGGAATGCGTGGGCGTACCTCCTTCCGGCGAGTTGGATGAGGCCACGCGGGCGCGACTCGTTTTAAAATCCCCCGCCCTCATCAAAATTATCTTCACCCAGGAAGATCTCGCGCGACTGCAATTGCTGCCGCCGACGTGGCTCGGAAAATCCGAACAGACCGCGCTCGAATACGAGACCGCGCTCGAACTTGTGGCCGAACGTTCCCACGCCTCACCCGCTCTGGTACAGCGGCTCAATCCGGGCATCAATTGGGAGCAGGTCGCCGCGGGAACCGCCCTGGTCATTCCTTCGGTCGAGCTCGGGAAAGTGCCACGCAAAGCCGCGCGACTGTACATCCGCCTTGCGGAGCATCGCTTGGAAGCACGCGCCGCCGATGACAGCTTGATCGCCCTTTTTCCCGTGAGCATCGCCCGCATGGCGGAAAAGCGGCCCGAGGGGGAATTGCGCGTGACGGTGCTGATCCCCGATCCGAATTACACGTTTGATCCCATCGTATTTCCCGAATCCGAAGAAGGCCGGCAGCTCGGGCGCAAGCTGGTCCTTCCCGCCGGGCCGAATAATCCCGTGGGCGTCGCGTGGATCGGCTTGGATCGCCCCGGCTATGGCATCCACGGCACGCCGCAGCCCGAGTCCATCGGGCGAACGGAGTCCCACGGCTGCTTCCGCCTCGCGAACTGGGATGCGCACGCACTGCTCAAACTCGCGTGGGTGGGAATGCCGCTCCTGGTCGAGCCCTGAAAGCATCAGATATTCCCGCGCCATGACGGGCCTTCGGCCAACAGCACCGAAGGGGGGATGCCGCCCACGGCGTGGGGCGGCATCTCCCCTTGAGAAGCAAGGCAACGCTCAATTCGGCGTTTAGGGTAACACCCCATTCTTTTCCCCGACGAGAGCGGTTACTTTGAAAGCATGCCTCTTCTTCACGTTGTGCTTACTCTGGTCGTCGTCGGTGTCGTGCTCTGGCTGATCAACACCTACATCCCGATGCAGGGAACGATCAAAAAGATCCTCAACATCGTCGTCGTGATCGTGGTCATTCTTTGGCTGCTCTACGGGTTCGGTGTGATCAACTCCTCCGGAGACATCCGGATGCCGGTGATCAAATAATCCGCCTTCTGAATCGCGCCCCGGAAACGTTGAGCGCACATCCCGCGGGTGGATCGAAACGCCCGGCGAGTTGCGCAGACCCTGAACGAGGTCGGGCCGCTCCCGACGGTTCTGCTTCGCTGGATATCAATATCCGCAGCCTGACCCCTTCTGATCGGCTCCGCGCTCGAAGCTTGTCAAGAGTCACGACATGAGGTTGCCCCCCTTTTCGGCTGCTCCGTCGGATCGGCCGTCTGTCATTACTTCCGTTCCAACTGAAATGTCAGAACCCGCCCATTTTTGAGATCCGACGCGAAAAGCCGAAGTCCCGGCGTTACAGCCAGGCCGTTTATTTGGCTCGGGACAGGTAATGCGTCTTCCGTCGATTTTGCGATACAGCGGAATTTTCCGAGGATCTTCGTCCGGTTTACGACCGCTATGTAGCTGTCCAAAGTGCCAACGACTGCCTCACCTGTGGGCAACGTGACCAGGGACGAGCCAAGGAGCGGTGATCGTTCTTCGGTCAACCAATTGGCCACAAATTGACCGTCGCGTGAAAATTCTGACAGAAGGGCCGCGCCACTCAGGCAAAGCACCAGCAAGTTACCGTTCGGCAGGCTGGCAATCTGAAGCGGGGTCTCCAGTACTTTGCCCCCGAACTCTAAAAGAAAATCACCATTGGAATTAAATTTCTGGATGCGGTTGTTTCCTTTGTCCGCCACATAGATTCGCCCCTCTTTATCCACTGCTACGCCTGACGGCATCTTGAATTCTCCCGGCCTGCTGCCAGGCGCCCCCCATTCTTTTTTGAGGGCTCCGAGAACGGTGAAGATTTTGATGCGTGCCGCCCGATGTTCGACACAAACGACGTGGTTCTTGCCCCAAGCCGCGACTCCCGAGGCCCCGTTGGTCATGATTCGACGGAGCGATTTTCCATCCAGCGAGAAGAACTTAACTTCGCCATCAAGGGGGATCGGAATCGCCAGCGTGTCGTCGCCTAAAATCGCGGTGGTGATCGGTGCGATCTCTGCCCGGCTGCTATCGGTATAATTCCAAGAACCCAAGAAACGCCCCGTGTACGACTGCGAAAACCCCGGCGTCAGGGTAAACAATGCGCAAAGGATAAAGACGATTCGTTTCATGACGCGGCGTGACCGGGTTTCCGGTGAGATGGCAGCCGTGGCTATCGTGCGTAGCTCGATGTTGAAAGCCAAAACCATCTCCAAACGCGCTTCCGCAAGCACTCGCAGCCAGACGGGGTCAGGCTGAAACATGCAACGCCGGCAGACCAACCATGCCTTACGTGTTGCAGGTTGCGGCCTGACCCCGTCGGGACCGGCCGTGATCAACTCGTCCGGAGACATCCGGATGCCGGTGATCAAATAATCCGCCTCGCTGAGTCGAGACCCGACCTCTTTCGGATCGCCTCGACGTTGCTACCAGCGATTCGCGCCCCGGCTCAGTCGAGGTGCGCCTTAACCTCGGGGGACTCGAGGTTCTCCTTCGTGACGATCACGTAGGGCACGTCCAATTTTGCTGGGAAGGTTTTTCCCTGCGCCAGTCCCACGGCAATCTCCACGCTCTGACGTCCGATCATAGTCGGTAATTGCGCAATCCAGACGTGCATGGCGTCAGAGGCGATCGCCTTCACGACATCGGGTGGGAGACCCGCTCCGAAGCCGAGGTGCTTGATTTTGCCGGCAACGCCTTTCTCCTGAATCACCCGCGACATCACCTGGGTTGTCCCTGTGAACAGAGTGGCGACCGCGCGCATGTCCGGGTGCTTCTCCAAGATCAGGTGAAACTGGCTTTCGTCGTCGTCCGAGGCGTACACGTCGAGGTGAAGCGTTGCGGAAGGCGCAGCGGCCCTGAATGAACTTAGAAACAGACGCTCACGTAGCGTCATCCCGCCGACAACGTTCGGCCGCAGGACACCACCGCTATTTCCTTCGCCAACGAGTTTCGCGAAAACCTGACCTGCCTCCCTGGCCATTGCCTCTTGATTGTGTCCGACGAAAACATCGGCGCGGATGGCGGTGAAGTTGGTGTCGAGGGCCACAATCTTCGTCCCCTTTTCTTTCAGTGCCGCAATTTCGGTTTCGAAAAGGTTGCCGTCCAGCGGGGCGATGATTAGCACCGCCAGGTCCTCTTTCATGAGCGCGTGGAGCATGAGCCGCTGCTGATGCAGCGAATAGGTCACGGGCGGGGCTTTAATGATAAACTGAAAATCGGGCTCCTTGGCGGCGGCGGCTAAAATAGCCTTTTCTGCCGCAAGCCAGAAGGCAGCCCGGTCCTTGAGCAGTATGCCCACCTTGGGTAGGGCAGCTTGGAGAGTCGCAGCGGTGCACGCGAAAAGCAGAAAGAGCAGAACGAGAGGACGGGTAAATCGTTTCATGTCGTGGGGGCCCCGATCGGACTAATCGGCCATCGGCGGCCGTTTTTAAGACCGAAACGGGAAAAGAGCTCCGAAAAAGGGCTCAGGGCGGTTTATGTCGTGCGCGATCGATTGCTTCCTCTCTTGCGGTCACCGCAACGAAACCCGACCCGACCCCTTGGGATCGGCAGATTCCAGATCGCCCGCGCAACGGGCCACTAGAGCAGCCAGACGGGGGTCAGGCTGAAACATGCAACGCCGGCAGACCAACCATGCCTTACGTGTTGCAGGTTGCGGCCTGACCCCGTTGGGACCGCCCGCCTGACCCCGTCGGGACCGCCCCGTCGGGACCGCCCCCGTCGGGACCGCCTTCAGACCCTTTTTGGCCGCCCCCCCCGCGAGGTGCCGCGTTGGGTCTCTGCGCCTTCTCGGCCTCAGCGATTACTGTAGGCTTTCCCGGCTTCGGCTTGAGCTTCCTTCGCCGCAATAAATGCGAGGAAGGCCGTTGCTCGTTCGACACCCATAATCTCTTTCAGCTGCTCCGCGGTTTTGGCCCGCCCGGCAGCCAGTAGCTGGGAGACGGATTCCGGGGTCAACCCACCTTCGCGCTGGTAGAGTGCGCCGATATCCATCCCGGAGAGCGTCTCGTCGGTCAGAACATTTATCGCCTTTTTGCGCGTGGCGGCATCCACCGGGTTCCGCTCGAAAAACTCGTTGCAACTTTGATCGAGCGCCTGGCTCACCGTGTACGCCACCAGCTGCTCGGTTTTGCCGGCCCACTCCGCCCGGCTCGCCGCGGCCTTGGCAGCATCCTCCCCGGCAGGAGTCGGAACTTGGGGTACGGTTACGCGTACGGGTTCAGGTGTCGCAGGCGACGCCCGGACGCTGCCCGTTGGGGTGTTTTGCTTCCCAATCGGCCCTGTCTCCCTGGCGGTTGCTGGGCTCAGCTGTTCCGCGGGGGTTTCTTTTGCGGTCTTATGGAACCAAGTGAATGCAAGCCACGCCACCACCGCCCCAGCGACAAAATAGAGGATCTTCACGGGCCGAATAACTCGATCCAGGTCATTCCGTGGCAAACTAAAATTGGCGCAGCGAAAACTAGATGGGGTCAGTCTGTTGCACGTTGCATTTTCGATGCCCGGCAAATTCGGCTGTCAGTGCACAGCCTGCTGCAACACGCAACAGCCTGACCCGTCGGACAGGCTCTTCAAGTTGGTCACCGCATGACGGAGCTACGGTTTCAGGGCGTAGGTCTTTTTCTCTTGGTCGAAAACCAGTGTGGCTTTGTTTTTCAGGATGAAATCGGTGAGCGCTTTGCCTTCGAGCTGGGATGGCACGAGCGCCCGGAGGATGGTGGCGTCGGTTTTGATCAATGCGTCGCGCTGAGCTGAAGGCGGGAGGGCCCTGCGCATGTTCGCAGAGTCCGCGAGCGTGATCAGACCATCCTTCAGTCCTTTCCCCGCCGCGAGAATGGCGAAGCGGTACGCCGCCGTTCCGAGTACTCCCTTTTCACCCTGCAATTTGATCTTTTTCCACGCGGCGACGACCAACGGTTCATTCACGTCGAACCAGCCCATGCGCTCGGCGACAAGGATGAGCTTCGGGAGCTTCGCCAAATAGCTCAGTACGACCAATCGATCCTCGGGGCGATAATCCCGGCGCTCGGAGAGGGAGTCGGCAATCAACTGAGCGAGGATCGGTGAGGTCGAGGCGTCAGCTGTCTCACACATCGTCTCGAGAAATGAGATGGGAATTGCCGCGATTTTCCGATCCGCCGCTCGTATCACCGCCTCGGCCGGCGCGGTGGTGGTCGTACGGAGCGCGGAAGATTCTTCGTACTCTTTCTTGAACGCCCATTGCAGATCCTTGAGGAACTTCTTCACCTGGCGCTCCGTCGGATTTTCAGGGAGCGCTACGTGGTCAAAGTTCGGCTCAGCGGCTTGGGCGCCAAATAAACAGGCCACCGAAAAAAGCACCGCCGTTATCGATCGAAAACTCCTCATGAAACGAATGCTCTTTTGAATAGGGGAATGGGGGCAACCTTTTCGATTTGTCTTCAGAACCTGAAAGATGTCATGGCACGGACAGCCTCGCGCCTCGCTTGTCCGCCCCATGTCATCTTCTTCTGCGTCCCCGCCGGATCGGCGCTACTTGCGGGCGTTCTCCAAGCCGCGGCGGTAAAGATTGTGCGCGGCTTTGAGGACTTCGATCGACTTGGTCTTGAAGGCTTCCGGCTCGGCCTCGAGCACAATGGCCTTTTTGCCGGAGACGGGACCGATATCGATGCCGAGCCCGGCCAGCCCTTTCACCAGTGACGCGTTGTTGTCGGACTTGGCGGTGGTCCATTTGCCCGTGGGGCCATCGACCCAGACACCATCTTTGAATTTCGTGTACACGAGGCCGCCGCCGCCCGTGGACCAGTAAACGGTCGCGGCCGGGACGAGCAGCATGCCGTTTTGCGCTTCGACGGAAGCCCGGCGGGCGAACTTTCCGCCCGCAGCGTCCAAATATGCGAAATCGAGCGCGATGGAGGGCTGGATCACCACCGCTTGAAGTTCCTTTTCGAGCTCCCCCATGACCCGGACATTGTCTCCGCCTATGCCTCCGCTCAGCCCGTCAAATTTGTTGAACCAAAGCTCCTGTCCCGTGGCTGGCACCACGATGAGATGCATATTCTGCAGCTTTACGGTGTGCGCGTTGGTCGCGGAGGCGGGCACCTTGGTGAGCTTCGCATAGGCCTTGGCCCCCTTCACCTCTTCGTCCGCGAGCACCTGATGGCCCGTGGCCTTCATTTGCTCCACGAAATCCGCATAGGCGGCGTCGGCGATCGCCTGCATGAGCGCGTAATCCACGTTGCCAAGGAACGTCTCCATCGAGGATTTCGCGGTGCCGCTGCCGAGGGCATTCATGGCATGGGCCGTCGCCTTGTTGCGGACGATGAAGGAAACCTGATAGCCGGCGATGGCCAGGCGGACGGGCTTGTTGATCTTCTTGATGCCGTAAAGGTCGATGACGTTGCCGGGGTCGGCCTTGTAGCAGTCCGCTGCCGTGATGGCGAAAGCAGCGGGAGCGAGGCTCAAACCGAAGGCGAGCGAGCCGACCAGAACCGAGCGGAGGAAAGAAAGGCGTGGGCGCATGTGACCGGTCTATTTTCGCCGTGCGCTTGGTCACGCCGAAAGGGGTTCCCTACGCATGTATGCGGAGACTGCCGTTCACCATTCGTCAGCGCGCGATCAGCTCCGTAAGGCAAATCCGAAGAAACCGGAAACCATGAGCACGAATCTGCCGCTTTCACGGCTCTGACTCAGTCTCGGTCGCTCCCATTAATCGAGCGCTGCAACAAGCAACGGCCTGACCCCGTCGGATCGTTTCCTCCCACCGCTTCACCACGTCGGATCAGCCCGCGGAGTTGTCGTCCTTCCCGTGAGCTTGTTGGGCCGTTTTCCCGATGATCTGCGGGACGAATCGTTCGGAAAATCCGGCCACAAAACCCCAGAATACCATCTTAGCCAGATCGTGGAGCGTGTCCGGACGGGTGGTCTTCATCCATTTTGCGAGGGTTTCGACCCCAGTCAGATTGTCCGCGCTGTCGGAAACGTACTTTGGGAAAAGATCGCCCTGGAGAATTTCACCTTGGAACGCCAGATGAAGGACGATCGCGAAAATTCCCCCATTCAGCGGGATCAGCAGGATGGAACTCCACGAACCGGAAAGCTCCTGCAACTCGGGCTCGCCGATTTTCGGGAGCCGTTGCTGGATGCTGACAAAGCCACCGACCAAGCCGGCACCAAATATGATGGGCAGGATGTAGGTGCGGGCCGAGGCGCCATCCGTGCCGGTTTGCGACGTCATGAAGTGCTGGAACGCGGTAATCAACAAGAGCGAGCCAGCCGTGAAATAAACCAGCTTGCGGGTGATGCGGAGCAGGAGTGCCTGGCGGACAGAGACAGATGAAGAAGGCATGGGGAAGCAGAAGTCGTCCGAAGGTGACGGAATGCAGCGTTCGCGCGAGGGGAAATGGCAGCCTGGTTGCCGGGCGCTTCGAGCGATCGGCCCCGGCCGTAAGGGCCGGCTCGACGGGGTCAGGCTGAAACAAGCAACACCAGCAGACCCATGTTCAGTTTTAGCAATTGCATCCCGGCGCCGACGGCGAACAGCCATCGATCATTTTTCCCGCCCAGGCGCCACACGCGTTGCAGGTTGCGGCCTGACCCCGTCGGATCGGCCCCTTTTCGGCACCAGCCAGACGGGGTCAGGCTGAAACTTGCAACGCCGGCAGACCAATGACACCCACGCGTTGCAGGTTGCGGCCTGACCCCGTCGGATCGGCCGCTGTCAAGAGTCACGACATGACCCCTACCGGCTGCCTCAGCAGCCAACAGGGGCCAGGCTGAAACATGCAACACCGGCAGTTCAGCAACTGCATCCCGGCGCGGATGGCGAACAGCCATCGATCATTTTTTCCCGCCCAGACGCCACGCGCCTTGCACGTTGCGGCCTGACCCCGTCGGATTGTCCGTCGGATCGGCCGGAATTCCAGAAGGCCTACCGGGAATCCGGTAGTCGAAGTGTTTGTCAGCGGGGCGATGGTCCGATTGGATGCGCCGTCCCAAAACGCCGTCCAGCGTTTCACCCCAGCTCCAACACTCGCAATGTCGTGAGAAAATATTTAGCGGCCGTTTGGCTAGCAGTGGCAGTCACCTGCCTCGCATTTGGCGCCTACAAATACGGCCAGTGCCAAGCGATCGCCAAATCGACGGGGAAACAATGCCTCCATGGTGTAAGCAAACCAAAAGACGAATACTGCTGGCAGCACATTGAGGAGAAAGCAGCTGAGGCCGCGGCCCAGGAAGCCGCTAAACTGCGCAAGCGGATCGAGGCTGTTGTGGTGGCATACGCGAATGCACACGGTCGCTACAACGTACAGATCCATTCCACCGAAGCAGTCCCGGGATGGAGCGGACGATATTGCACGACGTGCTCTGGTTCGGGCCGCTACGAGGTAGAGACAAAGGTTTTGGAAGACGGAACGATCGAAGTTCGCAGTCTCACAACCCGCTATTAAAAAACCAAACGGGGCCGGATCCTCGCTGGAGGGCTCACCAAAGCGGAGCAGCCAGACGGGGTCAGGCTGAAACTTGCAACGCCGGCAGACCAATGAGACCCACGCGTTGCAGGTTGCGGCCTGACCCCGTCGGATCGGCCCCGCCCAGGCGCCACACGCGTTGCAGGTTGCGGCCTGACCCCGTCGGATCGGCGTGCATCCCGGCGCCGACGGCGAACAGCCATCGATCATTTTCCCGCCCAGACGCCACACGCGTTGCACGTTGCGGCCTG
>DATAKE010000125.1:0-1657 GCA_036261745.1 Opitutaceae bacterium
GCAGGAAGTTTCGCGGCTTTCGTTGCGCGAGCGACGTGAGTTGAACGCCTACATGATTCGGCTTCGACACGAACGCCCCGAGTGGAAAAAGCTGGTTTTGAGGTGGACCCCGTCCGTTGGACAGCCGGGACGTGAGAGTTAGTTATGGGATGGGAAGCGTGGGTTTGAAGAAGATTCCAATGGAATCGGGGAGATAGGGGGTGTGGGGGAAACGAGGGGCGCAGCCCCTCTTTCCCCCACCTCTGAACCGACGGGTTGGTTGTCGTGTGATGCGCTCACTGATTCACGGCCACCGGGAGCGCGGCTTGGTAGACTTCGGCCGGCGTGGCATCGGCGAGCGACGAGTGCGGCCGGCGCTCGTTGTAGAAGCGGAAGAAGCGGTCGAGCTGCGCGTGCGCATCGACCAGCGACACGTAGCTCTTCAGATACACTTCCTCGTATTTCACGGTGCGCCAGAGCCGCTCGACGAACACGTTGTCCAGGCAGCGGCCCTTGCCGTCCATCGACAGCTTCACGCCGCGGGCGAGCAGCAACCCGGTGAACTCGGCCGAGGTGAACTGGCAGCCTTGATCGGAGTTGAAGATCCCGGGTGTGCCGTGGGCGGCGAGCGCCCGTTGCACGGCGCGCACGCAGAAGCTCGCGTCGAGCGTGTTCGACAGTTCCCACGCGAGCACGCAGCGGCTGTGCCAGTCGATGACCGCGCAGAGATAGGCGTAGCCGCCCTGCACGGGCACATACGTGATGTCGGTCGCCCATACCTGGTTCGGCCGTGTGACCGGCAGATCGCGCAGCAGATATGGATAGATGCGGTGCCCGGGCTGCGCGCGCGACAGGTTCGGTTTGCGATAAATCGCCTCCAGGCCCATCGCGCGCATCAGCCGCTGCACGCGCTTGCGGTTGACGTCGTGGTTTTGGCGGCGGAGCCAGCGCGTCATCTGCCGCGAACCGAAAAACGGATACGCCAGATACGTCTCGTCGATGACGCGCATCAACGCGAGGTTCGCGTCGGGTTCCGGCCGCGGCCGGTGGTAGTAACTGGCGCGCGGCAGCCCGAGGAGCGCGCACTGGCGCGTCACGGAGAGGGCGGGATGAGCCGGTTCGATCATGCGGCGGCGCTCTTCAACGCCCGAGTTCGCCAGCTTTTTTTTTGAGCCAGTCCAGCTCCATCTCCAGCCGGCCGATCTTGCGATACAGCTCGTCTTCGCGCGCCTTGGCGTCGAGCGCCGCGGCGTCGGGCTTGCGGGCAAAAACCTCCGGCAACCGCTCGGCCAGCTCCTTCTTCCACTGGCTCACCTGCACCGGGTGTATCTCGTGCTTCGCCGCGATGGCGTGCACCGGCTCGATCCCCTTCAGGGCTTCGAGCGCGACTTTGGCTTTCAATTCGGGATTATGCTGACGGCGTTTCTTGGACATGCGGATCGTTCGGGTTCGAGTTTGGATTTAACGATCCCCGCTGTCCAATTTTCGGGGTCCACCTCAGAGTGAGACGCAACCTCGTCCGCAGCCGATAGACGGCACGAGCTGCGGTTCGATTGGCGAGTTCACGCGCGAAGTCCTGCTGCGTCGCCGGGTCGTGGCCGGCGAGGGTCGCGACGATCGCTAGTGCATCGTTGGTTTTCATTCCGCGAATCGGGACAGCGATCCGATGTTTTCGGCC
>DATAKE010000028.1:0-45274 GCA_036261745.1 Opitutaceae bacterium
GTCCACGAGGCGCTCGGCATGGGCCTCAAGGCCCCCATGGTCATCCGTTTTCAGGATCTGCTGCGCTACCGCGTGAAGCAGCTCAACGAGGTCTTCCACAAGGCCATCAAGGAAGAGAGCTACAAGGGCGAGTACCGCGGGGTGTTCCCGATCAAGGTCAACCAGCTCCGCGAGGTCGTCGACGAGATCGTCGCCGCCGGCAAGGACTACAATTACGGCCTCGAAGCCGGCTCCAAGCCCGAGCTGATGATCGCGCTCGCGATGCACGAGGGCACCCAGCGCCTCATCATCTGCAACGGCTACAAGGACGACGATTACATCCGCCTCGCGCTGCTCGGCCGCAAGCTCGGCAAGAAAATCATCCTGGTCGTCGAGCAGCTCGCCGAAATCGACGACATCATCCGCATCTCGATCGAGACCGGCGTGAAGCCGATGATCGGCTTCCGGGCCAAGCTCCTCACCCGGGGCGAGGGCAAATGGGCGATGTCCACCGGCGACAACGCCAAGTTCGGCCTCAACACCGCCGAAATCCTTTTCGCCTGCGAAAAACTCCGCGCCGCGAAACTCCAGTCCTGCCTGCGCCTCGTCCATTTCCACATCGGCTCGCAGGTCCCGAACATCATCACGATCAAGAACGCGGTCATCGAGGCCACGCGTTTCTACTGCCAGCTTTCGAAGATGGGTTTCCCGATGGGTTACCTCGATGTCGGCGGCGGCCTCGGCATCGATTACGACGGCTCGCGCACGAACTTCGAGAGCTCGATGAACTACTCGATGGAGGAATACGCGCGCGACGTCGTGTTTAACATCCGCGAGATCTGCACCGCCTCCGGCGTAAAGGTGCCCGACATCGTCAGCGAATCCGGCCGCGCCGTCGTCGCCCCGCACTCGCTCCTCGTCGTCGAGGTCTTCGAGCGCATCAACAAGCGCGAATCCCTCGGCAAGCAGCACGAGCCGAAGATCAAGCACAAGGTCGTCACCGACCTGGAGCAGATGCTGAAGAACAAATCCAAGCTCGGCCGCCTCGAGCGTTTCCACGACGCCCTGCAGAAAAAGGAGGAGGCGTTCTCCCTCTTCAACCTCGGCTACCTCGACCTCGAAAACCGCGCCGCCTCCGAATCGATCTACTGGCAGATTTGCGAACAGATCGCCAAGGAGACCGAAAAGGCCGGCTACCAGCCCGAGGAGCTCCACGACCTGAACAAGCTGCTCGCCGACCAGTACGTCTGCAATTTCTCCGTCTTCCAGTCGCTGCTCGACCACTGGGCGCTGAAGCAGCTTTTCCCGATCGCCCCGCTCCACCGGTTGAAGGAGCGCCCGACGGTCAACGCGATCCTGGCCGACATCACCTGCGACTCCGACGGCAAGATTTCCTCGTTCATCGACCTGCAGGACACGAAGGACTACATCACGCTGCACCCGCTGAACAACAAGCCGTACTACCTCGGCGTGTTTCTCACCGGCGCCTACCAGGACATCATGGGCGACCTGCACAACCTCTTCGGCCGCGTGAACGAAGTGCACGTGTTCCTCGAGGACGACGAGCCGAACGGTTTCTACATCGAAGAAGCGCTGAGCGGCAGCCGCATTGCCGACGTGATCGAGGGCGTGCAATACCAGCAGGAGGATCTCTGCCGGAAAATGAAGGCCCAGATCGACGCCGCGACCAAGAAGGACACGGTCAAGCCTCGCGAAGGGGTCCGGCTCCTCGAGCTCTACGAAAGCCAGATGCTCAACAAGACCTACCTGAACATCGAACCGAAGAACGGCCGGAAGAAGAAGCCGTGAGGTCGCGCCTTGGGGCTGGGCTGTAGCGGCCGGGCTTTTCCGTTGACCGTTCCGGCCCCGCGCGAGACGTTGCGCACCTTATGCTCAAAGCTGGCATCGTCGGCCTGCCCAACGTCGGCAAGTCCACCCTCTTCAACGCCCTCACCCGCTCCCGGAAAGCCGAGGCTGCAAACTACCCGTTCTGCACCATCGATCCCAATGTGGGCGTCGTGATCGTGCCCGACGAACGCGCCTACGTTCTCCAGAAAATCGCGAAGACCAATGTCGTCGTTCCCGCGGCGATCGAGTTCGTCGACATCGCCGGCCTCGTCGCCGGCGCCAGCAAGGGCGAGGGCCTCGGCAATCAGTTTCTCGCCACCATCCGCGAGGTCGACGCGATCGTGCAGGTCGTCCGCTGCTTCGAGGACTCCGACATCATTCACACGATGGGCGGCGTCGATCCGGTGCGCGACATCGAGGTGATCACCACCGAGCTCGTGCTCGCCGACCTCGAGGCCGTCGCCAAGCGCGCGGACAAGACGCAGAAAAAAGCGAAGTCCGGCGACAAGGAGGCGATCATCGAGATGGCGCTGCTCGAAAAACTTTCCCCGCATCTCAACTCCGGCAAAACCGCGAACACCCTCCCCGCGACGCCGGAGGAAGTCGCGATGATGAAGCTGTTCCAGCTCCTCACCGCGAAACCCGTGCTCTTCGCGTGCAACGTCGCCGAGAGCGATCTCGCCACCGCGGAACAGAATCCCTTCGTCCAGAAAGTCGCGGAATACGTCCGAACCCATCACGACGCCGCCTACGTCCCGATCAGCGCGAAGATCGAGAGCGAGCTCATCGACCTGCCGGCTGACGAAGCGAAGGCGTTTCTCAAGGACCTGGGCGTGGATGACTCGGGCGTGTCGGCGCTGATCAAGGGCACCTACCAACTCCTTGGCCTGATGACGTATTTCACCGCGGGCGAAAAAGAAGTCCGCGCCTGGACGATCAAGAAGGGCTGGAAGGCCCCGCAGGCCGCCGGCGTGATCCACACCGATTTCGAAAAGGGCTTCATCAAGGCGGAAATCGTTTCCTACGACGACCTCACGCGGCTCGGCAGCGTCGCCGCCGCGCGCGAGGCAGGCAAATACCGGCTCGAGGGCAAGGAATACGTCTTCGCCGACGGCGACGTCGCGCTTTTCCGCTTCAACAACTGAGTCGCCTTTCGCTCCGCGGGAGATTTGATGCCTCCCATCGCCCGTGACGCCGTTCCCGTTTCCATCTCACCATGAGCGAAGCGCCCGCCAGTCCGACCCCGCCGACTCCCAGCGAATCGCTCGACTCGGCGATTCTGCGCCAGCTGATGGAGACGATTCCCGACCGGCTTTACTTCAAGGATCTCCAAAGCCGGTTCGTGCGCGTCAACCAAGCCTACGGCACCTGGCACGGCATCACCTCGCCCGAGGAGGTGATCGGCAAAAGCGATTCCGACCTCTTCGCGCCGGTGCACGCCGACGTCGCGCTGGCGGAGGAGCAGGAAATCATCCGCACGGGAAAATCGCTCATCGCCAAGGTCGAAAAAATCACGCTGCGCGACGGGAGTGTCGTCTGGGGCTCCACAACAAAGATGGCGTGGCGCGACGCCACCGGCCGCATCATCGGCACCTTCGGCCTGACCCGCGACGCCACCGCGATGAAGCACGCCGAGGAGAAACTTCGGCAGGAACGAAATCTCCTCCAGACCATCATCGATCACCTCCCCAGCCGGATCTTCGTCAAGGACACCTCCTGCAATTACGTTTTGAACAACCGCGCGCATCTCGAGCTCCTCGGGCTGACGAAACAGGAGGAGGCTTCCGGCCGGCGCACCATCGACTTTTTCCCGGGCGAACGCGGCGAACAGGCTCTGGCCGACGACCGCCAGATCCTGGCGGGCGGACCGTCGTTGCTCGCGCAGGAAAAATCGAATTTCGGCCCGGAAGGCAGCGTGCTCTGGTCGCTCACCACGAAAGTCCCGCTGCGCGATCTCGACGGCCGCATCACGGGGATCGTCGGCATCAGCCACGACATCACCCGCCGCAAGCTCGCCGAGCAGGAACTGCAGCGCCGCACCGACGAGATGGAGACTGACGTGAAGATGGCCCGGCAGATCCAGGAATCGTTCCTGCCGCGCAAATATCCCGTCTTCCCCCGGACCGTCAGCGAGGACGCGAGCGCGCTGCGGTTCGCCCACTGCTACATTCCCGCCACCACCCTCGGCGGGGATTTCTTCAGCATCGTGCAGCTCTCCGACACGAAATGCGGCATGCTCGTGTGCGACGTCATGGGGCACGGCGTGCGCGCCGGCCTCATCGCGGCTCTTATCCGCGGCATCGTGGAGGAACTCGGCGACCGCGCGATGGATCCCGCGAAGGTGCTCGGGGAAATCAACCACACGCTGATCCCGATCCTCGAAAAAACCGGGCAGCCGATGTTCGCGACCGCGTTTTTCGGAGTGATCGACATCGTCACCCAGTCGCTCCTCTACGCGAACGCCGGACACCCGCCGCCTTTCATCGTGCGCCGCAGCGAACGCACCGTGTCGCGCCTGACGGCCACCGATCCCGAGCCCGCCGCGGGCCTGATCGAAAACTTCGCCTTCACGCGGCATCGCTGCGCGTTTCGCAACGGCGACACGCTGCTCGGTTTTACCGACGGCCTTTTCGAGGCGACCGACGCCAGCGGACAGATTTTCGGGGAAGAGAGGCTGCAGACGCTCGTGACGGAAAATCTTTCGCTGTGGGGCGCGCCCCTGATCGCGAAACTCGTGGGCGAACTTCAGACCTTCATCGGCCACCGCAATTTCGACGACGATCTTTGCGTCGTGGCCGCCGAATCCCCCATCGGCCCCGCCCGCCCACTCTGACGGGCATTCCCCCTCCTCGGTCCTCCGCATCAGGCCCGGCCGTACTTGTCATCTAATAGATGACAAAACCCAGCGGCCTCAGAGGAGAAGCCGTGAGCCACAGTGTCATCTAATAGATGACACTGTTCAGACGGTCCCGGGGATCGCGGATCATGGTCCAAACGGCCTGAACTCGATGCCGGCAGCCTGCAGGCCCGCTCGCAAACGCTGCGCGAACGCGGCGGCATCGGGCGCATCGCCGTGCACGCACACGGTGTCCGCCGCGACCGGAACGTCCGTGCCGTCCGTCGCGCGGACAAACCCCTCACGCAACATCCGCAGCACCTGCGCGACGGCGGCTTCCGCATCGGGCACCAGCGCATCGGGACGCGAGCGCGGCGTAAGCGTGCCGTCGCGTTGATAAGTGCGGTCCGAAAAAACTTCCTGCGCCACACGCAGCCCGCGCGCCCGGCCAGCCCGCGCCAGTTCGCTGTTCGGTGGCGCGAACAAAACCAGGGATGGACCGGCCGCGTGCACTGCCGCGGCAATCGCACCGGCCGTCCCGGCATCGCGGGCGGCGAGACTATAAAGTGCGCCGTGGGGTTTGACGTGCTGCACCGCACCGAGCTTCTGCAGAGCCCGAATCTGCGAAACCACCAGGTCGTGCACCTCGAATGGCGAAAGCGGGAGTTCGCGGCGGCCGAAGTGTTCGCGATCGGCAAAGCCCGGATGCGCACCAATCGTCACGCCGTGTTTTCCGGCCAGCGCCACGGTCGCGCGCATCGTGTCGAGATCACCGGCATGCGCACCACAGGCGATGTTCGCCGAGGTGATGAGCGGCATGAGCGCCGCATCGTGGCCAGCGCCTTCGCCGAGATCGCAGTTCAAATCGATCCGCGGCATGTCAGTGAAATTTTTGCACGAGCCCCTCGTGCAGCAGCGCGAGCGTACGCTCGCGGGCGAAGAGCAGGTTTTGCGCTTCGTCGAGCGACACCTCGGAAAACCGCAGGGTGTCGCCGGGCCGGAGTTGCGCGACGAGGGGCAAATCCACGGTGATGACATGCGCCGCCTGCGGGTAGCCACCGATCGTCTGTGCATCGGCCATGAGCACGATCGGCTGGCCATCGGGCGGAATTTGAACCGTGCCCGGGGAAACGGCGGTCGAGATGAGCTCACGCGAATTATTTCGTTTCAAGGCGGCGCCGGAAAGCCGCACCCCCATCCGGTCCGATCGCGGTGTCACTTTGAACTCCGTCGCGAACAGGGCGCGTCCGAATTCATCCGCCTGCGCTCCGCGCACAACCCGCACCACGGGCGAGGCCGAGTAAGCCGGCAGCACCCGCCCATCGATCCGCCAGTGCTCCTCGAGCACGCGCGTCGTTTTCGCCACGACGAGGACATCGCCTTCCCTCAGGGCCCGCCCCTCCACTCCGCCAAGTCCGCCGCGCAAATACGTGCTCGCGCTGCCCAGCACGCGTCCGGTGACGATCCCTCCGGCGATCGCGACATAGCCCCGGCAACCGCTGGTTGCCGCGCCCAATTTCAGCCGCGTCCCCGCCAGCACGCGCACGGGTTGCCAGCCGGGTATTCCGGGAAAACGCGCGCCCGTCACCGCGATCACCGCCTCGAAGGGAAACTCCAGTTCGGGACCGATCAGCGTGACTTCGAGCGCGGCCGCGTCGGCGCTGTTTCCCACCAGCCAGTTCGCGAGCCGCAACGCCAGGGGATCGGCCGCCCCGCTCAAAGGCACTCCCGCCGCGCGGTGTCCGCTCCGCCCCAGATCCTGCACCGTCGTGAGCATTCCCGGCCGCAGCACCTTCACGCCCGTCTGAATGTCACTTATTAAGTGACGTTCTCCCGGGGCGCCTTCCGCGGGCGACGGGACGGACATGTCACTTATTAAGTGACGTGTTCCGGTTTTGGGTGGGCGGGGTTGACTGGAGGCAACGGCTTGGAATTTGACCCGGTCGCCGACGTGCAGGAGCGAGGGTTCGGCCCGGCTGGGATCGAACAACGCGAGCGAGGTGCGTCCGATCACCTGCCAGCCTCCGGGCGTCTCGAGCGGATAGACGCCGGTTTGTCCGCCGCCGATCCCGACCGATCCCGCCGGCACTGCGGCGCGCGGGGTTGCGAGCCGGGGGACATGCAGCTTCTCCGGCAAACCGCCCAGATAGGGAAACCCCGGTGCGAAACCGATCGCATGCACGACATACGCTGCGTCGGCGTGCATCCGGATCACCTCGGCCGCCGGAATCCCCGCGTGCGCCGCCACCGTTTCGAGATCGGGACCGTTGGCGCCGCCATAACAAACGGGAATCGCGACCTCGCGTCCCCCGGCAAAATGTCCGTCCGCGCCGGGTGCGTGCGCCAGCGTCAGGAGCTGGCGGCGGAGACACGCGTACGGCGACTCATTCCCGGCCGCGAACTTTGCCGGATCATAAAACACCGTCACGCTCGCGAACGCCGGCACCACGTCCGTGACGCCCGGGAGGCGGGCGGCGGCGACCTTCGCCGCGAACGCGCGCACCCGGTGCAGCGTCTTCGGCCCGATTTCATCGCCGAGCCCGGCTGTCACCGCGTTATCGCCCAGCGCCGAAACACGCATGGCTCGTTATCGAAAGCCGCCCGCCGCAAGGCAAGTCTTGCGACGGGCGGTTGAACCCGCTGCCGAGCGACCCAGCGCGGCAGCACACACACAAATTGTTACCGGCTGGTCGCGACCGTCGCGAGGGGGGCCACGCAGAATTCCGGGGCCGGACGCGCGCTCTTCAGCGGCGAGGGGCGGTTGAGATCCGAGGAGTTGATCTTGACCGGCGCCGCGAACGCGAGGCCGGAGCCCAGCGTGAAACTGCTGCGCATATCAATCGCCTCGACCAGGGCGATGCCGGTGGCTCCCGCGACCCCGGAAACCACGGCCGTGTAATTTCCCGGAGGAAGAATCGCGACGATCGCAGCCTCGGCGGCGCTGGTGGGGGCGCTGCCGAGCGAAATGATCTCCGCCGACGAGGTGCCCGTCGCATAGTTGTCATTCTCGGCAATCTGCCGGCCGGCTCCATCGTGCAGCGTGAGGCGCGGATCCGTCAGCGCACCCGTCACGCCAAAGGCGGTGAGCGAGGGGCCCTTCGCGGTGATCAGCACGCGCATCGGTTCGGGTCCGGGAATGTTCAGGCCGGCGATCAACACCTGGTTGCCCGTGCCAACGAAGCCGCGCGTCGAAAGCACGCCCATGCGGGACGAGAGCACTTCGTCCGAGGCCACGACCTGGCCGCGCGTTTCACCGGTGCCGTAGATGTTGCTGTGAAAATTGAGATAGGCGCCGCCGGTGAGCAATTTGATGGGATCGCCGGTGTAAGCCAGATTGAGAAATGTCCCGGTGACGTTCGTGCCGCTGATCGTGTAGTTGGCGACGGTGCCGGCGCCGAGATTGGTCACCACGGGGCCGCTGACGCCCACCGCGGCTTCGTGGTAGTGCGAGGCGGTCATCGTGTTCGTCCAGTTGTAGAGGCTGATCCGGAGGTTGATCCGGTTGGTGCCGGGATCGTAGACCATCACCGCGCCGCCGCCGGCGTTGCTGGTGATGGGAGTCGCGGGAAACGCCGCCTGCTCCTGCGCAACGGTCATGTTTGCGATGAGCCGTTTCGGCTGCGCGATGAGCTGTCCGCGCACTTCCCCGCCCGGAAACGCGGCGGTGTGGAAATTGAGGTAGGCGCCGTTCTGCAACAGCGTGAGCTTGGTGCCGCCGTGCGTGACGCCGCGGAACGTGCCGGTGATGGTGTTGCCGCTGCGGGTGTAGACGGATTCCGATCCAAAATTCGTGACGATGCCGCCCGCGACACCGATGGGACCCTCGTGAATGTGCGAAGCCGTGATGGTGTTCGCGAAGCTGTTGATCGTGAGCGTGAGGTCGAAGGTGTTGGTCGCGACGTTATAGAGCAGAACGGCCGAGCCCACGGCGGTCGACGGGTTGGCGGGCGTTTCCTGCGAGCCGTTGATCACCGCGCGAAATTCGACGATCTGAGCTTGGAGGGAGGTAACAACGGCGAACAAAGCGCCGGCGAACAGGAACCGCGGAAGGAAACGTGTTTTCATTTTCGGAAGGAGGACGAGGGGAAGCGGACCCGGGGCGGGACCGACAAAACTGACTGCACCGGGATGAAAGATAGTCGCGGCCCCTGCCGTCGATGCTCCCGCGGCCAAGATTAGTAACAGAACAGAAAGAATTTCCGCTGACGGCACGCTGCCGCCAGGTCGCCGCGAGCGTAAGCGGGTGGAAAGTTCGCGAAGCCTGTCGCTCACGCTCGCGGCTACCAGAAAGGTGCGGCTGGCGGTGCCCATTCCTCTCCGATTCTCCTAATTCACGCCGCCACACCTGCTGATAACTGGGAGGATTGGGTTGAAGTTTCCGGGGAGAACGGCGAGGAGAACGGGTTCATGTCAGCCCGTTGCCCCCTCCTCGCGGTTCTCGTTGCCACCTTTTTCCTGGCCGCGTGCGATCAACCCAAAGTCGCGTCGTACCGCGTCCCGAAGGAAAAGGACCCGGAGATGCCCGCCGCAACCGGAGCCAGCGCGACGAGTCCCGCTGATGCGGCGCCCGGCGTAGGTGCGGCCGGCCCGGACATGGCCTCCACTCCCGTCACCACGGCAGCCGGTCCCGGCCTGACTTGGACGGCGCCTTCGCATTGGAAGCCCAAGGCCGGCTCCGCGATGCGCAAAGGGAGCTACGCCATCGCGGGCGAGGGCGAAACCGAGGCGGATCTCTCGATCACGGCGTTTCCGGGAAACGTCGGCGGCGAACTCGCGAACTTGAACCGGTGGCGCGGCCAGCTGCAGCTTCCGCCGGTCACGGAAGCGGAATTTTCGTCGGCGACGGGTCATCTCGATGTGAATGGCCTTCATGTCACGACGGTCGACATCACCGGCACCGGCGCGAATCCCCAGCGCATTCTTGGCGTCATGATCCCGCATGGGGATGCCACCTGGTTCTTCAAGCTGCTCGGACCCGACACGCTGCTCGCGAGGGAAAAACCCGCGTTCATGGCGTTTCTCGAGACCGTGAAACCCGCGCCATGAACAACACCGTGCGCCAGGTTCGGGATTTTTTCGTGTCGCTCAAGCTCACGGTCGTGCTGCTGGCGCTGGGCATCCTGCTGATTTTCGCGGGTACCCTGGCGCAGGTGAATCTGGGGATCTGGGCGGTGCAGAAACAATTTTTCCAGTCGTTCATCGCGATCTGGCATATCGGAAAACTCTATGTGCCGATCCCGGGCGGCTATCTCGTCGGCGGGCTGCTGCTGATCAACCTGATCGCCGCGCATATCTACCGTTTCCAACTCACTTGGAAAAAAGCCGGCATCCAGCTCACCCACCTGGGGGTCATCCTCCTGCTGGTCGGCGAACTGCTTTCGGGACTGTGGCAGGAAACCTACACGATGCGGATCGTCGAGGGACAGACCGCCAACTACTCCGAACATGAGCGCGATTTCGAACTGGCGGTCGTCGACACCACCGACGCGAAATTCGACGACGTCGTGGCAATTCCCGAATCGCTGCTCGCGGATGGCCGCACGGTGCAGCACCCGAAACTGCCGTTCCGCGTGGTGACCAAGCTCCACTACCCCAATGCGGCTTTGGCGCGCCGCACCGGTCAGTCATCCGCTCCCGTCGTTCAAAACCTGGCGACCGCCGGTATCGGCACCCAGCTCGAGACGACCTCCCTTCCGCTCACCTACAAGGAGAATGAACGCAACATCCCCGCCGCGTTCGTCGAGCTGATCGGCACGGGTGGTTCACTCGGGACGTGGCTCGTGTCACCCGATCTCGGCGCGCCGCAGAGTTTCAGCCATGACGGCCGGACGTGGAAACTGGCGCTGCGCCAGACGCGCGCCTACAAGCCCTTCGCGATCACCCTGCGCGAGGTCCGCCACGATGTTTATCCGGGAACTGACATTCCGAAAAACTTTTCCAGCCGCGTCCGCCTGACGACCCTCGATGGGAGCGACGACCGCGATGTGCTCATCTACATGAACAACCCGATGCGGCATGGCGGGTACACGTTTTACCAGCACCAGATGGACGCCGGCCACCGCACCACCGTTCTCCAGGCTGTGCGCAACCCGAGCTGGGCCATCCCCTACCTCGCGTGCGCGCTGATGACCTTGGGACTTCTCTGGCAATTCTGTTTCCACCTCTTCGGTTTTGTGGGCAAACGCCACAAGCTGCGCCCGGCCGCCGCATGAAAAAGATCCTCCCCTTCCTTGCGTTGCTGTTGGTCGTCGCGATGGCCGGCATCAAATTCCGCGCGCCGAAAAATCCGGGGGCATTCGACGTCGCCGGTTTCAGCCAGCTGCCGCTCCTTCACAACGGACGCCTGAAACCGTTCGATACCGTCGCGCGCACCTCGCTGCTCCAGCTCCAGGGCGAACAGCGCTTCAATCCCTCGAACGCGCCCAAGCCTTCCACGATGGAACGCCTCGCCGACGGCCTGAGCGGCAAGCGCAAACCCGCGCACCGGCCGATCGAATGGCTCCTCGATGTTTGTTTTCGCACCGAAGTCGCCGACACCTACCAGATTTTCGAAATCGACAACGCCGACGTGATCGCGCTCTTCAACCTCAAGACCGAGGACGGCCGCGACGGAAAACGTTTCTCGTTCAACCAGCTCGCGAAGGGCCTGGGGGAACTCGACCGGCAGGCCAAACTCGCCGCCCAGGTCGAGTCCGCCGCACGCAACGCGTTCCAGCGCGGCGTGACGCACCTCCACGCGAACCTCGTTCACTACCGGCGGCTGCAATACGCGCTCGTCGCGCCGACCCGCCCCAACTTCCTGGGCGACCTGAAGAATCTCCAGGAGAACGTCGACGCCGGCATCGCCGCCGTGCAGGCGAAGCAGGCCGGCCAGCCGCATGATGCCGCGCTGGCCGCCGCCATGATCGAAATCGGCGAGCCGTTCGTCGACATGGCCAACGTCAGCAATTTCCTGGTCATCCCGCCCTCCCCCGGTGAAACCGATCCCACCGCCTGGAAAACCGCGGGGGTTGCCCTGCTCGAAACCTTCCGGAGCAAACAGGTGAATTTCGCCGCCCTCGCCTACGCCGCCTTCGCGCACGCCTGGCGCAACGACAAGCCGGAGCAGTTCAACGAGCTCGTGAGACTTTACCGCAACGATCTCGAGAAACGTTTCCAGGCGGAGATGAAAAAAACCACCGTCGAAACCCGCTTCAACGCCGCGAGCGTCTTCACGTCCAGCTTCACGATCTACGCGATCGCGTTTTTCGCCGCGCTGTTCTCGTGGATGGCCTGGCCCGAAACATTCGGCCGCATCGCGTTCTGGCTGGTCATCGTGGCGTTCGCGCTGGCCACGGCCGGAATCGCCACGCGCATGTGGCTCGAGGGACGTCCACCGGTCACGAACCTCTATTCGTCAGCGCTGTTCATCGGCTGGACCGCGGTCGCGCTCTGCCTCGTGCTTGAATGGTTTTATCGCAATGCCATTGGCAGCGCCGCCGCCGGCCTGGTCGGATTCGGCACGCTCATCATCGCCGACCGCCTCCACCTCAGCGGCGACACGCTCGAAATGATGCGCGCCGTCCTCGATTCGAATTTCTGGCTGGCGACGCACGTCGTCGTCGTCGCCAGCGGCTATTCCGCGACCTTCCTCGCGGGCTTCCTCGCGTTGATCTATGTTTTCCGCGGGCTGTTCACCACGACACTCGACAAGGCCACGGCGGATTCCCTCGCACGCATGGTGTACGGCATCGTTTGTTTCGCCACGCTGTTCAGTTTTGTCGGCACCATTCTCGGCGGAATCTGGGCGGACCAGTCCTGGGGACGCTTCTGGGGCTGGGACCCGAAGGAGAACGGCGCGCTCATCATCGTGATCTGGAACGCCCTCATCCTGCACGCGCGCTGGGGCGGCATGATCAAGCAGCGCGGCCTGATGTGTCTCGCCATCGGCGGAAACATCGCGACGGCTTGGAGCTGGTTCGGCACGAACATGCTCGGCGTCGGCCTGCACAGCTACGGTTTCACCGACGCGGCCTTCATGGCGTTGATCGGTTTTGCCCTTTCCCAGCTCATCATCATCGGGCTCGCGAACCTCCCGCTGGAGAAGTGGCGGAGTTTCCGGACCTAATTTCGCCGCGGCGGAGGCGGGGATGAAAAAGGTCCATGCCGGCAACCCTTGGTGGGACCTGCCGCAAGATGGGCTTCAAATTGCCGCAGCATCTCCGCCTGCGTGGTGGAATCTTTCCGGCGATACTCGATGAATGCTTCAAACTCTTCACTCGTCGCATAGGCCCGGCGTTCCCCGGTCAGCGTTCGATATCTCCAGGTGAAAGCCGCTTCGCCGTAGTACCTGACCGCGGGCCATAAACCCACCGCACCTTCCCGAAACACGCCGTGCGTCGTCTCGTGCAAAATCAGGCTGGCGATACTTCGCGACGACGCCGGTTTCCCGTTCAAGTGGCGGAAAAGAGTGTTGTCGACCGCGGCATCGCGCCGCGGCGGCGCCCATCCCACCACAAAACCATCGGAGCGTTCCTGCGCGATAAATCCCATCCGCGCGCACAGCTCTCCGATCGCCGTCACCCGCACCCCTGCCGGCCACTCTCCCGCTTCACTCCGGAAAACCATGCCTCCGTCCTCCAGGACAAATTTTCCCGCGGGCAGGGTTCGCCGCCACGGCGACTCGAGAAACGCATTGGCCAGTTCAACCGCCTGGCGCCAGCGCACCATGGCATTTTCGATCTCGGGTTGAGGCACCTTGGCCTCCCGCAGTCGCGCCGGCGTGACCTGAACCGAGGTGCACCCGCTCAAGCCCACCCACACTGCTGCAACAACCAGCGGTAGAAACACACGTCGCATAAGTCCCGCGCCCCGCTAGCGCCCCAGCAATTCCTCGGCGTGCGCCAGGGCACTCTTCGCCGTGCGGTCGCCGAGCATCCGGGCGAGTTCGCTCACGCGGGTTTTCCGGTTCGCCTGAATCGGCGCGATGGTGACGACCGCGCGATCCTTCGACTGGTCCTTCGTGACGACGAGATGACAGGTCGCCTGCGCCGCGACCTGCGGCAGATGGGTCACACACAGCACCTGGTGATTCTTCGCGATCTCCGCCATCTTTTCGCCGACGACGCCACCGATCTCGCCCCCGACATTCGCGTCCACTTCGTCGAAGACCAGCAGCGGCACCGCATCGAGATCGGCGAGCACGGTCTTGAGCGCGAGCATCACCCGCGCGAGCTCGCCACTCGACGCGATGCGGCTCAACGGCAGCGGCGCCTCCCCGACATTGGGCGAAAACAAAAACTCGGCCCCGCAATCGCCGGCCGGTCCGAGGGCTGCCAGCGGCGCAACCCGCACTTGGAAATCCGCCTTCTTAAACCCGAGCTGCGCGATGCCCTTCGCCGCGATTTTCGAGAGTTCCTTCGCGGCTTTCTCGCGTTGAGCGCGCAAGGCCTGCGCTTCTTTTTTCGCGGCGTGCTCGGCATCGGCGATCTGTTTTTCCAAACGGGCCAGCGTGCCGGCGAGATCGCCCTGCGCTTCGAGCCGGCGGCGCATGTCTTCGCGCGCAGCAATCACGGCGGACAACTCGCCGCCATGCTTTCGCTTCACCTCGAGCCAGGTGTTCATCTGCGAGGCCAGTTGCTCCGCCTGCTCCGGATCGAACTGCAGCTGCTGGCTCAACGCCGAGAATTCCGCGCCGAGGTCATTCAGCTCCACCACCGCCGAGGCGAGGCGGTCGGCAAACGGCTTGCTCGCCGCATCGATGCCCTCGAGCTGGCGCGCCTCCCGCAGCAACGCTCCCACGCGACCCTGCACGCCGTCGTCACCGACGAGACCGTTCGCCAGCGACGACGCGAGTTCGATCAACTCCTGAGCGCGATTCATCCGCTGGAAATCGCGCTCCAGGGTTTCAATCGCCTCGTCGGTGAGATCGAGCGCGTCGAGCTTCACGAGCTGGTTGCGCAAAAACTCGACCTGCTCGGGTGCGAGTTTCGTTTCGTTTGCGATCCGCTCGCGCTCGGCAACGCGTTCGCGCCACGCCCGGTATTTTTCCGCATACGCCGCGAGCAACGTCCCCGAGCGGCCGAACAGATCGAGCAGCTCGAGCTGGCAGTCCTCCTTGAGCAATCGCCGCGGTTCGCTGGGCCCATGGAAGTCCACCCAGTGTTCGCCGAGCTGCTGGAGCGCCGAGAGTGTGGCGAGGCTGCCGTTGACCGTGATCTTCGGCGGCTTTTCCCGCGGAAGACTGCGCTTGAGAATCAGCAGGCCGTCCTCGCACGGCGGCAGTTCGAGTTCCCCCAATACCGCATCGATCGCCTTGGGGTTTCCGAAAAAGAGACTCGCTTCCACTTCCGCGGCGGCGGCGCCCTGGCGAATGACGGTTTTGTCGGCCCGCTCGCCCGCGAGGAGGCTCAACGCTCCGAGGAGGATGCTCTTTCCCGCCCCTGTTTCCCCGGTGACCGCCGTAAACCCGGCCTCGAAATCGAGCGCCACCTCATCGAGCAGGGCGAGATTGCGGATGCGAAGGGTTTGGAGCATGCAGGAAGAGGCACAAAAAAACCGCCGACATTCAAGCGGCGGATTTAGATGGTGGACCTTACTGGACTCGAACCAGTGACCTTTTCGATGTCAACGAAACGCTCTAACCAACTGAGCTAAAGGTCCAGAAATCTGAGGTCGGCGAGTAACGCCAGCCGCGTCGGTCAGCGCAAGGAAAAATCCGCGACAACTTTGGCCCGGTCACAGCCGATTTGCTCACGCAGTTCCTCCACGTTTTCGAACTTCATCTCCGGCCGCACAAACCGCAGCCATTCCACTTTGATCGTGTCGCCTTCGCCAAACGGACAATCGCCGATCACGTGGGTTTCCAGGCGCGGCACCAGCGCGGTTTCGACCGTGGGACGCAGCCCGTAGTTCGCCACGCCGAAAACCGGCCCGGGCGATTTTGCCCCGCTCACGCGCACGGCATACACGCCCAGGCGAGGACGCAGGTCCGGAGCCCAGGCAAGATTGAGCGTCGGAAAACCAACGGTGCGGCCCAGTCGTTTACCCGGAACGACCACGCCCTCCGCAAAATAAACATAACCGAGCAGCGCGTTCGCCAGCGCCACCTCGCCGCCCTCGAGCAGCGTGCGGATGCGGGTGCTGCTGATCGGCTCGCCGTTGAGGCTCACCCGCGGCGCACTGAAAACGTCCAGCCCGTGCTTCGCTCCCTCTGCGATCAGGAAAGCGACATCGCCGCGACGACCGCGGCCAAAGCGCCAGTTTTCCCCCACGTAGAGCGCCACCAGATGCGGCAGGCGTTGCTTCAGCCAGGGGACGAATTCTTCCGCGGCGATGCCCGCAAACTCGCGCGTGAACGGCTGCGTGATCACCGCGTCGACGCCGAAACCGAGCAGCTGCTTGATCTTGGTCGGCGTGTCCTGGATGAGGCGCGTGGGCTGGTCGGGGCGAAACAACGCACTGGGGTGCGGCCAGAACGTCAGCACCGCCGCCAGTCCGTTCCCGCTTCGCGCCGACCGGACCGCCGCCTCGACCACGGCGCGATGACCGAGGTGCATCCCGTCAAACATCCCGATCGCCAGATGCAGCGGACGCGCCGGCAATGCCGCCGCGGACGAGAGATCGTCGAAGTGGGCGGGCAGCGTCATGACCGGAAAACCATGGGAATAATCCGCCCCGCTACGACCGCAAAAAACTTCCGCGGTCTGTCCCGGTTACAACGCCACGCTCGGAACCGCTTCGTAAACCGGAATCAGCCGTTTTTCGATTTCCGCCAGCGACAAGGCCTGGATCTGCTCGAGCGTGAGCGACTGGGAAACATGGAATTTATCCGTCGCCGTGCGGCGCAGCGCGGAGAGATGCCCGCCGCAGCCCAGCTTCTGCCCGAGATCGTGCGCCAGCGTGCGCACGTAGGTGCCTTTCGTGCAGCGGAGGCGAAAGTCGAGATGGGGCAGCGCGAAACGCGTCAGGTCCCAGTTCATCACGCGAATAAAACGCGGCTCGCGTTCCACCTCGACGCCTTTGCGCGCGCTTTTGTAGAGCGGAACGCCGCCGATCTTGATCGCCGAATACATCGGCGGAATTTGGTACTGGTCCCCGAGAAAGGTTTTAATCGCCGCCTTCACTTCGTCCTCGGTCAACGGCGGGACCGGGCGCGTCTCCATCACTTCGCCCTCGGCGTCCTGCGAATCCGTCACCTTGCCGAGCTCGACCGTGCCCTCGTATTCCTTGTCGAGCGAGACGAGGTACTGGGAAATGCGCGTCGCCTTCCCCACCAAAATGACGAGGAGCCCGGTCGCCATCGGGTCGAGTGTCCCGGCGTGGCCGATGCGGCGGGTTTTCAGTATCCCGCGCAGGCGGGCGACCACGTCGTGCGAGGTGTGATCGCGCGGTTTGTCGACGAGGAGGACGCCCTCCATTTCCTTTGGCGGCAGAAGCATGCTTATTTTTTCCGCGCCGCGTCCACCTCGGCCAGACGCGCGCCGAGCGCGGCGACCAAGCGTGCGTGGAAATTTTCCCCACCCGTTTTAAGATTCAATCCGGCGGCGCAGGCGTGACCGCCGCCGTTGAACTGCGCGGCGATGGAATCGACGCGGAAAACGGGCTCCTTGGCGCGAAGGCTCGCTTTGACGGCACCGTTGGGACGCTCCTCGATCAACGCGGCAATCTCCACGCCATCGATGCTCCGCGCGTAATCGACCAAGCCTTCCGTGTCCTCGGCGGTGGTGCCGGTGGACTCGAACACGCCGCCCGGAAGTTTTCCGATGCAAACGCGTCCGCCGCACTCCATCTGCAGCGAGGAAAGAAACTGCTGGAGCAACTTGAGCTTGCCCATCGACTCGCGCTCATAGAGCTCGAAGCCGGCCTCGGTGGGATTGGCGCCCCGCGCGACCAGCTCGCCCGCGAGCAGGAAGCAGCGGCGCGAGGTGGAGTGAAAGCGAAACTGGCCGGTGTCGGTCAGGATGCCCGTGTAGAGCGCCTGGGCCGTCTGGGCGTCGACGGTCAAACCGTTGTCGAAGAAAACGCCGGCGAGAATCTCACAGGTCGCGGCGGAAGCGCTGTCGACCAGGTTGATCTCCGCATAGCCGACGTTCGAAAGGTGATGATCGACCACCGCGACCGGCTTTGGAAAACGCCCCTTCAACCGGTCCCCGGGCCGCGCATGATCGGCGCAATCGACGAAAATCGCGGCGCGGTCGTCGGGAATTTTCAGCGCGTCGTCGGTGCGCAGGAAGGTCATCCCATCCACCAGAAACTGGAGGCGGCGCGGCACCGCGTCCGCATTGACGCACACCACATCGTGCCCGCGGGTCGCGAGCACCCGCGCGAGCGCCACTTGCGAACCGATGCAGTCGCCGTCCGGCCGCGCATGCCCGACGACCGCGACCTTGCGGCCCGCCATGGCGGCGAGCAGGCGGGCGAATTCCGCCGAGAGGGCTGGGAAGAACTTTTCCACGTGAGAAATTATCCGGACTCCGGCTTGGCTTTGGTTTCCGGGGCCGGCGCCGGCCCGAGCTCATCGAGCAACTGCAGCATGCGCACGCTGTGACCGGTGGATTCGTCGAGGCGGTATTCGAACTTCGGCAGAAATTTCAGCACGATGCGCCGCCCGATCTCCTGCCGGATCTCCGTTGCCTTGGCCCGCAGCCAGCGGAGTTTTTCCGTGACCACCTCATCGCTGCCCACCACGGAAATAAAAACGCGGGCGTCGTGCAGATCGGGCGAAACGCGCACCTGGGTGATGGTGATCGCGACGGCCTCGCTCTGGTAATTTTTGCGCAGGATCGCGCTTAGCTCGCGTTGCACGAGCTCATTGACGCGAATCATGCGGTTGCTCACGGGGAAATGGGTTAATGGCTATTGATTATTGCTTATTTGGTCATCGGCAACGCCGCGCCGCCCAATGGCGAGATAGGCCATGAGCAATAACCAATAAGCAATCCTCAGAGCGAAGCCCTGACCTTCTGCACCTCAAAGCACTCGATCACGTCGCCCGGTTGATAGCCGTTGAACTCGTCGAGCTTGATGCCGCATTCGAGTCCGGCGCGAACCTCGTTGGCGTCGTCCTTGAAGCGTTTGAGCGTGGCAATCTTGCCCTCGTTGACGATCTCGCGGCCGCGGCGGAGGCGCGCGGAGGCGTTGCGCGTGATCTTGCCCTCGGTGACGAGGCAGCCGGCGACAAAACCCTTCGCGAGCGGAAACACCTGGCGGACCTCGGCGGCGCCGGTCTTCGTTTCCTTGAGATCGGGATCGAGCAGATCGGCCATCATCTCGCGGACCTTGTCGCCCAGCTCGTAGATGATCTCGTAGGTCTCGACGCGCACGCCGTGGTGCTTCGCGAGCGACGTCACGCCGTTCTCCAGCTTCGTGTGGAAACCGATGATGACCGAACCGGCGGCGCTCGCCATCAGGACGTCGTTCTTGGTGACGATGCCGACTTCGATGCCGACGATCTCGAGCGAAACCTTCGTGCTCTTGATGCCCTCGAGCACCGAGCGGATGGCCTCGGCCGAACCGAACACATCGGTCTTGATAATCAGCTTGAGCACCTTTGCCTGGGTGGCGGCGATGTTGGCGAACAGCTGTTCGACGGAAACTTCCTTCGGCACCGCGGCGGCGACCGTGACGGCCTGCTTGAGGCGGAACTGTTCCTCCTCGGCCATCTTCTCGGCGTCACGCGAATTCTTGACCGCCTTGAAGGAGGCGCCGCTGTCGGGCGTGCCGGACCAGCCAATCACGCGGACGGGAGTGCCCGGAGAAGCTTCCTTCACCGTTTCGCCCTTGTCGTCGAACATCGCGCGAACCTTCGCGTAGTTCGGACCGCAGACGATCGCGTCGCCCACGCGCAAGGTGCCGCGCTGGACGATGACCGTCGCGAGCGGACCGCGGCCGAAATCGATTTCCGACTCGATGATGATACCGCTGGCCGGAGCCTTGGGATTCGCCTTGAGCTCGAGCACGTCGGCCTGGAGCAGAATCATCTCAAGCAGGCTGTCGATGCCCTGCCCTTTGATCGCGGCGACCGGAACGGTGATGGTTTCGCCGCCCCAGTCTTCCGGGGCGATGTTGCGCTGCTGCATCTGCGCCTTGACCTGGTCGAGGTTCGCGCCCTTCACGTCCATTTTGTTGACGGCAACGATCAGCGCGACCTTCGCATTCTGCGCGTGCTTCAACGCCTCGTCGGTCTGGGGCATGAAGCCGTCGTCGGCCGCGACCACGAGGACCGCGATATCCGTCACGTCCGCGCCGCGCGCGCGCATCTTGGAAAATGCCGCGTGACCCGGGGTGTCGAGGAAGGTGATTTTGCGGCTGTTGAACTCGATCTGGTAGGCGCCGATGTGCTGCGTAATGCCGCCAGCCTCACCTGCGGCCACGTTGGCCTTGCGGATCGCGTCGAGCAGGGAGGTTTTCCCGTGGTCGACGTGACCGAGAATGCAAACGACCGGGGGACGCGGCACGAGGAACTTCGACTCGTCCTCTTCAACCGTCTTTTTCTCCTTCTTGTCCTTTTGCGCCTGCTGCACCGCGGCGTCGCCGCGATGCTTGATCTCGAGGAGGAATCCGTATTTCTCGGCGACCTTCTGGGCGACCGCCTCGTCGATGTTGGAATTCATCGAGGCGAAACCGACCAGCTGGTTCAGTTCGGAGATGAGCTTGAACGGCTTGAGTCCGAGAGCCACGGCGAAGTCGCGGACGACGATCGGCGGCTTGAGATGAATGATCTTCAGATCGCCTTCGATCGTGACCACCGGAACGGAGGGAGAGGTCGCGGACGTGGCCGGGAGGGGCGCCGGCGCGGAGCCGGGCAGCGGCGGCGCTTTAGGGGCCATCGTTCCCGTTCGCGGGGGAAGCGGGGGCAAAGTCGGGGCCTTGGAAACGGCGGCCGACGGTATCGTGACCGGCTGCGGAGCAAAGGGGGGCTGCGACGGCGCGCTCGGGAGCGGACGCGGTGCACTTGCCGGAGGAGCGCTGACCGGGGCCTTCGCCGTCGCGGGCGGCGGCGAATAGCGCGGCACCATTGGCGGAGCCGAGACGGGCCGGGGCGGGAGCGGTGCCGGTGTCGAAACCACCGTGGCCGGCTTGGGAGCAACCGGCGGAGTCGGCGGAGTGCTCTGCTGCTTGAGAGCGGCGGCCTTGGCGGCGGCGACGACTTCCTTTTCGCGATCCACCTCCTGCTTCGACTTCACGAAGACGTTGGAGGGAATGACCACCTTCGAGGCACTCGAGGCAGACTCCACGGACGTGGCCAGCGGCGGCGAGGACGGTGGTTCGACGGGCGTCCCGGCTGGCGCTGTGACCGGAGCCGCCGGTTTCGCTTTTGCAGCGAACTCTTCGCGCAAGACCGCGGCGTTGATGTTATCAACCGTGCTCGAAACCGACTTCACATCCGCGGCAATGATTTTCCGCTCCTTGAGAAGCGACATCATTTCCTTGTTATCCAGGCCAAGTTCCTCGGCCAGTTTGTGGATGCGAATACTCATGCAGTCGGTAAGAGAACGAAGGCGGAAATTTATTTTTTGCTAACGCGTCCGATGATATCGGCCGCTTCTTCCACCGTGAAGCCGGCTTCCGAAAGATCTTCCGGACCGACTCCCTCGAACGCCGCCGGTGAATTGATGCCCATGTCGACGAGACGGCCGGCCACGGCCGCATCGAGCCCGAAGGCTTTGACGAGGGAGGCAACCGCGTTGCCGCGCGGATCGTCGCCAACCGCCTTGAACTCCTCGATGTCGAGGCGCCAGCCGATCAAACGGGACGTGAGACGAGCGTTCTGCCCCTTGCGGCCGATCGCGATGGCAAGATCGTCCGTCGCGACCTTCAGCAGGATGCGATGGGATTTCTCATCGAGCACGATCTCGCGCGGAACCGCCGGCTTCATCGCCTCGATGATCATTTCACGCGGGTTGGCGTAATATTTGATGATATCGATTTTTTCGCCGTTAAGTTCGCGGACGATCGTTTTGACGCGCGCGCCCCGTGCGCCGACACAAGCGCCCACCGGATCGACCTTCGGGTCGCTGCTGGTGACGGCGATCTTCGTGCGATACCCGGGTTCGCGGGCAAACGCCTCGATCTTCACGGTGCCATCGGCGATCTCGGTAACCTCGAGCTCAAAAAGACGGCGAACAAAACGCGGGCTGGCGCGGCTGAGAATGATCTCGGGACCGCGCGGCGTGCTCTCGATTTCCATCAAGATGCAACGGATGCGCTCACCGGGCTGATATTCTTCGCCAGGCACCTGTTCTTTCGCCGGCATCACGGCCTCGGCTTTTCCGAGGTCGACAAAGAGGTCATTGCGTTCGCGACGCCGCACGGTGCCCGTGACGATGTTGCCCACCTGGTCCTTGAAGTCGTCGTAGATGCGATCCTTTTCGAACTGCCGCAAACGCTGCATGACGGCCTGACGGGCGGTCTGGGCGGCGATGCGGCCGAGGGTCGAAGGGTCGACTTCCTTGTCGATCAGTTCGCCGATGACCGCGCCCGGCTTCACGGCCTGGGCCTTTTCAACATGGATCTCCGTCTTCGGATTGCTGATGGAGTCGACAACCTTCATGACCGCCCACGCGTGCAGCTGGCCATTCTTGGGGTTGATATCGATCTTGAGCTCCTGACCGGAATTCACGCCTTTTTGGGCGGCCGTTTTCAACGCATTCGTGATCGTCGCGATCATATCGGAGCGAGGGATGCCCTTTTCCTTCTCCATGTATTCCAAGACGGAAAGAATTTCGCTGCTCATATGGTTGATAGATGGGAAAAAAAAAGCGGGCCGCAGGGCCCACTTTTCGAAAGTGAGGTTGATTGAGTCGGGAAACTTACCGGGCGCGCAGAAAGCTTGTCAAGCCCCGCGCCCCCGAGGGCTAGCGACGCGCGTCGCGCTCGATAAACCAACCGAAAAGTCCCTGTGCAAAACCGTGGCAGCTCGGCTGAGCACGACCATCACAGACGCCAAGCTGGCTCAAAATCCGCACGAGCACCGGGGACTGATCCCCCACAAACCAGTGGAACCAGATTTCGAATTGAGCGGACCGATCACTTTTATCGGGAGCCTGACCCGACTCCGCCGCATAAAGCGGCAGAAGTGCATCGCACAGGAGATTGTCGAGCCGGGAGCCGCCGAGTGCTTTTCCGCAAATGAACTCCGCGATTTCTGCGCGTATCCTGGGAAAAAAATAGGTGCGACGCACACGAGGGGTCGATTCTCCCGCACTGATTCCCGGCCAGGTTGTCGCGAGGCTCGCGAATCGCGCGGGCCAGTCGGGAACCGCGCGAGTCCAAGCCGCATATTGGCGCAAGCGATTGCGCGGAAGATTGGCGGGCCGCACCCCGTGGAGACTCCACGCTCCCGACTCGCTCGCAAAAATAGTTTCCGGATTCGTGGCGGTACTAGACCAATCCTCAAGGGACCATCGCGCGGCGATGCGGAGCATCGGAGCCCGATTAAAACGATATCCGAGAACTTCCAGCGCTGCATGATGACATGCGGAGTTCCACCCGAGGCGCTGTAAACGCAGCCGCGCATAGTGCACTTTCCGGCTCCATCGCATCAATGCGTGCTCGCGAAGCAGAGCGAGCAGCCGCTGCGGTTCCAATGCAGCGAGGTCCTCGGGAGCGGCCACAACGGATTGTCCGGAGAGCGTCTCGACCGCGTCATCAGCAGCGAATTCCTCCAAGTCATGTTGCAACAGCGGCAAGAGCGTCAGCACGGGAATCTCAATCCCACTGGCTCCAAGAGTAACATGGCCCGCTTCAGGCGGGAACAGCACCACATGCAACCCCACGCGATTGTAAGCGGGGTCATTCCTATGCCCATGGGCGTGCCAGTCGGAAGCGTGCAGATGAAGCTCCACGTCAGTCGTCACCTCTTGGGCCGTGCCAAACACGAGACGGGCTCCCTTGAAATCGGGTCCGCCAAGAAGATTCCATTTGCCCGGGAAAACAATTCGCAGCGGACGGCCGTCCAAGAGACGTGCTTCATGCCGGTCGAAATCGCCGCGCATCCAGATTTTTTGGAGCAGTTTTTCTGCGAAGGAAAAAGGACCGTAAAGACCTTGAACTTCGGCAACGGCCGTCGCGCGGTTTGTCATGCTGTCATTTGCCCGCGCAGGTTTCGAACAGTCCAGCGCGTTGTCTGTACATCGAGACAACGGTACCTCTGACTGCTGAGTCGAAGCCGCCGTGTCGGAGGAAGAAAGCTCGACAACCGCTTTCTTTCCCGGAGCTTTTTTCACCGTTAGGAGAGGTGGCAGAGTGGTCTATCGCGGCGGTCTTGAAAACCGCTGGGCCGCAAGGTCCCGGGGGTTCGAATCCCTCCCTCTCCGCCAAGTTCTGCGTCACCGTCGTCGATCGGGCGCGAACTAGGGGTTCAACCACGCTGGGATCGGTAGCGTTTCCCCCTATGCGCCATTCGCCCTAAGACGATGGAGGCAAAGGGCCTATTTCACAGGCCTCAGACAAACCCTTATAGGGTGTTCAGGGGAATTGGGCCCGCTCTGTTCTTGAGCTCAAGAGGCTCTAACGACTCATTCGACAAAGAGTGGCGCTAAGCCGGTCTTCTCAAACTTCAACTTCCTCAGAAAACATATTTCCGAATACGCGAATCGAGAGAACTCCAGCGAATCCAGTTCCAGCACAATTTTAGCCCACAAGCGAAAGCAGTTAATCCTACATCATGAAAAATAATCAGACAAAATTCGCGGGAGTCGCTTTAGCGGCCCTCCTCGCTTCCGTCGGGCTTTCGCCCAGCGCGAACGCTCAGTTAGTGTTGACCTACGAAACCACCACCAGCGGACACGCCATCGGCGAGTCGTTCAACGCGAGTGGCGGCGAGTTCGTCATCAAGCTGTTCAACTTCGACATGGGAACAACCTACGGCTCCCTCGGGCCCGTTGGCACTTCCGTGACCGGAGAAGGTGCAGTCAATGGTCTCGCCCAAACCGGCGCGACTGGCGCCATTGGTGCCGAAGACAGCTGGGGCATCGCCAAGGTCGAAGGTATCTTCGATTCTTTCGGTGGCCGCATCTGGTCTGAGACTGGCAAAGGCCAGGAGCTCACGATCATGTTCTACGGTGCGCGCGACTTCTTCGTCGAGCAGACCTCCGTCGGCAGCCAAGAAATCGGCAGCGTCGGAATGCACATCGACCTCTACCTCCAGACCATCGGTGGTCCTGGATACACGGCCTACAATCCGTTGCTCGGTAGCTCTGGCCGTGGTGGTCTGAGCTCCTACAGCACCGTGACCGATGGCACGCTCATCCTCTCCACGGTTTCGACGCCTGGCTTCATCTTCGCCCCCGGCACGTTCGGTGGCGCGGCCACGGAGTTCCGCTCGAACTTCAACGCCGGCTCCGGCGGTTTGGGTGAGACCTACTTGGACGTCACGGGTGGCTCGATGGCGACCTCCTTCGACACCAACGGTGTTTCGTCGGTCTTCAACAGCGGCGCTGACCTGTTCGCACAGTTCACCACCGCGATCTACCGCGACAATCCCGCTAGCGCGACCGACAACTGGCTGGTTAGCAGCCAAGACCCGGTCACCGGCAATCTCGCCGCCGTTCCTGAGCCGAGCACCTATGGCCTTGTTGCCGCTGGCGCTCTCTTCGGTCTGGTTGCGCTGCGCCGCATGAAGAAGCGCGCTTCGGCTGTCTAAGCCACGCTCAACTCTTCCTTCTCAAACGCGGAACTCTTCGGAGTTCCGCGTTTTTTTGTGCTCTGCTGGCTCAGCAGAAAGACAGGCCGGCAGCCCGCTCGGCATTCAAACCCGTGTCCAGGCGAATGCGACGGGGCTTGGCGGGGCGCCGCGCCGACTCTGAAGCAGAGCGGGATGCCGTCGCCTGACCTGCAACATTCCGGGCGGATGCGTTTGTTTTCGAAGCCGTCATCGCCGCTTCCAGTGCGAAAGGCGGGTAGGTCGTGCCCGTGACAGCGCTGAACAGTTCCTGACCCCAGCGCCGCTGCAAGATCGTCAATTCACCAGGCGTGCACTCCCCGAGAAAATTCCGGTCGGCCACGAACAACTGTTCGAGCAATTCAGGATTGAGAAAATGTTTCACGGCCTGCCGCGACCATTCGGTGACCTTGTTCATGAACGGATTTCCCTCCGTTCCGAGACGATGGATGACCTGCTGCGTCGGGCTAAGGCCATCCGCGGGCCGACGGTAGTGATCGATATTCAGGCAGAGGGCCACGACCGGATCGTGCAGCTTCTGCGAGTAACTGCGCTGGGATCCGACCGGGCGGAAACCAAGCAAGTCATAAAATCCGTTATGGCTCGGACTCACCGAGGCGACGGCGAAGTGATACCCGGACCGCATCTGATGCGCGATCGCGCAACGCATCAATTCGGTCGGAACCGCTGATTTTCGAAATTCCTCGGCAACCGCCTGATTGGTTACTTCACACAACCGGGCACCCGTCGCCCGCAGGGCATCCAGCTCGGGTTTGAAGGCCGCATTCGAGGGAAGCCCAAGGTCGGCGGAGTCTCCGACCACACTCAGCACGCCGACGACTTCACCGTCTTTCTTCGCGATGAACGTGGCGGTCTCCGAAGTTGTCTCGTAAATCCGCAACCGGACGCCCGAGGGTTCAGGGTTCAAATAACCTGTTCCGAGGTAGACCTGATGAACGAGACGATAAGCCTTCCGGAGGTCCTCCAACGTAAAAGCGCGCTCGATGGTGGCTCCCCTCGTGTCTTCTCCGAACAATCCGGCTCGCTGCAACAGGGCCAGTTTACGGCTGGCAGCGCTTTCCCACTCCGCGGACTCACGAACGGACACGGCGTCGTTCTCGCGGGAGGCGCCGAAGGTCAAGGCTGACTGAGCTGTGGCGATCACGATGTGATAATTGGGATGTTAGGGTGCGAAACGGTGAGCGGACTCACGACTGGCTGCCGCATATGCGCCACTTTTAATGCCGCCTCGCAAGTGAAACGCTGCCCGGCGCCCGTATTTAATCCTTTTTTTCCAAGTGCCATGAAGGAACGGTGAAATTCCCCGCAACCAGATATTTTTCAGAGGGAAACGGGGGCGCGTGCGATCGTTTGCCCATCGCAACCGCGCGGAAAAGGAAGTTCCGGAAACGCGGGGAAAACCTAGCACGACAGGCTCGGGGCAGGCGGTCATGGAAGTGGCGCCCCATAGTCATTGTTTACCGGGAAAGGTTCGGTCTGAAACAGCTGGCAAGAACCGTTTTAAGGCTTTCCCTGACGCCCGCGGGGCATCGTCCCGCCTGAAAGAGCCTAGCCATGCCACCGGGAGTTCGGAACTGCCACGTCTTCAAACCCGCGAGGGCCGGTCTAGCTACGCCGCGCGATGCATGGGTCGATGCCGGTACAACGCGAGAATCCCCAGCGTCACGCACGTCAGTGCGGCACACACTCCAAACACCCCGCGATTGCCGACCCGCTCGACCAAGGCGCCGAAGGAAAAGTAACCCACCAAATTCCCGACCTGGCTGGCGTTGGCAAAAATCGTGGTCGCGAGCCCCGGCTGACCCGGCACCAAGTCCTGGAAAAACACGATCGCGATGTTCGACATGATCGCGAACGAGATGCCGCTGAAAATCTGCATGGGATAAATCTGCCACGGGGCTTGCACCAGGCTGAGGCCAATAAAATACACCACCGATGTCAGTGCCCCCAGCCGGATGAGGTTCACCTGGTGTCCCCGCGCAGCGAGGTGACCAAACCAAAGCATGAGGGGAATCTCCACGACCGGCCCCACTCCGAAAATGATTCCGAGATCGCCGGGTTGGCCGTTGAGGACCTTCGTCGTCATCAGAGGCAGGTTCATCATGTTGATCGCATGCGCCGCGAAAAAGAGCAGGAACGCCGCGAAGCACGCCGCGATGTCCCCGCGCGTTAAAATCTTCCAGACGGGCTGCCGCGGCGCCATTCGCGCCTCGCGGGATCTCGGCTGAAAAGGCACGTACCGCAAAACTCCGAGCAGGAACATTCCATACAAACCGGCCGCACCGAGAAACACGCCGCGAAATCCATATTCCGCCATCATCCACGCGCCAATGGCCGGGCCCACCGTCCACGACACCGAAAAGCACACCCTGACGATGCTCATGCGGAAACGCGGATCGACCTCTGCGTTTTCCGCATGGCTGAATTCCTCGCGGACGTGCGCGAAGAGCTGGGAAAAACACACCGACGCCAGCCCCAGCATCGTGCACCCGATGCCAATGAGAACCAGCGGTTCGCGCACAAAAGCATAGCCGCAATAGCCCAGCATCCCGCCGCAGCTCCCGAGCACCAGCATGACCTTGCGCGACAGATGGGTGTCCGACCACCGCGCCAGCGTCGTGCTGAGCAGAATCGCGCTCAGCGAGGTCAGCGTCATGAAAACGCCAAAGGTGAAGGGCCGCATTCCCACGTGCTGCGTCCCCCACATCGACATGAACGGGACGACAAAGGAGAACGCCATCCCCAGGGCAAACGTCGCCGCCAGCAGCCCGCCGAAATTCGGCTGCCGCAACATCGCCCGTCCACGTGAGAGAAAAACATCCATGGGAACGGAACGTTGAATACACCTTGCCTCCGCTTCCCAAGTCCCGAGTTCACCCAGACCGCCCTTTTCCCCGGCGATACACCTGCCGGCGAACCGCCCGCCCTTCAGTTATCCAATGCCTGCCGGATGGACTCCGCCGCCTGCGCCCAGGTCGAAAGCGGCCGCGAAGCAGCTTCAGCCGCCAGCCGCGCGTGCAGCCCGTCGTCCGTCAACACCGCGCGCAACGCCGCCTGCCAGCCGCCCGGATCGTTCGGCGCAATCGCGATGCATCCTCCCCCGTCCGCGTTCTCGCGCAGCACGGGCAGATCGCTGCAGAGACAGGGGACGCCCAGCCAAAGCGATTCGAGCAGGGGCAACCCGCAGCCCTCGGCAATGGTCGGAAACACGCTCGCCCGGGCATTCGCGTAAAGTTTGGCGACCTCACTATCGCTCGCACTGTCATGAAACCGCAGGCCGCGGTATTTCCGCCGCAGTGTTTTGATTCGCGCGAGAATCGGCGCGCCAAAATGGGGATTCACCCGCCCCACCACATGAAGTTCGAACGCCAGGCCGTCCGCCCAAAGGCGCTCACAGACGTCGAGCAGGAAGAGTTGATTCTTCCGCGGTTCGAGAATCCCGACGCACAACAGTTGTGCGCTCGCCACCGTCCGGCGCGCGGTGACCCGTGGCGCGCCGTTGAAGTCCGCGCCCAGCGAAAGCACGTCCACCGGCGGCACCGTCTCGATCCCCTGCCAGCGCCAGAAACCGGTCAACTCCTGCCGGCTCGCCTCGGACACCGCCCAGACGCGATCGAAGCGCGCGAGCCGTTTCATGTATTCCGGATGTCGCGCGACACTGTGCGGCCAGGTGATGTGCGGATGCTTCAGCGGAATCGCATCGTGAAAGATCGCCGCAAACCGGCAGGGACGCGCCTCGAGAAACGCGTTGAAGCCCGGCCGCTCGTTTTCGGAAAATAATTCAGGCGTGAGAAACCAGTCGCCCCGCTTCACCGCCCGATCCCACTCCGGCCACGCAACGCCCGCCGCCGCGAGTCCGAAGTTTTGCGCGAGGCGCGTCCCCACCCGCGTGAGGCCGGAACGATGCCGGGCCGAGGAAGCCTTGGTGACATCCAGGAAAATCATGGGAGCTCACTCGCAATGACCCGCTCGAAATGCCGGAGCAAGCGCTCCGCGTTTTTATGCGCGTCAAAGTTTTCCTCCACCCAGCGCCGCGCTTCGCCGCGGAGTTTTTCCGCAAAGGCGTCGTCGCTCGCGAGACGCCGGAGCGCCGAAACCCACATGTCGGCGGCCTCGACCGGGACGACCAGGCCCGAAACGCCCTGCGTCACCGCCTCCGTCGTCGCCGCCGTCGGAGAGGTAACCACGAGCACGCCCACCGACATCGCCTCGGGAATCACGTTGGGCAATCCATCCCGGTCCCCGCTCGCCGCAATCACCCCCGTGTGCAGCAGCACGTCGGCCCAGCCAAGCTGCGTCCAAACTTCATGCTGCGGCAGATGACCCGTGAAGGTCACGTCCGCCGCCACGCCGAGGTGACCGGCGAGTTTCTCGAGGGCGGGCCGCAACGGCCCCTCCCCCACAATGCGCGCGTGAAACGCCACGCCCGCCGCCTTCAACGCCGCGTAAATTCGCAATTGGTGATCCAGCCCTTTTTTTTCCACGAGCCGCGCCACGCTGATCAGCTGCAACGGCGACCGCGAAGCCCGCAGCGGTTTCAACGCCTGCAGTCGTTCCAGCCCGCGGCGGATGCAGATCACTTTGTCCTGCGACAATCCGCGCGCGACGAGCGATTGACACCCCATCTGGGTCGACGTGTGCACGAAGGCCGCATGGGCGAGTTTCTCGTCAAGCCACCAGTCGCCGCCGTGTTCATAGATGTCGTAAGCGTGGGCGCCCGCGCTGAACCGGTGCCCGTCGAGCCGCCAGAGCAGCCACGCCGCAGTCGCCGGAGCCCCGCCCCACGCGGCATGAACCAGCGTCGGAGGGTTTTTCCTAAACTCGCCCGCAAACAAACACGCGAAGCCGGCGCCGAGCATGTTCTCCCAAAAATTCAGCCAGGAGGGCGGCCGCCGCGTGAACAACCCGCGGAGCAACTGGCGCAGCACCTCGGGCCGGCGAAACCCCTCGGCGGGAATCATCCACAGCAGCGTGAGCAACCGCCACATGTTGAAACGCACCACCGGCAAACCGCGAAACGTCCCGCCCCCACCCCACAGGGAATACAGGCGTAGCTGCACGCCGTGCGCCCGCATCGCGATGATTTCCCGCTGGAGAAAGGTCTCCGTGTTTTTGGGAAACGTGGTGAAGAGATAAGCGATGACGGGCTTGGACTCGGACAAGGTGCCGGAAAGCTAGAAGGCTTCGCCCGCCGCGGCCAAGCGGATTGTCCGCGACCGCGAAAGATGAAGCGCGCTACCAGAGATCGATGAAAACCGCTGCGGCCGCGCACACGGCGCTTCCGCCCAACACCGCCATCGCCCGCGCCCCGCGCCGCATGCTGTATTGGACAACAACCGCCACCCCCACGCCAATGAGCACGATCGCGAAAGCCGGTGTCGCAGCCACGCGACTGAACTTCCCCGGCGTAACCTGCCAGAGCGAAAGCAGGACTCCCACCACCGGAATCAAGCCCAGTGTCCACGCGATGAACTTTCCAAGACTGCCGGTGAATGCGGCGACGATCATGGCCAGCGTCACCACCCATCCCTGCCAAAGCAAACTGTGACGGATCGCCGCGCGAAGTGCTCCCGCATCCGCCGCGCCAGCAATCTCCCACGGCAGCGACACCAGCAAGGGAAGCGCGATGAAGAACACGAGACATCCGGCGAGTTTGGCGCCAAGCATGCGCGCGCCCGAAATCGGACGGGTGAGCCAGAAGGTCGACGTGCCTGTCGGCGGATCCTCCATGACCAGCATGGCAGTGAGGACATAACCGCTGAGCACGTGGATGGAGAAAAAGAGCAGCGTAAAAAATTTCGCGCGCTCCAGCCGCGCTGCGTCATCGGTCGCCAGATGAGCCAGCACCCATTCCAAATAGTTGTGTCCCGTGACCAGGATCACCCACAGCACGAGCGGCGCCCACAACCGGCGCGCATCCTTCAGGACAATGTGCCACACGAGGTTCATCGCGCACCTCCTGGCCGGTCGCCTGGCTCGATTGTGAAGCGATCGACCCGCACTTCCTTCGTGAAACGTTCCTCGGTGCGAAACTTCAGCTTCGCGAGTGTCACCTTCTCCAGCCAGCCCGGTTGGGTCGCCCACGTTTTACTGGCGGCGTCGTATTCGATTGGCGGAGAAAAATGGAGCGTGCGCCAAACAATCGCGACCGTACCGACCCGGAAGAGTTTCGTGGTCCCTCCCCGGCCCTCTCCTCGCGCGGTGGTATTTCCGCGTTCCCGGTTGATCAGGAAATATTCCCTCCGTGGCCACGAGGAAGACAGCTTCGAGTCCGTCTCGGAGAATTTCATTATCCCCAAAAAATTCGGTCCGTGCTCGGTCAATGCCATCAATACACGATGCCGGGTCGCCAATGGGCTGCCCGTCACCGGATCGAGTGGTGGTGGACGCGAAGACGACACCTCTGCCTTACCCTGTTTGTACCGGTAATCGATCCTGATGGACGCGATGCGACTCACCTCCGTGTTGGATACGAGCGTTTCCCCCACCTTCGCAGGTTTTTCGCCAAGAACGACCGGGCGGACCAGCTCTAACACTGCGCGAAGCTGATAAGAGGGCGGATCTTTTTGCACCCGTTCACGGAAGCCGTCGGGCACAAGAGCGTAGGTCGAGAGTCTCTGCGCGTCCTCACCGGTCCAGGTCGGCAGACCCTGCTGCATGCGCCACGCATTGGTGCGGGCAATTCCGTCCGTTGCCTCGTTTGGCGGCGACAATCCCAAAGCGGTCCAGATCGCGCCCTGATCCATTTCCCCCAGGCTCCCCTCCCGTTTAAGCACAAGCGGGCTCGGCCAACTCCAGATGTTTTCCGTCCCCCCGCCGCCCAAAATCAAATCGGGCGGGACACCCTTCACTTTAAACCAGACGTGGAGATCCGTGTCAGGACCCGCCCGCGTTCTCACACGCGCCTCACGAAAAGTGAATTCAACTCCCGGCGCGATCCGTCCGGGCCGCTCGGCCCCTGTCCATCCTTCAGGAATCGAAAATCGCCACGGCCAAACCAGAGCCACGAAGGCCAACCCCACGCTTCCCGCGAGAACCGCGATCGACGCCCAATAACGCCGGATAAAAAAATAAACCGCCGACGATAGGGCGCATCCGGTCACAAAAATACCTCCCGCGATCGCTATCGCTACCATGCCGGGATGGCCCGTTATCTGGGCACCGAATCCGACAATCACGCCAGCCACGACCACGGACCATAAAAGGAAACGAGCGAGCCCGTCAGTGAGAGTGGCCAGTGGCAGAGCGGCAAACACCACCAAGCCCTGCCACAACAACGTCTCGCCCGCACCCATCGCGATTTCTCGCACGCCATACCCGCATCCGATCCACCACGGGAGCGTGAGCGCGACGGGAATGACGCCAAAAATCACCGCCAGCCCCATCGTCTTTCCCGCCAGCAGCCTCACTCCCGACACCGGCCGCGTCATCCAGAACGCCGTCGTTCCCACCATCAGATCCCCGTGCACCACCGCCGCGACCAAACCACAACCCAGCAGGGCCTCGAGCACCGCCATTCCCCGACTCGCGTAAGCCAGCGGATAGAAAGAATTGAGCGTCGAATCCGCTCCCGCGCCACGAATCAGCAAAACGCCGAGACCGAGCTTCGCGGCGATCACCGCAACCCACGCCACGAGCGGCCAGCGCAACCGGCGCAAATCATGACGTGCAATATGCCACACCAAGCTCACGCCGCCGCTCCTTTCGAGGTCGTCGCCGACCGGGACGCTTTCGCCAGCGCCAGAAAAATCTCCCGCAACGCCATCGGCTGCGCCGTGAGGGTCGCGCCCGGGAAAACATCGCGCCAGACGCGCTCCGTGGTCTCGCCGGCATAGTCACTCGCGATGAAGCGCGTCAGCGCGCCCGCCTGTTCCCACCCGAGCATGGTCGGGGCCGGCCGCGCGCCCGCAGGGGCACCCGTCACCTCCACGCGACGGAATCGCGCCTGCAAATCGAACGTCGTTTCGTCGACGCGTTTGCGCCCCGCATCCAGCAGCACCACGCGATCGCACAACCGCTCCACCTCCTCGATGTCATGCGACGACACGAGCACCGTCCACTCGCCGGTCGCCGACACTTCGAGCACGCCGCGCACAAATTCCTCCCGCACGAGCGGATCGAGCCCGCTGAAGGGCTCATCGAGCACGAGCAGCTTCGGACGATACGCGAGCGACGACAGCAGCGCCGCCTTCATCAGCATGCCCCGCGAGAGGTGCTTGAGTTTCCGCTCCTCCGGCAACGCGAACTGCGTCAGCAAGGTTTTCTCCAGGTCTCGGTCCCATGTCGGATAAAAGGGCCGGCAGTAATCGAGCAATTGCCGGACGGTCATCCACAGCGGCAGCTGCTGGTTTTCCGAAACGTAGCCGATCTGCCGGCGTTCGCGCTCGCCGATTTTTCGCGTGTCGACGCCCAGCACGCGCGCGCTGCCTGCAGTCGAGGGCAGCAGGTTCATCAGCATCTTGATCGTGGTGGATTTGCCAGCGCCATTGGGTCCGAGCAGCGCGCAAACACTGCCAGCCGGCACAGACAGCGTCAGGCCATGCACCGCCTCCGTCCGACCGAACCGCCGCGTGAGATTGTCCGTTTCGATGATGTTCATGATAAAAATGGCCCTAAAAACACCCGCCCCCGCTCCGATCCCCTCCCGCCGGGGACTCCCGTGTCATCGATTAGATGACACTTGCCCGGAGTGACCGGGAGGCAGCGGGCGGATGGTCTGGAAATGAAGGAGGTCATTTGCCGCCGAGTTTCTTCCAGTGCGCCGCGAGGCCTTCCTGTACATCGGCGAGCGACAGTCCGAGTTTCTTGGCTTCGACCACCAGCCACTCCAGTTCCGCGCCCAGCAGCTCGGCGCGCTCCTTGCGGCCGCCCGGCTCGCGTTCCGCCACGATGCTTCCCACCGCCGGCGTCGTCACCAAAACCCCCTCGCTCACCAGCGCTGCGATCACCTTGTGCGCAGTATTGGGGTTTACCTTCAGTTCCTGGCTCAGGATGCGAACGGAGGGAAATTTATCCCCCGGGCGCAGCTGCCCGGCAACGACCGCCTTCTTCACTGCGAAAAGAATCTGTTCCGCCACCGGCAGGCCTGCTTTTAGCTCGATCGAGAAGGGAAGCACACCGTTCTAGTACTACTAGGACAGATAGTACGGCAAGCCGATTTTTAAAAAAACCTTCCCTCCCCTCGCGCGACCCGTCACAACCGGGCCTCGTGCCCAAGCCCAAGACGATCGGCTCGGATGAGATACAGGCCGCGATCAAGCGGCTGGCCACCGCCATTTCCGAGCGTCACCCGTCGACCAGGCGGCTGCTCCTGCTGGGAATAGCCAACGGCGGCGTGGAGCTGGCCCGCCGGCTCGCCCAGCTGCTTCATGCGAGGGCGGGCGTCCTCGATGTTTCCTTTCACCGCGACGATATCGGCAGCAATCCCATCCCCAAGGAGTTCGCGCCCACGCACATTCCCACCGATGTGAATGGCGCTTCCGTCATTCTCGTGGACGACGTGCTTTTTTCCGGCCGTACCACCAAGGCCGCGCTCGATGAACTCTTCGACCACGGCCGCCCGACCAAGGTGGAATTGACGGTCCTGGTCGACCGCGGCCGGCGATTGCTGCCGGTCGCAGCCGACTATGCGGGTTTCACCCTCGCACTCGGAGCCGATGAAGACGTGGTCGTCACGCTCGACCCCAAGAATCCCGCCCTCGACTCGATCCGCATTAAAACCGCCTCGCCCGGGGCCCACCCGTCTCCGCTTTAAAATCGCAAACCCGCCGATGCCCTGGACCCGCCGCCACCTTCTCACGCTCGAGGAACTTTCCCTCGCCGAAATCGACCAGATCCACGCCACCGCCACGGCGTTTAAAAAAATCCTCGGCCGTTCCGTGAAGAAGGTCCCGGCGCTGCGGGGCAAGACGATCGTCAACCTCTTCCTCGAGCCCAGCACGCGCACCCGCATGGCCTTCGACATGGCCGCCAAACGCCTCAGCGCCGACGTGATCTCGGTCGAGGCCGCGAGTTCCAGCACGACCAAGGGCGAGACGCTCCGCGATACCGCGGAAAACATCCAGGCGCTCAACGCCGACATGATCGTCATCCGCCATGCCGCCGCCGGATCGCCACTGTATCTCTCGCGGATCCTCGACATCCCCGTGATCAACGCCGGCGATGGCGCGCACGAGCACCCCACCCAGGGCCTCCTCGACACCTTCACGATGAAGGAGCACCTCGGCAGCCTCAAAGGCCGCAAGGTGGTCATCCTCGGCGACATTCTCTTCAGCCGCGTCGCCCGTTCCAACATTCACGCGCTCGTGAAAATGGGGGCCGCGGTTACGCTCGTCGGCCCATCCACGCTGGTTCCGTCCTGGTTCACGGCGCTGGGCGTGAGTGTCTCGCACGATCTGCGCAGTGCGCTCGCGGATGCCGAGGTCGTCATGCTGCTCCGGATCCAGCACGAGCGACAGTCAAGCGGCCACTTCCCCTCGCTGGGCGAGTACACGGGAATGTTCGGGCTGAACAAAACGCGCGCCACCTGGCTCAACCCGAAAGCCATCATCATGCACCCCGGCCCGATCAACCGCGGCGTCGAAATCGACAGCGACCTGGCCGACGGCGAACACAGCGTGATTCTCGAGCAGGTCAGCAACGGCATCGCGGTCCGCATGGCCGTTCTCTACCTCTGCGCGGGCGGCCAGCCGGAAAACGTCATGCCGGCCGAATGAACCAAATCTCCAAAATGCGTCTGCGGCCGGCCGCCTTTCCTTTCCATTCTTCTGTCTAAAAAAATGTCCTCCCTCTGGATTAAAAACGCCCGCGTGATCGATCCGGCCGCCAAACGCGATGCGGTCGGCGATCTCTTTGTGGACGGCGGAAAAATCATCGCTTCGCTTTCCGCCGCGGCAAAAAAGCGCGCGAAAAAAATCGATGCCCGCGGGCTCATCGCCTGCCCGGGCCTGGTGGACATCCACGTGCACTTCCGCGAGCCCGGACAGACGCACAAGGAAACCATCGCCACGGGCTCCCACTGCGCCGCGGCCGGCGGATTCACCACGGTGGTCTGCATGCCGAACACCTCCCCGGTGGCGGACAACTCCGGCACGATCCAGTTCATCAAGGATGCCGCGCTGCGCGACGCGGTGGTGAACGTTCTCCCGACCGGCTGCATCACCGTCGGAATGAAAGGCCAGGCCCTCGCGCCCATCGGTTCGCTGAAGCGGATGGGGGTTGTTGCCATCACCGACGACGGCGATTGCGTGCAAAGCAACGAGCTCATGCGCCGCGCCTGCGAATACGCGAAGATGTTCGACCTGCCGATCATGGATCACTGCCAGGACCTCTCCATGACGCAGGGCGCCGTGATGAACGAAGGCATTACCTCGACACGACTGGGGCTCCGCGGCTGGCCACATGCCGCCGAGGACATCATCGTCGCGCGCAACGTCATCCTCTCCGAATACACCGGGGCGCACATTCACCTGCAGCACATCTCCTCGCGCTACTCCGTGGGAATCATTCGCCGCGCGAAAACCCGCGGTGTGAAAATTACCGCCGAAGCGACACCCCATCACATCGCATTCACCGACGAGGCGCTGGCGGAGTACGACACGAACTTCAAAATGAACCCGCCGCTCCGCACCGAAGCCGACCGGCGCGAGATCATCGCCGGGCTGCGCGACGGCACGCTCGATTGCATCAGCACCGACCATGCGCCGCACACCGACTATGAGAAGGACAAGGAATTCGACTACGCGCCAAACGGCATTCTCGGGCTCGAGACTTCCCTGCCCGTCTCGCTCGAGGTGCTCGTACGCCAGAACAAGTTCAAACTCCCCAACGTGATCGACCTGATGACGCGCCGCCCCGCGGAGTTACTCGGGCTTCCCGCAGGCACACTCGCCGTCGGAGCGCCGGCGGACATCTGCCTTTTCGATCCCGATGAAAAGTGGCGCTACGAAGCGAAGTTGGGATTCAGCAAATCGCGCAATTCACCGTGGGATGGACGCGACCTCCGGGGTCGCGTGAAAACCACGATCGTCGCCGGGCGCGCAGTTTTTGAATCGGGAAAAATCGTCGCCTGATTCGGGCTCAACCTTCCCGCCGTCGGTTCGGCGACAGCGCCAACAAAAAAGGGCTCCCTTCCAAGGGAGCCCTCAGCACTCAAGCGACTGGCAGAAATTAGAGACTCGCGGATTTGCGGGACGCCCGGCGACCCAGCACGCCGACGATCAAAACGGCTGCACCGATCAAACCGTAGGTGGACGGTTCCGGCACAGCGCCCAAGTCAGGTCCACCAATGGGACCGGGATTGCCAAAGCCTTCGTCGCTGCCGCCACCGGGGGCGATGGCCTGCCAGCGTGAGGTCATTCCGTCCGTGCCGAGGAATGCGCTCAGATCCGAAACAGAAAAATCGGCGTACTGAAAAACAAAGGTCGCGCTGCTACCGAACGCCACGCTGTCCGGCGGATGACCGCCATTCGGATTCGGACCCGAACCGGATCCGACGTCCTGCACAAAAACGCCGCCGCCCGCGTTGAGGTCATACGGTTCGAAATAGGACCATGAACCGGACGGCACTCCCGAAACGCTCAACAGCGATCCGGTGCCGGCCAAAGTCGGGGGAAGATTAAATCCGAAGGAGGTAACGACGCCATTGATCCCACCCGGACCGGCGTGGGTGTTATCCACGTCGACCGTCACCCGATTCAAAACCGGATCGATGGTGAAATTAAACCATGTGGTCACTCCGGTGCTTCCGGTCGCGATGTAAAGCTGGGCTTGGGAAACCGCGGCGATGCCGAACAGCGCGCAGGCGGTGAGTACTTTCTTGAGGATCGATTTCATGGATTCGTAAGGAATGGAGTCGGTAAATTTGCTGGAAAAATTCAACCGGCATACCGCTCCCCGGCTCAAGTTCCTTGAGTTTTGCGGACGACTATTCGCGTGTCCGGCTCCGCCCGACCGTTCAGGTAGGAACAGAAGAATCAGACCCCATACGTTCGGACCTAGCGCGGCGTCGGAGTAACTGAACAACCGGCCCACCCGCAACGCGTACGGGGAAACTTGCCGGGACGGGTATTTTGCTGCGCACTCGTCCGGACAATGTCCGTCCAGTCCCTCATCATCGCCTGCGAACTCAGCCTGATGCTTGTCGGCGCAGTGCTGGCGTGGCGGCTGGTGATTCTTCCGGCCATCCGCAAAAAGCCGGCTCCCGCCCAGCTTCCACGATGGGAAATTTCGCGCACCGACTTTTTCCTGTTCGTGTGGTTTGTCATCGCCGGCGGATTTGCGGGGTCCCTTTGCGCGGGGCTGGTGCTTAAGTTTCACCCCCTCGGCGGTGACGCGACGACGATGGTGGGCACGGCCGGCGGCCAGCTGGGCGGATTGATCGGCATCGCGTTGTTTGAATTTTTCTTCGACCGGCGTCGCCCACTGGAAACGACGCGTCGCCCCAGCGTCCTCGTTTCAGGACTCGTTACCTTTGTCATCGGACTTTCCGCCGCCACGCTCACCAACCTTTTGTGGCAGCAGCTGATTCAGGTCTTTGACCTGCCGGGAGAGAAACAGGATCTCGTCCGCATGTTCCTGGAAGCCGAAACCCCATTGCTGCTCGGCATCATGATCGTGCTGGCCTGTGTGGGAGCGCCCGCGACGGAGGAGCTGTTATTTCGCCGGGGAATTTTTCGCTACGTCCGCACCAGACTGCCGCGTTGGGCCGCGTTGCTTCTGCCGGCCTGCCTCTTCGGAGCGGTTCACCTGAATTTCGCCGGCTATGCACCGCTGGTTGTGCTGGGGCTCGTCTTCGCGCTGGCCTACGAACGCACCGGCCGCATCGGCACCAGCATGGTTGCCCATGCTTTGTTCAACCTGAATACGATCCTGTTGATCCTCGCGGGAATTGAGTAACCCCCAGGTTCGCCATGCATCCGTTTACCACCCGTCCGGAAGAATCGGTCGCCGCGCTCGGTGAGGAGAAACTAATCGCCGCCATCCGCCGCTGGCTCGGGACGGCGTCTCCCCGAACTCCCTTCGGCATCGGCGATGACTGCGCCGTGCTGGCGGCTTCGCACGGCCGCCAGTTGATCACGGTCGATCCCGTCATCTACGGGCGGCACTTCGACGACAGCGTGCCCGCGCGGGACGTCGGCGCCAAACTGCTCAAACGCAATCTCAGCGACCTCGCCGCGATGGGTGGACGTCCCACCGCGGCCGTGCTGGCGCTCACCCTGGACGCCAGCACGCGCGCCCAGTGGCTCGAACAATTCTACCGCGGCCTGGCGGCCTGCGCGCGGCGCTATCGCGTGCCGATCGTCGGTGGCGACATCGCACAGGCCAACGGCGTCGCCGCGGCGAGCCTCACCCTCCTGGGCGAAGCCACCGGGAAACGTGTGCTGACGCGCACGGGAGCGCGGATCGGAGACGCGATTTATGTGACGGGTGAAATCGGCGGCAGCCTGCGGAGCGGACATCACTTCAAGTTTTCCCCGCGACTCAGCGAAGGCGCCTGGCTCGCGCGGCAGTCCGCGGTGCGTTCGATGATGGATGTGAGCGACGGCCTCGCGAAAGATCTGCACGCGCTCACTCCGCGCGGCAGCGCGCCGGCGCTCGTTCCCCGTCTCCTGCCGATCCGCCGCGGAGCGGATGTGCGAGCCGCACTCACGGAGGGCGAGGACTACGAACTCGTTTTCACCCTCGCACGCGGAGGCGATCAGGCCGCGTTCGAACGCGCTTGGAAACGGTCGTTCCCCAAGACGCGGCTTTCGCGCCTTGGCGATTTCGTGCGGGCCGGCAAACTCCCGCCGGGGAGCCTCAACCTCGAAGACTACCGTGGCTACGAGCATCTACGCTAAGCTTCGCCGCGGCATGACCACCGCGTCTGCCGCCGAGACCCAATCGATTGCCGAGGAACTCGGGCGTGCATTGCCGGCTGACACCACGCTCGCATTGCATGGCGATCTCGGCGTCGGGAAGACGACCTTCGTGCAAGGCCTCGCGCGCGGGCTGGACATTGCCGAGCCGGTGACCAGCCCGACGTTTAATCTCTACAGCATTCATCGCGGACCCAGGAAAGTGCTGGTCCATCTCGACGCCTATCGCATCGAAACCGCGCGCCAGGTCGCCGACCTGCTCCTCGAGGATTTTTTGGTGTCGCCGTGGTGCCTCGCCGTCGAATGGCCGGAGAAAATCGCCGGCTGGCTGCCGCCGTCCGCGCTCAATCTCACGCTCGGGATTACGCCCGACGAAAAGCACACGTTAAAACTCGAATAACATAGGCGACTCACCTCACGGCGAGCCGCCCGCTTCGGCGGGCGCCTGAAACTTTATTCCTACCAAGTGTAGGAGGCGCCGGCGGAAATCTGCCGGCGGGCGGCCGGCACCGCCGGAACCTCCTGGTAGTTGCTGTTCCAAAGATTGTCGGCCTGGAGGGAAAGTTCACAGCCGCGCAGGGAACGCGGACGAAACACGATGCCGCAAGAACTCATCAACGTATCGTCGCCGCCGATCTGTCGCAGCAAGTTGTCCTCCTGAACGCGGGCAACATTGTCCATCCGGATTTCGACGCTGCTTCCGAGCCGCATCACAAACGCCGCGGTGAACCGATGGCGTGCATAGTTGAGGGCGTAGAAACTGGCGTCGACCAGCGCCCCGCGGTAGTCGGCCTCCTTCGCCAAAACGGTGTAACCCAGCACGACATCGAAGCGCTGCCACGAATGGCGGGCCACCGCTTCGAAACCAGCTGTGTCGACATCGACGGCATTCGCCGCCCGCGCCGTCACCCCGCGACGGAAGGTCCAATCGACCAGGGAGTCGTCCCGCCGATAAAACGCGGCCGCACGCCCTTCCCAGCCTGCAAAGAGCCCGTTTACCCCGAGCTCAAGGTTTTCGCTGCTCTCGCGCCCCAGGTCGGGGTTGCCACGAAAAAGACCGGCCGCCGCGCTCGAATTGAGAATCGTGTAGTTTGGAAGCTGGGTGGTTTTGGCGTAGCTAAAATACACCCGGCGGATCGGCGCCGTGGGCCGCTCGCGCGCAATTTCGAACACCGGCGACCAAGCGGACCCGGTTCGATTCGAGTCGTCGAACGTGACACCCGCCTTGGCCACCACGCGCGCATCGCTGTCGTGGGACCAGGAGCGTTCCGGGACAAAAACCAGCTTCGTCAGCTGGCGCGAATGATAGCGGCCGGCTGTCAGTGACGTGGACTTGATATCGTCCCTCTGCATTTCCGCGCGAAAATTATAGCTGATGGCGTCCACGGTCCGGCGCCCCGCGAGTGCCGCTCCACTTGCCCACGTCGTGTGCTGAAACGGATGCACGGGGCCGAGCGGCGCGAAACGATTGAAGGCATAGTCGTCCTTGTTTCGGCGATGGTGGGCGCCGGCTTCCACGAAATCTCCTTTGCCAAGGTCGACGCGGTGATTCACCGCGAACAACACCGTCTGGAGATTCTCGGATTCTTTCGAATTGAACGGCGTGTAGAGGTTCGGCCAGCCGAAAAATTTTTCCTGGTATCCGGCAAAGACGTCCGTCTGTGACATTGAACCGGCCAGCTGTAGCCGCGCATTCATCCGGCTGAAACGGTGATCGCCGAACTCGACCGATCCATCGGACTCGGACCGCGCGTAGGCCACATCGGCCGCGACCCGGTATCCGCCCCCGCGGGCATTGCTGGCGATCCCTTGATAAAATTCCTGCCGGTTCATGCCGTGGTTGCCGACTGCAACCGACGCGAATCCGGCGGCGGGCACGGGACGCCACCCCTGCACCACGGTGCCGACATTCGCGTTGAGGGAATTCATGGCGTTGTCCGCGCCCGTAAAAATCTGCGGTGAACTTAACATGGCGGGCGCGATGGGAACTTCCGCGAGGTAGTGGCCGGTCTGGGGATCCAGCAGCGAGATGGCTCCAACGCGGAACCCGGAATTTTCGAAGATGCCTCCGCGCAAAGTAATGTCCGCCTGACCTTCCGCCGCGTTGCGCGCCTGGATATCCAGGCCGGGTTCATAGCGCAGCGCCGTGACCGGGGCGGCGAACGTGGCGGCCCCGCTTTGATTCGCGACGCGCTCCGAGTAAACCGTCAGGCCCGGCAACGCCACCACCGGGGAAGTTTGAGCACAGAGCGAGGCACCCGCGCCAAGCGCGACGATGGGCAGGAAAAAACGTTTCATCGCAGCACGGCTAGCAGGAGAAATCACAATAACAAGCTATTGTTAGTTTGATTTCGTAACGCGCCTAACACGTCCTCCGCCAGCCACACAAAAAAACCCGGCGGGGCGGCCGGGTTGGACGTGGTCCGAGCGAGCCTCAGGCGTCGCCGTCGTTTCCGATCGCTTCAACGGGGCAGCCTTCCAGCGCTTCCATGCACAGCGACACCTCTTCCTCGGTCGTAGGCTGCTTGTGCACGAATGAATAACCCCCTTCGTCGTGACGGGTGAAGAAACCCGGGGCCGTTTCCCGGCACAGATCGCAATCGATACATTGCTGATCGACATAAAACTTGCCCGCTACGTTCGGTTCCCACTTGTCAGCCTTGTTAGCCATAGTTGCAGCGAACAAAGATCAATGGGGGTGACTGTCAAGCGGGCACATGGTTAGGAACATTTGAAACTGGCGGCAAAAACCAGGGCGAAAACGCGGGCATTTCCAGAGGACCCAGCTTGTGTTTGGTGCCTCCGCTACTACGGTTCCGGCAGATGCTTTCCGACCGGCCTTACCTGCGCGATGACTATCCCCGCGAGAGGACCTCTGTTCTCATTTGGCTGATTAGCGCGATCGTTGCCGGATTCATTCTCCAGTTTCTACTGGGTTCGTTGCGGCCGAATTTCGCGCAGTCGCTGACGGATGAATTCGGCCTCACCATCCCGGGTTTGCGGGACGGTCGCGTGTGGACGCTTCTGACCCATGGGTTCCTCCACAGTGAGGTTAACCTGTTTCACATCGGGGCGAACTTGCTCGCACTTTATTTTATCGGCCGGGAGCTGCTGCCCATCCTGGGGACGCGCCGGTTTCTCGCCCTGTATTTCGGCGCTTCGCTCGCCGGCGGTCTCGTGTGGGCGCTGGCGCACTGGCAGACCGGGGGAACCTTTTTTGGGGCAACGGCGGCGGTCGACGCACTGCTCGTGGTGTTTGCCTGTTTCTTTCCCCACCGGCGGCACGATTTTTTGTTTTTCTTTGTTCCCGTGAGCCTCAAGCCAAAATACCTGGCGCTTGGTCTCCTGGCGTTCGACCTGTTCGGACTGTTCATCCACGAAATCCGCAACCTGGCCCTTCCCTTCGGTTTCAGCATCGGACACTCCGCTCATCTCGGCGGCATGTTCGCGGGTTGGATTTATTTCCGCTATCTCCACGGCGTGCCGTGGACATTGCCCGCGCTGCGCGCCAGCAATAATCCCCCAAACCGGGACAGCTCTGATCGCAGTGACGAGAACGTGACTTCTTCAGCCACCCATGCCGGCATCCCAACTCCCGGTGAAATCCGGGCCGAGGTCGACCGCATCCTCGACAAAATCAACAGCCACGGATTTCCCTCGCTCACCCCGGATGAAAAACGACTCCTGGATGAGGCGAAGGATTTGTTGAGCCGCCGGTGAGGTAAAGTCCGCGATATCCGGACCACACCTTTCCGAAATGAGCTCGCTCCTTGAACCCGCGATTTTTGCCTGAAACATTCCGACCATCTTCCCGTCTTACTTCTTTCTTCATGACCCGCTTCCCCCGCTGCATTCGTCCCGCACTTCTGCTTTCGCTCGTCCTGGCGCTGACCTCCGGACTTTGGGGGGCTGACCGCAAGTTCGCCACCTCCGCATCGCTGGCAACGGAGGCGCGGACGCTGATCAAGATCCTCGAAGAAGCGCACTACAACCGCGATGCAGTGCGCAGCGCCGACTACTCCCAGACGATCCCCGACTACATGGGCGAACTCGACCGGCAGCGGATGTTTTTCCTCGCGAGCGACAAAGCCGCTTTCTCGGGGAAATACGGCAAAAGCGTCTACTACAACACCGCCTTCCTCGGAAACATCGACGCCGCCTACGAGATTTTCGAGACCTACTCGACCCGCACGGAGAGTCGCATCAATTGGATTTTCGAGGAGCTGAAAAAAGAAATCGACCTGGGCGTCAGCGATAGTTTCCGCGCCGACCGCTCCAAGGCGGAATGGCCGGAGAATCAGGCGGCCGCCGACGACCTCTGGCGGAAACGGCTGAAGTACGAACTGCTGCAGGAAATCCTGAACAAAAAAACCGTCGCGGAAGCCAAGGATACCGTCCGCAAGCGCTACGAACGCTGGAAAAAAACCAACGCGGAAATCGAGGGCAACGACCTCGCGGAACTTTACCTGGGAACCATTGCCCGCCTCTACGATCCGCACTCGACCTACCTTTCGTCGGACACCTACGAGGATTTTGGCATTCAGATGAAACTGCGCTTGGAAGGAATCGGCGCCCTGCTCGGCCTGGATGAGGACACCTGTGTCGTGAAGGAGATCGTTCCCGGCGGACCGGCCGATCTCGGGCGGTTGCTCAAGCCGGGTGACAAAATCATTTCCGTCGGCCAGACCGGACGCGAACCCGTGGAAATCCTCGGGATGAAATTGCGCAAGATCGTCGAGATGATCCGCGGGGAAAAAGGCACGGACGTTCACCTGATGGTCCAGCCCGCCGATGCCACCGATCCCTCGGCCCGGAAGGAAATCGTAATCACCCGGGACGTCGTAAAACTAAATTCCGCGCGCGCCCACGCGGCAATTTTCCAGGTTCCCGGCGCCGACGGCAAAGAACACCCGCTCGGCGTGATCACCCTCCCCGCATTTTACAGCGAAGGTGGCGACGCCGAGGACAAGGTCGCGGAGAAAACCAGCGCATCCAAAGACGTCGCACGCCTGATCGAACAACTGAAGAAGGCGGGCGTTCAGGGCGTCGTGCTCGACCTCCGTCACAATGGCGGCGGCTTCCTCACCG
>DATAKE010000057.1:0-119664 GCA_036261745.1 Opitutaceae bacterium
GTCACAATGGCGGCGGCTTCCTCACCGAGGCGATCGATGTCGCGGGGCTGTTCATCAAACAGGGACCGATCGTCCAGGTGAAAAACTACGCCGGGGAAATCCAGGTCGACAACGATACCGACGCCGAACTCGCCTATGCCGGGCCGCTCGCCGTCCTCGTGGACCGTTTCAGCGCGTCGGCCTCCGAGATTGTCGCGGGCGCCCTGCAAAACTACGGCCGCGCGATCGTGATCGGCGACAGCTCGACCCATGGCAAGGGCTCGGTGCAGCAGCTGGTGGAGATGCGCCAAATCTCGAACGCGTTGCGCAACGCCCTCGATCCCAAAACCGGTCAGCCCGCCAAAACCGGCGCGGCGAAATTCACGATCCAGAAATATTACCTCCCCAGCGGCGACTCGACGCAGAAGAAGGGTGTCGTACCCGACATCGTGCTGCCTTCCATCGATGACTACATCCCGGGCATCGGGGAAGCTGAACTCCCCCACGTGCTGGCTTGGGACAAAATTCCCACCAGTTTCTTCGAGGGCGCCCCGCTGGATGCCAACGTCGTCACCCCCCTCCGCCAAGCCAGTCTTGAGCGGCAAAACAAACTGGATGAATTCGCCTACCTCCGGAAAAACGTGGACTGGTTCAAGAGCCGCCAGGAACAGAAGCTCATTTCGCTCAATCTCGAGGAACGGAAAAACCAGAAGACATCTGACGATGCCTTCCGGAAGGCGATGAAGCTCGAACGGGAACAGCTCGCGAAAAATGATTTCACTTTTCAGGAGGTTCGTCTGAGCCCCAAGCCCCCGCCGCGCATCAAAGCCGTGAAAAAAACCACGGACAAAACCGAGGTGGACGATGACGACGATGACGAGAGCGAACTCAGCAACGAAGAGAACGAAAGTTACCGGAAGGCCGACGTCCATCTGCGCGAAACGCTTCGCGTGATCAGCGATGCCATTACGCTCGGGGAGAACAAGGAACTTTGGGTCAGCACCCGCCCCCCGCTCACGGCGACGAGCAAGGGTTGAACTCCCGCCCGCTGCCTACCGCCATCCGAAGACGAAGCGGTCCCGTCCCGTCAGATCCGCTTGCGATTCGATGCGGACAAATCCCGCGGCTTTAAACAGAGCGATCAGCTCCGCGTGCTGAGTCGGGCCCGTTTCAACCGCCAGCAAACCACCCGGCGCAAGAAACCGCGGTGCGTCTCCAATGATGACGCGCAAATCCCCAAGACCGTCGGCGCCACCTGCGGCGGTTAACGCGGCAGGTGGCTCGAATCCGCGGACCTCGGGCGTGGTCGCGGCCGTCTCCTCGGCGGAAAGATAGGGTGGATTCGCCACGATCAAATCGTAGCTCGTGCCCGCCGGAATCTGCGAAAACCAATTCGATCTGAAGAGGGAAACGCGTTCAGCCATTCCCGTTCCCGTGGCATTCTCGCGCGCAAGCGCCAGCGCATCCTCGCTCGCATCAATCGCCGTCACCGCCGCCGCCGGAAAAGCCTTTGCCAGCGCGAGGGCGATTGCTCCGCTGCCCGTGCCGAGATCGAGCACCCGACCCGGCACAGCCGCAGCATGAAAGCCCACCACCTTCTCCACCAGCAGCTCGGTTTCCGGGCGTGGAATCAATGCCCGCCGGTCAACCTTGAGCCGGAGACCGGCGAATTCCGTTTCACCGACGATATACTGCAGCGGTTCGCGCTGTCCGCGGCGCCGCACGAGCGGACGAATTTTTTCCAGATCCGGCTCGGCGAGCATCTGCTCGAACTGGAGATAAAGCTGCATGCGCTTCAGTCCGAGGGCATGGCCGATCAAAAGCTCGGCGTTCAGCCGCGGCTGCTCGATTCCCTTCGCCGCAAAGAAATCCGTCGTCTTCTTGATGATCTCGAGAACGGTGAGCATCTCAATCGTCAGCGGACAGGTGGCGCGGCGCAGTAAAAGTATGACCGGTCAATGCTGCGAGTTTCTCTTCGTAGTCAGCTTTCTGCAGTGCGCCGATGATTGCCTCGATCTGACCTTCCATCACCTGCGGAAGATTGTAGAGGGTGAGACCCACGCGGTGATCGGTCAGCCGGTTCTGCGGAAAATTATAGGTCCGGATTCGTTCGCTCCGGTCACCGGAACCGATCTGACTGCGTCGCGTCGCGGCGTATTTCGCCCGCTCTTCGTCTTCCCGCAGCTTCAGAAGCCTCGAACGCAACACCGCCATCGCGCTCGCCTTGTTCTTTTGCTGTGAGCGTCCATCGGCGCAAAATACGATCATCCCGGTCGGCTTGTGGATGATTCGCACCGCGGAGTCCGTGGTGTTTACCCCCTGTCCTCCCGGTCCGCTGGCGCGTTGCACGGTGATCTCGAGGTCCTGCGGATCGATGTCGACATCGACCTCCTCGGCTTCAGCCAACACCGCCACGGTCACCGTCGACGTGTGAATGCGGCCATTGGCCTCGGTCACCGGCACCCGCTGCACGCGATGCACGCCGCTCTCAAACTTGAGCTGCTTGTAGACGTCCGTGCCGGTGATGAGAAAAATGATTTCCTTAAATCCGCCGCGTTCGGAAGTGCTGCTGCTCATGGGCTGCACGCTCCACCCCCGCGCGTCCGCGTAGCGGGAATAAAGCCGGAAGAGATCTGCCGCAAAAAGGCTCGCTTCGTCCCCTCCCGTGCCTGCGCGGATTTCCATGACGGTGTTACGCGAGTCAGTCGGCTCCGGTGGAATCATCGCGAGCAGCACCGCGCGCTTCAGTCCCTCGCGCCGCTCCAACAACGCGGGGAGTTCCGCGGCGGCCAGCTCGCGAAGATCCGCGTCGGCCGATTCCCGCCCTTTAATCAGCGCCTGCGCCTCGGCAATTTCACGCTGGAGCCGCTCGTGGGCTTGGTGGTCGGCGATCAGCTGCCCGAGTTTTTGATGTTCGCGCGTCACCTCAGCCGCACGCCGCGAATGGGAATAAAAAGCAGGCTCCGCCATTTGCGCGTCGAGTTCGTCGAGGCGGCGTTGGAACGGAGCAATGTCGGGAAGATCGTCCATGAAAACGGGAAGGCGCGGGCGGAGATTTGCTAATTGCGCAGACTGCAGGCGGCGGCTTGTGTGGCGCCCAGCCGCAAACGAGGCGTACTCGCCTAGCGGTGTTGATCAGCAATGGCCACGACGCTCTTCACTCAAAACAACATCGCGTGCATCTGGGATTTCGACAAGACCTTAATCCCCGACTACATGCAGTCGCCTTTGTTTCGGCGCTACGGAATCGATGAGCCTGTGTTCTGGGCGGAGACCAACGCGCTGGTCGAACACTATCGGACTCGCGGCTATCACCTTTCGGGCGAGATCAGTTATCTCAACCACCTGCTGACTTACGTGCTGGCGGGAAACATGGCGGGCTTGAACAACAAAATTCTCCGCGCCTGTGGAGCTGACATTCAATTCTATCCGGGACTGCCGAAATTTTTCGATGTCGCGAAAACCTGGGCCGCCGAAAAGCCCGACTACCGCAAACACGACATCCGGCTCGAACATTACATCGTCAGCACCGGGCTCGCCGAAATGGTGCGCGGCAGCAAAATCGCCAAACACGTCGATGGGATCTGGGGCTGCGAATTTATCGAGAGCCCGCTGCAACCCGGGTTTCTGAAACAAAAGGAGTTTGAGATCAGCGCTGAGGCGGAGATCGCGCAGATCGGGATGGTGATCGACAACACCACGAAAACCCGCGCGCTTTTCGAGATCAACAAGGGGACGAACAAAAATCCCGCCATCGAGGTGAATTCCAATGTGAAGCCCGAGGATCGCCGCATCCCGTTCCAAAACATGATCTACATCGCGGACGGCCCGAGCGACGTGCCAAGTTTCTCCGTCGTGAAAGGAAACGGCGGCAAGGCTTACGCCGTGTACAATCCGGCAAAACCGGAGGAATTCGCCCAGAACGACCGCCTCCGCCAAGTCGGGCGGATCGACCACTACGGGCCCGCGGACTACACGGAAAATTCAAATACGGCGCAGTGGCTCCGAATGCACATCCATCAGATCTGTGACCGGATTGTCGCCGACCGCGAAAGCGCCGTGGCCGTCAAAGCCTCCCGCCCCCCCCGCCATCTCAATGCCACTCCAGAGGACGAGGCCGTGAAGCGTGCCGCAAAGGCACCCAAGCAGGCTTCTTTTCTGGAGGAGACCTGAGCGCCGGAAGGCGCGGCAGTTACTTCATCGCAACCGCCCGCGAACGCAGGTCGGTCACGAGATTGGTTACCCGCTGGGCATAATCGTGGCTCACCGCCGGAGCGCGTCCGCGGATCACAGCCCCGACGCCGGCGTTCCAGGCCAAAGCGATGTTGTAGGGGGTCGGCTCGACACCGGCCTTGGCCAGTGCGGTCTTCAGCCACTCATAGTGCAGCACCGCGACTTCGTCGGAGCAGCTGCGGTCGATCGCTTCGGCAAAGGGACGCTGTGTGTGCATCTGCCAGGTAGCGGCCCGAAATTGATAAGCGCCCAGTTCGCCACATTTGCCGGGACGGGGGCTGTTGGAAGGGTTCTCGACCCAGTTGATCGCCTGCAGCGTATCAGCCCGGAAGTTCGCGGAGGCCTTCTGGGCCGTCGAAAGGGCAAGGAGCACCGTCAGGCCCATCGCCACCATCCGGCCGCCACTCGCAATTTTTTGAACAAAGCCACCTTTGTTAAGAGCGCTAAAAATAGGGGTTTTCACCTGCTTGACTGGGTAATTTTTAACCGGTTTCATGGGATCAAAAAGATGCGAAGAGCCGCCTTTTGGACCAGTTGGGGAACTACGCAGGGGTGGTAGGAAATTACGCACACGCCACTTGTAAAAGTAGCCCTTTCATAGGGGGTCTCCCGGGAAAGACAGGCAAAGGCCCTCTCTAAGGGAGCCTCGACACAAACATCACGGACAGGTTTCACGGGACCGCCCAACGACTAAAAGCGCCGCCCGGTGTTCTCGATTGTGAATAAGTTTCGAAGAAATCGGGCTAAACCCTACGGGCTGCAATAAGCAGCCGGCTTTCTCCAATTCACTTGGTTACTTGGAGATGCAACAGGAGAACCCGAGGCAGCCAATCTGAACACGTTCCATCCCAACGCCCCTACCAAGCCCGTCAGCTTTGGCGGCGGCCCGGCCAAGTTTTAGCACGGGTCCAAAACGCATCGCCTCGACCGCCGTAGTAGTCGGTGAGCGCTGCATCCATGACACGCGAAGTGCGCCGTGCTGACTCGCCCGTGCTGGGGCAGGAATCCAGACCCAAGAGGTCGTCCACCACAGTCTGAATCAATGGTTGTGCCACATGCGGGGGATTCGGGAGCTCGAAGTTCTGCACACCGGCCGCGCTTTCGAATCGGACGGCATCGGTGCCGAACACCGAGAAGGAAATTTCCCCCTCCGTCCCGGTGATACGCAGCGTGTCATCGCGCACCGCACTGGCGAAATTGCACGCGGCAACACCGGGCACTCCACCTTGAGTGCGGAAAGCCAGCGTCACCGCATCCTCCACCGCGTAAGGCGACGCCAGATTCGCGGCCGCTCCCGTCACGCTCGATAGCGGGCCCAGCAAGTAGTCGATGTAGTCCAGTGCATGCGATGCGAGGTCGAGAAAGTGTCCGCCCCCGGCCAGCTTGGCTTCCACGCGCCAGCTGTCCGGAGACCGGTGCTGCGGCGCCGCAAAACGCCAGCTCACTCCCGTCACCCGTCCGACCGCACCCGTTTTAACGAGGTCTTCCGCCTTGAGGAATCGCGGCAAACGCCGCCGATAATAAGCCACGTAAAGCGGCAGCTTCGCGCGGGCGAACGCGTCGACCATCACGTCGCACTCGGCGGCACTGCGCGCCATGGGTTTCTCGACGTAGGCGGGTTTCCCCGCCGCCGCGACCTTGAGCGCATAGTCCGCGTGCGACTCCGGTGGCGTGGCGATGTAAACGGCATCGACCTCCCGATCGGCGATGAGCGCATCCGCATCGGAATACCAGCGGGGCACGCCATGCCGTTTTGCGTAGTCCTCGGCCTTGGCCGCATCCCGTCGCATCACCGCCACCAACTGCGAGCCCGACGCTTTGCGAAAGCCGGGGCCGCTCTTCACCTCCGTGACATCACCGCATCCGATGATTCCCCAACGCACAACGTTTCGACCGGAAAAGAAAGCGGAGGGGGCCATGTGTGCGGCCACCTCACGCGAGCCGCACGGCCGGTGCAAAACCGAAACACGGTTGTCAGTCAGAAAAATCCGTCCGCGCCATCGTTCGCGGAAGGATTTTTGAGGATTGCGTCAGGATCGGTTTGTCCGCGGAAAGAGTCTTCGCGCTCATGCTTCGCCTTTTTCTCCCACCCAATCTCGCGTCCACCGCGCCGCGCGACGCCATTGCCGTCCGGGTGGAACTGGAGCTTTCCTCCGGCCCGCCCCCGCCCGAGCTGATTCCCGCGCTCGTTTTGCTCCAGCGGTGGTCGGCGGCACCCACCCCGCCAAAATTCATCCAGCTTAAGCGCGCCCAGCTCCGCGAACTCATCGCGGCTCTGCGGGACCAGCCCGTTTTCTTTTGGGTGAACGGGTCGACCACCCCTGTCTCCTGGCAGGGTGATGCGCTTGCCGGGGTTTCGATCTTTCTCCAGCCGCCGGCCAGCCGCTCTTCCCCGCCTGTTACGCCAACGGCGAAGAAATCCGCCTCCTCCGGCGGTGAATCGACACCACTCGTTGTCGACGGATCAGAGCATTTCCTCGCCATCTCACTCCCCTCGCGCGAGCGATCGAACTACGGCGCAGCTCTCGCCTTGGTGAAGGAGAACGGTTTCGTGCTCGAGCCTTCCAACCGCAAGTGGTGGCTGCGCGACCGGCACAAAACCCTCAACTTTCTCGCCACGCAGGGCGCGCGCCTGCGTGAAACGTTCGGTGCGGAGTTCACACCCAACTTCGAAAAAAACACCGCTCGTCTCCGCCCGGCGGAAATTATCACCGAGGCGACAGAAACGGGTGACAGCTACGCCGTCACCCTCGCCGTCCGCGCCGGCTCCGCCGACGATGCCGCGGTGCGTGCCGCCGTCGCGGCAAGTCGCGGCTATCTCGAAAACGACGGGAAAATTTTCCTCCTCGATTCCGCCCGGCTTGCCCGCGTCACGGAGGCTCAACGCAAGCTTTCCGGCGAACCCAACGCCGGCCTCGCCACCCGGCGCACCCTTCGCGTCAGCACCGCGCGGATCGCCGAGGCACAGGAAATCCTCCAGGAACTGTCGCCCGGATTTCAGCCGCCGGAAACCTGGCGCGCTCGCAGCGAGGCCTTGCGCAATCTCTCATCTCTCCCGCCCGCTCCGCTTCCCTCCGCACTCGAAACGCAGCTGCGACCCTACCAGCGCCTGGGCGTCGCGTGGCTGTGGCATCTCCACCGCAACAAACTGGCCGGGATTCTCGCCGACGAGATGGGGCTCGGCAAAACGCTGCAGGCCCTCGGGCTGCTTTCGGTGCTGGGACGCGGCGCTTCCGGCCCCGCCTCCTCTTCGCTGGTCGTCGCTCCCGCGTCATTGCTCGAAAACTGGCGGCGCGAGGCGGCGCGATTCGCCCCGCAACTTCGCACGTTCGTGCATCATGGCGAACGCCGCCTCGCTTCCGCCGCGGATTTCGCCGGCCACGATCTGGTCGTCACGTCGTACGGCACGCTCGCGCGCGACCAGGAGTTGTTCACCTCGGTCGAATTCGCGTGCGTGATCGCGGACGAAGCCCAGCACATCAAAAACCGCCGCTCCCAAAACGCCGCCGCGCTTCGCGCCCTCCGCTCCCGCGGAAGATTTTTGCTCACCGGCACGCCGTTGGAAAACTCCCTCGACGATCTTCGCTCGCTCTTCGAATTCCTCCTGCCGGGTTATCTGGATCGTGTTCCGGCCGGGCTGCGCGCCGACGAACGGGTTTGGTTCGATGACCGCCTCCGCGCCAAGACCGCGCCCTACATTCTCCGCCGCACCAAACAATCCGTCGCCCCCGAGCTGCCGGAGAAACTGGAGCAGACCGTCTGGTGCGAGATGGCGCCGGCCCAAGCCAGGCTCTATCGCACCACCCAGGAAAAATCCGAACGGGCGCTGCTCGATCTCGCCGGCAGCGGCGCCAGCGAGGCCAGCCTCCGTTTCGCGGCGCTCACGCAACTGCTCCGCCTGCGCCAGATCGCCTGCGATCCGCGCCTGCTCCAGAAGCAGGAGATCCGCGAAGATGAATCACGTGCCGCGCCGAACCCGCCGTTCTCCGACTCGGCCAAGCTCGACGCTTTCCGCGAGCTGCTCGAGGAGGCGGTCGACGACGGCCATCGCGTGCTGGTGTTTTCGCAATTCACCTCGCTGCTCGCGCTCCTGCGCGAGGAACTCGACCGCGATGCCCTCCCCTACTGTTATCTCGACGGCTCGATGACTCCCCGCGCGCGCCAGGCGGAGGTCGACCGGTTTCAATCCACGCCCGACATTTCGGTTTTCTTCCTCTCGCTCAAAGCCGGTGGCACCGGCCTGAATCTCACCGGCGCCGACACGGTCATTCATTTCGATCCCTGGTGGAATCCCGCCGCGGAAGCCCAGGCCACGGATCGCGCCCACCGCATCGGCCAGACCCGCGCCGTGACCAGCTACAAGCTGATCGCCAGCGGCACGGTGGAGGAGAAGGTCCTCGCGCTGCAGACCGAGAAACGCGCCCTGCTGGCCGACGTGTTCGAAGCGAGCGATGCCGCCGCAGCCAAACTTTCGCTGTCGGACCTCCAGTCCTTGCTGAAATAAATCCGGCCGGAAATTGCCGTTGACGCCACTAAAGCGCGCCCTTTGCTCTGGCCCTTCACGCGAGCGGCCAGATAGCTCAGTTGGTAGAGCAGAGGACTGAAAATCCTCGTGTCCTCGGTTCGATTCCGAGTCTGGCCACCACGTTAGAACTTCCTGCCGGCGGTAGGCTTGCGCCAGGTCAGAGCACGGCTTTTGGCAGCAGCGCCTGAAGCTTTTTGATGTCCTGCACCGCATCGCGGTGGCAGACGAGAATGGCATCCGCGGTCTCGACCACGACGAGGTCTTTGACCCCGCAAAGCGCCACGACCCGCCCGTTGCTGATGGCGATGTTGTTGGAGGAGTTCACCGCCGCCACGGTCCCGCGCACGGTGTTACCCGCCGGGTCCGCCGGAAGATGTTTGGGCAGCGCGACCCACGTGCCGACATCGTCCCAGTCGAAAGCGGCAACAACCGTTTCCACGGCGCGCGCCTTTTCCATGATCGCGTAGTCGAGGGAAACCTTCGGCTCCAGCGTGGGAAACTTCGCCGCGAGAAACGCCGTGGGATCTCCCGCGGGGAACTCCCGGATGAACGCCGCCAGCGTGGGCGCGTTGCGCTCCGCCTCGGCCAGAAACGCCGCCGCGCGCCAGACAAACATGCCGGCGTTCCAGGTGAAATTTCCGCTGGCGACATACTTTTCCGCCGTGGCCGTATCCGGTTTCTCCACAAAGCGGAGCACACGACGAAACACGCTGCCCTCGCCTCCCCGCGCGAGTTCCTCGCCCATTTCCAAATAACCGAATCCGGTCGCCGCATGAGTCGGGGGAATTCCCACCGTGAGCAGCGCATCGGTTTCCGTGGCGCGTTTCAGCGCCGCCGCCAGCTGGGCGCCGCAACGCGCTCCGTTGTGGATCAGCGCGTCCGAAGAAAGCAGCGCCATCACCCCTTGGGGATCGCGCCGGTGCACCAGGGCAGCGGCCAGTGCAGCCGCGGGCGCGGTGTCCCGCTTGGCGGGTTCCGCGACAACCTGTTCCGGGGCCAGCATCGGCAGGGCGGCGCGCGTCGCCTCGAGCTGCACCTGGTTCGTCAGCACGAAAATATGACTGCGCGGGACAATCCCCTCGATCCGCCGAACCGTGTCCTCGATCAGCGTGGTGTCGCCGAAAAGCTTGAGCAGTTGCTTCGGTGAACGCATCCGGCTCATCGGCCAGAAACGTTCGCCGCTGCCACCAGCCATGATGCACGCGTAGAACCGGGAGTTTTCGCTCATGAGTAAAAACTGAGAGCTAAGAGCTCAGAGCCCAGAGTCGAGAGCCAAGAACTGTCGATCGGGTCTCTGATCTTTCCGTGGCCAGCTCCGGGTCTCAGCCGATTTTCAGCACGATTTTCCCGAACTGCGCGCTGCGCTCCATCAGGCCAAATGCGTCGGCCGCCTGCGCGAAGGGGAACGTTCCGCTGATCACGGGTTTCACCTGGTGCAGGGTGACCAGCTCGATCATCGCCCGCCAGTCACTGGGCGAACCCATCGTCGTCCCGAGCAGCGAAAGCTGACGCCAGAAAACTTTCCGCATCGGAAGCCCCGGCGGATTTCCACGGGTGGCGCCGAAAAACACGACCCGCCCGCCCGGCGCCGCGAGATCGAGCAGCGATTCGAAGCCTTCGCCGCCCGCACTGTCCACGATCACATCGAACAACCCGTGCGTTTTCGCGACCTCCGCGCTCCAACCCGGCCGCGTGTAGTCGAAGCCGCCCTGCGCACCGAGCGCGACGGCCCGCGCAATCTTCTCCGCCGAACTCGACGTCACCCAAACCTTCGCGCCCGCGGCCACCGCGAATTGCAGCGCCATCAGCGCCACGCCGCCGCCGATCCCGGTCAGCAAAACGCGATCGGACGCCTTGAGCTGCGCGCGGAAAAATAATCCCCGGTACGCCGTCAGGCCGGCAAGCGGCAGCGCCGCCGCCTCCTCCCACGAGAGATGCGCCGGCTTGATCGAAAGCTGCGACGCCGGCACCGCGATTTTTTCCGCCAGCGTTCCGTCACGCGGAAGCCCGAGAATCGAAAACTGCGGTCCTTGCGCCTTCTCACTGTCTCCCCAGCCGAAACTCGGGTTGACGATCACTTCGCGCCCGCGCCACGCAGGATCGGTTCCGGCACCGAGCTCACTGACGACACCCGCGCCGTCGGAGCCAGGGATGCAGGGAAACTTCAAGCCGGCATACTGCCCCTGCTTGATCCAGACATCGCGATGGTTGAGCGCCGCCGCCTTCAGAGTAACCACCACTTCATCCGCTGCCGGAAGCGGGTCGGCGACAGCGGTGACGGCGAGCTGGTTGACAGCGGTGAGTTGGACGGCGCGCATGGAAAACCTTTCAGGACAATCGTGGAACCGCGAAAGAACGGAAGCGCGGAAAACAGTTCCCCTTTTCACGGTTCCGCTCCCGCTTCCGTCCTTCCGCGCTTTCGCGATTCCTGCATTGTCCGCTCCGTGCTTCTGGCCCTCCACAAACCCTACGGCGTGCTCTCGCAGTTCACTCCCGAGCCCGGATCGCGCTGGCGCACGCTGGCGGATTTCACGCTGCCGCGCGACGTCTACCCTCTGGGGCGGCTCGACGCCGATTCCGAAGGCCTCCTGCTTCTCACCGACGAACCCGACCTCAATGCCCAGCTGCTCGCGCCAAAACAAAAGCACCCGCGCGAATACTGGGCCCAGGTGGAACGCGTGCCTTCCGCGGCGGTGCTCGCGCGCCTCGAACGCGGCATCGATCTCGGCGATTTCAAGACGCTCCCCTGTCGCGCGCGCCTGCTCGATCCCGCGCCCGACATCGCCCCGCGCGATCCGCCGATTCGTTTTCGCAAAAGCGTCCCCGATGCCTGGCTCGCGCTTGAACTGGTCGAGGGAAAAAACCGCCAGGTGCGCCGCATGACCGCCGCCGCCGGCCATCCCACCCTGCGGCTTATCCGCGTGCGGATCGGCGGGTTTAAACTCGCCGCCCTCGCTCCCGGAGAATGGCGTGAACTCAATTCCGCCGAACGCGCGCAGGTGTTCGGGTAGGGCCGGCCGCCAGAACAATTGTCATCGCGAGGCGGAAAAAGCGGACCGTGGCCGCCGACGCTGAACACTCGTCGCGATCAGCTGGATTGCTGCGTCGTCCCGCTCGCGGAACTCCTCGCAATGACAGAATCCGGGACATCCCCCGAAATCAAAATGCCCGCGCGTATTGCACGGGCGGCGTGATCGCCTCGGCGCAACCGAGTTCGCGGGCGGCGTGCAGCGGCCAGTTCGGATCGCGCAGAAATTCGCGGGCGAGCAGCACGAGATCGGCGCGCCCCGACCGGATGATTTCGTCAGCCTGCCGCGCTTCCGTGATGAGGCCCACCGCGGCCGTCGCGATTCCGGCCTCCCGACGAATACGCTCGGCAAACGGCACCTGATACCCGGGCGTCGAGGGAATTTTCGCATTCGGCACCGCGCCGCCGGAGCTGCAATCGATCAGGTCCACGCCTTCGTTCTTCAAGCGCCGCGAGAGTTCGACCGATTGCCCGATGTCCCAGCCGCCCTCCACCCAATCGGTGCACGAGAGCCGAACGGTCAGCGGGAGACGATCCGGCCACTCCGCCCGCACCGCGCGCGTGGTTTCGAGCAGAAAACGAATGCGGTTGTCGAAGGCGCCGCCGTAATCGTCCGTGCGTTGATTCGAAAGCGGTGAAAGAAATGCGTGGCTGAGATAGCCATGCGCCGAGTGCAATTCCATCCACTCATAGCCCGCGGCCAGCGAGCGTCTGGTCGCGTCCACGAAATGCCTCTGCACCGCCTTGATCTCCGGAATCGTGAGAGCGTGAGGGACTTTGCCTAAAGCTCCGCCGAACGGAATCGCGCTCGGAGCCACCGGCGTCCAGCCGCCGGCGGCGTCGGAGAGATGTGCGCCGCCATCCCACGGACGCGCCGCGCTGGCCTTGCGGCCTGCGTGCGCGATCTGAATCCCGGGAACCGCTCCCTGCGACTTGATGAAGCGGTTGATGGATTTGAGCGGCTCGACATGCAGATCCGTCCAAATCCCCGCATCGCCCGGCGTGATGCGCCCGTCGGCGGAAACCGCCGTGGCCTCCGCGATCACCAGTCCCGCTCCGCCCGACGCCCGGGCACCGAGGTGCACGAGGTGCCAGTCGTTCGCCAGGCCGTCCTGCGAAGAGTACTGGCACATCGGCGAAACGCCGATGCGGTTGCGGAGCGTGACCGACTTGAGGGTGAAGGGCTCGAACAGGTGAGCCACGGGCGAACTCAGACGAGTTTGGCGTCGAGCGTGATCTCGGCCGTTTTCAGCAGGCGCGAAATCGGGCAGCCGGTTTTCGCCGCATTGGCGACCTCCGCAAATTTCTCCGGAGTGATCTTCGGCACCTTCGCGTGCGTTTCGAGATGGATCGCGTTCACCGACCAGCCCGCCGGCGGGATATTTTCGAAATTGACCGTCGCGGTGGTGCTCACGCTTTCCGGAACGAAACCCGCCTTCGAAAGTTCGTTCGCGAACGCCATCGAGAAACAGCCCGCGTGTGCGGCACCGATCAGTTCCTCAGGGTTCGTGCCCGGGGTGTTTTCAAAGCGGTTGGTGAAGGCATATTTCGCGTCCTTGAGGACGTTGCTTTCGGTGGAGATCTGGCCGTTGCCGGATTTGAGATCGCCGCGCCAGACGGCGGATGCTTTGCGTTTCATCGATAGGATTTTGGGTTGGATTGAGGGAAAGAAGGGCGATTGAACACAACTCGCGACCCGGCGCCAGTCCGCGTTGCGGAATCTTCGGCGGTGTTAGTCAGCACGGCGGCTCCAGCGTTGCGCGAGAATCCCACAGATCACCAGCTGCAGCGGGTGGTAAATCATGATCGGCAGCAGAATCAGCCCCAGTGCCGGATGCGCCCCGAAAATCAATTTCGCCATCGGTACACCCGAGGCCAGCGTCTTCTTCGAGCCGCAGAACATTGCCGCGATCTTGTCCTCGCGGGAAAATTTCAGCGCATCGGCGGCGGCCGACATCGCCACCATCACGAGCGCGAACAACGCGGCCGCAATCCCGAGCACGAGCCACAGTTCCCCGGCGCCGGTCCGCACCCACACGCCGTCCTTGAACGAATCGCTAAACGAGGTGTAGACGAGCAGCAGAATCGTCCCGCGATCCACGAGCGAAATCTTCGCCTTGTGACGCGCCGCCCAGGCGCCGAGCCACGGCCGGCACGCCTGCCCGACCGCCAGCGGGAGCACGAGCCAGCGCAACAAATCGAGAATCACGGGCGCAATCGGGAGCTCCTGCCCGCCGGTGTTCATGACGAAGGCGATCCAGAGTGGCGTCAGAAAAATTCCGAGCAGGCTCGACAGCGTCGCGTTGAACACCGCCCCCGCGACATTGCCGCGGGCCGCCGCCGTCAATGCGACGGACGACGAAACCGTCGAGGGCAGCGCGCACAGAAAAAACAATCCCAGCTTCAACTCGGCCGACACGCGATCGCCGAGCGCCGCGTTCAACGCGAGCCCCAGCAAGGGAAAAAGCAGGAACGTGCCCGCCTGCACGACGAGATGCAGCGGCCAGCGCAGCGTTCCCGCTTTGAGCGAGTGGAAGGAAAGCGCGACGCCATGAAGGAAAAAGATCAGCGCGACGCCCGCCTTGGTGAGCAATTCCGGGTGCAGCCATCCGCCCGCCGCGCCCGGTTCGGGAAAAAGCCACGCCAGCACCGTGGCCGCGATCATGCCGACGAGGAACCAGTCCGGCTTGAGTTTCATCGCGAAAATTTGGCGCGAACTTTCGCGAACACCGCCGCGAGATCCTCCCGCCCTTCGATTTTCAGCGCCCACAACAGCGAGCCATAGATCGCCACGGCCCCGGCAATCAGCAGCAGCAACACGCCTGCCTCGCCCAGCCTCGAGGTCGAGAGCTGGCGCTCCCAGGCCCACCAACCCGTGAGCTCCAGCGCGCCCATGATGGCGCTGGCGATCAGCACCTTCGCGAGCGTGCCCACCAGATGGTGAAACGCCAGCTGCGGATGCCGGCGCGAGAGATGCCACTGCAAATATCCCGCCTGCACCACCACGGCCAGAGACCCCGCCAGCGCGAGACCGGTTGTCCCCAGCCGTCCCATCAGCGCGAAGCTCAGACCCAGATTGACGATGAAGCTCAGCACCGCCGCCCGCACCGGCGTTTTCGTGTCTTTCTCCGCGTAGAATGCACGCAAGGCCAGGTTCACGAACGACAGAAAAGGCAGTCCCGCCGCAAACACCGCGAGCACCGGCCGCATATCCTCGGTATCGCCGCCGTCAAAGGCGCCGCGCTGAAACAGCAGGCGGATGATTGGCGCCGCGAGCACCACCAGACCGACCGCCGCGGGCACGTTGATCACCAGGATCAGCCGCATCCCCTTGCGGTACGACGTCCCGAGGTTGTCCCAGTCGCGCGCCGCGGCGTGTTTCGCAATCAGCGGAAAAATGACCGTCGAGATCGCGATCGCGAACACGCCGATCGGCAGCTCCATCAGACGTGTCGCGAGGTTCAGGATCGTGACCGCGGAATCGTTGAGCGAAAGACCGATCAACCGGGAAACGGTCATGTTGATCAGGTAGATCGCCGAGCTGAAAACCATCGGTCCCATCAGCCGGACAATCTGCCGCATCCCCGGGCTCACGGTGAGATCGAACTTCGGCCGCCAGCCTTCGTGCATCAGCGCACCGGCTGGAACCGCCATCTGCAAGAAACCGCCGGCCAGCGCGCCCCAGCACAGCCAGAGCATTTGTCCTTCGGGGGACGCCGACCAGCCCGCGTAGGCGGCGCCCGCCAGGAACACGATGATCGAGACGTTGCCCCAGATCGGCGACAGCGCCGGCTCGAGAAAGCGGTTCAGCGTTTGCAGCGCCGCGCTGAACGCGGCCGCCATGCAGACGAAAACCAGATAGGGAAACAGCAGCACCGCGAGATCCGACGCCTCCCCGAATCTCCGCACCGTATCGACGTCCACTTCCCACCGGTTCATCAGCGCAACCAGCCGGTCGGCCTGCGACAGCACGAACATCGCCACCACCACGAGCGTGCCGGTCACCACGAACAGCCAGCTCGCCACCTGGTTCACCAGCGCGAACGCCCCCGGCCGCTGCCGTGCGGCGAATTCGTCCTGCAAGGTGGGCACCAACGCCGCGGTGAGCGCGCCCTCGCCCAACAAACGACGAAAAAGATTGGGCAGCGCAAACGCGGTGTAGAACGCCGAGGCCAGTGCGGACGCGCCGAAGACGGCCGTCACCAACTGATCGCGGACCAGTCCCAGGACGCGTGACACCATGGTCGCCGTCGCGACGACGCTGATGTTCTTGAAGCTCTTGGACACGGTGAACGTTTTCGGGAGAGCACCGACCCGGAGCAAGACCTTAACCAGCCGGGTTGCGGCGCCCGTGGGCGCCGTTCAACCACCGCTGAAACCCGCTGCTGCGGCGACGTGTTCTAATTTGTCATTGCGCGGAATCCCGCTCCGCAGACGGCGAAGCAATCCAGCGGGATCGCGACGAATGCGAAAGCGTCGGCGTCCACGGCGCGCTTCGCGCGCCTCGCGATGACAAATTCAAATCAGGGACCTGCCTACTGCGGCATCGTCAGCTTCAATTCATTTCCCTGCACGCTGACGGCGGCGAGCTTGGCCCATGACGTGGCGATATCCTCGGGCACCGGCTGCGAACCGATAAATTTATTGAACACGAGCGTCTTCACCACCGGCAGGCGGTCGAGCGGGCACGAGCCCGCGGAAATGGTATCGGGCTCGAAGACCCAGCCGCTGCTTTTTTTCACGAACCCACCCCGCGCCAGCACGACCACGTTGGAATCGAAGCCGAAAACACTCACCTTGATCGGAGTGGAGATCTGCACCACGCCCTCGCGAATTCGAACATTCGGCGGCGCCACCACCGCCGTCGCGGCGGGGGCCGCCGGCTTTTCGCCGGGTTTGGCGCCCGGCACCGGCGCGGGCGGCGCGGGAGCTTTTGCGGGGGGAATGGCGAGGTTGATCTCATCCTCGTTCACCGTGACCGAACTGCCCTGCGCAAAAAGTTTCCGTTTGGATTCCCCCTGGCGGCCCTTGTTACCGTCGCGCGAACCTTCCGTGTAATAGATGGTCTCCGCTTTGCGCTCTTCCTCTTTCAACGGCCCGCGCAACAGCACGGCGGGTTTCAACACCAGGTAGGCGGCGCCCAGCGTGGCACCGATCACGAGACTCAGGAAGGCACCGAGGAATACTTCCGTCCAGGAAGGACCAACGGGGAGTTGTTTCGGCATGGCGGGTTATTTTTTGGCAGCAGTTGCGGGGGCAGGGGCAGAGGGCTTGGCGGCGGGTTTGGATTCACTCGCAGCGGCCGGTTTCGATTCGGCGCCGCCCCCGCCCTCTTTCGTGGCGGGTTTTTTTTTGTTTTTGTAGTCGGTGATATAGAAACCGCTTCCCTTGAAAATCAGGCCGGCTCCGCTGCCCACAAGGCGCTTGACGCCGGTTTTCTTGCACTTCGGACACTTCTTGAGCGGTTCATCGCGCATCGATTGGACCAGCTCAAAGGTGTGGCCGCATTTGGGACAGGCGTACTCATAGGTCGGCATGGCTACGGGCGGTTTTTTGGGCGATGCCCACCGCGAAGGCGAGTGCGTTGTGCAGCGGCGCGGGAAATTCACCACAGATTCAACTCCCCCACCGCCAATCCGCCCCTTCTTTCTGCCGTAACCTCAAAAAGTTTGTCACGTATTACGTGACAAACCGCTAGGCGGGGTCGCGACCGTGATGTCGGGCATGAAGCCAGACGAGCAACATCAACGTGCGTTCGGCATCGGGAAGATGTTTTCGCGAACGCAACATTTCCGTCACGCGCTGACGCGGCAGACCCAGGACCCGCCCGAGCCGAACTCTTTCACCTCTGCGCCTAAATTGCGCCTGGACGCTTGCGGCCAAAACATTCCAAAGCGGCGTGTCCGGCCCGGGCTTCAGAGCCTGCCCCTTTCGGGTCCGCTTGCGCAGTGTCCCCGCCGCCGCCGCACGCACCGCCTTGATCGCGGCCTCGCCCAGCAAAACCGCGATCGCCGCCGGGATCTCCAGCTGTGGAGGAAATCTTTGAAGCATTCGCGAGGCATAATTCATCTGACCCATTTGTCACGGACTGCGGGACAAACTTCCTGTCATACATCTCTGCCCCCCGAGCGGTCGCTTCGGCTGGGCGGGATGCAGTTTTTCTCCACCCGCCGAGGGGACACTGGCGGGATGAACCCGACGGTTTGTCACGTAATACGTGACAAACCGTTTTCGGACTGCCTCGTGGGGATTGCACCGGAGGTGGTTTTCGCTCACCACAGCGCGCGATGGACTTTGCCGCCGAAATGAAACGCCAGGTCGCCCGCATCGAGCGCGGGATCGACCGCCACGTGCCCGCGGCGCCGACGCGCCCCACGCGGCTGCACACGGCGATGCGCTACAGTTTGGAAGCGGGCGGAAAACGGCTGCGCCCCGTCCTCGTGCTGGCCGCCGCCGATTTATTTGGAGTGAAGGACGACGACGCCCTGCCGGCGGCAATCGCCGTTGAATGCGTCCACACTTATTCGCTGGTCCATGACGATCTCCCATGCATGGACGACGACGACCTGCGTCGCGGCCGGCCGACCGCCCACAAGGCCTTCGATGAAGCGACCGCGCTCCTCTCCGGCGATGCGCTGCTCACGCATGCGTTCGCCCTGCTCGCGACCGGCTACGCCAGCCAGCCCAAGCTCTGCCAGCAACTCGTGCACGAACTCGCCGACGCCGCCGGCAGCCAGCGTCTCATCGGGGGACAGATGGAGGACCTTCTCGCCGAGAAAAAAACGGACGCGAGCGCCGACGAGCTGGAGTTCATTCATCGCAACAAAACCGGGGCGATGATCGAAGCCTCGCTCGTGATGGGCGGCATGGTCGGACACGCGAAGGACACGGACCTCTCCAAGCTGCGTCTCGTCGGACAACATCTCGGACTGGCATTCCAGATTATCGACGACATTCTCGACGCCACCGCCGACACCGCGACGCTCGGAAAAACCGCGGGCAAGGATGCGAAGGCGGGCAAGACGACCTTCGTGAAACTCCACGGGCTGGAGGAGTCGCGCCGGATTGCCGGGAGGCAAACCGGCGCCGCCCTTGCGGCGGCGCGCGATCTGCCCGGCGACACCGCCTTCATCGTTCAGCTCATCGAAAACATGGCGGCACGACTTTGCTGAGCGGTTCATCGTCCTGATTAACGGCCATGCGCAAACTCCTTTTTCTGGGCGCAGTCGGTCTGCTCATCACCGGGGGATCGAACATCTGGCACGCGGTCTGGCACCCCAAGCCGACCGTTACCACGCTCAGCGTTTCGCGGACCGATGCACTGCCCGCTCACGTCACCCTGAAAGATATTTCGTTCTCACCGTTGGACACCGTGTCGGGCGCTCATTTTGGAGTTGAGGACGTCGTTTACATTCCGGTTCGGGCGAAAGATGCCGACCCCAAAACGGAATACCACGTCGTGGTGAAGATCACTGATCCAGCACTGATCGCCGCGTTCGCCAAACAAACACCCATCGAAGGTCTCAAGCTCCTCGCCGCCATTGCCGCCCGGACCGAGGTAACCGGCATGGTGGACGGAATGGTCACCGACTCGGACATCAAATCCCTGAGAAAGGCGGTCCCCTTGGTCGCGAAGGACGTTGTGATCATCCACGAGGGGAAAAAGCCCTCGTTCATTGCGGGCCTCGCCTGGCTCGCGAGCGGAATGGCATTTTTTTGGGTCCTGACGCTCATGGAACCCAAGGAAACCGTCCCGGCGCCTCCGGTTCTGCCATCTATCCCACCCAAGCTCGGATAAAAGAACCGCCGCACCCGCCGGTTCTGCAATCTACCCGAGCGCGACCGCGCGTGCGGTTTTCACTTCACCGCCGTCGCGGCCTTTACCAAATCGACGAAGCTGCGCGCTTCCAGGCTCGCGCCACCGATCAGGCCGCCATCGATGTCGCTTTGCGCGAGCAGCTCGGGAGCGTTGGCCGGTTTCATCGAACCGCCGTAAAGAATCCGGACCTTTTGGGCGACGGGCTCGGTAAACAATTTCGTGAGCAATCCGCGAATGAACGCGTGCACCTCCTGGGCCTGCTCCGTGGTGGCAACTTTTCCCGTGCCGATCGCCCAGACCGGCTCGTAGGCGATGACGACACTCGCCGCCTGCTCCTTGCTGACGCCCTCGAGGCAGGCCTCGGTTTGCGTCTGGACGACCTTGAGCGTCGAACCGGCTTCGCGTTCCGCGAGCGTTTCGCCGACACAGAGAATCGGGCGGAGCTGGTTCTTCAGTGCCGCGACGACCTTCTTGTTGATGAAGGCGTCGGTCTCGCCGAAGTACGCGCGGCGTTCGCTGTGGCCGAGAATGACGTAGTTCGCGAAAATCGCGCGCAGCATCGGCGCGGAGACTTCCCCCGTGAACGCGCCGCTGGGCTCGAAGTGCATGTTCTGCGCACCGAGCTTCACCGTGGATCCGTCGATCGCTTTCGCGACGCTCTCGAGCGCGGTGAACGGGGGGCAGATCACGACATCGACGTCGGTCTGCTTGCCGAGGCTGCTGACGAGTTCGGCGGCGAGGCTGATGCCGTCGGCGCTCGTCTTGTTCATCTTCCAGTTGCCGGCGATGAGTTTTTTGCGGGAGGTCATGGGAATTTTTAAAACGAAGAGTTAAACGCAGAGAGGCAAAGTCGCTAAGGTCGGAAAAACCAAAACCCTTGGCTCGGTTCTTTGCCCCTTTGCGACTTTGCGTTTCATTTGAATCAGCTTTCGAGAAACGCCACGCCGGGGAGGACTTTTCCCTCGAGGAATTCGAGGCTGGCGCCGCCCCCGGTGGAGCAATGCGTGACCTTGTCGGCCACCTTGAATTTTTTCGCCGCGGTCGCGGTGTCGCCGCCGCCGACGACCGTCGTCGCGCCCTTGCCGGTCGCTTCAGCGACCGCCTCGGCCATGGCTTTCGTCGCGCCGCAGAATTTCTCGAACTCGAACACGCCCGGCGGCCCGTTCCAGATGATGGTCTTCGCCCGGAGGATCGCCTCGCGATAAAGCTCGCGGGACTTCGGGCCGGCATCGAGACCCTGCCAGCCGGCGGAAATGCCGGTGGCGTCCGTCGCGGCCTGCGTGTTCGCGTTCGGATCGAACTTGTCCGCGCAAACGTAGTCGACGGGGAAGATGAGCTTCACGCCCTTGGCCTTCGCCTGGTCGGAAAGCTCCTGCACGATCTTCGCGCCCTCGGCGTCGAAGAGGCTGTCGCCGATCGCCATGCCGTTGATCACCTTCTTGAAGGTGTAGGCCATGCCGCCGCCGATGATGATTTCGTCGGCCTTGGCGAGGAGGTTTTTGATCAGCGGAATTTTGTCCGCGATCTTCGCGCCGCCGAGAATGGCGAGCAACGGACGCTGCGGATGATCGAGCACGGCGGCGAACGCCTTGAGCTCGGCTTCCATCAAAAAGCCCGCGGCTTTCTGCGGCAGCGCGACCCCCACCATCGACGAGTGCGCCCGGTGCGCCGTGCCGAAGGCATCGTTCACGAAAACATCGCCGAGCTTCGAAAGGCTGGCGCGGAAGGTCGCGACGGCGGCGGGATCGGCTTTCTTGGATGTGCCGTCCTCGAGCTTCACCTTGCCCTCCTCCTCGATGTGGTAGCGGAGATTTTCCAGCAGCACGACGCCGCCGGGCGCGAGCGAGCCGGGCGCGCAGGCGGCCTCGACGTTCGGGCCGACACAGTTGTCGAGGAAGGTCACTTTTTTCCCGAGCAATTTCTCGAGCTCGGCCGCGATCGGCTTGAGCGAGAACTTCGCGATCTTCTGTCCGTCCGGCCGCCCGAGGTGCGACATGAGGACAACCGACGCGCCTTTCTCCAGCGCGTACTTGATCGACGGCAGCGCGGCGGAAATGCGCTGCGTGTTCGTGATGGCGCCGGTGGCTTTGTCCTGCGGGACATTGAAGTCCACGCGCATGAGCACGCGTTTGCCGGCGAGGTCGAGGTCGCGAATCGTTTTAAATTTGGCCATGATCAAAAAATAACCACAGAGGCACAGGGTTCACAGAGGAGAAAATCATACCTCTCTGTGTCCTCCGTGCCTCTGTGGTTCAATAGGGTTCGAAACGGATTAAAGGCCGGCGGCGATCTTCCTGGTGAGGTCGACCACGCGGTTGGAGTAGCCCCACTCGTTGTCGTACCACGAGATGAGCTTGAAGAACTTGCTGTTCAGCTCGACGCCGGAACCCGCGTCGAAGATCGACGAGGCCTTGTCGTGGATGAAGTCGCTCGAGACGACTTCGTCCGAGGTGTAGGAGAGGATGCCTTTGAGGTACGTCTCGCTGGCCTTCTTCATCGCGGCGCAGATGTCCTTGTAGGAGGTTTCCTTCGTGGTGCGGACCGTGAGGTCGACGACGGAGACGGTCGGGGTCGGCACGCGGAACGACATGCCGGTGAGCTTGCCCTTCACTTCGGGGCACACGAGGGCGGTGGCCTTGGCGGCGCCGGTCGTGGACGGGATGATGTTGATCGCCGCGCTGCGGCCGCCCTTCCAGTCCTTCTTCGACGGACCATCGACCGTCTTCTGCGTGGCGGTGTAGGAGTGGACGGTCGTCATAAGGCCTTCCTCGATGCCGAAGCCTTCCTTGAGCAACACGTGCACGAGCGGCGCGAGGCAGTTCGTGGTGCAGGAGGCGTTGGAAATGATCGTGTGCTTCGAGAGATCCAGTTTGTCGTCGTTCACACCCATGACGACGGTGATGTCCTCACCCTTCGCCGGAGCGGAGATGATGACCTTCTTCGCACCCGCGGTGATGTGACCCCTGGCTTTTTCCGCCTCGGTGAAGAGGCCGGTGGACTCGATCACGAGCTGCACGCCCAGCTTGCCCCAGGGCAATTCGGCCGGCGATTTGGCGGAAACCACGAGGATGTCGTGGCCGTTCACCACCAGCACATCGTCCTCGAGCTTGTCCGGCGCCGACTTCTTGGAAGCAACCGTCCCGGCAAATTTCCCCTGGGTGGAGTCGTATTTGAGCAGGTAGGCGAGATTGTCGGCCGGAACGATGTCACCCACTGCAACGACGTCGAAGGTGGAGCCGAGCAGGCCCTGTTCGACAAGAGCGCGGAAGACGAGGCGACCGATGCGACCGAAACCGTTAATTGCGACTTTAACTGCCATGATGGGACTCTCCGTTTTTGCTAGCGTTGATATCTGAGTTTTAGGTGGGACCGCGTGAACGCGGAGAAAAACGAAAAAACAGGCCGCGGTGGCAGATGCAAGGGTTTTGGCTGCTCAATTATTGGTGTAATGCCCGCGTTGTTTGATCGGTGTCACTCGTCGCTCTTCCACAAAGCGCACCCGAGCCCCGGGATGAACAGGTCGGATTCCACCGGTTGCGTCGCCGCGTGGCTTTCGCTGGCGAAGAAGCGGCCCTGGTTGGCCAGCTGCCGCCAGTTTCCCCTGGGCACCTCGTCGCCGAGCGGAATCGTGACGTCGTCCGTCGTGGGATTGACGGCAAAAAGCAGGCGGGAGACGCCTTGGGAAAGATCGGCATTGTAGATCACCGCGAGTGCCGGGGAATCGCCGGCGCGGAAAAACCGGAAGAATCCCTCGCTGGGCCGCGTGTGCTGGCGCAACAACCGTCCCCGCTCACCGCGGCGGAAGGCGATCCAGTCGGCAAAATACGCGTGCGTGCCGAGAAAGCGGTAGAGCCGCCGGTAATCCAACGCGTTGAGGTCGCCGCGCTGGTAGGTGTTGTTCACGCCCCGCTTGGTGCGCAGGAAATCCTGGCCCTCCGCAATCATCGGAATGCCGAGCGACATGAACAGCATTGCTGCCATGAGATGCGTGCGGCGCCGGTCGTTCACCGTGGGAACGTGGCCGTCGAAGCTGGGATTCTCCGTGATCATATCCAGCCAGGTGCGGTCGTCGTGCGACTCCGTGTAGTTCACGGTCTGCGCCGGCCACTTCGCGAAATACCACGGGGAACCGCGGAGATAATACTCCATGCGCTCCGCCGACCCCGCGCCGCGCACGTAGTCGCGCATGAAATCGCGATAGCCGTCGTTCCACGAGCTCCAGCCGGTGTCGCGCAACGCGCCGGCGACGTGACCGCGGAAACTCCAGGGCTCCGCGACGAGAATCACGTCGGGCTTCACGCGTTTCAGCGCGACCTCGATGTCGCGCATCACTTCGACCCCGAGCAGTTCCGCGAGGTCGAAGCGAAAGCCGTCGACGCCGTAGACCTCGATCAGGTGGAGGCAGCTGTCGATGATCAGCCGCTTCGCCATCGCGGAACGCGCCCGCAGGTCGTTCCCGCAGCCGCTCCAGTTGGCGGGGTTTCCCGCGGCGTCGTGCTCGAAATAGTAGAGCCGGTCGATCGCCATCAAATGCGCCGGCACACCGACATGGTTGAACACCACGTCGAACATCACCGCCATGCCGCGCTGATGAAACGCCTTCACCAGGTCCTGCAGTTCGCGCACGCCCGAGGCCTGCTCCGGCGCGAGCGAATAGCTGCTCTCGGGGGCGAAGAAACTGTTGGTCATGTAGCCCCAGTGATACTCGTCCGTGGTGACGTTATCGAATTCCTGCACCGGCTGCAGCTCGACGCAGTTCACCCCGAGGTGGTGCAGGTAAAAATCGTGGCTCTCCACCCATTTCCGCAGTCCGGTAAACCCGAGCCGTTCCTCCGCCGTGGCCGCCACCGGGGCATTGGCCGCGAGATCGCGCACGTGCACCTCCGCAATGATCAGGTCATGCCACGCCGGCGTTTTGAAAGCCCGGTCGCCCTGCCCCACCCAGGCGCGGTCGAGCACGATGCCCGGGCCGTCACGATTCACCGTTGCCAGAGCATAGGGATCAAGCACGCGCTGCGACGGATCGAATTTCCCGGCTCCCTCCCTCACGCCGTCCACGCTGTACCAATAAAACCAGCCGTGGAGATTGTGCCCGAGCGCGAGTTCCCAGACACCCGCCTCACCGTCGGCCGCGGAATGCCGCATCAGCGAAAACGTCCGCGCGCTGTCCTGCTGGTTGATCCGCTGGCAGAGCGAAAGGGTGACCGACCGCGCCCGCGGCGCGAAAAGCCGGAAGACGGTCTCCTCCGCGCGCACCGTGGCGCCGAGCGGCAGGTCGGTTTTTAACGCGTAGAAAAAATTTCCCGGCACCAGCGGCACGCCGGCGCGAAACGGCGTTTTCGTCCCCGGGGTCGCGTCGGCCCAGGCCACCGTCCGCGGTTCCGCGAGATCGAGCGGCGCGGCGAGGTTGAACCGCCAGAGATGCAGGCCGGTGCGCGCGGGATCGAGGACGCGGTTGAAATTGCCGCGGTCGTCGCGCGAGGTATTCGGCGCATCGTCGGCGGGGACAAGCCACTGGTGTTCGCCCGTGACAAATTTGAACCGCAGTCCGGGCTCCGTCAGAAAACGCGCCGCCTCGCCCCGCCACAACAGCACGCGCTCCCCGTCGAGTTCCGCGGGGTGGAGCTGCCAGGCCGGATCCCCGACCGCGGCCTGCCAGCCGTTGAAATCGCCGGCGAGGTAGACCGTGTCGCGCGCCGGATCCACATCGCACCCGTGTTCCAGCGGCAGGAGGAACGCGATCTCGCCATACGGATTGAGAAAGTAGCCATAGGTCCGCCCCACCGTCAGCCCGGAGGCGGGCGCCAGGCCGCTGGCCGCGGGACACTGCTCGCCAAACGTGAAGCGCGGCAACCGCCGGTCCGGCCAGTCGCGATTCAGCTCAACCACACCCGAGGTGAGCGACTCAAGCCAGGCCCGGACGATGCGATGCGCGGTATCAGCCATGCGGACCGCAAAGCATTCCTCACGCCGCGCACGCGACAAGCGGGAAACGCGGGAGGTTTATCTGGCCGGAACGAACGCCTCGTACACCGGCTTGCCGTCGAAGTACGCCGGCAGCGGCAGTCCCAGCAGCCAGCACGCGGTGGCGCAGGTGTCCTCGGTGCGCACTTCGAGCGGGCGGATCTGCGTGAGGTCGAAAAATTTTCGCGTCGCCGGGCCCGTGGCGATCCAGGGAATGTGCCGGCTGCGGAAATCCTCGGCCCCGTGTGTCAGGCCCGCTCCGCCATGGTCGGCGCTCAGGATCACGACGGTCGACTGGCGGATCCCCGCGCGATCGAGTGCGGCAAAAAACTTCGCGAGCTGCGTGTCGGTCTTTTCGATCTGCGCGAGCTGCTCGGCGGAACCCCAGCCGTACTTGTGGCCAACGGTGTCGACATCCGGAAAATGCAGGAAGAGCAGCTGCGGTTTGTGGGCCTCAATGATCTTCGTCACTTCCACCACCACCTCGTCGTTGTCCCCTTTTACTCCCGTGGGAATGTAGGTGTGGGTGATCGTCCCGGGCTTGTTGAGGGTGGAAAATTTCGATTTCCCGGCGACCATCGCGGTCACGTAGCCGGCGCGCGTGGCCATTTCCATCACCGTGGGAACGTTCGGGTAGACCGGTTCGGAGAGCGGGAGGTCGCGATTCCATTCGATGCCGTGTTTTCCGGGAATCACGCCGGTCACCATGCTGGTGTGCGAAGGCAGCGTCACCGAAACCGCGGTGGTCCGCGCCCAAAAGGTATAGGCCCCCGCGCGCAGCATCCCGCGCAGCGTCGGCATGTCCGCGAGCAGCGCGCGATCGGGACGCAGCCCGTCGATGCTGATGATCACCACGTGCTCCACCTCGGGGAACGGACGCTGCGGCGGCGTCACCGGCGCCGGCGACTGGGCGAAGGCATGCGCGACAAAAACGGTCCACACGGCGAGCAGGGCGAGAGGGGGCGGGGTTTTTCTCACGGGCGCCAAGGTGTGAACCGCAACACGGTTTGACAAGCCGCGCGGTGTCGCCCTCGTCTGATTCCACGATGCCCGCCCGCGAAAAGATCCTCGTCGCCATGTCCGGCGGAGTGGACAGCTCCGTCGCCGCACTGCTCCTCCAGCGGCAGGGTTTCGACCTGGTTGGCGCCTACATGAAGAACTGGATCAACGAGGACAAATTGATCGGCCATTGTCCGTGGCGGCAGGACATCGACGACGCCCAGGCGGTGTGCGAGCGGCTCGGGATCGAGTTCCGGGTGGTCAACCTCATGCGCGAATACCGGGAGCGCGTGGTCGCCTATCTCCTCGACGGCTACGCGCGCGGGCTCACGCCGAATCCGGACATCATGTGCAACCGCGAGATCAAGTTCGGCGTGTTTCGCGCGTGGGCGAAGGACAACGGGTTCGACGCCGTGGCCACCGGACACTACGCGCGCAGGACGGAATGCGCCTCGAACGGGGCGCTCCCCCACTTCGACCTCCTCGAAGGCGCCGACAAAAACAAGGACCAGTCGTATTTCCTGGCGCTGCTCAACCAGGAGCAGCTTCGCGACGCGCGTTTTCCAATCGGCGATCTCGAAAAACCCGAGTTGCGGAGCCTCGCGCGCGAAGCCGGCCTGCCCAACGCGGACAAAAAAGACAGCCAGGGAATCTGCTTTATCGGCGAGGTTCGAATGCAGGATTTTCTTGCCGCGTATGTCCCCGATGCGCCCGGGCTCATCGTGCGAGCCGGCGACGCGAAGCCGCTCGGCCATCATCGCGGCCTGCACTATTACACGCTCGGCCAGCGCAAAGGAATCGGCGTGCCCTCAAACACCGACGGCGAGGCGTATGTCGTCGTCGGCAAACGCTCCGCGGACAATGCGCTGCTCGTCGCCTTCGACCATCCGGATGCCCCGGGACTTTTCCAAAACGAAGTGCGCGTGCATTCCCTCAGCTGGACGGACGCGCCCGTCACCAGCCGATGCCAGCTCGAAGGCCGCGTGCGCTATCGCGACCCGCGGGTGGCGCTAGAGTTTATTCCCGAGGGGGAAAACTCCGCCCTCGTGAAATTTCGCGAACCCCAGCGCGGCCTTGCCTCCGGCCAGATTCTGGCGTTCTACGACGGCGAGCGACTGCTCGGCGGCGGCGTCTACGTGTGAACACCCTTCCTCTCATTCTGAACGCAGCGAGGGATCCACGGGCGGACGGGCGGCGAAGGCGTGAATTATTTCCCGCGACCCGCGGATGGCGACGATGACCAGCCAGCCTCCGTGGAAGACGTTCGCCGAACGCGAGTCCCTGCAGCCTGACCTCGGACGCGGAACTCGCGCGGCCGTTGCCTTCATGGTGCCGCTGCTGCTGGCCGTGGCCGGCTGGCTGCCCATCGAAGTTTCGATGGTCGCCCTCGCGGCGCAGAACATCGCGATGGTCGATGTGCGCGGCGCCTACCGGTTCCGGCTGGGTCTGCTCTTCGCGATGACCGCGGTGTTCACGATCGCCGCGGCGTTGGGCACGCTGGCCTCGGAAAATATCTACGCGGCGGTGCTCGCCACCGTCTTCATCGCATTTGGCGGCGGAGTCTGGCGGCACCTGAGCACCGACTACGGGATGTCCCTGGCGATTTCCTCCACGCTGGTGTTTTTCATCGCGCTCACCTCGCCCGATGGCGTGGCCGCAGTCGGGCGGCACACCGTGGCCGTTCTCGTCGGCGGACTGTGGGGGCTGCTGCTGCAGGTGGCGAACTGGCCGTTTCGTCCCCAACACCCCCTGCGCCGCACCGTCGCGGACACCTGGGTGGCCGTCGCCGATTTGTTCGCAGCGATGGCCTCCGCGATTCCGGACAACGAAGCCGATCGCCAGCACCGGGTGAGGGAACGCGAAGCCGCGTTGCGCACCACGCTCGACAAAACCTACGACGTCCTCGCCGCCTCGCGGGCGGGTCCCCTGCGCGAACGCCTGGAAGCGCTGAACCTCGCAGGCGCGCGGCTCGCCACCCGCGTCGTGGTGCTCAACACCGCGCTGGAAAGTCTCATGGCCCGGGCGGAATTTGCCGCGTTCATGCCCGCGTTTCAGCCGGTGCTGACTTCATTCACCAACACGTCACGCACCGTGGCACTCGCGGTGGTGTCACGGCAGTCCTCGCACCTGGCGAAATGCGAAGTGCGGCTGCGCCGGCTGACGAACCTGCTGCGAGTGCTGCAAGGCCGGGCCGCCGGCCTGCACGATCCCGCCGCAGGCGATCAGGTGCGCGAGATCCTGCGGCAGATCGAAACGCTCCTGCCGGAAATCCTCGAAGCGGTCCGCGCCACGGTCGACCGGGTCGAGGAACGCAGCGCTTTTTCCCTCGAGCTGCTGGACATCGACACCTGGACGCTGCGTCCCCTCGCCGCCGCGCTTAATCTCAATCCGCGGATCGATCCTGCGCTGGTGCGCTTCACGGCGCGGCTCGCGGTGTTCACGGCGCTCGGTGTGATCGTCTTCAAAACCTACGGCCTGCCGCACGGCTACTGGCTGCCCTTCACGATCGTGGTGGTGCTGCAGCCGGACTATGGCTCGACACGCCAGCGCGCCGCGCAACGCGTGGCGGGCACCGTCGCCGGCAGCGTGCTGGCGAGCCTGCTGCTATGGCTGAACCTCCCCTTCCCCGCCCTCGCGGTGGCAATGACAATCACGATTTTCAGTTTCGGGTACTTTGTGAAACGCAACTACGCGGTGGCGGTGCTGTTCATCACGTTGTTCATCGTGCTGCTCACCGAGGCGGAAACGCCCGTCACGCTCAGCTTCACCGTGGAGCGGCTCGCCAGCACGCTGGTGGGAGGCGCGCTGGCGCTGGGAGCAGCGATGTTTTTCTGGCCGGTGTGGGAGCGGGACCGCTTTCCTCCGGTGCTCGCCCAAGGTCTCCGGGCCAACGGCGATTTTCTGCGCCTGCTTGTTGCCCGCGCGGCGGCGGGCACCGCCTACGACGAAGCTGTGATCACCGCCAAGCGGCAGGCCGAAGCCGCCAACAGCACCCTCTTTTCCTCGCTCCAGCGCATGACCGGAGACCCGACGAACCGCCGCGAAGGGCTCGAACGCTTCGCGACGCTCGCGAACGGGAACCAGCGGCTCACCCGCGCGCTCACGGTGATCACCCTGCATCTCTCCCCCGGCATTCCGCTCGCGCATCCGGAACTGCTGCGCTTTGCAGAGCTCGCGGGCGAAGCACTGGAGGGACTCGCCAGCACCGTCGAAAAAGGCGCGTCGCAGCGTGCGCGCCTGCAGCAACTGCTGGTTGCGCTGGAGAATTTCGAGCTGCCACTGCCATCCCCGGATTCCACTTCCGCCACCGCGCAACGGGAACGCTGGATCTTCGCCCCGTTGATGCGCGCCGCCACGGAACTCAGCGCCCTTCTGCTCGCGGCGCAGGATGAAGTACCGGTGGCTGCTTAATGCGGGGCTCGTTGCCGGCTATTGATTCGCCGAGGCAAACAGCAGCGTCGCCGCGAAACCCAGAAGAACCACTCCGAACACACGGTCGACCCAGTGGGCATGGCGCTGGAAATAATCCCGCACCTCTTCCCGCGTGAACACGATCGCGACCAGCGAAAACCAGGCCATCGTCGCCAGCGCCATCCAGATCCCATACATCGCCTGCACGAGATGCGGCGTTCGCGGGCTGACGATCAGTACGAAGAGCGAGACAAAGAACAGCGTCGCCTTTGGGTTGAGGGCGTTCGTGAGGAACCCGAGCGCAAAAGCGCGGTGCGCCGGCGGAGCGGCGGAGGGCGCTTCGGCCCGGGCAAAATCCCCGCGGCGCGGTTTCGCCCGCAAGGCCTGGATGCCGAGCCACCCGAGATAGGCGGCGCCGGCAAATCTCACGGCGTTGAACCAAAAAGGGGAACTGCGAATCAGCAGCCCCAGGCCAAGCAGCGAATAGCTGATGTGAAAGAGAATCGCCGAACCGATGCCGAGGCTCGTCCAGATCGCCGTGCGGCGGCCGTGCGAGAGGCTTTGCTTCAGGACGACCGCGAAGTCGGGTCCGGGACTCGCGACGGCGAGCAGATGGGCCAGCGCCACCTGCGAGAACTCCACCCAGTACGCGTGCATCGCATGGCGCGGCTCAAAGGGAGACTTCCTTGAAGTTGCGCTCGGCCAGCATCCGGTCGAATTGCTTCTCCTGCACGAACTCGCGGACAAACCGGTCCTCGGGGAATTTTTTTTGCGTTTGCTCGACCAACTTGCGCGCTTCGTCGACGCGGCCGAGCAGCGCGAGGATGTAAACCTGCTGGAGGATCCTCTCCGTGTTCAACGGCTCGAGCTTCGCGGCGTCCTTGTACGCGGCGAGGGCGGACTGGTAGGCGGTCTTCGCCTTTTCCCGCTCACCCAGACGCATCCGCACCGCGCCGAGGTTCACCCAGTACTCGCCGTTGTCCGGACAGAGCGCGACGACCTTGGTCAGCAATGACTCGGTGCGCGGAAGGTCGCGCAGCGTCATCGCAAAATCCGCTTCACTGGCGAGCGTCTCCGCCTCCTTGCGCTGCAGGCTGGTGATTTCCTTCGCCCGGCGGCCGCAACCGCCAAGCAGAAAGCCCAACGCGATGAACAAAATGAAAATCCGCTTCATGATCGAACTTCAGTAACGATCCGTTGCTTCCCTGTCGTCAAACCCGATCCCACGGCCGTGGTGCACTTTTGCTCTGTCATCGCGAGGTGCGCGAAGCGCGCCGTGACAATCCAGCGGGATTGCTTCGTCGGCCCGCAGGGCGGGACTCCTCGCCATGACAAAGGGTACCACCACCGATCCCATCAGCCCGCGATGCGCGGGCCCGCCTCACATGTCCGGCGGAACCGTGGCGACCGCCTCTTCCATCGTGGTGAGGCCGTCCTTCACCTTGATCAAGCTGTCCTGGTGCAGCGTCTTCATCCCGCCGCGAACCGCGATTTTTTTCAGCTCACCCGACTCCACTTCCTTGTTAATCGCGGAAACGAGTTCCTCGTTCGAGACCATCAGCTCATGGATGCCGAGACGGCCCTTGAAGCCGTTGCCGGAACACTTCGGGCAGCCCTTGGGATTGTGTTTGTAGATCTGGCCGCTCCAGCCGATCGCCTTTTCCATCAGCTCCTTTTCGCGCCCTTCCGGGACATAGGGAACGCGACATTGCTTGCACACCCGGCGCATGAGGCGCTGCGCACACACGCAAAGGAGCGAGGACGAAATCATGAAGGGCTCGACGCCCATGTCGGTGAGACGCGCGATCGTGCCGGGGGCGTCGTTCGTGTGCAGCGTGGAGATGAGAAGGTGGCCCGTGAGCGCCGCTTCGACAGCGATGCCCGCGGTTTCCTTGTCTCGAATTTCGCCGACGAGAATGATGTCGGGGTCCTGCCGGAGAAACGCGCGCAGCGCCGAAGCGAAGGTGAGGCCGATCTGCCGGTGCATCTGCATCTGGTTGATGCCGGAAAGCGTGTACTCGATGGGGTCCTCCGCCGTGCGGATGACGATGTCGGGCGTGTTGATCTCGTTGAGCGCGGAATAGAGCGTCATCGACTTGCCCGAGCCGGTCGGACCGCAATGCAGGATCATGCCGTACGGCTGGCGGATCACCTCGCGGTATTTTGCCAGGTTGTCCTCGGTGAAACCGAGCGCCGGCAGCGGCAGCGTGCTCTTCTGCTTGTCGAGAATACGCATGACCACGCCTTCACCGTGATTCAGCGGCGCCGTGGAAACGCGCAGATCGATATCGAGCGATTTCTTGGTGAACTGCTTGAAAACAATGCGGCCGTCCTGCGGCAACCGGCGCTCGGAAATGTCGAGGTTGCACATGATCTTCAGGCGCGCGACGAGCGCCGGTCCGACCTTGGCCGGAAGACGGAGTTTTTCCTGGCAAATGCCGTCCACGCGGTAGCGGACGATCACTTCCTTTTCCTGCGGCTCGATGTGAATGTCGCTCGTGCCGAGGTAAAACGCGTCTTCGATGATGCGGTTCGAAAGTTGAATGATGGGGCCGGACTCCTCGCTGACCTCGTCGTCCTTGATCTCCACCTCGGTGTCGCCGCCGTATTCGGCACCGATCTTCTGCACGACGTCGTCGAAACCCGCCGCGTGGTCGTGACCCTTGTTGAACTTGTCGCGGATGTCCTTTTCGCGGCCGAGCAGGCGGACAACCTTCTTGCCCGTCATCTCCTGGATCTTCGTGGGGAGCGTGACCTCGAACGGATTCGCGAATGCCACCAGCAGCAACTCGCCGAGGAGTCCCACGGGAATCACGAGGTTTTCCTGGCAGAAATCCTGGGGAAGGCGTTCGAAGGTCGAGGGCCCCAGGCGATAGCGGGACACATTAAACGGCGCGATGTTCAGCGCCCGCGCTTTCGCGACCAGGCAGTGAAAAGGCGTGACCTTGTAATCGTCCTGCAGGAGCCGGTCGAGGGCGTCGCCATTGAGGTCTTCCGGGCGCGCCGCAATGCCGGCGCGCTGCTTCGAGGTCAGACGACCCATGTCCTCGAGCTTCGCGATAATCTGGGACTGGACTTTTCCGAGAGGCATGGCCGGGGATCAGGTTTTCGCGGCCGACGAGAAAATCTTCGGGGTGTTTCCCGAACCCGTCGAAGTGAACGGCGCCTGCGTGACGGCCGCGAACGGCGTGAGCGAAGCCGTTTTTTCGCTCTGCAGACGCTCGAGATAATCGGCGATGCCTTCCAGGGTGGTGCCGAACCAGAGAATGGATCCGCCGAGCTGCTTTTCCCAGAAAGCACGGACCGCGGGGCTCAGATAATAGGCGGTGGCCACAAAGAAGAATTCCTCCTCCTTGTCGAAAGGCACGGACCAAGTTGCCCAGCACGCGCCAATATCGAGATTTTTCCGGGATTCATCGGGCACCTCGTAGTCGCGGAGGTCGACCAGACCGACACTATCGAGATCCACCACGTGCTCCAGGAGGGCTTCCTCGCTCAGCACCTTCATGTCGAAGGCAAGGATCGCGAGAATGCTGCTCTGGCGCAGCTGGTTTTTGGCGACCATTTCGAGCAGCTTCTCGTTGGCGAGCTCGATGTCCTCAATCTTCACGAGGTTCAGTTCCATCAGCGTGGAACCGAGCGTGCGGTTGGCACGCATGAGAAGGGGTTTGTGTTCGGTAACCGAAGCCATGTGGGGCGAACGTGCTTCAGGCCGCGGTGGCAGGCGAAACCTTTTCCCGCGCCCTCAGCTTCGTTACACGTTTTAACAATTCTTTTTTCAACTGTGGAAGTCCCGCTCCGGTCTGGCAGGAGATTTCCATCACATCGGCCGTTTTGTAGCGCCGCTTAAATTTCACGAGATTGGCCGCCGCCTCCGGGACATCCATTTTGTTCGCGACGGCGATGCGAGGCTTATCCAGCAGAGCGGGATCGTAAAGTTTCAACTCGTGCAGAAGGTGTTTGTAATCGTCACGCGGGTCGCGCGCATCCGTCCCGGCCATGTCGAGGAGCACCAGGAGCACGGCACAGCGCTCGATGTGACGGAGAAAGCGATGACCCAGCCCGCGGTTTTCGTGGGCACCCTCGATCAGGCCCGGCACATCTGCCAGCAACAAGCGGCGGTTGCCCAAACGTTCGTCGGGAAACTCGATCACCCCGATCTGGGGATGCAGCGTGGTAAAAGGATAAGCGGCAGTCTTCGGATGCGCTTTGGTAATCGCTCCTGTCAGCGAAGACTTTCCGGCATTCGGGAAGCCGACCAACCCCACGTCCGCGATGCTTTTTAACACCAGTTTGAAGTCGCCGCGCTCGCCTTCCTGCCCGGCATTGGCACGCTTCGGGGCACGGTTTGTGGAAGTTTTGAAATGGGTGTTACCCCACCCTCCATTCCCCCCCTTGCACAAAATGATCTGCTGCCCATCCTCGATTACTTCGGCGACGATCTTACCGGTGGCTTGATCGGTAACTATCGTCCCGAGCGGCATCTTCATCACGCAATGCTTCCCATCGCGACCATGACAATCCGCCCCCTGTCCGTGCTCCCCGCGCTCGCCGCGCCAATGCGGCTGAAATTTATAATCGACGAGATTATTGGTGTTCACGTCCCCCACCAGGATCACGTCGCCACCGCGCCCGCCATCGCCCCCGTTTGGTCCGCCCCAGGGCTCGTATTTCTCGCGGCGGAAACTCACGCAACCACGTCCGCCATCACCGGCGGACAACTTCACTGTGCATTCGTCAACAAACATGGGGGCACGATGCAGAAGCCCCGCCCTTTGCCAAGAACGGCGAATTTCGCGAATTAGTTAACTGAAGTCCGGAAAAAAACTGCCGATAAGCAAATCTCTCGCATGAACACAACCGCATCAACTCTCCTCCGGGCTCTCGCGACCGTCGGTGTGCGCAGCGTCCGGTTCCGCGTCCTCAGCCAGTACAACGCAACCAAGCACACCACTCCGATTGCGATGCTCGACGAAGACGAGGGAACGGGCCATCGGATGCCCCGGTTTTCGATCCCCGACCTCTTCAACGCCTACGCCCTCATGCCCCGCAAGGGTTACTACACGCTCGAGGTCGACCAAGGCCAGTTGTCGTACGAGCCGCCGGCAGTCCACGCCGCTGCCGCCGATAACTCCGAGTCGCCGAAAAAGCGCTGGAAACCCAAGGTGGCCCGCCGCCGCACGCGCGCGAAAACCACGCGGCTGCGGAAATTTCCGTCGGCCTGATCCGATCGCAACCCAACTTTCGAAGCGCGTTGAAATTCAACGCGCTTTTTTTTCGCCCTAAAGGACGATCTTGATCCCTTTGCGCAGGTACGTCGGCACGTCGAGATCCTGGCCGTCGAAAAGATTGCGGTCGGTTTTTTCGAAATGACCGCGGCTTTCGACTTCACCGAAACCAAATTCCTCCTGCGCCGCCTTCGCCGCATGAACATTGCGAGCCTGGGCGCTTTCGTTGGCGGGCCGGTTCACGACCGCGACGGCCGGCTCATCCGACGTTCTGGCGTTTGATTCCCGCGATGGGGCGGCGGGCGCAGCGTCTCCGCGCTCGGGCTGGGCTTTCGCCCGCGACACCAGCGCGGGCCGCCGCGGCGGCGCACCCCGCCCTCCCATGTCGCTCGTGCCCAGCACGCAAACTTCGACGCGGCCCGGCATGTCCTCGTCGATCACCGCGCCCATGATGATATGCGAGTCGCGGCCGAACTGCTCGGTGATCGCACTCATCAGCTCATTGACCTTCGGCAGGCTGAGATCGGCGCCGCCGATGATGTTGACCAGGAGGCGGTCCGCCTTGCGGGAGAATTCCGGCGTATGGAGAAGGGGGCAGAGTTTCAAACTCGAGACCGCATCGGCCACGGCATTTTCCCCGCTGCCTTCGCCCAGGCCGAAGAGCGTTTTTCCCCCGCGATGCTGAAACGCCTGTCGCAGCGTCGCGAAGTCCAGGTTGATCAGCCCCGTTTTGAAAAGCATCGACCAGATCGACTTCACGCCGCGACCGATCCACTCGTCCGCCCGCGCAAACGAATCGAGCACGGTTTCGTTCTCCGCCGCTTCCTGCAGCAGGACATCGTTGGGCAGCGGGATCACCGCGTCGCACACCTTGCGCAACGCCTGCAATCCCTCCTCCGCCTGCTTCAACCGCCGTCCACCTTCGAAACTGAAAGGCATCGTCACGAAAGCGATCACCAGCGCGCCCGACTCCGCCGCAATCTCCGCCACCGTCGGCGACGCCCCGCTGCCGGTGCCGCCGCCCATGCCGGTCACGAGAAAGACCAGGTCGCAACCCTTGACGACCGCCGCGATTTTTTCGCGATCGGCCTCGGCCGCCTCGCGTCCCAGCTCCGGATCGCCGCCGGCGCCGAGCCCGCGCGTCACACTCATGCCGATCAGCACCTTGTCCTGCACGGGCGAACTCGCGAGCGCCTGGTAGTCGGTGTTGATCACCGCCATCTGCAACCGCTCGAGATTTTCCATCTTGAGGCGATCCACGGCATTCGATCCCGCGCCGCCAACGCCAACCAGCTTGATCGCCACGTTGCGGTCCGTGAGCAGCCCGTGTTCGAGGGGAAGTTCGTTGAGATTCATGGCGTGGGCTCAGGTGCTGGCGAAAAGGCGTTTGACGTTGCTGATGAATCCCCCGCCGCGCCGGATCGGAGCAGCCTTTTCCGCCTGGGCGCTCACTCCATAATAGAGGAGCCCGAGCGCCGTGTGATAACCGGGATCGCGCAGATTCTCGGCGACCCAGGACGGGGCCTCGCCCAAATGGGCCGGCACTCCAAAAACTTTCGCGGCCGCCTCGGCCATGCCGGTGAGCTTCGCGCTGCCACCGCTCAGAACCACGCCCGCCGCACAGGTCTCCGGTGAAAAAGCGTTGCCGAGTTTTTTCTTCACCACCTCGAGCAGCTCCCAGGCGCGCGCTGCGGTGATCTGTTCGATCGCGAGCTGCGGAAACTGCCGGTCGCCAATCGCAAAATTTCCATCGAGCCAGACCTTTGCGGCCTTGTCGCGCGTCTGCACGCTGGCCCGGCCGAAGCGCAGCTTCAGTTTCTCGGCTTGGGATTCCGTGAGACGCAGGCCAATGCTGATGTCGTTCGTGATGTGCGTGCCGCCCACCGGCACGACCCCGGTCGTGTGCGCAACCCCGTCACGATAAAGCACGTAGTCCGTGGTGCCCGCACCGATGTCGATCGCGAGCACACCGTGCTGGCGCTCTTCCGGCGTCGTCACCATGTGACCCGACGCGAGGCTCGAGAGCACCAGCTCGCGCACCTCGAGATTAAACCCGCGGATCACGTGAATGTTGTCGGCGAGCCTCTGTTCCTGTCCATGCACGGTCCAGTAGCCCACCTCAAGCCGCTGCCCGACGAGATGCTCCGGCGAAGTCGGCACGAGACGTCCGTCCACCCGGAAAGGCCGGCGGATATTATGCACCACCATGCGCCCGGCCGGCAGCTCCTTGGACTTCGCCAGTTCGCACACCGTGCGAATGTCGCCCGCGTCGATCATGTTGTCGGACGCCTTCACGTTCACCGAGGCCTCGTTATAAAATCCTTCGAGATGCCCGCCGGTCTGCGCGAGAAACACCAGGTCGACCCGCTCACCGGCGTCGCGCTCCGCCTGCTCGAGCGCGCTGTGCGTGCTTTCGCTCGCCGCCTTGTAGTCGACAACGTTGCCCTTGATCACGCCGCGGGAGGAACACTCGCCGCAGCCGATGATCGCGAGTTCACGTCCGGTGTGCTCGCCGATGAGGACGGTGATTTTCGAAGTGCCGATTTCAACGGCGGCAATGAAGGTGGTTCTAGAGCTCAAGGTTTAGTTTGATCCGCGGATTCGGGTGGGCAGGAGAGGAAGACTGGGCGGTAAACGGCTTGAACTGCGGTCCGCCCGCGGTCGGACGGGCAGCGGACTGCACCGGCGGCAGGTTCGCGGCAAACGTCACCGGCACCTGTGCGCCCAGGGTGAGGTTGATCTCGCGCAGCGCTTTGTCCGGCTGCGCCTTCGCCGTGGTGTCGAGCAGCAGATCGAGTCGCGCGAGCTGGCGGAAATAGTCCTCCCGGGTTCCGAAGACCACCCGCGTGCCGCTCGTCGTCCGCACTTCGATCTCACCGTCGGTGCGCAGACGGGCGAGGGAAACCACTTCCCACGTGTGGTACCGGTCCTCGGTTTCCAGCTTGGCGCGGGCGAGCAGATCCGCGACCGCCTCCATTCCGCTGATCGGCCACAACATTCCGTTCTGCCGCATCAGCGAAAAGCCTTCGAGCCACGGCAGCGTCGCGAGCATTGCCGGATCGAAATCCGCGCCGGCAAACACCACGCCATCCCGCGCCACGAGCAGCTCCTGCTGCACGCCCTCCGGCATCGCCGCCTTGATCCTCGCCACCGGGGAACGCTCCGAAATCGTCACCATCAGCGTCGAGGGAAAATTGAGCGTGAGCTTCGCCGTGCGCACCTGCCCGGTCGCGAGCAGCCGGTCGCGCAGCTTGAGCAAATCGAGGTCCATGAGCGTCGCGCCCTTCGGCACCGCGAGGATTTCCGCCACGTGTTCGCGCCCCAGCACACCATCCGTCGCGAGCAGCACGTCCTTCACGGGCGGTGCTTTCGCCACGGCGGCCATCTGCCGGGGACCGTGCTGCAATACTTCCGTCACCTGCCAGATGCCCCAGCCGACCGCGAGCAACACCGCCGTGAATCCCGCGACGCGCAAACCGGCCCGCACCAGCCGCCAGCGGCCGCCGCCCGACATCGCGCGCGGCTTCACCGGCTGGGGAATGTCTCTCCAGCTCCGGGCGGGCGGTGGGTTGAAATCTTTGTTCACGGGCGTGGGGCAGCCGCAGCCGCTTGAAAACGTTGCAACGCAGGCGTGACCAATTCCCGTACCAGCCTCGTGAAATCCAGTCCCGCGCAGCGCGCGCTCATCGGCAGCAAACTGGTTTCTTTCATGCCGGGGAGCGTGTTGATTTCGAGCAAATAAAGCTCGTGGTTCGCAGATAAAATGAAGTCCACGCGCGCGTAGTCGCGGCACGAGCACGCTGCGAACGCGGTTTCCGCCGCCGCCCGCACCACGCGCGTCGTCCCGTCATCGAGCGGCGCCGGCGCAAAATATTCCGTGAGGCCCTTCGTGTACTTGCTCGTGTAGTCGTAAACCCCCGACTTCGGCCGGATCTCCACCACACCCATCGCCTTCCCGCCGAGCACGCCGACGGAAAGCTCGCGCCCGACGATCCGCTGCTCGATCAGCCAGGAACCCGCCGTGATCGCCGCCAGTTTCTCCACCAGCTCCGCGCGGCTGCCGATGACGCTCAACCCGACGCTGCTGCCCTCGGCATTCGGCTTGGCCACGACCTGTTCGCCGAGCTGCGCGATCACTGTCTCCGCCGCGGGTTTCGCGCCGGCGAGAAACTGGATTCCCTTCGCGACCTGCACGCCGCGCGCCGCCACCGCCTGCTTCGTGAGCGTCTTGTCCATCGTCAGCGCACTGCTCGCGGCATCGCAACCCGCGTAACCCACACCCGCCGCATCGAGCAGCCGTTGCATGCCGCCGTCCTCGCCAAACGTTCCGTGCAGCGTGGAAAACACCAGGTGCCGTTCCGGATCCAGGCCCGCCGGCAGCGCATTGGCCGTGATCTCGAAGAGTCGCGTCGGAAACGAACGCGCCAGCGCGATCGCACACGCCCGCCCGGATCCCAGCGAAACCTCGCGCTCGGCGGAGGTGCCCCCGGCAAACACGGCGATGATGGGGAAGTTCATGGCAGAATAGTCGGGAGCCGAGAGTCTAGAGCTGAGAGCAGAAACGAGCAGCCTGAAGGTCTGGCACTCAGCTCTGGACTCTCAGCTCTCAGCTTTTCCGCGGCCTTCACAGCACGTCCCTCCATTTTTTCCCGTACAGCAACACCTCGGGCTCGAGGTCGACGCCTTTCACCTGCCGCACCCGCGCCCGCACGCGGCGCACGAGCTCCAACACATCCGCGCCAGTCGCCTCGCCGCGGTTCACGATGAAATTCGCATGCACCGCCGAGACTTCGGCGTCGCCCACCCTTTCGCCTTTGAGGCCGCTCTCGTCGATCAGCCGGCCCGCCGACGTACCCGTCGGATTTTTGAAAATGCAGCCCGCACTCGGCTCGCGCGGCTGCGATTCCTGGCGCTTGCGCTTGTAAACATCCATCTGCCGCGCGACCGCCTCCGCATCCGCCTGCGACGCCGGCCGCAACAGCGCCGCCAGCGCAATCGCATCGTGCAGTTCCGCGCAGTGCCGGTAGTCGACGTGCATCGCCGCCTTCGCGAGGGTCTTCACTTCTCCGGCCATCGTCATGAGCTGAACCTCTTCGACCACGTCGAACATCCATCCGCCCATCGCGCCCGCATTCATCCGCAACGCGCCGCCGACGCTGCCGGGAATCCCTTCGAGAAACTCAAATCCCACCAGGCCCGCCTTCGCCGCGAGCCCGCACAGGTTTTTCAACCGCAGGCCGGCTCCGGCCCAGACGCGGCCGTCTGCGCGCGCTTCGAATTTCGCCCAGGCTTCGTGCGCCAGTGAAATCACCAGGCCTTCCACGCCTTCGTCCGGGATGATCAGGTTCGAACCGCGACCGAGGATGAAAATCTCCACACCCCGCGCCGCCGCTTCCCGGAGGAGCGTTTGCAAATCTCCGACCGACGATGGCTCGGCATACACCCGCGCCGCGCCCCCGACTCGCAGGGTTGTCTTCGTCGCGAGCGGTTCTTCCCGCTTCAGTTTCGCACCCGCCGCCAGCAGGGGCTTGAGCGCTGCTGCAAATTCATCCCATCGCTTCGCCTTCATCATGTCGTTCCGCAGCAGACCGAGCCAGATCCGCGCCTTGCGGTCGATATCTCCCGCACCGACGAACGCCACCAAGTCCCCGCTGCGCACCGCCCGCGACAGCGCGCGGAAAAACTCCGCGTCGTTGTCGCCCGGGAGATAGCTCACCGGCAGCGCCGCCGCGCTTTTCTTCAGCTCCGCATAAATATCGGCCGTCGTCCCGCCGGCGATCGGCGCCTCTCCCGCAGAATAGACATCGAGGAGGTGCACGGCATCCGCCATCGAGAGGGCCGCGGCGAACTCCGCCTTGAACTGCGCGGTGCGGCTGAACCGGTGGGGCTGAAACACCACGAGCAACCGGCCGTCCTTTTCCACCCGACGCCGCAAGCTGCCCAGCAGCGCGCGGATTTCCGCCGGGTGGTGCGCGTAGTCCTCCACGACGGTCAGCCCGTCGCCCGCATGCAACACCGTCTGCCGCCGGCGCACCCCGGGGAAATCCGCCAGCGACCCGGACGCGGGATCGATTCCCATGAGTTGCGCGGCCGCCATCGCCGCCGTGGCATTGCTCGCATTGAAATCGCCCCGGGCGCGCAGGCCGATTTCAGCCGCGGCGAATTTTCCGCCGAGCTTCAGTTTCATCTTCACGCCGGATTCCTCCGTGATGATCCCGGAAAATTTCCCGCTCCGGCCAAACGTCAGCGCGGCCGGGGCAATTCGCGCCGAGAGCGAACACGCATCGCTCACCAACACGTCTCCCCGGGTGCGGGCCACGAGCGCCGCAAACGTCGCCTCGAGGTCCGCGAGCTGGCGATAGTGGTCCGGATGGTCCCAATCGAGATTCACGGCGACCATGATCTCCGGCGAAAAGCGCTCGATCGTGCCGTCGCTCTCGTCGATCTCCGCGACGACCCAGTCGTTCGAACCCGCCCGCGCCGGCGGCGTGTCGTCGGCAAACAATCCCCCCAGTACGTAACCCGCCGGAAAATTCGCGCGGCGCAACGCGGTGATCAGCATCGCCGTGGTCGTCGTCTTCCCGTGCGAGCCGCAGATCGCGACCAGTTTTTTTCCCCGCACGGCCTCGGCGAGCAATTCACCGCGACGCAACAACGGCAGCCCCCGCGACACCGCCGCGACATAGGCCGGATGCGTTTTCGCGATCGCCGAGGAATAGGCCACGAGGTCGCAGTCGGCGGGAATCGCACCGAGCGTCACGCGTTCCCGCGTCAGCAGTGCGCGCATTTCGTCGGTCAGCGCATCGTCCTCGCCGCTCACCGTGAAACCGAGCTGCGCCAGATAAACCGCCAGCGGCCCAAGCCCCATGCCCGCGACGCCGACGCAGTGGATGCGCCGCACCTCGCGGTCGGCCAACTTCGGCAACGGCACGCTCCTCACGCGCCCTCCTCCCAAGGTTTGTCACGTAATACGTGACAAACCTCGTTCCGGCCCGGCGAGTTTGTCACGTAATGCGTGACAAACGGGAAAGCGGTGGCGGACGCGGGGTTCATGCGCGGGAGGGTTCCGGCGAAAGCGGAGCGGGCCCGGAGGCAAAGATTTCCCCGAGGTCGTGCAGCATCAGCGCCAGTGCGTCTGCCTGGTTCATGCGGTGGAGATCACCGCGAAATTTTTGAATCCGCCCCTCATTGAACATCACGTCCAGGACTTCGCGGTGCAGCGTCGCGAGCTGCGTTTGCTCGACGACGAGGCCGCCGCCCTGCTGCGCGAAAAAGGCGGCGTTGGCCCGTTGATGATCGTCCGCCGCTTGGGGAAACGGCACGAGGATCGCCGGCGTTTCGCACCGGATCAGCTCGGCGAGCGTGCCTGCGCCCGCGCGGGAAACCACGAGGTCCGCGGCCGACATCAACTCCGCCACGCGATCGGTGAACGCCCGAAAAATCGCGCGCACCGGCTCGCCGGTTTTGGTCTTCAGCTCGAGCGTCTCCTCGTTGCCCTTGCCGAGGCCCGTCACGCAATAAACCTGGACGCCCTCGCCCGCCAGCAACGACAGGTTCCCGCGAACCCAGTCGTTGAGCGGAGACGCGCCCTGGCTGCCGCCAAACACAACGAGCACCTTTTGGTGCGGCGCGAGACCGAGCGCGGTGCGCGCCGCGGCGGGATCATGTTTTTGAATCTCCCGCCGCACCGGTTGCCCGACATGCCGCGTCCGCGACGCCCGCACGCCCGGGAGGTTAATGCCCGGCGGAAGATAGACGCGACGCGCGAGCCGGCCGAGCAGCCGCACCGCGAGACCGGGCACGCGATTCGACTCGTGCAACGCCACCGGCACCCGGCTGAAAAAGCCGGCGAGGACCAGCGGCGCGGAGGTGAATCCGCCGAACCCCACCACCCCCGCGGGCCGTTGCTCGCGCACGAGCCGCCGGCAAAAACGAAATCCGCGGCTTTGCGAAATCATACAGCGGGCGAGACCCAGCGGATTCCAGGAAAAGCCCGTGCCCGGGACGCGCTGGAAGCGAAGCTGCGGATATTTCTCGCTCAGCCGTGCATCCACTTTTTTTTCGCTGATGAGCAGCGTCGCCTCATGGCCGTGCGCCGCGAGGCCCTCGGCCAGTGCGATTCCCGGCGAGAGATGTCCGCCCGTCCCGCCGCAGGAAATCAGGAACCGGCTCATGCCAGCACCTCTTCCATCGACCGGCTGCGACGCGTGAGCGTCGCGCGGCCCCAGGTGCGCTGCGTGTTGAGAATCACGCCGAGCAGCAGGCCCATCAGCATGAGGTTCGAAAGCCCGGCGCTGAGAAACGGCAGCGACATTCCCTTGGTCGGGAAAACGCCCGTGACCACGCCGATGTTGATGATCGCCTGCAGGCAGATCAGCAGCACGCAGCCGGTCACGAGCAGGAAATGAAAAAGGTTGGGGGCGCGGCGGAGGTGGATCATTCCCGCGGCGAAAATAATTCCGAACAGCGCCACCACGCCGAGCGTGAACCAAAGCCCGAGCTCCTCGCCGACGATCGCGAGGATGAAATCGGTGTGGGCGAACGGGAGAAAATCCAGTTGTTGCCGTCCCTGCCCGAGTCCCGCGCCATCGATGCCGCCGGCCGCCAGCGCGCCGAGTCCCTGGTAGAGTTGGTACGTGCCGGCCTGCTTGTTTCCCTCGACGTCGAGAAACGCGAGAAAGCGCCGCAGCCGGTTTGGGTTCTGCCAGACCGCGAGCGCGAACAAACCCACGGCGCCGATGATCGTCGGAAGAATGTAGCGCCAGCGGGCGCCGGCGAGAAAGAGCAGCACGAGGCCCACGGCCACCATCAGCGCGGCGGTGCCGAAATCCGGCTCGCGCTGCACCAGCACGGCGAACACGCCGATGATGCCCAGCGGATAAAGGAAGCCGCGCTTGAACTCGCCGATGCGGGTCTGGTTGAGCGCCAGATAGTGCGCCAGGCAGAAGACAAGTCCCAGCTTGGCGAACTCCGAGATCTGCAGCAGCACCGGACCGAAGCCAAGCCAGCGGCGGGCGCCACCGCGCCAGACGCCGATCTGCGGGACCAGCACAAGCGCCAGCAGCACCACGAAAATCGCCGCGATCCACCACGCGAAACGCCGCAGATAATCCAGGTCCAGCCGGCTCGCCACGAAACACACCACGGCGGCGAGGCCCGCTCCGATCAGCTGTTTGCTCAGATACAGGTAGGGCACGTCGACCCCCTGCCGGTTTTTAAACGAAGCGCTCGCGCTGAATAAAATCGTGAGCCCGAGAATCGTCAGGCCGACCGAGCAGACGACGATGATCGCCGCGGGATTGATGATGAACCGCGCGCGGGGTGAATCGGCGGGGCGGTCACGGGCCATGGACGTTCAGCTAAAGCTAAACCAGTTCAGGGCGTCTTCGCGGAAGGGGCGTCGTCAACCTGGATGACGGGAACCTCCGCAGCCGGCGGCGGCATTTTTTGGGCGGGTTCCACATAGGCGGGCGAAGAGGAGGACGTGGGGGCCGTCGCGGCCTTGTCGGTTTTGGACGCTTTGGCGCCCGTCGATTCCCAACCGCCAGGAATGATCAACTCCATGCCGGCGCGGATTTTCTGCGGATCGGAAATGCTGTTGGCCACGGCGATCTCCCCCTGTTTCACACCGTAGCGGCGCGCGATCGTGCTCAGCGTTTCGCCGGGACGAACGACGTGCGTCAATCCCGCGTTGCTGGGTTTGAGCGCCACGTTCGCCGCTTGGGGAGTTGCTCCTGGTGTTGCCACCGTCGTTCCTGCGACGGGCGTTGCGGACGCGGGAACCCCCTTGGCCGGGATGATCAGTTTCTGGCCGAGGTGAAGCTTCGCCTTGTCGCTGAGATTGTTCGCCGACGCGAGTTCGGCCGTCGTGAGGTGGTTCTTGTGGGCGACCGACCAGAGGCTGTCGTTCTTCACCACGACGTAAGTGGTCGCCGGGGTCACGTTGCTCACCGGCTCGGCCTGGAGATTCGTGGCCGCGGGCGTGTTGGGGCGGGTCGGGCTGTAGCGGACTCCGGCGTTGATCGCCGACGTGTCGGAATTAAACGCGATGGTTGGAACCGAAGAAGAGGAAGACGAGGACGACGAGCCGGTGTCGCTGCCGGAGGAGCCGGGGACGGTGATGGTGGGCGCGGGCTCGACGGAGGTCACGGTATCCGCGGCGGGTGGGGGTGGCTTGGTCGACGAACTGCATCCGGGATTGGCAAAAATCATGATCAGCGCGAGCAGATGCACGCCGAGCACGATGCCGGAAAATTTAAGGATTTTCATGGGGAGATGGTTGGTGGGTTTGCGGAATGAAAGCTATCTCAAATTGGCTGTGGCGGGGAGACTGCGGACGATGCGCTCGAACTGGTCGCCGCGATCCTCGTAATTGCGAAACATGTCGAAGCTCGCGAAGCCCGGGCTGAGCAAAACATGGTCACCCGGCCCCGCCATTTCCGCGGCCTTGCTGACCGCCTCTTCGAGACTGGCGCACAGCGTGTAAGCGACACCGCGGGCGCTGCAGATTGTCGCCAGCTCCTCCTGTGTTTCGCCGATCAGGAAAAGATGGCGCACGCGACCGGCGATCCGGGAGATGAAGGCTTCGCGGTTGCCGCCCTTGGCCTTTCCTCCGGCGATGAGCAAGACGCGCACCGCAAAGCCATTGAGCGCCGCCTCGACCGCGTGGAAATTGGTCGCCTTCGAGTCGTTCCAAAATGCCACGCCGTCCAGCTCCGCGACGCGCGACAGCCGGTGCCGCCCGACGCGGAATGCGCGCGCGGCCGCATAGAGCGCCGCCCCATCGAGGCCGGCGGCACGCCACCACGCCGCGGCAATCAGGAAATTTTCCCGCTGGGGATAGTCGGCGAACACCGTGGCATTGAGCCCCGCATCGACCGCCTGCTGCTCCGTCGGAACCCCGGCGCCGGGCGGAATCGCATAGCCAAATTCCGCGGCGAAGCGGCGCACCGACGATCCCATGAAAAACCGGCCGCTGGCCGTGCGGGTCACAAGCGTCCACTTCGCATCGAAGTAGGCGCGCATGCCGAGATGCCGGTCGAGGTGGTCCTCCGCGAAATTCGGCCAGAGCGTGGCGTCCGCCTTGAAATGACTGAACATCTCCGCCTGGAACGAACTGACTTCGCACACCGCCGTGATGGACGGTTCGCCCCCCTGGGTATCGAGCACGAGCTGGGAGAAGGGATGGCCGATGTTGCCGGTCGCCACCGCCTGACAGCCGACCGAGCGCAATGCGTGGGTGAGAAATTCGGTCAGCGTGGTCTTGCCGTTCGTGCCGGTGATTGCGATGACGCGGCCGCGCCAGAACAACGAGGCGAAATCGAGCTCGCCCAGGCACATCGCGCCCTTCTGCAGCGCGATCGAAAACCACGGATGCTCCGGCGGAAATCCCGGCGAGAAAATCACAAGGTCGTGCTGGCGCGCGGCCGTCACGGTGAACTCGATGCCTTTTTCGTCGTAGATCGTCCCGTTGTTTCCCAATGCCGCGAGCAACTGGCGCACCGCCTGCCCGCTGACGCCACCGCCGAGAATGGCGACGGGACGCGTCAGACGCGGCTGAAGAAGAGGAGGAACGGCGAGCGGCATCGTCAGCGGAGTTTCAGGGTTCCGAGTCCGACCAGGGCGAAGATCAGCGACAGCACCCAAAAACGCAAAACCACCTTCGTCTCCGGCCAGCCCTGTTTTTGAAAATGATGGTGGATCGGCGCCATGAGGAAGAACCGCTTCCCCTCCCCGGTCGCGCTCCGGCGCTTCGTGTACTTGAAGTAACCGACCTGGATGATCACCGAGACCGCCTCCCACACAAACACGCCGCCGACAATGATCAGCGTCAGCGGCTGCTGCACCATGAAGGCGATGATCCCGATCAATCCCCCGAGCGCGAGCGAGCCCGTGTCGCCCATGAACACCTCGGCCGGGTGCGAGTTGTACCAGAGAAACGCGAGTCCTGCGCCAACCAGCGCGCCGCACACCACCGTCAGCTCCCCGGTGCCCGGCACGTGGTTGATCAACAGGTAGTCCGAAAGAAGAATGTTTCCCGCCGCGTAGGCGAGGATGCCATAGACGAGCGCGACCGAGATCGTGCAGCCGATCGCGAGGCCATCGAGGCCGTCCGTGAGGTTGATGGCGTTGCTGAAACCGACGAGCCAGAGGTAGACGAAAACAAACAGCGCCACGATCGGCATGCTCGTGACGATCGGGTGCTTCACGAACGGGATCCACAGTTCGCGAATCAGCTTCGTGCTGGTCGGATGGTAAAGCAGCGCGGCCAGCGCGATGATCGTGATGAGCGTCTGCCAGAAAATTTTCTCCCGGGAGGAAATGCCGTCGCGGCTCTTGCGCAGGACCTTCAGGCGGTCGTCGCGATAACCGACTGCCGTGAGCGCCGTGTAGACGAAGAGCGCGACCCACACCCAGATGTTCGGCGCGGCCCACAGGAAGCAGCTGATGAACACCGACGCGAAAATCAGCAGCCCGCCCATCGTCGGCGTGTTCTTTTTGTCGAAGCGTTTGGCCAGGTCGCCGGTGCGGTCGTCGTCGTAGTGCTGGCCGAATTTCATCCGGCGCAGCTGCGCGATGAGCCGCGGCCCGATGAGAAAGCCGATGAATGCCGCCGTCACCGCGGCCATGATCGTTCGGAACGTATGGGAGCGCAGCAGACGCAGGGGGCCGAAGTGGGCGTCAAATTCCGAGAGGTAGCTAAGCATGAACGGCCTCCTGCGCCGGAATATTCAGGGCCTTCTCCAACTGATAGCGGCGGCTGCCCTTGACGAACACGGCCCCGTGAAAATCCGCGACGCGCGCCGTGACCGGCTCCAGCGAGGTCACCACCTGGATCTGTTCCGCCCGGTTGCCATTCTCGATCGCCCCCGTGCGCACGTCCGCCGCGTGATCGCCGATGAGCATGAGAAAATCCTGCGGCCGCAAATGCAGCGAGCGGCCCAGCGCCCGGTGAAACATCGCGGCTTCGCGACCCAGCTCCTCCATCCCGCCGAGCACAAGCAGCCGCGGCTCGCTGGCGGGCGCCAGGCCGTTGAACGCATCCAGCGCATCCGCCATCGAGGCCGGGTTGGCGTTGTAGCAGTCGAGATAAAGCAGCCGTCCGCGGTCGCGGCGCACCTCACCGCGAAACGTCGCGGGTTCCCAGGCCGCGATCCGCTGCTGGATCGTGGCCGGCGGCACGCCGAGCCACAGCGCCGCGCAAATCGCGAGCGCCGCATTCTGCGCCATGCCGTCCGAAACCCGGCGAAAGGTGAACACGAGCGGAGGCGGCGCGCCGTAGGCCAGCGCCACCGCCGTCGAATCGCCGCGCTGCGTCGTCGCGAAATAAACCTTGTCCTTCGGCGGCTCGGACGGGCGCACCACTTCCGCCGCCTCCACCACAATCGTGCGCACATCGAGTTCGCGGAAAGCGGCGAACTCCGCGCATTGCTTCGGGAAAATCGCCACACCCGCCGCATGCACCGCCGCGGGCAGCGCCGATTTCGCGCGCGCCACGCCTTCGATGTCGCCGAGTTCCTCCAGGTGCGCCGGCGCCACGAGCGTGATCAGCGCGACATCCGGCTCGATCATGCCTGCCAGCACCGCCATCTCGCCGGGGGCGCTGATCCCCGCCTCCACGACGGCAAAGGTATGCACCGCCGGATCGAGCCGTGTCAGGGTCAGCGGAACGCCGAGGTGATTGTTTAAATTCCCCTCGGTCGCGAGCACGCCGCTGGCTTCGCCACCGAGGATCAGCGCGAGCAGATTTTTCGTCGAGGTCTTGCCCGCGCTGCCGGAAATTCCCACCACCGGCCCGCGAAATTTCCGGCGGTGTTCGCGCGCGATGAGTTGAAACGCCGTCAGGGGATCGGGGACGACCAGCTGGGGCAGCGTAAGCGCGGGATTGAGTTTCGAAACCAGCGCGGCACTGGCTCCCGCCGCCTGGGCCGCGGGAAGAAAGGCATGCCCGTCGCGCTTGTCCGTCTCGAGCGCGATGAAAACCTGCCCCGCGCGGAGCTGACGGGTGTCCATCGTGAATCCGGAAAGCGGCGCACCCGGCAGCGCAGACCAGCGTCCGCTGGTCCATGCAGCCAGTTGAGCTGGGTCGAACGTGGGCATCTACGTCTTCAGCGCCTTGATGCCGATCAGTTCACGGACGACCTGGCGGTCGTCGAAGGGAATCACCGTGTCGGCGAATTCCTGGTAGCTCTCGTGGCCCTTGCCCGCGATCAGCAGGCAGTCGCCCGGCTTGCAGGCATCGAGCGCGAGGCTGATCGCGCGACGGCGGTCGTCGATCCACGTGATTTTTTTCGGGTCGGTGACGCCGCCCTGCATGTCGGCGAAAATCTGTGTCAGGACCTCGGTGCGCGGATTGTCCGCGGTGGCGAAGGCGAAATCGGCGAAATCCTGCACGGCGCGGACCATCAACGGACGCTTCGCACGGTCGCGGTTTCCGCCGCAGCCAAAAACCACGAAGAGCCGCCCCGGCGTGATCACGCGCAGCATGCCGAGGGCGTTGCGCAGCGCATCGTCCGTGTGCGCGTAGTCCACGAGCACGTTGAACGGCTGGCCCGCATCGATGCGTTCCATGCGGCCGGGCACGCCCTTGAATCCGCGCAACCGCGCCAGAAAAACCACCGGATCGCGCCCGAGTCCCCAGGCGGTCGCGATGGCCGCGAGAAGATTGCTGACGTTGTAGCGCCCGATCAGCGGCGAATCGATGAGCATCTCGCCCTGCGGCCAGACGAGCTTGAAGGTCGTGTTGGTGAAATTAAGCGTCACCTGCTCCGCGCGGACCTGGGCGCGGGAATTTTCCCCGAAGGTCACGAGGCGCTGGCCGGGCAGCTCGCGGGCGAGACGGGCAACCAGTTTCTCGCCGTAGGGATCATCGAGGTTGACCACCGCCATCTTCGGCGCGGCGCCGGTCTCGCCGGTGAAGAGGCGGTTCTTCACCGCGAAATAGGCGTCGAGCGACTTGTGGTAGTCGAGGTGGTCGCGCGTGAGGTTCGTGAAAACCGCGGCGCTGAACTGCAGCCCGAGCACGCGCTGCTGGTCGATGCCGTGCGAACTCACTTCCATCACGGCGTGCTTGCAGCCCGCGTCGCGCATCTGCGCCATCATGCCGTAAATATCGAGCGACTCGGGTGTCGTGCGGAACGAGGGCACCGTGCGCACGCCGAGATCGTAGTTGATCGTCCCGATCAAGCCGACGCGCTGGTCGCCGTTCAGGAAATGCTTGATGAGGTGCGTGACCGTGGTCTTGCCGTTCGTGCCGGTGACCCCCACGACGCTCATGTCGCGATCCGGAAATTTAAAATAGCGCTGCGAAACCCGGGCGAGCGTCGCGCGCGCGTCGGCCACCTGGATGAACGTCACTTTTCCCGGCGCGTGCGCCGGCAGTTTCTGCGTGACCACCGCGACCGCGCCGCGGCTCACCGCTTCGTCGATGAACGAGGCTCCGTCGGCGCGCAGTCCCGGCAGCGCGAAGAACAGATTGCCCGGCACGACCCGCCGGCTGTCGATCGCCAGACCCGAGATGGGGCGGTCGAGCGGACCCTTTTCGGCGACGATTTCCTTTTCGTCGAAGTAGTCGGAAAGTTTGGGGGCCATTTTGAAAACCCGGTTGTGTGCCAGCGCTTCACTGCGTGTCCGACGGGCAGACACTGCTCCAAACGCCGAAATGAGCAACGAGTCCTGCGTGAGATATCCGATCATCGGCGGCCTCCCTGCATTGCCAGCGTCGCCGGCGGGCTGGCTCCCGCCGGTGCGACGATCCGCAGCGGCGCATACGCGATAAGTTGTTCGCCGATGCGCTTGAACGACGGCGCCGCGACACCGGAACCGTAGGCAATACCGCCCGGCGCGTGGGCATCCGCGCCGTCGACGATCACCGAGATCGCAATCTGCGGATTGGTGGCGGGAAAAAATCCGACAAACGAAGCGACGTGATGCCGCTCGGAATAACGGCCATTGATGATCTTCTGCGTCGTGCCCGTTTTCCCGGCGACCTCGTAACCGGAAATGACCGCGTTCAAGCCCGTGCCCTCTTTCGAGGCCACGCCCATCAGCAGCCGGGCCATCGTGCGCGCCGTGGCTTCGGAAATGGCGCGGTGCTTCACGATCGGACCGTAACGGTAGATCGCTTCGCCGGCCGGATCGCGAATTTCCTGGACGACCTGCGGCTGCAGCAGATTCCCGCCGCTCGCGATCACGCCCATTCCCATGTGCATTTGCAGCGCCGTGCAATCGACCGCGTGCCCCATGGGCATGCGCGTGATGGTCAGACCGTCCCACCCTTTGCTGTTGGGTGCGTGCATCGTGCCACCGACTTCACCGCCCACCGGAAAACCGGCGGGCTGACCGAAGCCAAACGCACGGGCGTAGCTGTAGAAACGTTCTTCACCGAGGGCCATCGCGAGCTGGGCCGCGCCACGATTGCTCGAATAGCTGATGATCTGGGACATTGGCACCGAGCGCGGCTCGGCGAAATGATGGTCCTCGCGCGGGAGCCCGCGGATTTTTCCGCGGTATTCGATGCGATCGATCGAGCAGTCAAATCGCGAGGTGGCCGTGGCAAGGCCCTCGTTGATCGCGCCGGACGCGGCCACGATTTTAAAGGTGGAACCAGGTTCATACACGTCGGTGACCGCGATGTTCTTCATGCTCGCCTGCGCCTCCTTCGGCACCTTCCGGTATTCATTCAGGTCGAAGGTGGGGTAATTGCCCATCGCGAGAATGAAACCCGTGCGTGGATCGCTCACGATGATGGTGGCCTTCTCCGGCTGGAATTTCTGCGCGATGTACTCGAGCTCCTGCTCGACGATGTCCTGCACGTTGCAATCGAGCGAAAGCGCCACGGTGTAGCCGTCGGCGCGCGGAACCTCGCGACTGCGGAATTGCGCGAGCTCACGTTTGCGACCGTCCTTCTCCGACTCGCGCCAGCCGTTCTGGCCGCGCAGATAAAAGTCCGCGTAGCTCTCGATGCCGGTGGCCGGCTGCTGCGCATCGTTCACGTAGCCGATGATATGGGCGGCGAGCTGCCCGTGCGGATAGGCACGCCGGTAAATGCGTTCGCCGCGGACACCCCGGATGCCAAGTTTTTCGATCTGGGCGTAGATGGATTCCGGGACGTGACTGCTGAGCTTCACCCACTGGATCGGCTCGAGTGTGGGAGCGGCCGGGTTGCCGGCGGGAACGGCCACCGGCGCGGCGGGGGAATTCGCGGGCGGAGTGGCTTCGAAGCTGGACTTGAAATTGATCACCAAGCCCGCCGGTGCTGGCGCCGGCGAGGCCGCGGGAGCGGGAATCGCGGCGGTCACCGAACGGAACTTGGTGGTTAGAAGCGTGCGGAGCTCCGGCAGCGGAACTCCGAGAAGGGTGGCGAGCTGCGGCCATTTCGATTCGTCCTCCGCCCGCAGAAACTGCGGATCGGCGACGATCTCCATCAGCGAACGGCTCGTCGCGAGAAGGTTGCCCCGCGAATCGAGGATGTCGCCGCGGCGCGCCCAGAGGTCCTCGCGATGCACGCGGGCCTTGACGAGATTGCGCACCAGGTCGTCGCGCTTTGTGACCTGGATCCAAACCAGCCGCGCGCCCAGCCCGGCGAAACAGGCGAAGAGCCCGGTCGCCAGCAGGACGATGCGATAGCTGGAGGCAAACCCCTTGGACATGGATTAACGCGTGACCGCCAGGGTGAGTTTTACGGGGGCGGGCGTCAGGGCGCTGTCGTCGAAGAGCCCGCGATTGCGCTTCGCCGCGAGATGGCGGTCGGGATCCTGGGTCACGCGGACGAACTGCGCTTCGCACGGCGCGACGAGGCCGAGGCGCAGCTGCGTGTTGCGGGCGCGCAGCACGTCGTTGCTCTGTTCCGTCTCGATGAACGTCGCGGTCTCCGCGAGATGGCGCTCCACCTCGGCGATGCGCTGCTCGAGCGCCTTGTTCGCGTTGGCGGTGAGGGAAATCTGATGGCGCATCCACACCGTGCCGAGGCCGATGGAACCGCTGAAGCAAAACGTAACGAGGAGGCACACGAGCAGCTGATTGATGAACGCGTGCGAATTATTTTTCATGGCGGGGTTGGCTTAAAGTTTGCGGAGGGCGCGCAGTTTCGCGGAACGGCTGCGCGGGTTGGCGTCGATCTCGGCGTCGCCGGGAGTGACGGGCTTGCGGGTCAGCGGATCGGCGAGTTTCACGCGGAGATCCTGCGGAAGATTGTCGCTGGCGCTTTCCGGCTGGCCGCACATCCGGCGGAAAAACTGCTTCACCGGCCGGTCCTCGAGGGAGTGGAAACTGATGACGCAAAGCACCCCGCCGTCGGTGTTGCCGGGGGCGGAAGGGCGAACCAGTTTCGCAAACGCCGCCGGCAGGGCGCGCTCGATGGCGCCGATCTCGTCGTTCACCGCGATGCGGATGCCCTGGAAGGATCGCGTCGCCGGATGAATTTTCGACGTGTGTCGTTCGCGCGCGGGAATCGCCTCCGCGATCACGGTCGCGAGTGACGCCGTCCGGGCCAGCGCGCCGGTGCCGCGGGCGGCGATCAACGCGCGGACGACGCGGCGCCAGTTCTGCTCCTCGCCGAAATCACGGACCGCGCGCACGAGCATTTCCTCGGTCGCGGTTTCCAGCCAGTGGGCGGCCGCGACGCCGTTGCGCGGATCCATCCGCATGTCCGCCGGCGCATCGTGCCGGAAGGAAAAGCCGCGCCCGACGTCGTCGAGTTGAAACGACGAAACGCCGAGGTCGAAAAGAATGCCGTCGAAGCCGTCATTCGGCAGCGCCGCGAGGTCGCCGAAATCGCGGTCGAGCAGTGCGAAACGATCGCCGAATTCGGCTTTCAACGACTCGGCGCGGGTCTGGGCGGCGGGATCGCGGTCGAGGGCGACCACCGTGATGCCGGGCGCGGCCTCGAGCAGCGCGCGGGTGTGTCCGCCGCCGCCGAAAGTGCAGTCGAGGTAGCGTCCGCCTTCCCGCGGCGCGAGAAATTCCATCGCCTCGCGCAACAACACAGGTTGGTGGCGCGGGATCATCGGCAGGGAGGAAACTTCAATCGGCGCTGCGCTCATCTGACGGGTTCCGACTGTGGCGCTTCGCCACGACACGGAGCACAAGGCTGTCGCGCACGCGCGACGTCACGACGACCGGGTTCGCGGTAAACGGCACGCCGGTGCCGGCGTCGATCCAGGCGGGATACGAACGACCATCGAGAAGGGCGGCGGCAACTTTGCGGAGGGGAACGCGGGACGGGGAGATTTTGGAGTAGTGCATAGAGGTAAATTTTAAATGCCCATGCGGCGCATGAGATCGCCAAAGTTTTCACCGGAAGTGCGCGCCTCGACCTTTTCCCAGCGTGCGGGCGAGTAGATGTTGAACTTGGTCAGCGACCCGACGAGGACCGTGTCCTTGTCGATGCCGGCATGCTTCAGCAGCGCTTCGCCGAGCGAAATGCGGCCGGACTTGTCGAACCAGAATTGCTGGGTCTGCGCGAAAAACCGCGCCGCGAAATCCTGGCCGCCGCCGTCACTCAGCGCCACCTGGGCAATCTTCGCGCGAAGTTTCTCGACCTCGTCCGGCGGCAGCACGGCGACGTACCCATCCGGATGCGGCGTCGCGAGAAAAGCATCGTCGTCTCCGTGCGCATACCGCCACGCCGACGGGATCGTGAGCCGAGCCTTGTCGTCGAGGGTGTGCCTAAAAAGGCCTGTGTAGAGAGCTTTGCCGGTTGGGGCCACGTGGGAGAGAGACAGCGACCTGTCCCAAAGTGCCCCATTTCAACCCATTTTAACCCACTTGCGTCAAGCCAAGACCCTCTCAAAGTCGTTAAAATTTGTTAACAAATTATCCACATTTTCAGCGCTGCGTGGTGGGAACCGGAAGCCACCGGTTTCGCGCCGGAACCCGCCGGGCCCCCCGCATTGGTCCACAAGGGTCAGCACGAATTTCGCCGCGACGATACTTTGGCGATCGCAGCGAGCGGGAGGGATCTTCAATGGCGCAGTAGTGCGCTCCCTCAAACCAAGAGCTTTAACGCGCGATCAATAAACCTTCGCACTTTTCGGCGGAGCAAGGCCGAGCAGACTACGTGTCCGCATTTAGAAAAAAAGGCGCCAAGGCTTCCCCGGCCTTGGCGCCGACTATCTGAGTCCTATCCTGACCAAAGTGTATTGCCGGCCCGTCGTGCCTGATCCTGGGATCAACGCGCCGCGCTCGGGTCGCCTGTTGGAGCCGGCGCATGATCTTCCGTGGCACGAGGCCCGAGCAGCTTGGTGAGCAGAGGCACCAGATTGCGCGCCCACACCTCGTAACCTGCGACGGAAAGGTGCAGCTGATCGACCGTCATTCCTTCGAAAAGCCTGCCGTCGCGGTCAGCGAGCTGGTCGTTGATGTTGAGGTAGAAGGTATTTTCTCCGTCCGCGAATTTAGCGACGCCCTCGTTGATCCGATTGATTTCATCCAGGACGGCCATGCTGTCATTCCGGGGCAAAATACCGGTGAGAACGATTTTGGCGCCGGGCGCCTTTTCATGACAGGTGTCGATCAACGCACCGATTCCCTTGATGATATTCGCGACCTTGGCGTCGCCGCCGGTCTCCTTCCCGACGTTGTTGGTGCCGGCGAGAATCACGACGACCTTGGGGTTAACCCCGTCGAGTTCGCCATTCTGAATCCGCCAGAGCATGTGTTGAATGGAGTCGGCGCCCCACCCGAAGTTGGCGGCATTCCAGCCGAAGAAGTTTTTTTTCCAGTTCTCCAGCATCGCCGAATAGTGAGGATCGGTGGATCCCCAGCGCCGGGTAATGGAGTCTCCCAGAAAATAAAGATCGATGCGGCCGGACTTCGCCTTGGCCACGAGTTGCTGGTGGGCGAGCATGGAGTTCGCATCCTTCCGCGGCACCGGCACCTCCGCGGCATGGCGCGGCGTCGGCCTCGACGGCGTTTGCGCGGCGAGGAACCCTCCCCCGAGGGCGAGCGACAGAGCGATCAGCGAGCGTAATTTTATAATCATCCGGAGTGCTGGTCAGTGGCCGGGGAGCGAACGCCCGTGGTCGACGCTCCCGGCCAGGGAATCACCAAAAAACCTCAACTCGCTGGTTGTTACTCCCGCGGAACGCTGTTTCAGAAACGCACTTTCCGGTGGGCCAAGATAACTCGGCAGCACGCCGCCGGTGTTCACCACGATTTTCTGCAGCACAACCGCGGGATCGATCATCCAGATTTTCAATGTGTGCAGGCCCGGGCGCGCGATCGAATGCCTCGACTTGATCCGATGGCAGTTGTTTTTGACCGAGGTTGACCAGGCGGGATTGGAATAATTGCCATCGAACACGGCGGGCACGACGGTGATTTCCCTCGGCGCGTCGTTATCGAATGAAACGGCAAAGCGCAGTGGGCGGCCGGCGATAAAGCTCAAAGTTGGACCGACGATCGACTCCACTTCCACCTCACCGCTGCTGAACAGATACATCTCATATTCAAGGCAGGGGGAATCCTTCTGCGGCGTTGCCTCCACGTCGGAGGGGCCGTCGGTCCGCATGCCGGAGATCGTATGTCCGTAGTTCTGGATTTTGATCCAGCGGTTCAAGCCGGCATCGGTCTTCCTGAGATAGTGCTCTGCCTCGATCGAAACATAACCGTCCCCTTCGACGAAGCCCTCGATCGATTCGCCCGCCGGCACTGCGGGATTGTGAGCGGTGATCTCTAAAGTGACCTCCGTTCCCGCCCCGGAGATTTTGATCTCACCCCGGCTGTCGCCAGCTGGAGCTTTGCTCCAGTCGATCTGAACCTGGAAGCGACGGTCCTTTTCGACCGTGCCCCGCGATTCGCTTGCCACGATCCACGGGGAATCAGCCGAAACGGTGAAGTTGAAGACTCCCTTGCCCCGGTTGAACACCTCCACGAACCGCTCCCCTTGCCCAAATTTATGAAATGCGAGCTTGCGGGTCGTCTCCTTCAGGGCCCCTTCGACCGCCACTCCCATCGCGGCCGACGCCGGCAACTCGATTTCCTTCAGCTTCACCGCATCCAGGTTGTTCCGTTGCGGCGGATTCCAGCTGGTGTATCCGATATAAGCCTGGTCCATGGTGTGCTCCCATTTCCCTTCCACAAAGGAGCGATTGAAATGATCCATAAGATCTGTCTGCAGGCGGAAGAGAGACCGCGTCTCCGCGGCGAGGTCGTTGGCGCTGGCGCGGCGTTGTGCCACATGGAGTGCGTTGCGGGCCGCCGCAAAATAGAGGGCGTGCAGTTGGGCGCATGCTTTGATGGGAAACTGAACCAGACCGTAGAAGGCGTCGCGCCTCGCCGCCGGCAGCTGGTCGAAGACGGTTTGCGCCCGGGCCGCGAGCATCGCGTAATCGGCCACGACGGTTTCATATTCCCGGTAGTTCAGGAGGCTGTAGGTGTCTGCATCCAGCAACTCCGGCTTACGACGGCCATTGAACCTGGTGTAGCTGGTGATCAGCTGCGCGATTTCGGCGGAATGATTTTCCCCGAACTCACGCGTGGCCCACTCGCGGGTATAGTCATCCAGGTTCTCATGCGTCCAACGCGTGGTGTCCCACGCGAGCCGCAGAAAGAATTCGAGCGGGAACTCACCCGACTTGTTGAAGTGGCCCACGTTCACGATCCAGATGCGGTCCGCGCCATATCGCTTCGCGAGGGACATTTGATCCCACACCTTGGGAATCGGACTGGTGTTGATCCATTGGTAGCTGCGCGGCCCGCCGTGGTAATCGAAATGATAGTAGACCCCGGCGCCGCCGCTGCGCTGGCGTTCGCCGGCATTTGGCAAACGGCGGAGGTTGCCCCAGTTGTCGTCGGCCCAAAGCGTCGTCACGTCGTCCGGCACGCGCATCCCCGCATCGTAGTAATGCTGGACCTCTTTGTAGAGACACCACACCTGCGGAATTTTCGTGAGGTCCGGGTTCATCTCCTCCGCGAGGATCTTCCGCTGCACGCTGACGATCTGCTCCGTGAGGTCCTTGCCCACCGCCTGACCGCTATCGTTCTCGGCGCGCAATCCGAGCGTGATGATGCTTTCGAAGTTCCGGTTGCGGCGGATGCCTTCGCGCCAGAACTGCGGCAGTGCCGATTGATGGGAGGGTTTGCTGTAGTCCCAACGCCCATGAACCCGACCGGGCCCCCGATCCCATTCCTGCTGCGCACGGAGCATCGGTTCCTGATGGGAGGTTCCCATGACGATCCCATAGTCATCAGCGAGCGCGGCATTGGTGGGATCGTCCTCGTTGAAGGCGTTGCCCCACATCGCCGGCCAGAGATAATTCCCGCGCAAGCGGAGCAAGACTTCGAAGATGCGCGCATAAAAGTCTCGGCCATAGTTGGCCACGCCCGCCGGGACGCGCGGATCGACACTCTCCTTCGCGTCGCCAAATTTGGCGCGCACCCAGTTCGTCAGCGCGGGCGCTTCATCGTTCAAAAAGATGCCGCGATATTTCACCGCCGGCGGCCCATGCACCACCCGGCCTGGCTTCACGAAAATTTGGGACCGCCGCATCGCCGGCACGTCCGCCCACCAGTACCACGGTGAAACGCCGATTTGCTCCGAGAGATTGTAGACGCCGTAGATCGTCCCGCGTTTGTCGCTTCCCGCGATGACCAGGCCCAGTTCGACACCGGGGAATGGATTTTCCACCACCTGCGTCAACCATGATTCCCAGCGTCCCTCGATGCTTGAGAGGTCGATCTTTCCCGCGCGCGCCAGTGCATCCACGAACTCGCTTTTTCCAACGGTGCCGATGATCACGACCGCTCGCACGGACGCGGCTTTGTTTTTCAACGTTGGTTTTTTCCCGGTCACCCGCTCCACGTCCGCTTGGAAGTCTCGCGCCACGCGGGCGACGCCCGCCCAGTCCCTGGCATCGACCAGCAGCGGAGCCGCCGCGCCATCGGCGACGAGGGGGAAACTGCCGGTCGTCGGGTTGAAAATCACCGCCGACGGTTCACCCAGCGCGGCGGAACCGCGGTGGGCCGGAATCGCCAGGACGGCCAGAACAAGGAAACGAACGGTAAGACGCATGAATCAAATTGCAGGACGCGATCGGAGAAACCTCCTCTCGTCCGCGCAGTACGTGCCGACAGCGTGACCTTGGTCCGCTGCCGGCGCGTGGTCCGCGCGGGCGCCTAGAAGGTGAACGTATTTGTCACGAACCACTCGCGGTACGGCTTCACGCGCATCTGCGCCCACGTTTGTCCGTCCGGTTGTACCGTCACCGGGATGAGTCCGTCCTTCGCGAAGGCGTTGCGCACGTTGAACTGAATTTTCCAACCCACTTTCTGGGCGATCTTGCGCTCGTAGTTGACCCACAGGTCGACCCCATCCTCGGAGGGCCCGAAATAAGGCTGGGTGAAATCGAACTTCGGACCTGTCGCGGTGCTGATGACCGGATAACCAATGACCACGGAGTCCTCCCAGCGGTAGCTTCCGCCGACACCGACGTTTTTCAGGCGTCCCTCGCGGAACGTGTAGGTCGTCGTCGCGCTGTAACGCCATTTGCGGATCTCCGGCACCGCGGCGCCCTCCTGCAATTTTTTCAGGGTCCAACGCGCATAGAAACCGCTGTTCCAAATGTTCTGGAACGTATTGGCCGTCGATCCCCCGGAGAACTGGCGGAGATCGCCGGCCGGTTTGTTGTTCATGTAGTCGCTGATCAGGTCGACATAATCGATCAGCGCCGCACCGCCGATGTTGTTTTGAATTGCCTCGGTGCGGGACGCGTTGGCCGAGATGCGCCAATTCCGCACGGGATTGGCGGTGAATTCATACTCCATGCCCTTCGAGGTGGCGTCCTCGGGAATGCTGAAATTTGCCGGGGTGGACGATGCGTATTGATAGACCTTCGAGAGATCGAAACCCCAGGCGGTAGCAAGGCGGGGATCCACTTTTGCCTGCAACTCGCGCCAGGAGGCGATGGCAGCATTTTCGCGGCGGGTGGCATCCTCCTGGGTTTCTCCCGGACCGGGGGAGTAGGTGTTCCGGTTGCCGGGCGGGGTTTGCACCGTCGACATGTCGTACCCGCTCAAGTTGTACTCGAAGACATTCGCCCAAGCCACGCCCGTGGCCATGATGGCGCCGATCGTACTCGTGTCGAAGCCCGCGCTCGTGGCGTTGGTCACCTCCGACTCGTATTTCGTCACCCGCAGCGAATATTTTCCGTCCCGGGTGGCGAGACGCACGCTGTAGTCCTCGGTATTGCCCTCCGGAACGGACAGCGGGGCGCCGTAGAGGTCCACGCGGCGGTTCGCCACTTCGAAGTTGGACGACTTGTTGTACGCCAGGCTGACGTTGATCGGGAGCAGGTCCCGTTTCAGCAGACGATTTAAATGCAGCACCACGCCCCCACTCAGGGAATGCACCTTGGCCGTGACCGCCGGGTCAAACTCGTCGGGCAGACGGTACACGTTGGGCGAAAGGTTGAGCAGGTTGCGATTCGTTGAAACTCTGAGGGCCTGAACCGTCTTGGTCTTAACGACGTCGTAGCGCCAACCGAGCGTCCCCACCAGCGCGTCGTCCCACCAATAGCTCTGCCAGGTGCCCGCCCACGACTCGGTCCTCCGCAGCTGCTTGCTGCCGCTGGTGGAGATGGCATCGCGATCGCCGTCCGCGGCGCGAAGCAGCTTGAGCGTGAAATCCTTGTTCCAGCCAACGTAGTTGGCCGGGTTGCCCGACTGAGTGTAGGTGCCCGTGCTCGGAAATTGTCCCCACACCGGATCGCCCGCCTTGTTGTACGCGGCGCCGAACGGAACGCTGAAGTTGTTCCACTCCGCGAGAAAGTTGGTGAGCGGTGCGTCGTTCGGCAGCACCGAAGCCTGCACACCCGGGAGATTGGCCCCGGCCAAAGCACTGCGGTTGAGAAGCGACTGGCCGAGGTAAACAATCGACACGGGGGAACGATCATCGAACGACGTGCTTGCCGCCGAAGCCGCTCCCAGGCGGTACGTGTACCAATCCGCCTCCGGCGCAGTGAGGCGGTAGCCGCGGTTTTCCGTGGTGAATTTCTCCCCGGAATAGACTCCATTGAACCGGTGGCGTCCGAGCAGTTTGGTCAGCCACGACTTTTCCAGTAAATCAGTCGCTCGCAGCTCGGCGAAAAGCGAGGCCCGCGCCACCTCGCGGCGCGAACTGTACCAGTTGCCGCTGCCCGACCCGGAAATGAACACCCGGCCCGCATTCGGATTCGCGGAGAAGTCCTGAAACTGCGCGGTGAGGTCGACGTTCAGCGTCGGCGTGCCGAAAAACGACTCCGCTCCACGCCAATAATCCTGACGGTCGTAGACGAGGTTGATGCCCAACCGGTCGTTCAATGCTGTCTGGGATAAATCGAAATTGTAGGCGGTCCAATTCGAACGCTCCCATTTGTTCGGTCCGTCAATGAGAATGTGGTTGTAGTCGAAGACGCCCGGATCCCGCAGGCCGGATTGTTTGTACTGGCCGAACTGGTAGTTGGGCATCCGCAGCGCCGTCGCAAAATTCTGCGGCGAGTTCAGGCTCATGAAAGGAAGGCTGTTGGGCATGGCCGCCACGCTGCTTGAGGCGAGGATTGCGCCGGTGTTGCTGCGCACCGCCCGATTCACGATGCCGGCACTCGCCATGTACAGGGAGCCCGTCGCGCCATCGACCAGGTAAAAGGGCTGCTGCTGCTGCACCAGCGAGTTTCCCGAAATCCAAGCGTTGAACTCCGGGTCCGTGCCGGTCGCCTGCCCCTTGTTGTCCCCCGCGATGTTCTGGCCGTTGAGGACATTATAGGCGTCGAACGTCCCTTTGCTTAAACCTCCCCACGGATTGGAAGCACTGACCGTCGCGGGCCGGAAGAAAGGCGAGCCATTGTCGTTCGGCGTGACGGTGCGCGGCCGGTTGGCGTCAATTTTTCCGTCCTCCACCTTGAACTTGAAACTGGTCCGAAGGGATTTGTCTCTGAACAGTTGCGGATCCCAGCGCAGCGCGCCGTAGATGCGCTTGTCATTTTCAAACGCCGGCTTCTGCCGGAAATCCTCTTCGTCCCACAAACCGGCGATCCGGATGGCCAGCTGCTTGGGAATCAGCACGCGGTTCAGATCGAGGCTGGTGCGAACGCTCCCATAGGATCCGAACCGGTTCTGCAGCTGGTACCGGTTGCGAAATTCCGCTCCGCGCAGCGCGGCGTTCACGATGCCCGCCGGTTTTCCGAGTCCAAAGAGAATGGAATTCGCGCCCCGCTGCACCTCGACCCGTTCCACGTTGAAACTGTCCCACGGAATGTCGGAAACGAAAAAGTCGCGGGTGTTGTCCGCCGCACTCAATCCGCGGATGCGCGTGTTGCCGCTCGGGTCGGTGAGACTTTCGCTGATCGATTGGGAGTTGCCGGCGCCGGTGTAAGTCGAACGCGTTCCGGCAACCTCGGCACTCGGGGTATATTGCAGCAAGGTGCTGTTGTCGGTCGCACCGATGTCGCGGATGAACGCGTCCGTGATCACGGTGATTGACGCCGCCACGTCTTTCAGGTCGGTCCGAATGCGCGTGCCCGCCAACGTGTCTGTCGCCTGGTATCCCAAGTCCTGGTCCGCTTGGACTTCAAAGGGGGTGAGGACGAGAAGTTCATCTTCCGCCGTTTTTGATTCAGCGGCTTCCGTGCGCTGGGTTGCCGCGGTCCCCGACGCAGCGGGTGTCGTTGACGAACCGGGGGCAGCCTGGCCGAGGGCCGTGGCGGAAAAATGAGTGGTCGCAGCAAGCGCGGCCACCAGGAAAGGCAGAGACCGACGTAGGGATACGGAGTACACGGGGTGGAAGGGTCGACTGACGGTTTACGGGGGTGCTGATCAATGTCGCGCGCGGGCAGTGGGTTTGCCCTCGCACGGAGCGTCGCTCAGGTCTGGCGATTTGCCCGACGCGTGAATCACTCGGCGTGCAACCGCTACTAGCAAATCAGCAGTAGTCGGAAGCCGACTACGACGAAAGTAGGGGGGTCCGCGGGAGGAATGCCCCTTTACCGGTTCAGCAGCCGGGCTATGGTTCCTGGGAGCAACCGAGCATGTTCAAGTCCGACCCCTCCTTCACCGCTCAGGTGGTTTCCCGCTGCGTGACCCAGCCCGCGACGGCGTGGCGGAAAATGCCGCTCGCCGTGGTGGCCCGTTGGTGGCTGGGGCTGGTCATCGCGTCTCCCGCCGTCCTGATGGCCACGACGACGACCGTGGAGGGTCTGCCGTTGACGCGGTTTTATCCCTTCGAGGAGATCGGTAACGTTTCGCGCGGCGCTCACCTCAATTTCGATGTCTTCGGCCGGATCGCCGTTGTCCAAAGAGGCGCCTATGTCGTGCTCAACGACACCACCTGGCTCGACCTCACCGAGACAAATCCAGGCCGCCTCCAGATTCTGGAGACGAAGTGCGATACCGATGGAACGACTTATTATGGAGCGCTTGGTTCGTGGGGTGTCCTGACCTCCACCCCCAAGGGAAAGTTGCGGCCGGACCCACTCATGCCCCCGGACCTCCCCCCATGGGTGCTCGCCACCAATTTCGATAAAATCCTGTGCACCGCCCAGGGGGTGTATTTCGGAGGCGGAGGCGGCGTGGTTTTTTGGGATCGCCACGTCAAACGCCACCACTTCTTCCCCGTTTCGGGAGTCTCGCACATTTTCTCGCATCGGGGAGTCGTCTACGTTTCCTCGCACTCGAAAAAAGGCGTACTCGTCCCCGACATCAACCACGAGACGCTCGTAAAGCCCGACCGCAGTGTGTTCGGCGACAGCGTTGTCGGCCGGTTTGCGTCCGCCGGTCCCGAGCGCGCGATCGTCGCGACCAGCTTCCGCCGCCTGCTCATCATCCGCGACGAAGGGCCCCAACCGCTTCCCGCTCCGCTGGACGACACCCTGCCGGCCAACGTAACGGCATTGGAGCAACTCCCCGAAGGCGGCGTCGCCGCTTCGGTCGCAGGGGTCGGGCTCTACATCCTCGACGGTGACGGGAACATTAAAACCAAGCTGACCGGCCCCGACTACTCGCGGGTCACCGCGCTCGCGAGCCACGAGGCAGGAGTACTGTGGGCGGCGACCGAAACCGGTGTGATCAAAATTCTGCATGGCCATCCCTTCACGGCTTTCGGACAAACCCTTGGATTGCCCGTCGAGTGGCCTCAACTGGTGGCGTGGAACGGACAGCTGATTATCGCGTCCCGCGGCCGCCTCTACGAGCCGGTCGCCGTGCCGGCCGGCGAACCGGCGCGTTTTCAGCCGATCCCCCGGCAGCCAGGCGCTGGCGCGTGGGGTATCGCGACCGCGGGTTCATCACTGCTGGTCGGCAACGGCAATGGAGTCTTCGTCCGGGAACCGGGGGGTGGATTCGCGCCCGCGGTTACCGGAATCGATGTCGCCCGGATCGTCGCGATCGACCGTGAAACTTGCGTGGTGATCGGAGCGGATGAAATCGGGGCCTTGCGATTCCAGAACGGCGTCTGGACCGAATGCGCTCCGCGCATCCGCGGACTCGGCTACCCGTCCGTTGTTCACGCGGGGAAAAACTCCGCCTGGATCGAGCTGGGGGTCAATCGTGCCGTCCGCATCGCCCTCAATTCCGGCCAGCTTGAGACGCGGCTTTTCGAAACGTTTCCCTGGGCGCGGCCGGGTTGGGTGAACGTCAGCGTGCTCGGATCCACCGTCGTGCTCGCCGGCTCGGAAAACGAGCGGGTCTTCTTCGACGAAAATACTCAGGCGGTCGTCGATGCCCCCGCCGTGCGCGAATTGCTCGACCAGTCACCCTACCCCATCCAGCGCATTTGCGAAGACGACACGGGGACACTCTGGGGCTCCTATGAAAACGGGATTGTTGCGCTTACCCGCAAAGACGGCCGCCCGGCGGTCGATTCGACGAGCTACGACGCCATCAACGAGCAGTATCCTCTCGTTCAGCCGCTGCCGGGAGGGGACATTTGGGTTTCTTCCGGGCAATCGCTCTACCATCTGGATCGGAAACGCGGGCGAATCGCGCCGCCGCGATTGCGGCCGGTGCTGGCGTCAGTGAGCAACAGCCGCACCCACGCTGAACTATTCCGGGGTGGGCTTGAACCGGCCTCCCTCCCCACACTCCGGTATCGCGAAAACAGCCTCACCTTTGCCTTCTTCGCGGGCAGCTATGCCCTCAAGCGCCCGCCGGCATACGAATTCCAGCTCAACAACGAGGCATGGCAGTCGGTGGCATCCGGATCGTCCCTCGCCCTGTCAGATCTTCACGAAGGAAACTATCGCCTCAGCGTTCGCTTGGCCGATAGCCGTGGTCCCGTGGGAACTTCCTGGAATCTCGATTTCTCAGTGGCGGCTCCCTGGTACCGGACGTGGTACGCGATCGCGGCTTATCCCCTGCTCGCGGCGGGCGCCTTGTTCGGACTCGTGCGTTTGTCGCTGCGGCGAGCCAAAGCTCGAACCGCTGCTTTGGAGACGATCGTGGCGGAGCGCACCAGGGAACTTCAGTCCACGATGGACCAGCTGCAGCGGGAAACCCGAACCAGCGCCACGCTCGCCGAGCGCAACCGGCTCGCCGGCGAAATTCACGACAGCCTCGAACAGGGCTTCACCGGCCTCACGCTCCAGCTCGAAACAACCGCGAACTTTTCGGCTTGTCCGCCCGAGGTGAGAAATGGCCTCGTCATGGCATTGAACATGGTTGCGTTCAGCCGCAACGAGGTGCGCCACGCCGTGCAGAACCTGCATTCCCCCGTGCTGGACTCGGCAGACCTGACAACGGCGTTGAAACAAATCATCGCACAGACCGCCCCGTCGCCAGGCTACGCCACGATCACCACCGAGGGTGCACCGCAGTCACTCGGCTCGACGATCGAACACCACCTCCTTCGTATCGCGCAGGAGGCGATCACGAACACCGTGAAGCATGCGTCGGCGAGCCACCTCGAGGTCGTGCTCGTTTTCGAAAAATCGGCGGTGCACCTGACGATCCGCGACAATGGCCACGGCTTCGATCCCGACGCGGTGCTCAACGGCGGCATCGGTCACTTTGGACTGCCCAGCTTCCGCGGCCGGGCCAACAAGATCGGCGGCACCGTCGAGATCATCAGTCGACCGGGCGCCGGCACCAGCATTGTCGTACACGTGCCGCTCGGACCCGGGGAATCCCAACTGAGCTAATCATGCCTGCCGAAACCTGCGGGACCAAGATCCGCGTCATGCTCGTCGATGATCACATTCTCGTGCGAATGGGACTTTCGTTTGCCGTCAACAACCAGCCGGACATGCAGGTGGTGGCTCAGGCCGAGGACGGCAACGAGGCAATTGAGATGTACCGGAAGCATCGGCCCGATGTCGTTCTGCTCGATCTCCGCATGCCAAAACGAAACGGGTTCGAGACGATCGGTCTCTTGCGGAAAGAATCCGGTGCGGTGCGCATCCTCGTCCTCAGCAACTACGGCGGCGGCGATGAGATTTCCGCGGCGCTGCAAGGCGGCGCCCGCGGTTTTGTCGGCAAGGACGCCGGACTGGGTGAACTCTTAAGCGCGATCCGTCTTATTCATGCCGGCGAGCAGGTCATTCCTCCGGACGTGGCGCGCCGGCTCGCCAGCCGAATCTCATCACAGCTTTCACCCCGTGAGCTTGAAGTGCTGACGCTGATCGGACGGGGCCTCAGCAACAAGCAAATCGGCTCTGCGCTGAACGTCGTCGAATCGACGGTGAAGGTTCACGTCACGAATATCCTGACGAAGCTCGGTGTCTCCGATCGAACGCAGGCGATTCTCGCCGCGATCAAACGGGGCATCGTTCAAGTCGATTGAGCCGGCACAGGTCGGCGTGTTCAGGACCGGTGCGGGTGGTTACGCCGAGCCCGCCGACTTCTCGCCGGAGAGGCCGGTGATGACCCGTGCGCCCCGCTTGTACGTGAAATAGGAATAGAGCCACTGCATCAGCACCGAGATCTTGCTGCGAAACCCGACGAGAAACAGCAGGTGGACGCCAAGCCACGCGACCCACGCGATCATTCCGCTCAGCTCGAGCTGCCGGATCTGCGCCACCGCGGCCGAGCGGCCGATCGTCGCCATCGAGCCTTTGTCGAAATACGCGAAGGCCGGACGCGCCTGCGGCTCGGCCGCGTTGCGCGCGACACGGATTTCGTGGCGGATAATTTTTCCCACATGCGCGCCCGCTTGAATCGCGCCCTGCGCGACTCCGGGCACCGCGACGCCATTCGCGTCCACGAGCGCGGCCAGGTCCCCCACGGCGAAAACTTCCGGATGCCCCGGCACGCTGAAATCCGGCTGCACCAGCACGCGCCCTCCGCGATCCGTGGGAGCGCCGAGCAGTTTTGCGAGGGGGCTCGCCGCGATGCCCGCCGCCCAAATGATGTTTCCGGCACGAATGGTTTCCCCGCCGACAACCACCTCCCCTTCGCGAATCATTTCCACGCGCGAGTTGTTGCGCACCTCCACGCCGAGTTTCTCGAGCTGCCGTTGAGCGCTCGCGGAAAGAGCGGGGGAAAACGACTCGAGCACGCGCGGTCCGGCCCCGATCAGGAGCACGCGCGCGCGCGTCGGATCGATGTGATCAAAATCCTTGTTCAGCACCGTCCGCGCGAGCTCGGCAAAGGTGCCGGCCAGTTCGACGCCCGTGGGACCGGCGCCGACCACCACCACGGTCATCAGCTCATCGCCCCGTTTCGGATCCGGCTCGGTCTCGGCCTGCTCGAACGCACACAGCACCTGCCGCCGGATGCGGAGCGCGTCGTCGAGACACTTGAGGCCCGGCGCGAATTTCTCCCATTCGGGATGGCCGAAATAACTGGTGGCCCCGCCCGCCGCCACGACGAGAAAATCATAGGTGAGCGCGCCGCGCGTGTGTTGCACGATCCGCGCGCCGAGATCGAAACCGGTCACGTCCGCCAGGATTACGCTGAAGTTTTCCCGGTCCGAAAAGACCGCGCGGATGGGTTGCGCCACATCGACGGCGGAGAGCCCGGCCGTCGCCACCTGGTAAAGCAGCGGCTGGAAAAGATGGTGGTTCTGCCGGTCGATCAGCGTGATTCGGGCCTCGCGCGGCGGCATCGAACGCACGAATTGCATGCCGGCGAAACCTCCGCCGATCACCACGATATGGGGAAGCTGCCGCGAATCGCCAGGAGCACTCATGCGCCTACGCTGCCGGGGCGCCGGCGGGAGGCAAATTTCCCGCGAGAGAAAATTTCTGTGCAATCGCGGCGCTTTTCCGCAAGGTGCCGGGTTTACCTCCATGCGTTCGCCCACCAACGTCCAGCTCATCGGCCAGGAGGTCGCCATCGTCTGGGACGACGGCGCGGAAAGCTACCTCCCCTTCGAAAAGCTGCGCGCCGGCTCCCCGAGCGCCGAGACGCAGGGCGAGCGGGATATTTTCGGCCAGCAATACGGCGGGAACGGACCGAAGAAATTTCCGGGTGTGCAGGTGCTGGGCTGGGAGCAGGTCGGCAACTACGCGTTGCGTTTCGATTTCAGCGACGGGCACCGCACGGGACTTTACAGCTACGATTACCTGCGGAAACTCGCCGCGCAGCCCTGACATTTTTCCATGAGCGCCTACGTCTTCCCCGCCCGCACCCACAGCGCCGAGATCGAACTCGGCACCACGCTTCAGCCGAAGTTCGGCCCCGACGGACTGATCCCTTGCATCACGCAGGACGTCCACACGGGCGAGGTGTTGATGTTCGCCTTCATGAACGCCGAGTCGCTCGCCCACACGCTCTCGACCAAAAAAGCGACTTACTGGAGCCGGTCGCGGAACAAGCTTTGGGTGAAGGGCGAGGAATCCGGCAACGTTCAGCACGTCCGCGAACTCCGCACCGACTGCGACCAGGATGTATTGCTGCTCAAGGTCGAACAAACCGGCGCGGCCAATGCCTCGTGTCACAACGGCTACAAATCTTGTTTCTACCGCAAGCTCGCCGATCTCGGTGACGAAGCGCTGAAACTCGAGTTCACCGCGGAGCGGCTCTTCGATCCGGCGACGGTGTATAAGAAAAAGTAGGCCGCGTTCCGGCCTCACCTAAACAGGGTACGAAACTCGTCTTGCTAAGGAGCGGACGGGAGCAGATCAAAAGCGGACACCTGTCCCTTTTTATGGAAACCGCCCGTGAAACCGGCGGTCCACGCCCCTCGCCCCACCCCGGGCAACCCCACCCCAATTTAGCTTCAGCCGACGAGCGATCGTCCGGCGCTACCCCTTTCCCGTCCCGTCGTTCCTGACGTGGCCGGAAAATCAAAAAAACAACCAACCCCAAATATGAATCCCCCCATCCATATTCCCGCGCCGAAAACGTTTTTCGCCGCGTTTCGGACGAGCCTGTATGTCGCCGTCCTGTCAGCCATCATCACTCCGATCGCCTCAGCCGCTGACGGCTACGCCAATGTCGGGCGCACCACCACCGGCGGTGCCGGCGGACCAACCGTGACGGTCACCACCCTTGCGCAACTCACCTCCTCGGCGAGCGACGACACCGCACGCATCGTCCGTGTCTCGGGCACGATCAACCTCGGCTCGTCGAACTTCCGCGTTGGTTCAAACAAGACGATCATCGGCGTGGGCGCGAATTCCGGGTTTAGCGGCAATCTCATCTGCCGCCTCGAGGCCAATATCATCCTCCAGAACCTGCGCTTCACCAATCCCAGCAGCGTGGGCGATGGCGACGGCCTGACGCTCTACGGTTCGAAGAATGTCTTCGTGACGAACTGCACCTTCACCCAGTGCGGCGACGGCAGTTTGGATATCACCCATGGATCGGACAACATTACCGTCTCGTGGTGCAAATTCCTCTACACGTCCAACACCGGCCACAACTTCGTGGGCCTGATCGGCCACAGCGACAACAACTCGGGTGAGGATTCCGGGAAGCTCCACGTGACGATGCACCACAACTGGTATTCGACGCTGTGCGTCGAGCGCATGCCCCGTGTCCGTTTCGGGCGGGTGCACGTTTACAACAACTACTACGGTTCCACCGCCAGCAACTACAACGTGGGCATCGGCAACCAGAGCCAGGTGTTCGTCGATACCTGCTACTTCGATGCGCAAACGATGCCGTGGAAAAATTACAGCAGCAGCGGCAACCAGGGGCTCGTCCGCTGGAACACCGGCAACGTGTTTGTGAACACCACCGTTCCCACCTGGGCACCGAACTCCTCCGCGGTGTTCACGCCGCCGTATTCCTACTCGGTGACCGCCGGCAGCAACGTCAAGAGCGTCGTCACCAACGCCACGACCGGCGCTGGCACGCACTGACCGTCGTCCCTCCATCAAGGATGGTTCTTCAACCCGCCCGCGCCTCAACGCGGGCGGGTTGACATCGATCCTGCGCGAAGCCTCCTCCCCTCATCGCGGCGGCCATGAGTCTTTCCTCCTTTCGAACCCCGCACTCCCGAACGACGCGGCGTCTTGTCGCCGGGGGAATGTTCGTTCTGTGTTTCGGCACCGCGGTGCTTTTTCTCGCCCCGGGCATGAACCTCGCGGTTTTCCGCCCGCCCGCTCCGGCAACGGCAACGCCGCACGCCAGCCACCCGGTTCGTTTGGTCGGTGCCGCCCACCCGCCCTCTCCGCCCGCGGTCGGCGCAATCACATCGCCGGCCCCCGCCGTCCTCTCCCCGCTTCCCCGCGAACAAGATCGCCTCAACGCCGAATCGATCGAGACGCTGGCCGGCCGCGATCACCGGCGTGCCCTCGCCTTTGCGCTCGCGGAATCCAACCTGCCGTCGCGCGACACGTTGCTCCAGGCCGTGCTGCGTGGTTGGGCGGCGACCGATGCCAATGCCGCGGCCGACTGGGCGCGGTCGCAGTCCTATCTCGAATCGGGACAGGCGATGGCCGCCGTCTTCAATGGCGCGAGCCGGCATCCGGATGAAGCGGTGTGGTTAAATCGGCGCCTCTCCACCGAAGACCCGGACAATGCCGCCGCCAACACCGGCTATCTCATTTTTGCCCTGGCTCGGAATGAAAAATTCGCGCTCGCCGCCGAGGTGGCCGCGACCGGCCCTTCAGATTCCCGCGTCGACCTGCTCACTGCCGCCTATGGCGCGTGGGGCGAACATCATCCCAAGGTCGCGCTTGCGCACACCGCCGAACTGAAAAATCCCGACATCCAACACGCCGCTTTCCAGGCCGTCCTCGGCGGCTGGGCAAAAGCGAACCCCGAGGAACTCACCGAGGTGGCCGCGAACCTTCCCGCGGGCCCGGACCGCCAGCTCGCCCTCGTCACCGCACTGCGCCAATGGATCGAGAAGGATCCGGCGTCAGCTGCGGAATGGGCGCGTCACGCGAATTTTTTCCCCGAGATGGAAGCGACCCTCGAGGAATAGCCCGTCTAGGCGAAAAAGCGTTTCAGCCGCAGGAACTGTTTTTCGTAGAGGTGCCAGCTGATGATCGCGGCAATCAGGGTCACGAGCAGCGCGGCCAGTCGCGAAACCACCATCCCGCCCAGACTGGAGTGAACGATCTGGGCGAAAAATTTGTCCGCCGAAAACACCACAAACCCGGAAAGCACGAACATGTGGTAAACGTAGATTCCATAACTGTAGCGCCCAAAAAAACGGAGCGTGGGCCCGCTGAAAAAGCCGCTGGCCCAGTGCCCGGGACCAGACAGCACCACGTATAAAATCAGCGCGGCAAAAAAAACCGCCAGCGCCGTGTAACCGAACGTCGAGACAAACAGGGATGTCTCCCGATCAACTTGCGCGACCAGCGCCGCCACCAAGCCGGTTCCCACGATCCCAAACACGCGGGCCGAATATCGTTTGAGAACTTCCCGGGGCATCGGGGAGTTGAGCGCCAGCGCGGCCAATCCGCCCATGACAAGGGAATCTGCGCGACACGGCGTCCAGACGTCCGCGGTAATCCAGTCGCGCGTCCAGAGAAACCAAGCCGAGCGCAGGCAAAACACGCTGACGGCAATCGTCACGCAGACGGTCCAGAGTTTTTTGGTCGGAACGAAATAAACCACGAACGGCCATACCAGGTAAAAATGCTCCTCCACCGCGAGGGACCAGAAGTGGCCGACGCGAAAAAACGCCGAACCCGTCGTTTCCCATGATCCCTGCAACGAAATCAAAAGATTCGTTCCATAGAGCCAGTACCAACTTTGGCCAGCCGTGCCTGGCTGCCGGCCGACATTCCACCCCAACGCCGGCAAAAGAATCAGAGCTACCAACAGGCAGCCGTAGTAGAGCGGGAAAATCCGAAGCGTGCGCCGCATGTAGAAATTCCGGAAATAGTGCGCGCTGGTTTTTGTCTTCAGCAAAATCCCGGTGATCAGAAAACCGGAAAGGACAAAAAAAAGATCCACCCCGCACCAGCCGTACCCCACAAATTTGAAGACCAAATCCAACCACCAGATGTGGCGGACATCGTAGCCGAAAAAATGGTGCGCCAGCACCAGAAGAATCGCCAGTCCCCTGATCCCGTCGAGTGCGTCGATGTGCCCGGGCGAATGAGCAACCGGCTTTTTTTCCGCGGCGGCCCCCTCCGCGATCGCCTGACTCATCGGCGCGCCTCGTTTCCTGGCGCGGACTGGTCCGGCGGTCGCTGGCGCATGCGGCACAAACTCATTGACCTCCGCGTCACGGGCCGGGCGCGAGCCCGCGTTCGCTCATCAGCGCGAACGCCAGGACCCGTTGAAATTCCGGCGTCCCCGCCTCCTCGTGCGCGGCGAGTTTTTCGACGGCCTGGGTGCGGTTGAGCCCGTCGCGGTAGAGCACGCGGTAGATCCGGCGCACCCGCTCGAGCTGCTCGGGTTTGTAGCCGTGGCGCTCGAGGCCGATCTTGTTGTAGGCGCGCACGACGGCCGGAGTTCCGTCCGCGATGAAAAAGGGCGGCAGGTCGTGCACGAGCTTCGCCGTCGCCGATAGCATCGAGTGCGCGCCGAGCCGGCAAAACTGGTGCACACCGCCGTAACCGCCAATGACCACGTGATCCTCGACGGTGACATGGCCCGCAAGCATGACGCCGTTGCTCATGACGATTCCGCTGCCGACGACGCAGTCGTGCGCGATGTGCGTGTACGCGAGCACCGTGTTGTCGTTGCCCACCGTGGTGAAATCGCCGTCGTTCGTCGCGGCATGGATGGTCACGTACTCGCGAAAGACATTCCGCTCGCCGATGCGCACGCCCGGATTTCCGCCCTTGAATTTCAGATCCTGCGTCTTGGCGCCGAGACACGCATAGGGAAAGACTTCGCAACCCCGGCCCATCGTCGTGTTGCCCTCGACGGTCGCGTGATGATGCAGCCGCGAACCGTCGCCGATTGCCACGCCGGCGCCAACGTAAGCGTAGGCCCCGATCTCGACCTCAGCGCCGATTTTCGCCCCGGCCTCGACCACCGCGGTGGGATGGATTTTCGCGGCCATGCGGTTACTCCACGTCGGCGCTGTCGACGATCGCAAACATCAGCTCGCCCGACGAAACGACCTGGCCGTCCACCGTGCACATCACCTCGGCCGTCGCGAGTTTGGTCCCGCGCGCCTTGATGAGCTTGGCATTGATGATGAGCTGGTCGCCCGGCCGGACCGGTTTGCGAAACTTCACCTTGTCGAGGCTCATCAACAGCGACGTTTTCCCCTCACTGGAACCGCGGCGGAGCATCAGGATCCCGCCGGCCTGGGCCATCGCCTCGATCTGCAGCACGCCGGGCATCACGGGATTCCCGACGAAGTGTCCCTGGAAAAACGGTTCGTTGATGCTGACGTTCTTGATCGCGACGAGCGCGTCCTCGCCGATGAACTCGACGACCCGGTCAATCATCAGAAACGGATAACGGTGCGGCAGCGTGTCGAGGATGCGCCGGATATCGAGCGCGGTCTCGTCCGGCATCACCATCGCGGGGCGCGGCTTTTTCTTCGGGCCTTTTTTCTTTTCCTCGAGCTTCGCCGCAAGCGCCTTGGTCAGCTCCGCGTTGATGGCGTGCCCCGGCCGCGTCGCAATGATGTGGGCCTTGAGCGGAGCTCCGAGCAGCACGATGTCACCGATGATATCGAGGATCTTGTGGCGGACGAACTCGTCTTTGAAGCGCAGGCCTTCCTTCGAAATAATTTTGTCGCCGCGAATCACGACGGCGCAGTCGAGCGAGCCACCCTTGATTTTGCCGAGCTTCAGGAGCTCCTCGATGTCCTCGTAGATCGTGAACGTCCGCGCCGCGGCGATCTGCGTCATGTAAACATCGGGATCGATCGTCAGCGAAAGGTGCTGCGTGTGAATGCCGCGATCGTCCGCCGAGGTGCAGGAAATTTTGAGCTCGTTGCACGGCAGCGCGATGATCGACGAATCGCCCCGCGTCACCGAGACCGCGGTATCCAGCATGAAATATTCCCGGTCCATCTCCTGCTCCACCGGCTCGCCCTGCATGATGAGGTCGACGAACGGTTTCGCGGAGCCGTCGAGAATCGGCGGCTCGGAGGCGTTCATCTCGATCATGACGTTGTCCACGCCGCAGCCGTGCAGCGCGCTGAGCACGTGCTCGACCGTGTGAATCTTGGCATGGCCGTCTTGGATCGTCGTGGCGCGCACCAGGTCGGTGATGAGATCGACCCGCGGCCGGATCACGGGGCCGCCGTGCAAATCCACGCGCTTGAAGACGACGCCGTGGCCCACGGCCGCGGGTTTCATGGTCAAGGTGACGGGTTCGCCGGTATGCAGCGCACTGCCTTTGATCGAGACCTCGCGCGCGAGGGTGCGTTGTTTCATTGGGTTATGGCGTAGTGTCGGAAACCCGCGAGGCGAAGGGCAAGCGCGGATGTGGAAGGCAGGAGTCGATAGCTTAGAGCTGAGAGTCTAGAGCCAAGACATTTCCAAAACCCCGACCGCCGATTCGATGTGGTGAGGTGAGTCAGCTGTTTGAGTTCTCAGCTCTAGACTCTGGGCTCTCAGCTTTGCATCGCGCCCCCGGCCTTGACACGTTCAAGGGCGTTTCCACTCTCAACCCTCCCGCTAACCCGACCCTTCCTCGCAAACCCATCCGCCATGCCCGCAGCCAACGATATCCGCAAAGGCCAAGTCATTAAGTTCAACGGCGAGCCGCACCTCGTCATGGAAACGCAGCACCGCACCCCGGGAAATTTGCGCGCGTTCGTCCAGGTGAAGATGCGGAATCTGCGCTACGGCAAGGCGCTCGACCAGCGGTTCGCGTCGACCGACTCAATCGAGGTCCTTCCCACCGAGAAGAAGTCGCTCGAGTTCAGCTACGCCGACCGCGACGCCTTCGCGTTCATCGACCCGGACACCTTCGAGCAGATCGAGCTCAGCGCCGTGTTGCTCGGCGACACCAAGAATTACCTCACGGCCGGCGGCAAAGTGGATGTGCTGTTCGTCGACGAAAAGCCCCTTACCGTCGAACTTCCCTCGACCGTCGCCCTCAAGGTCGTCGAAAGTTCCGATGGCATCAAAGGCGACACCGCGAGCAACGTCCAAAAACCCGCCAAGCTCGAAACCGGCCTCATGGTGCAAGTCCCGCTCTTCATCAAGGAAGGCGAGATCATCAAGATCAGCACGGCCGACGGCACCTACCTCGGACGCGTCTAAGGAGTTTCGATTTCCGAACCTCGATTTTCAATTGGCCCGCGGGGAAATCCGCGGGCCTTTTTTTTAGTAGCACGGGCGTCCCGCCCGTGTCCGGCCACGGGCAGGATGCCCGTGCTACGAATGCGGACCCACCACGTACCGCCTCAAAAGGGCGGATTGGACAATCCGGCGATGCCTTCGAGTGCCGCGATCGCCGTCCGATAATTTGTGACCGCCTCTTTTTGATTGGAGGCGTTGCATTTCAAATCGCGGAGCAAGCCGTCGCGCAGCCCGTAAATCCAGCCGTGGATCGTGAGTTCCTGCCCCCGCTCCCAGGCATCGCGCACCATCGTCGTCTGGCAGACGTTGGCGACTTGCTCGACGACGTTGAATTCGCACAGCCGTGCGCTGCGGGCCTTCTCGTCCGAGAGCTGACAGAGGCAGGAATCGTGTTTCTCCTGCACATCGCGCACGTGGCGCAGCCAATTGTCCGCCAATCCCACGCGTTCGCACCGCAGGACCGCGCGCACGCCGCCGCATCCGTAGTGACCGACGACCATGATGTGTTTCACCTTGAGCACATCGACGGCGAACTGGATCACCGAGAGACAATTCAGATCCGTGTGCACGACGACATTCGCAATATTGCGATGCACGAACACCTCGCCGGGCAGCAGCCCGATGATCTCGTTCGCCGGCACGCGGCTGTCCGAACAACCGATCCACAGGTGCTCGGGACTTTGCTGACGCGCGAGTTTCTTGAAGAAATCCGGATCGCGCCGCTTGATCGCTTCCGCCCACGCTTTGTTCTGCTCGAACAGGTGACTTAGGGTTTCCATCGCTCGCCAGATGGTTTCCGCGGGCCGGCGGGTGTCGAACACAAATCCAACGCCGGCTAGGCGAGGATTTTTTCCATGATCGGAAGAAATCGCTCCACGCCATCCATCGGCGCAGGTTCCCGCCGAATCTCCCGGGCACCCATGCGCGCGTAAAATTCCGCGGCATGCGGATCCGCCTCGATCATGAGCCGCGTTCCGCCGACGCGACGCGCTTCCGCCTCACACCGCTCGAAGAGAGCTCGCCCGATCCCCTGCCCCATTGCCTCGGGTCTTACCCACACGTGGTCGACCCAGCCCACGTTTCCGTCCATTCGCACGGAGGCAAACCCGAGCGGAGGCCCGGTTTCCACCGCGACAAAGCAGGCGTGTTGCGCGAGATATTCCACGCTGACGGTCAGCACGGCTGCCCAGCGTTGAATCCAAGTCTCGGGATAACCCCAGTGTCGTTTCGCCGCGAACGCGATCGTCGTGAGCACCGGTGCGTCGCTCGACTGTGCCCTGACCAATGTCACCGCCATGGCCAAATCTCACACCACCCGCGCCCAGAGCACCTTGAGGTAGCGGCTTTCGAGGCAGTTGGAATACACCGGATGGTCCACGCCGGGGCCGGTGCGATCGAAGAATTGCAGGCGGCGGTTCTGACGGTGCGCGGCCTTGATCACGTGGGCTTCGAAATCCTCGAGCGAAAGCAGACCCGAGCACGAGCACGTCGCGAAAATCCCGCCGGTTTTCACGAGCGAGATCGCGAGGAGGTTGAGGTCTTCGTATTTCTGGCGCCCCTCCCAGTTGCCGTGGTCCTCGCGCGTGAAAATGAATTTCGGCGGGTCGAGCATGATCACGTCCCACTTCTCCCCGTTCTGCTGCATCTGCCGCGCATAGGCGAAGGCGTCGGCGTGCACGAATTTCAAGCGCGCCTGGTTCAGGTTCGCGTTGCGTTTTGCCTGGGCGATCGCGGTTTCGTCGAGGTCGACGCTCGTCACTTCCGCGGCGCCGCCATGGACCTTCGCGTTGAGCGAAAATCCCCCGGTGTAACAGCAAAGGTCGAGGACGCGCGCGTCCTTCGTGAAACGCGCGAACGCCTTCCGGTTGTCGCGCTGGTCGCAGAAGAAACCGGTTTTGTGCCCCTCCGCGAAATCCACCTCGTAGCGCACACCGTGCTCACGGATCTTCACGACGCGCGGCGCGGCGGCGTTGGTCTCGTTGAAGGTCGACGGCTTGATCCCTTCGAGACTGCCGAGATCGTGATCCACATGAACGCGCGCAAATTTCGTGCCCGCGAGTTCGTGCAGCAAGGGCAGCCATTTCGGCAGGCGGTGCGCGATGCCGAGCGAATAGATCTCGCAGAAAAGCGTGTCGCCATACCGGTCGATCGTCAGTCCGCTCAGACCGTCGCCATCGGAGTTGATGAGCCGGAAGGCGTCGGTGGTCTCCTCCAATTTGAAAAGGGTGCGGCGCAGTTCCACGGCCCGCCGAATCGCACCTTCGAAATAACTCTCTGTCACGGGCTCCGTCGCGTGGCACACGACGCGCAGCGGGATTTTTGCGCGGGGATTGAACAGGCCGCCGCCAGCGAGGTTGCCGTTCTTGTCGTAGACGTTGACGAAATCCCCCGGCCGCGCGTCCGAAGAAACCTGCCCGAGCAACCGCGGAAAAATCGCCGGCTGGAACGTGAAATATTTCAACTGCGCCCAAGGCTTCGGCCAGCCGGAGCGGTTGATGACCGGCGGAGCGGGTTTCTCCTGCTCAGGGGCTGCGCGCGGCGTGTCGTCGGAATTTTCGGTCGGCAATGACTCGGGCATGGGGTTAGTTGGAAACTACCTCCACCCCGCCCGCAATTTTTTTGGGTGTTTTGAATCCAAACGCCCCGCCCGCGACACTCACCGATCGATACCATCTCCATGAATCCTGACCTTGCTCATCCCGTCTTCCCCGTTTCTTTCGCCGTCATCCCTCCCTATGTGGTGGTTTATAGCGCCATCCTTCTCCTTATCCTCGTGGTGGGAGTGTTCTTGATCTGCGCCCTGTATTTTGAAAACCGACGGCGCGAAATGTGGCATCAAACCGCGCGATTCGCCCTCGAGAAAGGTCAGCCGCTTCCGGCCCTGGGTGCCGACGACCGACCCGGGAAATCGCGCCCCTCCCACGAGAAGGAAAACGATTTCCGCACGGGCCTGATCATGATCGCGACCGGCACGGGAATCTTTTTTGCGTTCCGAGAGTTCCTTGGCCATGGCCTCGCCTTCCTCGGCTTCATTCCCGGCCTCATCGGAGTCGCGCTCTTCATCAACGGGATCATCGTCGCGATCCTCCGCGACAAGAAAACCCACGACGACGACCGCCGGCCCTCTTCGTGACTCCGCCGGACATCGAACTGATCGCCCGCGTGATCGCCTCCGATGATCGCGCGGCGTTCGCGGAACTTGTGCACCGCCACCAATCCAGTGTGCGCCATTTCCTGCGGCACCTCAGCCGCGGTGATGCCGGGCTGGCGGACGACCTCGCGCAGGAAACGTTTATCCAGGCCTATCGCAGCCTCGCGCGTTTTCGGGGCGATGCCGGATTTTCCACCTGGCTGCTTGGCATCGCGCACAACTACTGGCGCAACGCCCGCCGCCGTCAGCGCGACCATCCGCCGCTCGACGAAAAAACCACGGACGAAAACGCAGCCGCCACCGCGCACGCTTCCGATCTGCGCCATGATCTGGCCGTGGCGCTGCGCGAGTTGTCGGAAGACGAACAGCTCGCGATTCATCTCGGTTATCAGCAGGGCAAGTCACACCGCGAGATCGCCGCGCTCCTTGACTGGCCTTTGGGCACGGTGAAAACCCACCTCGCGCGCGCCAAAGAGAAACTCCGTCAACACCTCGCCGCATGGAACCCGCAGACCTGAATTCCCCCTCGAGCCACGACCGCCGCCTGGAACAGGCGCTGAGCCAGTCCCTGGCGCCGCTCGCCGACGACGGTTTCTCCGCACGGGTGCTCGCGGCGCTGCCGGAAAAGAAATCCGCCGCTCCGTCGATCCTGCGGTACGGGCTCTGTCTCGCGGGCGCCACGCTGGGAGCAACGCTCGCCGTCAAACAAGCTGTCTCGCCCGAGGGATTGAGCGGGACGACGGTGCAATTGAACGAAGCGCTCGCCAACGCGTCGGTCCTCGTCACCGACCCGCGGGCGTTCACCGCGCTGCTGATCACCGGGGTGTCGCTGCTGTTCGCGCTGAAACCCGGCGTTCTCGCCGCGCTGATTCCGCCCGCAAAAAAGCCGACCGGAGCCGGTCGGCTGTAAATTCATGGACGCCGGTGAGGGCCCGCAACAGGGTCGGTCTCCGCCTCAGCTCTTCGCCTTCCCGATCGTGAAGTAAAGAATCGAGCCGAGGAACGGCAGCAGGATGATGACGAGCACCCAGACGATTTTGTTGGAATTGCTGCTCTGCAGGCAGTCGACCAAGGCAACAATCCAAAGAACCAGACACAGGATCGAGATGAGATAGTTGAGATTCATGATTCGATCCTGGTGGTGATTTGTCGCTTCGCGCTTACGCCACGCGCTCGACGATGAGCGGCGGAGGCGTCGGACGCTTCGGAGCGAGACGGTAGGCGTTCTTGAAGTGATCGAGCGCCTGCTCGAGCTTCGCCTCGTCGTTGTAGTGGATCATCATCAGCGGCTCGCCCTGCTTCACCTGCGTGCCGACCTTCTTGATCTCGGAAACGCCGACGGAGTGGTCGATCTTGTCGCCCGGCGCCGTTTTACCGGCTCCGAGAATGTGCACGCCGTGAGCGATCATGGCCGCGTTGATGGTGTGAACGTAACCGCGTTTCGGGGCGGGCAGCTTCCGGATGTGGCGCGCCTGCGGGAATTTTTCGGGATGGTCGATGTAGGCCGTGTCGCCGCCCTGCGCCTTGACGAGCTCCTTGAATTTTTCGAGCGCGGAACCGTCGGTGAGATGGCGCTGCACCGTCTGCTTGGCGGAGAGCGTGGAGCCCGCGACGCCGGCAAGGCGCACGATTTCCATGCCGAGCTTCAGCACGAGTTCCTTCATGTCCTCGGGACCCTCGCCCTTGAGAAGCTTGATCGCTTCCTTCACTTCGAGGGACGTGCCGACGGTGTCGCCGAGCGGCTGGTTCATGTCCGTGACGAGCGCGACGCAGCGGCGCTTCATCGAGCGGCCGACGCGGGTCATGGAGCGGGCCAGCTGTTTCGCCTGTTCGAGATCCTTGATGAAGGAGCCGTTGCCCCACTTCACATCGATCACGAGGCCTTCGGAGCCCTCGGCCAGTTTCTTGGAGAGCACGCTGCCGGTGATGAGCGGAAGGCTCGGGATCGTGCCGGTTTCCTTGCGGAGCGCGTAGAACTTGGCCTCGACGGGCGCGAGGTCCTCGGTTTGCGCGATGATCGCGCCGCCGATGCGGGCGAGCTGGGCGGCGAACTGGTCGTTTTCCTGATGGCCCTTGAAGCCGGGAATCGAGGCGAGTTTTTCGAGCGTGTTGATCACGTAGTCGTGTTCGACACCGCACATCATCGGAACCACGACACCGCTGGCCATGGCGAGCGGGACAAGAACCAGGGAAGTTTTATCGCCCACCCCGCCGGTCGAGTACTTGTCGATCTTCGGTTTCGCGATGTGCGAAAGATCGATCACTTCGCCGGAGAGCATCATTTCTTCCGTGAGGTCCGCGGTTTCCTGGGCGGACATGCCGGAGAAGTAGATTGCCATCGCAAGCGCTGCCAGCTGGTGCTGGGGCATCTCGCCATCAAGCGTGCTATCAATGATGTAGCGGATTTCCTCCTGGGTGAACTCGCCACCGTCGCGCTTCTTTTCGATGAGGAACTCGAAAGTTGGTTTAATGAAACGACGGGTCGGGATGTTTCGTTTGCTTGTCATGAGTGGGTTGTACGTGAAGAGAACCAGGCGAATGCCGCCGGGCGGAAAAGTTTGTGAGCCAAACCGTCTCCCTACGGATGTCGAGCCAAAAGTCCGGCCGTAACCCGGAAGGTTCCCTCTGAGAAAGAGCCCCTTTTCCCGCCCCCGACCCTACTTTCTGGGGGCGCCGGCAGCCATCCAGGCGGCGATCACCGCGCGCTCGTAGTCGGTCATCTTCGTCGTCGCCTCATTGCCGAGCGGCATGATGCGCGTCACCACGACCTGCTGGTAGATGCGCTGCGCGTTTTGCGCGATCGCATCGGGCGTGTGCAACACCACCCCCGCCGGCGGCTGGGGAATGCCGGCAAACGTCGGATTCGGCGAATGACAGGTCGCGCAACGCTCACCCACAATCGCCCGCACCTGGTCGAACGTCACCGCGCCTTCGACTTTCGGCAGCGGGGCGAGGCGTGGCGTCGTCCACCATCCCACGATGCCGAGCAACCCGGCTCCGATCGCCGGATACCGCCACGCGAGCACGCCTTTGTGCCGGCGGTTGAAGAAATGCCGGATCGAGACACCGGCGCCGGCGATCAGCAGCAAAATCGCCCAGTTGTAACGATGACTGTAGGTGACCGCGTAGTGGTTGCTGATCATCGTGAACAGCACGGGCAGCACGAAATAGTTGTTGTGCACGCTGCGCTGTTTGCCGCGCTGGCCGTGGATCGGATCGGGCGTCCGCCCGGCGCGCATCGCGCCGACCATTTTCCGCTGCCCGGGAATGATCACAAAAAAAACATTCGCCACCATGATCGTGCCGACCGCCGTGCCGACGTGGATGTAGGCGGCGCGTCCGCCGAAGAGCTGCGAGAGTCCCCACGCCAGCACACCCAGCAGCCCGAAGACCACGATGCCGAGCAACGCATCGCGCTTCCCGAGCGGCGACCGGCACAGCGCATCATAAATCACCCACGACCCGACCATGCTCGCCAGCCCGATGCCGGCGGCCTGCCAGGTGCCGAGCGGGATGCGCGTCGGGTCCACCATCATCACCTGCGCCTTCAGCCAGTAGACGACCACGAGCAGCGCGGTGCCGGAAAGCCATGTCGTGTAGGCCTCCCATTTAAACCAGTGCAACTTGTCGGGCAGCGTGGCCGGAGCGACGGCGTATTTCTGCGGGTTGTAGAATCCGCCACCGTGCACGGCCCAGAGTTCGCCGGAGACCCCTTTCTTCGCGTTTTCCGAACCGGGTGCGGGCGGATCGAGGCTGTTATCGAGCCAGATAAAATAAAACGACGACCCGATCCACGCGATCCCCGCAATGATGTGCAGCCAGCGCAGCAGCATCTCGAGGATGTCGAACCAGTGTGAGCCCATGGGGAATGCTTCGCACGGGAGCCAGATCGATGCCAGCCGATATCCGGACCGCTCGATGGACTTAACTGTAGGAGCGGCTTTACGCCGCGACCTCAGCGCGTCCGTCGGCAATCGCGGCGTAAAGCCGCTCCTACCGTTCAAACCAGGACGACCGACTCCGGGCTTGCGCGCCCGGCTCGCGCCTCCGTGTAGTGCTGGGATGCCCGTTTCGTTCGATATCGCCGCCGACCTCGAGGTCACCCTGAAAGCCGCCGCGGCCAGCGCCGGTCTCGAGGCTGCCGCCTTCGCCCCCGAAATGCGCACGGCGGATCCGCGTCACGGCGATTTCCAGGCCAATGGCGTCCTCGGCTACGCGAAGGCCCGCAAGCTCAACCCCCGCGCCGTCGCCGAACAACTCATCGCGACGCTGCCGGCGGCGGCCAAGGACCAGTTCGAGGTGTCGATCGCCGGGCCCGGTTTCATCAATTTCAAGCTCAAGCCCGCCACCCTGCTTGCCTGGCTGACCACCTACGATTCCACCGCGCACCTGAAATCCGGGGCCGCGGAATTTTACCGCGGGCTGCGCAACGTCGTGGACTTCAGCTCGCCGAACACCGCGAAACAACTCCACGTCGGCCACGTGCGCGGCATGGTGATCGGCGAGGCGATCTGCCGGCTGCTGGAGTTTTGCGGCGCGGAGGTGATTCGCGACAACCACATCGGCGACTGGGGCACGCAGTTCGGCAAACTCATCTGGGGCTACAAAAATCTCCGCAACGACGCCGCGCTCGCCACCGACCCGCTCGAGGAACTCGAGCGTCTCTACAAGGCCGCCGACGCCGCTTCGAAGGAAGCTCCCGCCACCCTCGATGCCGCGCGCGCCGAGCTCGTGAAACTCCAGAACGGCGACGCCGAAAACCTCGCCCTCTGGAAAAAGATCAACGCGATCAGCGCCGGCGCCTTCGAGGAAATCTACCGCAAGCTCGACATCCATTTCGACCACCAGCTCGGCGAGAGTTTCTACAACGACAAGCTGCCGCAGGTTTACGAGGAGTTGCGCGCGACCGGCCTCGCCGAGGATTCGCAGGGTGCGCTCGTGGTCTTTCATCCGGAGCATCCGCGTTTCAAGACGCAGCCGTTCATCATCCGGAAATCCGACGGCGCCTCGAACTACGCGACGACCGATCTCGCGACGATGCTCTACCGGGTCGAGCACTTCAAAGCCGACGCCATCGCGATCCTCACCGACACGCGCCAGGGCGATCACTTCGAGCAACTCTGGCTGACGACACAAAAGTGGTTCGCGAAAACCAACCGCAAGCTCCCCCACTTCGAGCACGTGACCTTCGGCTCGATTCTCGGCGAAGACGGCAAGGCGATCAAAACGCGCTCGGGCGATCCGATAAAACTCAAGGACCTCCTCGCCGAGGCCGAGACGCGCGCCTTCGCCATCGTCACGGAAAAATCGCCCGAGCTCCCCGAAGCCGAGCGCCGCGACATCGCCAACGCCGTCGGCATCGGCGCCGTGCGCTACGCCGACCTCGCGCAGAATCGCAGCAGCGACTACGTGTTTGCGTGGGACAAGATTCTTTCCTTCGAGGGCAACACCGCGCCCTATCTTCTCTACGCCGTGACACGGGTGCGCTCGATCTTCCGCAAGCTGGATCTCGCGGCCGACGATGCCAGCGCCACCCGCGGCGCCACCGCCCCCGAGACGCCCGCGGAAATCGCGCTCGCCCGGAAACTCGCGGGCTTTGCGAACACCCTCCGCCTGACCACCACGCAGCTCCGGCCTCACTTCCTCTGCACGTACCTCTACGAGCTCGCGGGCGAATTCAGCAGTTTCTACGCGGCCGACAAAGTCATCGTCGACGACCCCGCGATCCGCGCCCGCCGGCTGCTGCTCTGCGCCCGCACGCTGCTGGTGCTGGAAACGGGATTGCGGTTGCTCGGACTCCGGCCGCTCACGCGGATGTGACCGGCGGGATGTGCATGACCGCCTGACACGCCATGCCGCTCATCGATCACGTTCTCGGTTCCGCCCGGCTTCGGAAGGCGCTTTGGAAATTTTGGTATCCCTTCCTCACCCGGCGGCTCCGCGCCGACGATGTGCTGCTTTTGAACTACGCGTTCGAGGAAGAGCCGCCCCTGGCGATTCCGCTCGATGCCAGCGATGAACCCAACCGGCCCTGTCTGCAGCTCTACCACCACGTCGTTTCGCAAACCGATCTGCGCGGCAAAGACGTCCTCGAGGTCAGCTGCGGTCACGGCGGCGGCGCTTCGTACGTGATGCGCCGCTTTCAGCCCCGGCGCTACACCGGCCTCGATTTGAATCCCGAGGGCATTGCCTTCTGCCGGCAACGCCACCGGATCGAGGGACTCGATTTCGTGCAAGGTGACGCGGAAACGCTCCCCTTCGCCAATGAAAGTTTTGACGCCGTCGTGAATGTCGAAGCCTCGCACTGCTACCCGTCACTCCCGCGCTTTCTCTCGGAAGTCTCCCGCGTGCTGCGGCCGGGCGGTCATCTTCTCTATGCCGATTTCCGCTTTGCTTCCGGCGTCGCCGAGTGGGAGCAGGACCTCGCCACATCGCCGCTCGTTCACCGCAAGACGCAAAAAATCAACGCGGAGGTTCTGCGCGGCCTCGATTTAAACTCGGCGCGCTCGCTGGGCCTGATCACCCGTCATCTGCCGTCGTTTCTCCATTCGCTCGGCCGGGATTTCGCGGGAGTCCGGGGCTCGCGCGTCTACAACGCGTTGCAGTCGGACGCCCTCTCCTACCGTTCCTACCATTTCGAAAAGGCGAATCTGCCACGATAGGTCGCGGCGTGGGCGCTTTTTTCTAAGAAACTCCGGCTTCCGGTGTCGTACTCAGAGCCATGAAACGTTTCCTTGCGATTCTTACCCTCGCCGTGGCGGTTGCCCCGGCCGAAGCCGCCGCGGAATTCGACGCCGCCGGCGCCACCAACGAGGCCGGACTCGATCTCTACCGGCAGCTGTCCGCAAAACGGCCCGACGGAAACCTGGTCATCTCGCCCTACTCGATCGAAAGCGCGCTGGCGCTGGTTTACGTCGGCGCCGAAGCCGAAACCCGGACGGAACTCGCCGGCGTTTTCCGATTTCCCGCCACCGATGCAGCCGTCCAGGCCGGATTTGCCGCCCTCCGCGGCGCCCTCGAACAGGTGGCGAAAAATTCGCAGGCCGCAGCGGAAACGCGCAGCCGGAACGGCGGCCGCGTCGATTCGATCGAGTGGCATGCCGCGAATCGTCTCTTCGGGCAGGAGGGCTATGCGTTTCGCGAATCGTTCCTGACCTTGATGAAGGACGGCTTCGTCGCGCCGTTTCAGCCGATGGACTTTATTCACGCGGCGGAAGCAAGCCGCGGCACGATCAACGCGTGGGTCGAAGAGCAGACCCGCCAGAAAATCCGCGATCTTATCCCGCGCGACGCCCTCAATCGCGATACGCGCCTCGTGCTCGTGAACGCGCTTTATCTCAAGGCGCCTTGGGAAACCCCGTTCGGGAAAACGCTCACGCAGCCGCGGCCCTTTCACGTCGGGGGAAAACCGGCGACCCGCGATGTTCCCACGATGCAGGCCACCGCTTTTCTCGGTCATGCGGCGGAATCGGGTTTCACCGTCACCACCGTCGACTACCTCGGCGGCGACCTGCAGTTCCTCATCCTCCTTCCCGACGCCAATCAGACGGTCGCCGACATCGCGCAAAAAATCGCCGGCCCGGATTTCGCCCGGTGGGCCGGGCTGGGCCGGCAGAAACGTCCGTCGGTCTCGCTCTTCCTCCCGAAATTTCGCGTGGAAGGAGCAACCGTTCCGCTCGGGGAAACGTTGCGGGCGCTCGGGGTGAAACGCGCTTTCGACGAACCGCGCGGCAGCGCCAACTTTGACCGCATGGCTCCTCGCCGCCCGGATGACTATCTCGCGCTTTCGAATGTCTTCCACCAGACCTTCATCGCGCTCGACGAGGAAGGCACGGAAGCCGCCGCGGCGACTGCGGCGGTGATGATCCGGCTGACTTCGGCCATGCCTCCCCCGACGCCCGTCGAAGTCCGCGTTGACCGGCCGTTCCTGTTCGCGATCCAGCATCGCGCGAGCGGCGCCTGTCTGTTCCTCGGCCGCATCACCGAGCCGAAATAAACCGGCGCGAAGCGACGACCGCCGGGCGGCTCACCCGGAGCGATACTGCTGCAACAGCGCTTCCAGTTCGCTTTTTCTCGGGAGCAACTTCCGCCGGTAGTGGGACGACGCCCACAGCAGCACGACGACCACATAGCCGGGCCAGAGGACGAAGGCCGGAAAGAGAATTTCATTCCCCGCCTTCCCCACCGCGCGCAGCTGGAACACGATCAGCGGCAGCAGCAGAGCACTCACGATCAGAAGGGCGCCGATGACCTTGTACCGCACGCGTTCCGAGCGGTTTTCGTCGAGCAGCGCCGCGACGCTGGCGTTGATCGAGCCCTGATAGTTCGCGTGCTGGCGGCGGTGCCGGCGGTGCAGCCGGAGCATCGCGATCCAGCCGATCCAGGGCAGTGCGAAAAACGGAATGATGCCCCACTCCTGCGTGAGATCCACCGTGGCGAGGCCGGGCGCGGGCGAGACCAGATGCAACACGACCTTGCCGGTCATGAACGCGAGCAGGGCGAACACCAGGCCGAGGAACAGGACGTTGCCGCGGCGCCGGCGGTTCAGATCGGCGATGAATTTCATTTTTTCGGTTTCGATTTGTGCCGGGGAAGGCCGGTTGGACGGCGAACCCCAGGTTTGCTGGATGTCAGCGAAGTTCATGGGCGAGTCCTTTCATGGCGTGGGTGAGTTTGTGTTTCAGGCGATTGAGCCGCACTCCGACGTTGCTCTCGGTGAGGCCGTGAATGGCCGCCATCTCCGCGTAGCCGACTCCGTCGAGGTGCAGGAGGATCAGCGAGCGGTCGACCGGCGCGAACTGGCGGATTTGCGCGTAGATCAGCTGCAGCGTTTCGTTTTCGCGGCTGTCGGACGCGGGCGGCACGTGGGTCTCGCGGCCCGCGAGGTGCTCGAAACGCTCGACGCGCTCGCGATAGTTTTTCCGGCTCCGCTTCCACGTGAGGGCGGCGTTGTGCGCCACCCGGAAAATGAAGGTGGAGGGTTGCGCCGCCTGGCGAAACGCCGGGACTGCGCGCCACATCGCGAGGAGGAGTTCCTGCATCAGGTCGTGCCGGTCGGTCCCGTCGGCAAAACCGTTGGCGACGTGGTGCAACACCGCCGCGTGTTGGGCGAACCATTCCTCGAAGCGCGCGTTTTGTTCATGAATCGTCACGGTCTTTTTCGCCCTGTCAGATGCACCTCGATTGAATTTCTTACGGTTGGCGATGCTTTCGCTGCGCCGAGCGCCGCACAAATCTCCCTCGCGGAAGGCGCTGTTTTTTGCGCCGGCTCATCATCGCCGGCGAACGGGGAAGCGAAAAAACCAAAGGCAAAAAGGGGGATCAGCAGCAGCGAGGGAATCTTCATGGTCAGTCAGAAACCCGCCCGGCAATTTTCTTACACGCTATTAGGGAAGAATGGACGGGGTCCGTCCGGGGCAGCCGTTAAAATTTCCGGCTTGCCGGTTTAACGTGGCAACCTCCTGCCCGACCTTGGGTCTGATGGGTTCGCCCTTCTTCAACCCTACCCGTCGTTTGCATGAATAACCCCCTGAGAATTGCGCACATCCGTTCGTGGTGGTGGACGCTTCTGCCGGCATTCTGCGGGCTCGTCCTCACGTCATTTCTCTTCGTCCTCGCGCGTAACGAGCAGACTTGGATCAACCACAATCGCTGGCTCTGGTTTCCCCAGTGGCCCGTTTTCAGCGATCTCGCGGTCACGCTGGAGCATTTTCGCGATGCCGACCGCGGTCTCGATCCCCTGACCGATCCCAGTTCCCATTTTGGCTATCCCCGGGCGGCCCTCGCGCTGCGACACCTGCATTTGCAGGATTTCCCCTCGGCCTGGGTGGGAGCGGTGCAAGCGCTGGTCTGGATGCTCGCGGTGATTTATATCCTGCGGCCGCGAACGATGCGGCGGGCCGTGCTCACGGCGCTGCTTTTTATTTCCCCGCCCGTGTGGCTGGGATTGGAGCGCGGCAACATGGATCTGATGCTCTTTGTGTTGTGTGTCGTCGCCGCGGTGTGGTGGGCGCGCTCGACCACGTTCACCGGGCTGCTCTGGCCGGTCACGGCACTCAGTGGCGCCGCCCTGTTGAAAATTTATCCGGTCTTCGCACTCATCGGCGGGATCTGGGCCGAGACCGGGCGCAGGCGGCTGGTCTGGATTGGCGCGCTGGCCGCGGTGACGGGGTTCTGGGTGTTCAAGCTGGAGGAGATCAGCCTGGTGCTTTCGAAATTTCCCGTGGCTGAAAACGCCTCGTGGGGCTGCCTCATTGGCTTGAAGAAAATTTTATCGCTCCAGCCCCTGACCGCCGGGGAAGGCACGATGTGGGCCTGGGCAATGGGCCTCGGGGCCTATGCCATGGGATTTTTTGCCGCCGGGGCGCTGGGACACGGCTTCGCCTGGAAATTCGAAAACACGCGCACCGAACGCGCGGACTGGGCCTACTATTGGATGGGCTCCGCGATCTGCTGCGGATCATTCGTCGCCAGCAACTACGCCTACCGCTGGGTCTTTGCCTTGCTCACGCTTCCCCTGCTGCTCCGGATGACCGGCGCCACCCGGCTGCTCGTCTCGATCTGGGCCCGCGCCACCCTGCTCACGCTCGCACTGAGCTTGGGCGTCGGCTGGGGCCGGCAGGTCCAGGTGTTTATCACGGAGCAGGTGGCGAATTGGGCCTACATTCTCCTGCTCGTCTTCGGCTGCTTCGCGCTGCGTCCGCAACACGCCTCAAGCGCGCCGTCCGAAGCCGAGGAACGTCAGGACGAAGCCGACTCCCGTTCGCTCGAAGGGCTTGTCGCGGTGGAAATCAACAAGCCTTTCGACGGTGCCCGGATGCCGGACTGCAGCGCGGCCGAGCGCCGCCGCTAGATTTTTGCGCCAAGTTTCGCGTCGAGCGAGTAACGCCCCGCACCAGCCACGAAGAGGGCGGCAAACGCGGCGAGGTACGCGCAGGCGAGTTCACCGCTGCCTGGTCCGCTCAGCTTTCCGCCATGCACGAGGAAGAACGCCACGCCCATCGTGATCGCCCCCGCGAGCGCCGCGAGCCGCGTATAGGCTCCCAACACGATCAATCCCGCGCAGATCACCTCGGCAAAAACCGCCAGGGTGAGACTCGGCATCGAACCGACGCCGAGGGGGTCCGGAAATTTCAGGCGGAGGTTGCCGAAATCGGTGAGCTTGCCCCAGCCGTGGAGGTAGAGAAGACCCGCACCGAACGTAAGGCGGAGGACGAGCAAACCGAGATCGCCGCTGCGGGGCAGAAAATCCAGATGGAGCAGTTTCATCGGCCCGAACGGTTGCCCAATCCCCTCCCGGGGCAAACGTTCCCGTAATTTTCCCGGCATCTGGTCCGAAACCGGCTTCCGGGATTGCCTCCTCCCTCAGCCACCCACTCTAGTGGCGGCTGCCGTTGCCAACTCCTGACCATGCCATCGCTTCCTCCCGCCCTACCGCCGATTCCGGACCCAGCCGATCCACGTCTTCTCGCCTATCTTAATCTCAAGTTGCGCGAGATCGGACGACCCGGGGTGACCCTGCCGGCCAACGACGGCCTCTCGGAATTCGTCGACCACCTGCTCACCCTGAGCCGGGAAAAAGACCGGGCGCTCGCGCAACATCTCTGCCCGCTCGACCAGCGCATCCAGGACTTTCTTTGCAACTACCTCCGCGGCGTCCCCGATGTCCCGCGCCTGCCGGCGATCACGTTCGAACTCGACCGGCCGGGCCTGGCCCGCGCGCTCTCGCTCCCGCCCAGCCGCGACGAACACCACAGCGGCATCCTCACCTCCTACCGCGTGCGCCAGGGCGTGCTGCACAATCCCCGCAGCGACCGCCGCACCACGCAGGGAATCTTTCACGTCACCGAGGGCGGCCTGCCCGTGCCCGACGATAAGAAAGCCGTGCCCGCCGCCGTCTTCGCCCGCCTGCTCGCGATCGCGTTGCAGCCGACACCGGAACTGTCCCGCCTCCCCTTCACCGCCGCCGAGGCGAATCAGGCGGAATGCTTCGTGTCGCTGCACCTGCGCCCCGTGGTGGTGCCCGCCGTGCCCGGCTTCACCCCGCAACGCATGATGGAAACGCGCTTCTTCGTGCCCGGCGCGCTCGTCGCGAATCTCGATTTCGTCGAAAGCATTTTCGGCAACGCCGGCGATCCCCACCTCCCCGAAAACGACGCCGGGCTCGATCCCGAGCACTGGACCGGCCACACCGGCTGCATCATCCTCGCGCCGCATCTCAACGGACTGAGCAAAAAGGAGCTCGGCCTCCCCACTTGGGACGAAGCCAGCGAACGCCAGCGCCGCGACGGCATGTGCTGGAAGAAACCCGACGAACTCTACAACGACGGCGGCGCGTTCAAGCTTACCGCCCGCGATACCTCGGGCGTCGTCGTCACGCTGATTTCAGACAACTATTTCGGGTACTGCAAAAAAGAGGTGAAGACCCAGATCAGTTACGCCGCCAACCTGCTCGGCCGCGCCGAGGAGGAACACGCCGGCGGCGCGATCGTTTTCCCGAGCTATGACCTCGGTGAGGATTTTCAGCTCAACCCGAATCTGCCGGATGTGACCCACACGTTTGACGAAGCGATCTCCTTGCTCGGAAATCGCGTCGAACTGCAGCCCGGCGGTTGGGCGCGCGACAAGTTGTTCCCCACCGTCTACTACGTCCCCGCCGACGCGCGCTTCGATCTGCGAACGCAGTGCATCGCCTGGAACGACGTCATCGGTGCGGAGCAGATGCTCAAGCTCCTGCCGAATCACACCTACGTGCTGCCCTCCGGGTACAAGGTCGAGATGGCGAAGCCCGACGAAGGCCGGCACTGGCGGTTGCGCGGCACCACGGCCGAAGGCCTGCTGTGCCACAAACCGTGCACCGTCTCCGGCGGCGGAAAATCCGAGATCTCGAAATCGATCGCGGACGCGATGTTCACCGGACCCGTTTTCGTGAGCGACCTCGCGCGCGATCTCGACGCCGTCGAGGCGATCCTCGCGCGCGACTACAGCACGCGTTTCCGCGATTCGAAGCGGAACCGCGCCCACGGCCGCCCCGTTCTCAGTCCCGAACGCTCGCTCGGCTCGGTCGTCAAACTGCTCAGCCGCAGCCCGGACTACAGCGACGATTACAACCACTGGCTGACGACCATCTCCCGTCCGATCCGCGACCTCGTGCTGCTGCTGAAACGATTCTACAAACCCGAGTGGGGCCAGGACTGGCGCCGGCATTTCAGCGTCGACACCATCAACGCCCGCCCGGGAAACGAGCTGAAGCACAACAAGGAGAAACTGCTCACCCATTACCTGCGCGTCGGCTACACGCGCGAAGGCGGCTGGCGCACGTTCACCCTCCGCTCGGACTTTTTCCCCGCGGAAAAAATCCAGGTCGAGGACGACATCACGGCATCGACCGTGGCGCCGCGGACGTCGGTGCCTTCCCTGCCCTCCTGGATCACGGAGCCTTCGTTGAAATTCGTGCACAACTGCGAAAACCGGCTCTTCCAGCGGCCGGACGATGCGATCGTGCGCGGCTACGACAAAACCACCGAGCGCGATTTCGGCCTGCCCGGCCACTTCTTCTCCAACTACGAGCCGCTTTCCCGCGAGGCCGCGCGCGCGATCGTCGACGACACGCTGGGCTTCGAGGCCTTCACGGCGCCGATGCAGAAAATGTTTCACGAGTTTCTCGCCGCCGGGCGCCCCGATTTCCTCGTGTCGCCCTCGCATCCCCGCGTGATCGACGGCAAGCCCTCGAAAAATCCGCGCTATCTCCAGGACCGCCTCGACCTCGACGATCCGCGCGCCACGTATCTCGCGCGCACCGGTGCGCGGCTCTACCGCCGTCTCGCGTCGGACTCGCCGGCCCCCTTCCCCGTCGGCTCCGTGCTGATGGGCCGCCGGCTCAATCCGCCGGAGCCCGGCATTCGCCCGCTCTGCGTTTTCGCGCCCATCCATTATCAGGAACTGCCGGAAGCCTTCATGGATCTGATCGCGAGCCTGACGGGAAAATCCCCCTCGACCACCGGCACGGGTTCCGAAGGCGCCCTGACGAAGGGACCGTTCAACGCGCTCCCACCGATCTACGATCTGAACGTGGCGTATGTTTCGTTCGTGCTGACGGGCCTGCCGATTTTCTCGACGGCCGCGGGCTGGGTCGGCCCGCATCACCGGGTCGATCACGACATCAGCCTGCTCGTTCCGGAGATCTGGTGTCGCATGACGCCGCCCGAACGCGTGCCCGCCTATCTCATCTCCGAGGGGCACCTCGAGCGTTGCGCCGATTTCGATTTCAACGGCCGCCGCGTCCTCGCCAGCCGGCTCGGCTGGCGGATCACGGCGCGTTTCGTGCAGACGTTCTGTGGTCGTGTGCTCGGCAATCCGAGCACGGTCTTCGACGAGGAGTTCCTCAAGCCGGAGATGCAGGACCCCGCAACCTACGCGGACGGCGTCGACAACATCGTCGCCGCGATGCGCGCTTCCGCGTCGCACTATTTCGCGGACGGCTCGGTCAACGAGGCCTGTCCGCCGTTGCGCGCCCTGCTCCACATCATGCGCGACGGCGCGTGGGAGGGAAAAGGACCCGACAACCCGGCGTTCCGCGCGCTGTTCACCCGGGAAGCCCTGCTGCAGAGCGACTGGTATCGCGCGCGGCTCGAAGCGCAGGTCACGATGGATGCGCATCTCCTGGAAAAACAAATTCGCTACCTGGAAAACTTTCTCGCCCGCCACAACTACAGCGACGTCGCCCAGCGGCTCGATATCCGTTCCCGGCTGGCGCGACTGGTGAATGCCGCGCGCGCCGTGCGCGAACCGGGCTACATGGAAAAACTCGCGGGCACCCTCGGCGCCGAGCCGGCGATCGTCAGCAAGCTCGCGAAGTAGGAACACGAGCTTTTTGCCACCGAGGACACGGAGCGCAGACATAGAGAGCACAGAGCCAATCCCCTCGGATTTTTTCTCTGTGCCCTCGGTGCCTGAGCTCCGTGTCCTCGGTGGCAATGATTGAGACCGGGCGGTTGCGTCGGATCGGCTTTGCGATTTGGAGGGACTCTCGTAGTTTCCCGGCCATGCATTTCCGACTCCCCCGGACGCCCCGCCTGAGTTTGGTCGCGTTGCTCGCTTTCGTTTCCCCGCCTCTCACACACGCCGCGTCGGCAACGAACCCCGCGCAGGAACGCGCGGATCGTTTTCTCTCCTTCGTCAACTCCACCTACCAGGCCGTGTACTACGTCGAGAGCCAGGCGCAGTGGAAGGCGTCCACGGATGTTTCGCCGGCAAATGACGCCGCGTCGGAGACCGCCGGGAAAGCCCGCGCGGCCGTGATGGGAAATCCCGCGCTCATCACCGAGGTGAAGGACCTCCTCCGCCAGCGCAGCGACCTGAACGATCTCAGCATCCGCCAGCTCGAGCGCCTGCTGCTCATCGCCGCCGAATCGCCGATGACGAATCCCAAGCTCACCGCAGCGCGCATCGAGGCGGAGACAGCCCAGGCGTCCACGTTGAACAGCTTCGAATTCAAGCTGCGCGGAAAAACTGTGACGGTGAACGAAATCGACAACCTCCTCCAATCGAGCACCGACCTGAAGGAGCGGCTCGCGGTGTGGGAGGCGTCCAAGGAGTCCGGCAAGGCGCTCAAGCCCGGCCTGATCAAGCTGCGCGACCTGCGCAACGGCGTCGCGCAGGAGATGGGTTACCACGACTATTTCGCGCTGCAGGTCGCGGGCTACGGCATGACGACCGACGAGATGCTGAAGTTGAACGAGAACTTCATGCAGGTGCTGCGCCCGCTTTACCTCCAGCTCCACACCTGGACGAAATACAAGCTCGCTGCGAAATTCGGCCAGCCGGTGCCGAAACGGATTCCCGCGCACTGGATCAACAACCGCTGGAGCCAGGAATGGGACGGGCTCGTCGAGGCGGCGGACCTCGAGCCGTATTTCAAGGGCCGCACGGCCGAGTGGGTCACCAAAACCGCGGAGACGTTCTACACGGGCATGGGTTTTCCGAAAATGCCGGAGACGTTCTGGCCGAAGTCCGACCTCTATCCCGTGCCGGCCGGCAATCCGCGGAAAAAAAACACCCACGCCTCCGCGTGGCATCTCGACCTCGACACCGACATCCGGTCGCTCATGAGCATCGAGCCGAATCCGTGGTGGTTCAGCACCGCGCACCACGAACTCGGGCACGTCTTCTACTTCATGGCCTACACGCGGCCCGAAGTGCCGCCCCTGCTGCGCAACGGAGCCAATCCCGCGTTTCACGAAGGCTTCGGCGAACTCACCGCCTTCGCCTCATCGCAGGTGCCCTATCTCCGCTCGGTCGGCGTGCTGCCCGCGGACTACAAAGTGGACGAAACCGCGTTTCTCCTCAGCCAGTCGCTCGGCACCGGCATTCCGTTCATCTACTGGTCGTCCGGCGTGATGGCGCACTGGGAGGCGGACATTTACGCGAACAAGCTCCCCGCCGGCCAATGGAACGCGCGCTGGTGGCAGTACGTGCGCGACTTCCAGGGCATCGAGCCGCCGTCGTCGCGCGGCGAGGACTTCTGCGATCCCGCCACCAAGACGCACGTCAACGACACGCCGGCCTACTATTATTCCTACGCCATCGCGCAGGTCTTCAAATACCAGCTCAACGACTACATCGCGAAAAACATCCTCCATCAGCCGCCGCAGACCTGTAATTACGCCGGCAACAAAAAGGTGGGCGACTTCCTCCGCAAAATCATGGAGAAGGGCCAGACCGAGGACTGGCGGAAGGTGCTGAAGGAAGCCACCGGCGAGGAACTCTCGACCCGGGCGATGCTCGAATACTACGCGCCACTGATGAAATGGCTGGAGACGGAAAACAAAGGACGGCAGATGGGATGGGAGTAACCCCCGACTTTCGCGAACCACATGCCTTTTTTTCTCATGAACGTTTTTCGCTCCGTTGCCGCGGGAATCCTGGCGTGTGCCACCGCCTTCGCCCAAACCGCGCCCGAACTGACGCCGCAAAAAGAGGCGCCGCCGTCGCGGGTGAATTTCAGCCTCATCCCGAAGGCGTTTCGCAAAAACCCCGACTTGGACATCACGGTCATCAGCGAGCTGAGCGACGCCGGGAAAACGCGACCCATCGCATCGGTGGAGAATCCCATTTACTACGTGTTGCACCCGGGCGGCTATCATCCGCGGGGCGAACCGATGAGCCAGAAGCCGATGCCTTCGGCTGATGTGGAGCGGGTTCTCCGCAAGGCGCTCGCCTCGAGCGGCTATCTTCCCGCGACCGCCGAGCACGCGCCTTCGCTCGTCATCATCTACATCTGGGGTTCGCACAACATGCTCGGCCCGGAGAGCGCGATTTCAGGCGAACAGGTTCTGCGCAATGTCCTCGATCGCGCCGCCCTCGTCGGCGGGGAAAAATTTGCGGGCAAACTCGGCAAGGCGTTCGACGAGGCGAGCATGGTCAACGAAGCGAGCGCCCGTCCGCTCGGCTCGGGTGCGGAAGATCCCGCGATGGGTGGCGACGCCCGCAGCATGGATCTCGGCGCCGCCGCCGCGCTGCAGCAGATGAACGGCCTGACCGATCCGGTGAAGCGCTTTGCGGAAAGCAGCTCGAAAAACAACTTTCTCGTCAATCAAGCCGGCGCGAACTGCTACTACATCGTCGCGTCCGCTTTTGACTACGAATCGCTCGTCTCCCCTCGCAAACAGCTTTTGTGGCGGACGCGCATGACGGTGAGTTCCGACGGCGTTTCCCAGCTCGAGGCGATCCCCGTGATGATCACCGCTTCGGCCCCTTATTTCGGAAAGGAAATGACGGAGAGCGAAATCATCACCAAGCCCGCGGTCCAGAAGGGCCGGGTGGAAGTCGGAACGCCGACGCTCGCCGAGCCCGCTCCGTCCAAACCGGCCGAGAAAAAATAACGCGCGGGCAGAACTGGATCCGCAGGAGTGCAGTCAGGTCTGCTGCTCCGCCTAGTTGTCGGTGCCGGTTCGCGCCGTGCTGAAGACTGGCTGCTCGATCGCCGCCCCGCCCTCGTGACCGTTGCCGCCGCCGTGCTTGATCGCCGAAGCGGATTTGGTGCGGCGGGCGCCGCCATCGAAACCGAAAAATACCGCCAGTTCATCGCGGCGCCGCGCGCCGTCCTTCTCCCCGATTTCCATGACGCGCTTCAGATAGCGCGGCTGGAAAAGCAACGTCGCAATCAGGTCCGAGCGGTTGCTCTCGCGGCTGCCCAGCGCCTGGAAAACGTGCCGCAGGCTTTTGGGCAGCTCGGGTTCGAATTCATGGGCCAGCGTGCGAAGGTCTTCCGAGGGACGCATCACGAGGACATCGACGGGACGCAGCCCGAATTCCTTGCTGCGCGGATTGTCCGCAATGAGCTGGTTGAGCTGGCGCAGCTCCGTCGCGTCGGCGTCGAGCATGTCCAGGAAAATGGATTCGAGCAGCACGCCGAGGATCGTCGCCGCCGGCGGATAATTCGGGAAAGGCGTGTTGGACACAATCGGACCGGGGGCCGTGAGCGTGGAGATCGCGAGCACACGGTCGGCGCCGAGTTCCACGGCGGGAGACAGCGGCGCGGTGAGCCGGATGCCGCCGTCGCCATACCAGCCATCGCTCAGTTGCGCGGCGGGAAAAATCAGGGGCAGCGCGCTCGAGGCCATGACGTGTTCCACCGTGAGCGTCGTCGGCTCACCGCGGCGTCCGACGCGGTGCCAGGACTCCTCGTCGAGACTTTGCGTCCAAGTGGTCGACTGGCCCGAAGGATATTTTGTGGTGGTGATGCCCACCGCCGACAAACGGCCGCTGCGAAGATTGGCCTCGATCCCGTGGAGAATGCCATCGGGCGCGTTGAAGGTGCTCTGCAGCAGGCTGCGCAACGGCGCGGTGTCCACCATTTCGCGGATGGGCGGCATCCGGTGCGCGCGGCCCGCGGCGGAGCGGACCATCCAGCGCAGGAATTTGGATCCGAGTGAGCGAAACTGCGTGCGGAAGACTTTGTCGATCGTGAGGTTTTCCCAGAGCGACACCAGATGCTCCGTGGCGCGCGGAAATTCGTCCGGCGAGTTGGCCAGCATCGCGACATTGATCGCGCCGGCGGAGACGCCCGTCAGGATCGGAAAACGAAGTTCAGGAAAAGATTTCGCAAGGCTGCGCAAGACTCCCACCTGGTAAGCGGCGCGCGCACCGCCTCCGACGAGCAAGAGAGCGTTCTGTTCTGCGGGGTTCACGGGAGGTTCCTTTCAATCGAGGCGCCATCGCCACGGTTATTAACGGCACCTACGACACGCCTCCCCTGTAAATTAACCGCGATTTAGGCCGAATTCAGCCCGCGCCAGTCGTTTGAAACGACACTCAGTCCGCAATTTTTTCCCGCAGCCAGCCGGGGCGATTCGTGGCGATGCCGTCCACCCCGGCATCCCGGAGCCGTCGTGCAACCACCGGGTCGTCAACAGTCCACACATAAAGCTTAAGACCGGCGTCGTGGACTCGGTTCACAAACGCCACATCGATCGGCCAGCCGGCTTTCAGGTCGAGACCATCCAGCCCGCCTTCGCGGCAGCGTCGGAGAATTTCATCGAGCGGAAGGCTTCGCGTCGCGGCATCGTGGTCGAGAATCCACGCCACCTCGGTGGCGGGAAGAACCCGTTTCGCGGCCGCCACGGTCGAAAAATCGAACGCGATCACCACCGGCTGCGTTGGTTTCAACTGACTTCCCGCGAGACAACGCTCGAGCACCGGCACCGCTTCCGGGCCGCCTTTGATTTCAATGAACACCCGTTTCCCCGGCGGAATGCCCGCCAGCATCGCGTCGAGCGTGGGGATTTTTTCGCCGGCATACTTCGCGTCTTTCCAGCGGCCGACATCGAGACGCTGAAGTTCCGCCATGGACGCGGCGCCCACGGAAAGCGCGATGTCCGCATAACGCTTCGTTGTCTCATCGTGAATGACCGCGAGCTGTCGATCGGCGGTGAGACGAACATCGAGTTCGAGCGCATCGGCGTTTTCCGTCCAGGCGAGCCGCGCCGCGGCCAGGGTGTTTTCGGGCGCGGCATGAGACGCGCCGCGGTGCGCGATGATTTCCACGGCCGGAATCTGGGGGGACCCGCGCGCGTTCTACAGCGAAAAATCCGTCAGGCGTTCGCCCTTCCCTGCCGCAACCGGTCGAGAAACACCGCGACGATGATCACGAGGCCGATGATGATTTCCTGGAAATACGTGGGCCAGCCCATCTGCTGCGAGCCGTTGCGGAGCACCGCCATGATCAACGCGCCAATCATCGATCCGAGGATCGTGCCGACGCCGCCGGAGAGACTCGCGCCGCCGATGATCACGGCCGCGATGATGTCGAGCTCCAGGCCAACCGCGACGGTCGGATCTCCCTGCCGCAGCCGCGAAAGTTGGAAGAGCCCGGCCAGACCAAAAAAACATCCGGCGAGCGTGTAGATCAGCACCTTCAAACGCGTCGTCGGAATACCGCAGAGGCGGGCAGTCGCTTCATTGGAGCCGAGAGCGAAAATATGCCGCCCGAAAACGGTGTTCCGCAGGAGCAGCGAGGTCAGCACCGCCAGCGCAATCGTCACCCAGACGCCCGCGGGCAACGCATGGCTGAACGGATCGGCGGTCGTCATCCACGTGTTGATGGGCGAGGCGTCGTAGTTGACGGTTTGGTTGTCGGCCAGCCACTTGGCCGAACCGCGCGCGACGCCGAGCGTGCCGAGCGTGATGATGAACGGCGTCATCCGCATGCCGGCGATTGCCGCGCCGTTGAGCAGCCCGATGCCTCCGCCCGCCGCAATCATCGCCAGCGAGACGGGAACCGGTCCCCACCCTTTTTGGATCAACATCGCTCCGACCACGCTCGTGAACGCGATCGCCGAACCCACCGAAAGATCGATGCCGCCGCTGACGATGATCATCGTCATGCCCAGCGCGCCGACGGCCACGATCACGGTCTGCGTGAAGATGATCTTGAAATTATGATAGGTGAGAAAGAATTCGCGCGTCTCCGAGGGAATCGAGAAAAGCACAATCACCAGGATCAACCCGATGAAAGGGCCGGCCTTCGCCAGGACTTTTTTGACGTGGTCGTTCATGAGTTATTCGAGGAGGCGCTGCTTTCGCTGCCGGTGGCCACCCGCATGATTTCCGCCTCGGTCCATTGCGCGCGCGGGCGGACCGCGGTGAGTTCGCCGCGGCACATCACGCCGATCGTATCGCAGAGCCCGAGCAATTCCGGGAGATAACTGCTGACCAGGACGACCGCTTTGCCCGCACCGGCGAGTTCGCCGATGAGCTGGTAGATTTGCGCCTTGCTGCCGACGTCGATTCCGCGGGTCGGTTCATCGAGCAGGAAAATCCGCGCGGGATGCTCCAGCAGCCTGGCGATCGCCACTTTCTGCTGGTTGCCGCCCGAGAGCTGTCCAATCGATTGCGCGGCATCGCGGCATTTCACGCGGAGATTTTCCACCCAGCGCTGCGCCACGTCCTGCTGCCGCCGTTCGCTGATCCAGCCGAAGCGGCCGAACGACTCCATCTTGGTCAGCGTGAGGTTGTCCGCGATGGATTGATTGAGCATGAGCCCCTCCTCCTTGCGGTTTTCGCTGAGGAAACCCAGACCCTGCTGCCAGCGGGTGCGCGGCAACGACGGCCCGGCCGGCGCGCCCGCGAGGCAAACTTCGCCGGCGGCGAGTCCATCGAGCGCAAAAATCGTCCGCAGCAAATCCGTGCGACCCGCGCCGATCAGGCCGGCGAGCCCGAAAATTTCCCCGGCGCGCAGTTGAAAGCTCGCGCGCTTCAAACGCGGCGAACCCGCCGCTTCCTTCACTTCAAGCACCACTGCCCCGGGCTGGTGAACCGTGCGCGGATAAAGGTCCTTCACCTCGCGGCCGGTCATCAAGGTGACGATGTGGTCCAGCGTCGCATCCTTCATCAGCCCGGAACCCACGGTTTCGCCATCCTTGAGCACCGTGTAGCGATCGCAGATCCGGCGGCATTCCTCGAGGAAATGGCTGATGTAGATCACGCTGACGCCCTGGGCGCGCAGGCGGAGGATTGTGGCGAAAAGTTTTTCCGTGTCGGCCTGCGTCAGGCTGCTGGTCGGCTCATCCATGATGAGCACCTTCGGCTGCATCAGCAGGGCGCGCGCGATCTCGATGATCTGCTGTTCGGCAATCGTGAACTCGCCGGCGCGGCGGTCGAGGTCGAGCCCCTCGTGGCCCAGTTGCGCGAGGGCGGCGCGGGCGCGTTCGCGCGAAACCTGGCGATCGACCCAACCCAGCTTCGCCGACTCGGCGCCGAGCAGGATGTTTTCCTGCGCCGTGAGATGCAGGGCCAGATTCAGCTCCTGATAGATCATCGCGACGCCCTTGCGGCGGGCGTCGTTCGGATCGGCGGGCACATAGGGCGCACCGCCGAGCTCCATCGTGCCGGCGTCGGCGGTGTGCGCTCCGCTCAGCACCTTCATGAGTGTGCTTTTGCCCGCACCGTTTTCACCGATGAGCGCGTGCACCTCCCCCGGCGCGATCTCGAGCGAAACCTGCTTGAGCGCGCGCGTCGCCCCGAAGCTTTTCTGGATGCCCGTCAGCCGCAGGCTGGCGGCGGCGATCCCGTTCTGACTGACGACTTCATTCCCCTTGTTTGTCATTCTGAGCGCAGCGAAGAATCCAGTTGGGGGTCGTACCACCTCTCCTGAATCAGGGCGATTTTCCTAACACGCAGCCAACCTTTGAGCGCAGTCTCCCGGGCGATGGCGTTCGAGACGTCACGGAACTCTTCGCAATAGACCAGGCACGTGACGGCGTATTTTTTCGTGAAGCTATCGCCAGCTCCGGTCTTGTGCTGCCATACGCGGCGTTCCAGCGAGTTGGTCACGCCGATGTACAAGGTCCCATGAGGTTTGCTGGCTAGGATGTAGACCCAGTACGTCGGATGTGTCGCGTGATTGGACATCCAGGTGGATTCTTCGCTGCGCTCAGAATGACAGACAAAAAGGGAATGGCCCGAAAGGAGCGAGAGCCCGAACACTTTCCGCGCTCGTGCAGCCTCACTTCAGATACTTCGCAAGCGGCGGATTCATCAGCTCGGCGATGGCGGGTTCGTTCATGTTCTCCTTCGTGACGAAGCCGACTCCGGTGTCGATCACCGGCGCCACCTTCTCGCCGCGGATCACGGCGACGACCGTCTTCACGCCGAGATAACCCATCGCGAGCGGATTCTGCACCACGAAGCCGGCGACATCGCCCGCCTTCAGGCCGGCGTTCAAGGTTTCACCGGCGTCGAACGCCACGAACTTCACCTTGCCCCCCGCGAGACCGGCATCGCGCAACGCGAGCAACATGCCGGAGGCGGCGGACTCGTTCGAGGCGAAGACCCCGTTGACCTGCTTGCCGTAGCGGTTGAGGAGATTTTCCGAAACGCGCTTCGCGTTGTCGCGCGTGGCGCCCGCGTGCTGGTCGGTGGAAAGCAATTTGATGCCCGGGAAATCCTTCTTCATCACCTCGAGGAAACCTTCCTCGCGCTCCTCCGTGCTGGCGGACCCGACCTGGTAGCGGAGGAGGATGACGTTGCCCTTGCCCTCAAGCAGCTTGCCGAGATTGCGCGCGGCGATGCGGCCGCCCTCCTTGTTGTCGGTCGCCACGAAGCTCGCCGCCACTTTGGAATCCAGTCCGGAGTCGATGATCACAACCGGGATTTTTCCGCTGATCGCCGCCTCGACGGGGGCGACGAGGGCTTTCTTGTCGAGTGGGGCAAGGACGATGCCGTGCACGCGGCGGCCGATGAAATTTTCGACGACCTGCACCTGCTGCTCGCGGTCGTCTTCCTTCAAGGGTCCCTTCCAGATGATGTTCACCTCGATCCCCTGCTGCGCCAGCTCGAGCTTGGCCTTCATCGCGCCGGCGTGGATCGATTTCCAAAACTCGTGCGTCGTCCCCTTCGGGATGACGGCGATCTGGTAGGTGTCGGCGGCGGCGGCAAACGAACTGCCGAGAGCCAGGAGCGCGAGGGAGAGGAGAAGTTTTTTCATGGGGATTGGGAACCTGGCGCAGAGACCGCCGAGGGTGATGCGGCGCGCGTCGGAACGTTAGAAACGAAGAAGCTACAGGCAAACACCAACAAGATGAATGGATAATTTTGGCCCTCCCATGTTTATTCTTGGCCTCGGCGGGGAACGCGGGACGTTGGGACAATGTTCTGGGCGAAAAAATTCGTGTCGTTCTGGCTGCTGCCGGTGCCCGTGTGCCTCGCGCTGCTGACGATCGGCGTGATTCTTGTGTGCTTCACCCGGCGCGTGCGCACCGGCCGCGCCCTGCTGGTCGCCGGCACGGTCCTGCTTCTGCTTTTCAGCAACAAAGTCGTCAGCACCTGGCTGGTGCGCCCGCTCGAAACGCGTTACGCGGCGATGCCGGAACTCAGCGCGAACGCCACACCACCGGAGTCACTGGCCGCCTGCCAGTATCTCGTGGTGCTCGGAGGCGGGCACACCGATGCGGTGGGATTGACGCCACTCACCCAACTTTCGCCGTCCGGACGCGCCCGCCTGGTCGAGGCGGTCCGGCTGCTGCGCGTTCTGCCAGCCGCCCGGTTGATCGTCAGCGGACCCGGTTCCGGGACCAATGTTTCGCACGCCTCGGTGCTTGCCCGCGCCGCCGAATCGCTGGGCGTCGAGCGCGGCCGGATTTTGCTCGTGGAAACCGCCCGCGATACCGAGGACGAAGCGGGCGCGGTGTGGAAGATCGCCGGCTCCGCTCCCGTCGGCCTCGTCACGTCGGCCTGGCACATGCCGCGGGCAGCGGCGCTCTTTCGGAAGGCGGGCGTCAGCACCCTGCCCTGTCCGGCGGATTTTTCTGTGCGGCAGAATCACGACTTCCGCTGGAGCGACCTGACCTGGGATTCCGCGTCGCTGGAGCGCAGCACGTGGGCGGTGCGGGAACGGATCGGTTATCTCTGGGTCTGGCTTCGCCGCAAGGTCTAGCGCGGGACGAGAATTGTTTCGCAATCGCAACACCGCCCGCTACTCACGCCGCATATGTTCTCGATTAAGAAACTCCTCGGCAAGGACGACAAATTTTTCGATTTGCTCGAAGCAGGCGCGGAGGAGGCCAAGGGCAGCGTCGATCTCTTCGCCAACTACCTCAGCAAGCTCGCCGCGGGCGGCACGCCGGCGAATCTCGACGAGTTCATCCAGACGCGCCGGAAGGAAAAGCGCATCCGGCAGCTGGTGATCGAGGAACTGAGCAAGACCTTCGTCACTCCCCTCGAGCGCGAGGACATCGAGGAGTTGTCCTTCGCCCTCTATCGCATCCCGAAAACGGTGGAGAAGATTGTCGAACGCCTCTCGATCTATCCCGGCCGCGTGCCGCATGCGGCGTTCAAGCGGCAGGCCGATCTCATGCTGCAGGCCGCCGAGGCGGTGGCGTTCATGGTAAAACAGCTTCGCGGCGGCACGACCATCGAGAAGATCCGCGAGGCGAACGACCGCCTGCAGTTCGCCGAGGGCGAGGCGGACAAGGTCATGCTCAGCCTCCTCAAGGATCTCTACCAGGGGCCGTACGACCCGAAGGAGCTGATGATCCTGCACGAACTGTACGAGATGGTGGAACAGGCGGTGGATCGCTGCCGGAACGCCGGCAACATCGTCGTTCAAATCGTGCTGAAGCATTCGTGAGCGGAGCCGCCACTCCCCGGGTCTCTGCTGAAACGCCATGACGCTGTTCCTGCTGGTTCTCTTCGCCGCCCTCGCGTTCGAGTACATCAACGGCTTTCACGACACCGCGAATGCGATTGCGACAGTCGTCTCGACGAAAGTTCTGACCGCGCGGCAGGCCATTCTCATGGCCGCGTTCTTCAACCTCATCGGCGCGCTCGCCGGCACGGCGGTCGCCAAAACGATCAGCGGCGGATTGGTCGACGCGAGCGCCGTGACCATGCTCACCGTGTTTTGCGCCCTGATGGGCGCGATCATCTGGAATCTCTTCACCTGGTGGCTGGGTTTGCCCTCGAGTTCCAGCCACGCGCTGATTGGCGGCTTGTGCGGCGCGGCCGTCGCGACCAGTGGAAAATGGAGCGTCCTGATCTGGGCGGACCACAAGAACGGATCCGCCGTCGGTCTGTGGCCGAAAGTCGTGCTGCCGATGTTCAGCTCGCCACTGGTCGGCTTCATCGGAGGCGCGCTGTTGATGTGGCTGCTCATGATCCTGCTGCGAACGCTGACGCCGCGGATCGTGAATGTGATTTTCGGCAAGGCCCAACTCCTCAGCGCCAGCTTCATGGCCTATGGTCACGGCTCGAACGACGCGCAAAAAACCATGGGCATTATCACGCTCGCCCTCGCAACCGGTACTGCGAGCGGCGCTTTCACGAACCTGCCGGAATGGGCCTCGTTTCTTCGCGTCAGCGAATTCAAGGACATCCCCTACTGGGTCGTGGTGACCTGCGCCCTCACGATGGCCGCGGGCACCGCGGCGGGCGGCCATCGCATCATTCGCACCATGGGTCACAAGATGGTGAAACTGCAGCCGGTCCACGGCTTCGCCGCCGAGACCACCGCCGCCATGATCATTCACGTCGCTTCCGACATTGGCGTGCCGGTTTCCACCACTCACGTCATCTCCACCTCCATCATGGGCGTGGGCGCGACGAAGCGGCTGAGCGCCGTGAAATGGGGCGTCGTCGAACGCATTCTCTGGGCCTGGGTGCTGACGCTGCCGATCACGGGCCTGCTCGGCTACGGGCTGGTCCGGGTGGCGCGGGTCGTCGGCATGTGATCGACGGCTTGCTGTAGGAGCGGCTTTACGCCGCGACTTCCGGGAAGGCGCGTCCATTGCGGTCGCGGCGTAAAGCCGCTCCTACAGCGGAATGAATCTGCCGTGGGTTCGAAGGATCGACAAAAAATAAGAAGGCGGGGCCCGAAAGCCCCGCCTTCCCCGACTGACTCTGACAGACAAGCAACACTAACCTAACAAAGTTTCCCGATCAGAACTCCAGGGTGTTCGAAAGGCTCCAGGTCTGCACGGGAGCGATGCGATAGCCGACCGCGGTGCCGTCCGGCTGAACATTGATCGGGATGAGATAGTTGTCCTTGCCGACGTTCCGCACGTTGAGCTGCGCGCGCCACGCGAGCCGCTTCGTGAGCTGGCGCTTGTAACCGATCCACAGGTCGACGTTGTGCTCGGCCGGACCGTAGAAGGGCTTGTCGAGCTGCGGACGCCACACCAGGGCGACCTGTGGGTTCACCGCCGGACCGCCCGCCGCGTCGAGATACTCCGGGGGATAACCGATCACGATTTTATCCTGCCAGCGGTACGCCGCGCCGACGTTGACGTTCTTCAGGAAGCCGTCGCGGAAGTCGTAGTTCGCCACGAAATTCGCGCGCCACTTGCGCAGCTCGGGCACCGCGGTGCTTTCGGTGAATTTCAGCGGCGCGTATTGCGCGTAGAAATTATTATTCCAGCCGGTGAGCGCCGTTTCCGCGCTGCTCGACGAACTGTTCCGCATGAGGCCGGCCGGCGTGGTCGCGAGGGCGGTGTGAATGGTCGCGATCAGGTCCGTCATCGAGGTCGGTCCGATGTTGCGGCGGAACGCCTCCTGTTTTCCGACGTTGAACGTCAGGCGGAGATTCCGCATCGGGCTGGCCGTGAGATCGACCTCCACGCCCTTCGACGAATTGTCCTCCGTCACCGTCAAACCCGCCGGCGTCGTCGACGTGAGCAGCTCGACCGCGCCGATGTTCATGCGATACGCCGTGAAGAACTCGGCGGGGATCGCCGCGATCATCTTTTCCCAGGCCGCGAGGGAGGCCGTCTGCTCGGCGTTGGCCTGGTCCTGCGTCTGGCCGACGCGCGGGGCCCACGTCCAGCGGTTCGGGTCGGTGCCCTGCGTGCCGGAGAGATTGAAGAGGTTTCCGTCGATCTTGTATTTATAGACGTTGAACTGGTTGTGATACCCCGTGAACAAACCGGGCAGGTAGAACGAATTGAAACCCGAGGAACTGGCGTTCGTCGCCTCGCTCTCGTAGCGGTTGAACCGGAGGGAATATTTCCCGTCCTTCGTCGCGAGCATGAAGCCCATGTCCTTCGTTTTGCCGCGGGGAGGTCCGAGGGGCTCGTTGAGCGGTCCCACGCGTCCGGCGCTGGCGGCGAAGTTCTCCGACTGGTTGTAGAACAAACTCACGTCGACCGGCATCCGCTCGCGGGGAAAGATCTGCGAGAGGTGGGCCACGATGCTCCAGCTGTGGGACTCCTCATCGATGTAGTCGCGATACCGGGCGGGCAGGCGATAAACCGAGGGATCGAGGTTGATGTTCGCGTTGGAAGCCGGACCGGCGGGGAAACGTTCGCCGGCGTAGGACCACGCCTTCGAGATGTCCCGGCGCCAGCCAAACATTCCGACGATGGCGCCGTCCCAGAAGTGGCCGTTCCAGACGTAGGCCTGCGACTCCACCGTGGACTTCGTGAGATTCGCGTTGGTCGTGAGCGCATCGCGATTGCCCTGCTCCGAGTCGATGACCGTGAGCGCGCGGCTCGTCCAGCCGCGGTAGTTCGCCGGATTCTCCGACTGCGTGCTGGTGCGCCGCACATGGCCCACCGGGTAGTCGGGATTGACCCAGACATCGCCGGGATTCACGCCCGTGGCCGTCCAGGTCGAGTCGAAGATGCGGATGTTTCCGCTGCTTGCCACCGCGGTGCCGGTCGGGCGTGAAATATTCGCGCCGGACGCCGAGCTCTTGCCCGAGAGCGACTGCCCGAGATAAACGACCGGGTAGATCGTGCGGTTGCCGCTGTCGATGTTCTGGTTGGAATTGGGGCCGAAGGCGAAGTCCTTGTAGGCGAGATCGGTGCCGTAGCGGAGGAAGCCGCGGGTGTCGGACTTGCGCTCGTCCTCGTTATAAAAACCCGTGAGGACGTGGCGGCCGAGGATGCGCGTGACGATGTTCTTCCGCTCCGACTTCGAGAAGTCGTGCTTCACGAATCCGGTGAAACGCTCCGAGGCGCGGTCGATGAACGTGTGGCGGTTGCTGCCGGTGCCATCGCTGATGAAAGGCCGGCCGAAGTTCGGATTCGTCGTGCCGTCGGCCATGACGCGGATCGGGTCGATGTAGAGCACCTGGCCCTTGTCGGTCATGAACACGAGCTGGCCGTTGTCGTAGTACTGGCGGTCGATCACCGCCTCGAGGCCAACATTGCCGCGGAAGAAGGTCTGCGAGAGGTTCACGTTGAAGCGCTCGAAATTCTGCCACTCGCTCTTGTTCGGGCCGTCGATCAGGTTGTCGTAGAAATTGAAGATCGAAGGATCGGTGAGAATGAGGTTGCGGGTGAGACCGAACTTCGCGCCGGGCTGGTTGGTCTTGCGGGCCCAGTCACGGTAGATGGTGAGCGACGACATGCGGCTGAACGGCACGCCATCGATGCCACCGACGATTGCGCCGGCGGCATTGAGTCCACCGCGCGCCGGCAGGCTGCCGCCGGCGGTGATCAAGCCCACGTTGGGCTCCCAGTTTGCCAAGCGCGCGGTTCCGCCGGCGCCTTCGAAGATGGCCATGGGGTTGCCGAAGTAGCCGGCGGCAAACTGCCCGCCGAGCCAGGGTTGATAGTACGGGTTGGCCGTGGTCGCGCCGTTGCCGTTCAAGGGATAGTCCGGCTGAAATTCACCGCGATCCGGCTGGCCGGTCATCTGGCGATCCTGCAGGCCGCGGGCGTCGAAGCCCTTTCCGTTGATGTTGTTGTAGGTGAAAGGCGCGCCGGTCGTCGTGAAACCCTGCGCGGTGCCCGTATAGAAAAACGGCGAGATGCCGTCGCCCGGGGGAACGCTGCGGGGGCGATTGCTGCGGACGTGGCCCTTCTCGCCGTTGATGCGCAGCGTGGTCTTCGCAAAGTCGCTCCTGTTCAGGAAGCCGGGTTCGTAACGCAGCGTGCCGAAGACGCGCTGGTCGCGCTGAAAGGCGGGATCCTGCTGGAATTTCTCGTCGTTGCGCAGCGCATCGATCCGCACCGCGAGCTGTTTGGGAATCAGAACCTGGTTGTAGTCGATGCTCGTCCGCAGGCTGTTGAAGCTGCTGTAGCGAACTTCAACCGAGCCCCGGTTCCGGAAACCGGCCTGCTTCGTGTTGGCATTGATGATGCCGCCGGGCTGGCCGAGACCGAAGAGGATCGCATTCGGGCCGCGCTGCTGATCGACGCGGTCGACCGCATAGCCGTCCCAGGGAATGTCGGTGAGGAAGAAGTCGATCGTGTTGTCCGCCGAAGCGAGACCGCGGACGCGCGTGTTCATGTTGGGGGCGACGAAACGGCCCGTCTCCTCCAGCTGCGTGCCCTGCACGCCGCCGGCGCCGGAGAAGTTTCCGTACACGCTGCCGATTTCGGTGTTGGTGGTGTACTGCAGCAACGTCTCGTTGTTGTACGCGCCGATGTCGCGGAGGAACTGCTCGTTGATGACCGAGATCGCGGAGCCGATGTCGCGGAGATTGGTGTTGAGCCGGTTCCCCGCCAGCGTCGAGGAGACCGCGTAGCCGTTGTCCCCCGCGGCGTTCACCTCGAACGGGGAAAGCACGACCGTGTCGGCCGCCGCGTCCGCGCCGGTTTTGACTTCGGTGGTGGTCGGCGTTTTCGGGGCGGTGGAGGGGGACGGGTTCGGCGTCGGCGCGACGACCTGCGCGAGCAGGGAATTCGCAATCAACAAGCCGAGCGACAGAGACAGAAGCGGCACGCGCTTCGCAGGTGTAGTCGGAACAACGGTAGGGAGGTGCATGGGGGCAGGGAATAAAACCGGTCCTGCGGTCTGGGGTGGGCGCACGCTCCCGTTCGATTGAGCGGAGGCGTGGAGAACCGGTCGGGGCGGACTCTGATTCCGGCGCCTCACCCCACAAGTCGGAGGAAGTCATGATCGGAGTATGACTAAAGACATAGTTCTCAGGCTTGGCCTGCGCGGCGCGGACCGACACGTTCGGGCGCGTTGCCCCCCTCCCGCTCCAGTTTCTCATGTGCGACGCGGTGCCGGCTGTTGCTGTCGGCGGCGGCTTTGTTCGTCGCCACCCGCCCCCTCCCCGCGGAACCGCCGCTGCGTTCCATCCAGGAAATCCACGCGGTCGCGGAATGGAATCTCCGCGAACCGCACCCGCTGCACCTCGAGGGCACCCTCACGTGGGTCGACCGCCAGCGGCGGCTGCTGGTGCTGGAGGACGCCGGCGGCGCGATCGCGCTGCGGGCGGAAAATTCGAATCTCAACCTGACACCGGGGCGGCGCATCGCGGTGGACGCGAGCGACAGCTGGCCCGCCTTCGTCAGTGTCCCGGATTTCCCCGCGCGCCCCTCGGGCCGCGAATTCCTCCCGACCTTCGAGGGCCCGGTGAACTGGAAAACGAACTATGTCGCGCGCGTTCGCGGCTACCTTCATCCGCCGGCCACCGGCGACTATTTTTTCCGCATCGCGAGCGACGACACGTCCGAACTCTGGCTGGGCACCGACGACACTCCTCCCTCGGCGCGTGCGATTGCGGGTGTGAACATCTGGACCAAGGCCCGCGAGTGGACCCACCTGCCCGGCCAGCAGTCGGCCGCGATTCATCTCGAAGCCGGCCGGCGCTATTACATCGAGGCCGTGCACGAGCAGCGGTGGCGCGAGGATCACCTCAGTGTTTCGTGGGAGGGACCCGGCGTTGAACCGCAAATCATCGCCGGCGCCCACCTGAGCCCGTGGGTCGAGCCGCCCGCCGACGGTCGCGCACCGGCAGCGGCGCCCCGCGGCCGCATCCTGCGCGAGTACTGGCTCGATCGCTCGCCGGAAAACACGACGCTCCTCACCGCACCGCGCCGGCTCGACACCTCCCTCGAGGCCGTGGGCCTCGTGGTTCGCGATCTCGGCGCGGGCGAAACCCCGGCGCCGCGGCCCGCTCAACCGGGCGAACCGGGCAGCGCGCGGGAAAATTTCCGCTGGACGGAAATCGAGGGCATCGTCGATTTCGTCGCCCGTCGCGGCGGCACGCTGGTGCTGGATGTCACCGCCGGTTCGCGGCGCACGCGTGCGATCGTGCAGGACTGGCGCGGCGAACCGCCGCCGCGGCTCGGTGGCCGGCGCGTTCGCCTGCAGGGCATCGCGGAGAACACCCTCAATGAGACCGGCGAACCCGTGCTCGGCACGCTGTGGGTTCCGGCCACGACGACGATTCCAGTCCTCGAAGCGTCGCCGCGCGCGGAAAACGCCCGGCTGACCACGATCGCCGAACTGTTGTCGGTCGAGCCCAACCTGTCCCGCAGCCAGCTCGTGAAATTTCGCGGCCGGGTCGTGTCGGGGGAGAACGGCCGCATCGTGTTGAGCGACGCCGGGTCGTTCTACGGCTACGTTTCCAAGGACGGCGTGGCTTGGAAATCGTTTGGCGCCCCCGTGGAAATTCCGATGGGGGAAACCGTCGAGGTCGGACTCGTCGTGACCTCGCGCTCCACGGAGAAGATTGCGACCGCGGTCTTCGAACAAATCCAAGGCCTGCCGGAAACGCCGAAGCAGACGGCCGTGGGCGGGCCCACGCGCGCGGGCGAGCTCAGCGTGCAAGGCGGCCAGCTCACCCTCCGCGGCAGCGGTCACGACATCTGGGTTGGACCGGACCAGTTTTATTTTGCGCACACGTCGCTCACCGGCGCGGGGGAAATCACGGCGCGCATCGTCCGTTTCGATGCAGCCGACCCGTGGGCCAAGGCCGGTCTCATGATCCGCGAAAGCCTCGCGCCCGACGCGCAGTTCGTCGACTTGGTGCAGACCGGCGCCAACGGTTGCGCCCTGCAGCGGCGCAAAACGGCGGAAGGCAGCGCCCCGCTCTCCGCCAACGATGCCGCGCTCCTGCCGCCGCACTGGGTCAAGCTCGCGCGGCGCTTCAATACCATTCCGGTGTCGGGGGAGGCACTCGACGCGTTCACCCCGAACGCCCGCGTCGAAGTGGTCGGCTATCTGATTCAGGAGAACGGACAGATGGTCGTCGCCCACGCCTCCGCGCGCGAACTCACGGGCGATGGCGAGAAACCGAGTCCGGGACAAACCCGTCCGCTCGTGCCGCTCGCCAACGTGGTCGGCCCCTCCAGCAATCTCGATCGCTACGATGTTTTCCGGGCGAGAGGTGTCGTCACGTTTTACGGCGAAGTCGCCGGCCGCCGCTATCTCGCCGTGCAGGATCACAGCGGCGCGGCGTTTGTCACCGGCAACACCGGCTGGCGCCTCCCGCAATTGCGGCCCGGGCAGTTCGTCGAAATCTACAGCGACCCGGGCTCGACGCCCACGACCCAGTTTATCGCCTCCAACATTTATGTGCGCGGCGACGGCATGTTTCCCAACCCGCTGCCGCATCCGCTCGAATATTCGCGGCCCGGACGCGGCGAAGGCTCGTGGGTCGAGATCGAGGGGATTGTCCGGTCGGTGTCGTCGGCGGGCATCGGCGAAATCAAAACCAGCCGCGAACTGATCTCGTTCGCGGTGCAGGGCGCGGCGGTGGAAACTCTGCGCCGCCAGGTCGACGGCCGTGTGCGGCTCCGCGGGGCGATCGCTTTTCCTTCGGAGCACGAGCGTCTGCTGCTCGTGCCGTCGTCGGATCACTTCGAGGTGACCGAAGCCCCGCCGGAACGCCCGTTCGCGGCCGCGGTGCAATCCATCAGCCAGCTCACGGTGGCAAAACCGTTCATCGACTCGCCCCATCGCGTCAAGGTGCAGGGCACGGTGACCTTCGTGGATCGCGCGTTTCTCTATTTGCAGGATGCCACCGGCGGAGCGCGGATCGATCTCGCCGAACCGGTCACCGTGAAACTCGGCGAGGTGGTCGAGGCGATCGGGTTTCCCGATGTCGTCGAAAACCAGTCGCTCGTTCTCGCGAACGCCCTCGTGCGCAACACCGGCGCGAGCGCCGCCGTGACACCCGTCGTGCTCTCCCCCGACGAAGCCCTCGGCGCCCGCCTCGGAGCGCGGCTCGTCCGCGTGCAGGCCGTGGTGGCGCGCACGCGAACGAGCGAGGGCGAGGCGACCTTCGAATTGCAGATGGACCAGCAGACCCTGCGCGCGACTTTCAGCGGGGCCACGGAAGGCCTGCCCTCGATTCCGCCGGGCAGCATCGCGGCGTTCACCGGCGTTTGCGCACTCGAGACCGGACGATTTCTCGGCAGCCTCACGCCGGCCGATCCGCCCCGGCGCCTGCTGCTGCGCTCGGCGGGCGATCTCGTGGTGCTGCAAAAGCCGCGCTGGTGGGTGGTGAAACGCACGCTGCTCGTCACCAGCGTCGTCGCGTTCGTCCTGATCGTGTCGCTTGTCTGGATCCACATTCTCCGCCGCCGCGTGGCCCAGCGCACCGCCGAGCTGCGCGCCGCGATGGAGAAACTGCAGCGCGAAACCCAGACCGCGGCCACGCTCGCCGAGCGCAACCGGCTCGCGGGCGAAATCCACGACAGCCTGGAGCAGGGTTTCAGCGGACTGATCCTGCAGCTCGACACCACCGCGAAGAAAGCCCAGTGCCCGCCCGAAGTCCGCGCCGGCCTCACGCTCGCGCGCAACATGGTCGCGTTCAGCCGCAACGAAGTCCGCCACGCCGTGTGGGACCTGCAATCGCCGGTGCTCGAAAACTCGGACCTCGGCACCGCGTTGAAAAACATTCTCGAGCAACTCGCGCCCGAGACGCCGCACACAACCGTCACGGTGGAAAATCCACCCCGGCAGCTCAGCTCCGCCGTGGAGCACCACCTGCTGCGCATCGCGCAGGAGGCGATCACGAACTGCGTGAAACACGCGGAGGCGAAAAACCTCGATGTGGTGCTGAGCTACTTCGAACACGAGGTGGTCCTCTCGATCCGCGACGACGGCCGCGGCTTCGTTCCCGGCCAGGTGCTCACCGGCGGCGTCGGCCATTTCGGGCTGCGCAGCCTGCGGGGCCGCGCGAGCAAGATTCACGGCGCGCTCACCATCACGAGCGCCCCCGGCACGGGCACGACCGTGCAAACGCGCGTGCCGCTGCAAACCCCGCCCCCCGTTTAATCATCCTCCATGTCCGCCGCCCCCGCCCGCCCACCGATTCGAATCATGCTCGTCGACGACCACATCCTCATGCGGATGGGACTCGCCTCCGCGACCAACAACGAGGCCGACATGCGCGTGGTCGCCGAGGCCGAGGACGGACTCGAGGCCATCGAGGCCTACCGGCAACACCAGCCCGATGTGGTCATCCTCGACCTGCGGATGCCGCGGCGAAACGGCATCGAGACCATCGCGGTCCTCCGGCGGGAGTTCAGCTCGGCGCGCGTGCTGGTGCTGAGCAACTACAGCAGCGGCGAGGAAGTGGCCGCCGCGCTTCAGGCCGGTGCGCGAGGCTATGCGTCCAAGGACATGCCCCTCGACACGCTGCTGGACGCCATCCGCCGCGTGCACGAAGGCGAGCAGTTCATCCCCCCGGAAATCGCCCGCCGGCTCGCCGGCCGGATGCTCTCCCAGCTTTCCGCGCGCGAACTCGAGGTGCTCGCGCTGATTGCCAAGGGCAAAAGCAACAAGGAGGTCGCCGCCGCCCTGCACCTGGTTGAGGGCACGGTGAAAGTCCACGTCACGAACATCCTATCCAAGCTCGGCGTCGCCGACCGCACGCAGGCCATCCTCGCCGCCGTCAAACGCGGCATCCTTCAGCTCGACTGAGCCTCCGCCCGGCCGGCCGGCCGGCCGGAAGCGAACTGGCACTTGAGTCTGCACGGATGCGTGCCAACTTATCGCCATTGCCACCCCGATGGTAAACCCGGTCCGTCACCACCCCGACTCTCGGCCATGAAATTTCCGGCTTTCATCCGCGCATGTCAGCGACCCGCCTTCGGGTGTCTGCTGCTGGCATTCCCGCTGGCGACCCGGCTTCAGGGTGCGCCCACCCCCAGTGAGTCGACGCCGGCGATGAGCTCGCCGCCGAGCTCCACGAGCGACAACTCTTCTTCCAGCTCCTCCTCAAACTCCTCTTCCTCGTACGGCACGTCCGACACGTCGATGAGCACCCGGGATCCGGGATCGAGCCGGGGGTTTTACGACAACAGCTACAATTCCAATCCGTGGTCCGGCAGCCGGCTCGACAACCTGCCCCCCTCCCGTCCCGAGAGCCTGCCAATTTATTTTCCACCTACCCCGCCGACGCTGGGCTCGCCCGTTCCCCTGCCGAATCCCCTCCTCACCCCCGCGCAAGTGGCGCCGGAAGCGCTTCAGGACTACGTCAACGAGATCTTCTATCCGGCGCTCAGCACCCGGATCACCCAGAAGAAAATCACCCCCCGCCTGCAGCAGAGACTCGACGCCTACCGCGCGGCGAAAATGAAACTCCAGGACGAGCTCCGCGCCCGCCTCGTCGAACTGCGCCACGCGGACCCCGCCACCCGCAGCCGCGAGCTGGCGCAGCTGGCCCGGATCCAAAACCCCCAAATCGAGGCCCTGGAAAAAATCGCCGATCAGCTCCGCGAGGAATTGATCCGCGGCGACCTCTTCCATCTTTCGATCGACTGGAACGTCACACGCGACTGGCGCCTTGGAAAATCCCTTTTCCGCACCGCCGGCGACGCGATTCTCGCCCAGCAGCAGGTGATGCGCGCCGCCGCGTTTTACCAGCGCGGCCTCCTCCCCGAGCAACGCGCCTTGCTGCGCGAAATCGCGATCGAACTCCGCGAAGCCAACCCGCGCACCGCCGAGGTCAATGACGGCGTGTCGCCGCCTTTGTTCTTCTCCCCCTCGCCCGCGCGTCTCCGTCTTCCCCCGGGTTTGCCCGAGGAGCTCCGCGAAAAAATCGGCCGCTACGAAAAGGAAAAATCCGTCCTCAAGCAGGAGCTCCGCGATACCGTCTACGCGACGGACAAGGCCTATTTCTCCGTGAGCCGGACCCGCGCCATCGAGCTGCTCGCCGAACGGCAGTGGCCCCGCCTCGCCGCGCTCGAGGATCTCGCCGAACAAATCCGCGTCGATTTCTCGTATCTCCCGAATTCCGTCGCGCCCCCCGCGCCTCCGCCCGTCTCCGCCGGGCTCGCCGCGCGCATCGTGATTTACCTCTCAGAAAAACAGGCCGTCGAAGCCGAGATCCTCGCAAAGGTCGGCCAGATCAAACGGCAGTTCGCCATTCAGCGCATCGCCCCGGGCAACGGCTCCGACCTCAAGCTCGTCCTCAGCCCCGGCGCGCAAAACCAGAAACAAATCGACGCGTTGAAGGCGACGCTCGCCGATTTCAACCGGGACATCGGCGGCCGCCAAACCGATCTCCGCAAAGACCTGGACGCGATTCGCCGCGACCTCGCGCGCGAGGCGAGACTTGGCGAGGGACAAAACATCGAGGATCTCCTCTACGACTACGCGGTCGCGCTCCAGCAGCGCGAAGAATGGCGTCTCTACACGGACTACCAGTCAGCCATGCTGACGCCCGGTCTCTCCTCCCCCCAGCGCCGGCTGCTCTTCGACGGCGCGGTCCAGAAACTCGATCTGCCGCTGCCCGGCTGGGAGCTGCAGCCCGTCCGCGTGGTGCTCTGAGCCAGTTGACCCAGTGGTCTGAATCAAGGCGACCCGGCGCGTGGCAGGCTCAGGCCGCCGGCAAAGTGATGATGAACTCCGCGCCTTTGCCCGGTTCGCTTTCCACCCGCACTTCGCCGCCGTGGGCCTGCACCACGTGCTTCACGATCGCCAGACCGAGTCCCGTGCCGCCCTGCTCGCGCGAGCGCGCCTTGTCCGCGCGATAAAACCGTTCGAAGACCCGCGCGCTCGCTTCCGGCGCCAGCCCGGGCCCGTCGTCGCGCACGCCAATCTCGATGCGGCCGTCCGGCAGCACGCGGCCGCCGATCGTCACGCGGCCCTCCGTGCGGCCGTACTTGATCGCGTTGTCGAGGAGGTTGGACAACACCTGCCGCAGCCGGTCCGCATCAGCCTGCGCGACGAGCGACGACGGGACCGTGTTCTCCAGCAGGACGCCGCGCGCGGATGCCTTGGCCCCGAAATCCTCCAGCGCCTCCTGTGCCGCCACCCGCAACGACACCGGCTGCAGGTTCAGCTGCATCCGCCCGGAATCGAGCGTCGACAGCAGCAGCAGATCGTCGATGAGCAGCGTCAGCCGGTTCGCGTGCTTGTCGATGATCTCGAGAAACCGGTTGAGCGCCGCCGCGTCGTTCTTGCCGCCGTCGATCAGCGTTTCCGTCGCGCTCTTGATCAGCGAAAGCGGCGTGCGCAATTCATGGCTTACGTTGGCGACGAATTCCTGCCGCACCGACTCCAGCTGCCGCAGCCGCGTGAGATCGTGAAAGACGAGGATCGCGCCGTCGCGCGCGCCGCCGGACTCGCGCAGCGCGAGCGCGTTGACCTGGAAATGCCGCGTGGCCGACACGCCTTCCAGCCTGAGCTCGTGACCCAGCACTTCCGGTGCGAGATCGAGGCGGGCCACCACCGCCGCCACCTCGTGGTGCCGGGTCGCCTCGAGGATGGTGCGGCCCGTCGCCGGCGCGTCGAAGCCAAACATCTCCCCCGCCGCGCGGTTCGCGAGCCGGATGCGGCCCGTTGCGTCCACGACAATCAAACCCTCGATCATCCGGTCGAAAAGCGCGGCGGTGCGCTGCGCCTGTTCGCGCAGCTCGGCATCGCGGCGCCCCCGCTGCGCATCGAGCTCACGCTCGTGTTGCCGCTTCACCTTCGTCACCCGCGACGCCAGAAACCAGCAATAGCCCCCTGCAGCGACCAGGAGAATCAGGAGCAGGATTTCGAGCGAAGTCATGCGGACACGGCTCTATCAATCACAGCTGTCATTCGGAGCGAAGCGAAGAATCCATGTCCGGAAGGTTCGAACTGTAGCGGCGGTCTGTGACCGCCGGGGAACACACTTGATTCCCGCATGCTCCCAGACGGCGGTCGTGGACCGCCGCTACAGCCCTGGAGAAACGGGGCTCGATCATTTCACGCTTCCGCGACAAAGCGGTAACCCACCCCGCGGATCGTTTCCAAAAAGCGGGACGCGTCGCCGAGTTTTTCGCGCAGCCGGCGCATGTGCGTGTCGACGGTGCGGCTGTCGATCGGATTCTCGTAACCCCAGACGTCCTGCAGCAGCCGTTCCCGCGTCTGCACGCGGCCGCGGCGCCGCGCGAGGAGTTCGAGCAGTTTGAACTCGGTGGCGGTCAAAACGACTTCCTTCCCGCCCACCGCGACGTGGTGGCGCGGCCCGTCGATGTCGAGTTCGCCAAAACGGAGGTGCGCGATCGTTTCATCCGCCGCCTTCACGCGGGCGAGCAGCTTCTTGATGCGCAGCACGAGCTCGCGCGGGCTGAACGGTTTTGTGACGTAGTCGTCGGCGCCGAGTTCGAGCCCGAGGACCCGGTCCATCTCCGCGGCGCGCGCGGTGAGCATGAGGATCGGGATGTTCGCGGTGGTATTGTCCCGGCGGAGAATTTTGCAGACCTCGAGTCCGTCGACTTCGGGCAGCATCAGGTCGAGCACGATGAGATCCGGGCGCTCGTCGCGGGCGGCCGCGATAGCCCGCGCGCCATCCTTGGCGAAAAGCGGGATGTAGCCCGCTTCCTTCAGCTTGAACCCGAGCACTTCGAGGGCGTCGGGCTCATCGTCAACGAGCAGGATTTTGGACTTCATGTGCTTTCTTGCCGTGACTGTGCCGGATGTCCTTCGCCTCGTACAGGTAGACGACCTCCTCGGCGATGTTCGTCGCGTGATCGGCGATGCGCTCGAGGCTTTTCGAAATCACCATCAGCGCGAGGCAGCGGGAAATGTTCGACGGCCGCTCCACCATGTAACTCGAAAGTTCGCGGTGCAGCTGGCGGTTGAGGTCGTCGACTTCCTGGTCGCGAGGCACGACCGCCCGCGCGAGCTCCGGCTTGCGTTCCACGAAAGCGGTGAGTCCGTCGCGCAACATATCCAGCGACATCGTCGCCATCCGCGGGATGTCGACGTAAGGCTTGAGCTGCGGCTCGCCGCCGAGATCGATCGCACGGCGGCAGATGGTGACGGCCTCGTCCCCCACCCGCTCGAGGTTCTGGGAAATTTTCATCGCCACCGTGATGAGGCGGAGATCGGTCGCGAGCGGCGCCTTGGCCAGGAGATGGATCGCGGTGTCGTCGATCTCGATTTCGAACTGGTCGAGGATGTTGTCGTCCTGCTTGACCTGGCGCGCGAGCGCCTCGTCGCGTTCGACCAGCGCGCGAATCCCGCGGGCGACCGCCGACTCGGCATGGCTGGCCATGGCGAGCAGGCTGTCCTTCAGCTTGGTCATCTCTTCGTCGAAGTGGGTCATGATGGTTAGGGTCGAACTGAACCGCCGTCCGCTTTTGCCGTTCTGAGCGCAGCGAAGACTCCAGCAGGAAATGCGAAACACTGCGGCGGGTGCGAATATCCCCATGGATTCTTCGCCGCGCTCAGAATGACAAATGAAAGATTAAGCATGGATTGTACGCCTCAGCCGAAGCGACCCGAGACGTAGGCTTCCGTCTGGGGACTGGCGGGGTTCATGAAGATGGTGCGGGTGTCGGCGTACTCGATGAGTTTGCCGAGGTAGAAGAACGCGGTCTTGTCCGACACGCGCGCGGCCTGCTGCATGTTGTGCGTCACGATCACGATCGTGAACTGTTCACGCAGGCCCTGGATCAATTCTTCCACTTTCGCAGTGGCGATCGGGTCGAGCGCCGAGCAGGGCTCGTCCATCAGGAGAACCTCGGGATCGACGGCGATGGCGCGCGCGATACAAAGGCGTTGCTGCTGCCCGCCCGAAAGCCCCAGGCCACTTTCCTCGAGCCGGTCCTTCACCTCGTCCCACAGCGCCGCGCCGCGCAGCGATTTTTCGACGACCTCCGCGAGCTTCGCCGTGTCGGTCACCCCCGCGATG
>DATAKE010000061.1:0-3767 GCA_036261745.1 Opitutaceae bacterium
AGAATTTCCGTTCCTTCCATTCCTGGACCAGCGTGAATTTCTCCCTGATGAAGACGCAAGATTTCCTTGGCGAGAAACACTCCCAATCGCCCAAGATTCGGCACGGCTCCTTCCACGGGTTCCGGGAGGATTCCCTCGAGCTCCAGATGACGGCCCTTCAACGACAACAACGCCGTTAATTCAGGGCCGGATCCCGTTGAGCGCACTTGAAGGGTAAGTTCACGGGCGCCGAGTTCACCGCGATTCTCAGCGATGGTCTCAACCAAGGAACGAAGCGCAAATTCCAGGAGCTTCTTCGCAACGACCAGCACCACCGGATCGGGCCCGATTTCAACCCGCAGTCCCAGGGAGGAACCCACCGTTTGGGCAAGTTCGCGCACATCGAACGATATCCCCTGCGACTCATGGAGGGTCTGCATCATGCCGAGGTGACGATTCAACGTCTCCAGTTTAGCCACATCGCTTTTCACCGTTTCAATCAGCGAAGGCGGCAGGGGATGCGCGGTAGATGATTGACGAAAGGTGGCCAGTGAAACGAGGGCGTTGCCCAGTTCGTGACTGAGCGTGATGCCAAGTTCGTGGAGAAGATTCCGGCGATTCGTGCGCTGGCGTTCGGCGAGATCGTGGACCTCTGTGCTCGCCTCCTGCCAAAATGCCCATACGCCGCCCGTTTCCGCCACGATCCCGGCGCTTGCACGAAAGGGTTGCCCTTCGGTTGGCATTGAGCGCGAAACTTCGTTGGTACGCCGCGCCTGGCCGATCAATTCGCGAACGATCAACGGGACATGGCGCGGCGCAGGTTCGTCAGGCGCCAGCACCAAGGTACTCGGCAAATATTTCGCCCCCAGATTCGCCTGCTCCGAGAGCAAATGCAGGCGGCCGAGTTGCGCGGATTTCGCGAGGAAGTGACGCAACAGTCGGGCGAAGAAAACCGCGCGGGCTCGATCGCCTTCGTCATACATCTGCCCGTCGTCGCGCACGCCCAGTGCAATAAGCCCGAGGAGTCGGCCGTTATCGTGCACCGGAACTAGCAAGCGCGCGCCCCACAGCGCGAGGCGGTTTCGAATCGCAAGTTCAGAGACGGGATCCGCAGGGCCATCCCAGTTTGTGCCGTCAATGACCGCGGGATGATTCTCAAAAAAGGAAACAAGCGGATCGTCAGCCGCAAAAAAAGAAGTTCCGCGGTCCGCGCGAAAGCCGTCCGCATCGCGGAAGAAAAACACTGCATGCGAAGCATGCAGCATGTACCGCGACGCCCGGCGAAACTCCGCCACCAGACGATCCCGGGTATCGAGGTTTTCCACCGCCCCCTCGAGGAAATCCCAAAGTTCAGCCGCATCGGCCGTCATCACCCGAGCCGGTGACCGCACCGGTTCCAGCCGACGGCTCTTGCCGGTCAACAAATCCAGCATCGATTGCTTCTCCGCGACCTCGTCCAGCAAGGGCAGAAGTTCGCGGAGGCGCTGCGTACTGTCTTCGTAGGAAAGATAGATCTTCGCTCTTCCCGACAATCGCGCTTGCTCGAAGGGCAAACTCCGCGGCTCACCCACATAAATCGTGGGACAACGCACCAGCGATGGGGGCAGCAATGCCTCGGAAGCCGCGTCTAGCACAATCACCGCTGCAAATCCTGGAGCGGTGCCCCCGGGAAAGCCGTGCGGTTCCAGCCGAAGCGCGGAGCGACCCGGAGGTAATTGGCGTTCCCATGCGTCTGCTAACGCGGAATCGGCCGTAGCTAAGATGACAAGACTGGGCATGGGAACGTTACCCTAAAGACAGCGCCCTGCCCGGGTGCGGACGAATCGACAGTGATGGTTGCATTCAGTCCGCCGAGTATGTCGCTACATATTGCAAGTCCAAGGCCAAAACCCGTAGACTTCGTGGAATGAAACGGTTGGAAGAGCCGGGAACGGATTTCTGGAGCGATTCCGGGACCGCTGTCTTCCACAATCATCTCCAAACCCGAAGAGACATTTCGCGTGGAAACCTTTACCCAGCGGTCACCTGAGCGAGTCTCGACCGCTTGGATCGCATTGAAGCAAAGGTTCAGGAGGACCTGCTTGGCCGCCGAGCCATCGGTGAAAGCCTGATCCGGCGACGCTTGGAAATCCGTAAGGAACTGAATCCGTTTATCCGTAGCTTTTGCGGCCACCAAATCGAGGCTCGCGCGCAAAATGGGATGAAGTTCGATGATTTCCGCCACGTAGGCGCGCGGAGATGCGAGGTCCAACAGTTGTTCCGTGAGCCGATCGATGCGGGAAACTTCATCACTGATGAGCGTGAAGAATTTTGCGCGAAAAGCGGGGTCTTGGTGATGCGTGGGCAGGAGCTGCACAAACGTCTTGATGGAAACGAGCGGGTTTCGGATCTCATGTGCGAGACTCGCACCGAGAAGACCGACCGTGGCGAGTTGCTCCGCATGCTGCGCCTTCACCGAAAAATGAGCGCGTTCGAGAGCGCTCTCAATGATGGAGGCAAGCTCCATCAGCTGCGTGACCTGCGGGTAGGTGAAAGGTCGGCGCGATGCCGCAACTCCAACTCCAATGAAAGCTGTGAGGGTTGGCCCCTCCCCAATTACCAACACACCCAGATTGTGCAGCTCCAGAAATCGAGCGAGCGCAGTGCGCTCAGCCGTCGCTTTCTCGCGCGCAAGTCGCTCCGGCGTCACCCATCGCAATTGGCGAAGAGCTCTTACTTCAACCGCTTCGCCCGTTATCTCAATACCGCCCCCTCGGATCGACTCCTTCCCGCCAGAAAGAAGGAGAGCTCGGTCGGTATTACCCCATCCTTTCAGTATCCCTAGAAATGCGCTCTCTAAATTTTCGAGGCGCGACTCACGTCGGGCAACCGCGAATGCCGCTTGTCGAGCGCCCGTTGCTTGCGGATAAAAATGAAAAACACTGTTCAGCCATCCATTAATCGCCGCGGCAAACCAAAGCGAAATTACGGTGGTAATGAGGAATGCAAAAATATTCGGAAGCGCAAACAGAGAAGAATAAATAACGTAAGCCGCGGCGGATACCGATGCAACTAACGCGAGTTTCTGAACTGCTACTAATAATATTTGTCGCGCATCAAAAATCCGATGGGCTGTAATAGTAAAAGCGGTCCCAGCATAAGCCAACAGGACGGCCAATGGAGCAAAATAACGGAAAGACGAATTCTTGGTCAACGCACTTAAAGCACTTAGCGTCCAAATTGTGATAAACATGCTGCATCCACCGACCAACCATACTTGAAGTTCCAGTCGTTGAGCTCCGCTTAAAGCACGACTGCTTTTAAGGGCAGAATAGAGAAGTAATCCATATAGCCCAAGATCTACCACCATATACACATAATACCCCCAACCGTATACACGATTTAATGGTGTCGAATGCGGAGGAATGAAATAGTCGGTGAATGGGAGAACAAAAATTACCGTGGACACAGCGGCCCACCCCCACCCCCGCCGAAGCCATGCAAGTCCCAAAGGGTTGGAACCAAATAAGATACTTTCTTTAACCAGCCAAAAACTTATCGGAACGAGAGCTCCAGTCGCATTGGTCCACTTCAACCAAAATAAGCCCTGTCCTTTAACCGACACAGTAAGATGCCAGCACAAAAGCCATGCGGCCGTTTGCAGCGTCCCAAGGAAGACTGCTTGGTTCACCCGTCGGGATGGGTTTGCCCAAAGGATTATACCGCCGACTATAAAAACAGTCACCGACGCAAATAACGCGGTAGTGATTAGCATCGTTCGAGAATAAGGCTGGAATTTACACCGCCTG
>DATAKE010000103.1:0-128086 GCA_036261745.1 Opitutaceae bacterium
CTCAGCTCTCAGCTCTCAGCTCTCAGCTCTCAGCTCTCAGCTCTCAGCTCTCAGCTCTCAGCTCTCAGCTCTCAGCTCTCAGCTCTCAGCTCTTCCTCACTTCCGCGCGGTCAGCTCCCACATCAGCACCGCCGCGGCGACCGACACGTTCAGCGATTCCACCTTGCCGCTGCCCGGAATGGTCACGAGCCGCGTGCAGGCCGCGGTCACATCCGGGGCGAGGCCGTGTTCTTCGTTGCCCAGCAGCAGCGCGAGCGGTTTCCGCTCTTTTCCGCGCGGCGCATCCGGCCGGCCTCCGCGCGTCGCCGCTCCGATCACTTCAAAGCCGGCTGCCGCGAGATCGCCGGCAAATGTCGCGAGATTTTTCGTCAACCACACCTCGACGTGCTCAAACCCGCCCTCGGCCACGCGATACGCCGCATCGGAAGGCCGCGCCGCCGCCGGATCGTCGGGAATCACAATGCGCGGCACGCCGAAAAACGAAGCCGTGCGCGCGATCGCACCGAGGTTGTGCGCATTGCCGATCCGATCGAGCACGAGCACCGATTCGCCCTTTTTCGCCCAGGCCATCGCCTCGGCCCCGGCCGCCACGCGCAGCGGCGGCGAATAAACCACCGCGACAATCCCGCCGTGGTGAATCGAGCCGGAAATTTTCTCGAGCTCGACGGGCTCAACCTGCCGGTAAACTTTTTTCTCCTGGGCAAGCGCACGGCAGATCATGCCGACCCGCTGCCCGGTCGCATGGTCGAAAAACAGCCGCTTGATCGAACCCGGATCGCGCGCAAAACGCGCCCGCACCGCCGCCAGCCCGCAGACGTTTAACTCATCGCGACGCGCCGGTCCGCTGCGCGAACCGGGTGCCGCAGGCACGGGAGCGGCAGCGGACGCGGAACTGGACGCCTCGCCAGCCTCCGCCGGCGGCATCCGGGGCGGCAGGGAGGGACGCGGCGCGGGCTCGCGCGGCCCAACCGACGATCCGCGCGGCCGCGCTGAGCCGGAAGGCGCGATGAATTCGCCCGATGACGATGACGGGCGACGCTCCGGCCGAAACTCCGGCCCGGACTTGGAAAAATGAGGCATGCCGCACAGTGGCCGCGGCACGCATGAAACCAAAACAAAAACGGAGGTCCTACTTAGTGGAGCTGGTTCGGCTGTAGCGCCGGTCTATGACCGCCGACGAATACCTGTCGCTTTCGCATGGCCCCGGACCGGCGGACATCGACCGCTACAGTCAATCAACGCTGCTCAGCGCGTAGCCACCTCACCCACCAGCGTGAATTCCTCGCGGTCGTGGTAGAGGTGGCGGATGCGCGTGCCGGGCGCGTGCTGGCTGAAGGGCGAATCCGGGGCGCGCAATTCTCGGAGCAACGCGATCGCGTCGACGCGGCCGAATTTCAGGTTGATCACGAAGTTCCGGCACCAGCCGCGCGACAGCCATGGGGCGACGAGGTGCTGAACCACGTGATGCGGTTCCTCGACGAGATCGCAGAACAGCCAGTCGAAGGTTTCGCCGTCGCGCGGCGCAAACTTGAACGCGTCCTCGCAGCGATGCTCGATTCGCGGGTGGTTCAACGCGCCGCCTTTGAGCGGGCCGTTGTCGATCGCAATCACGTGGGCGCCACGTTTCGCCGCGCTGTAACTCCAGCCGCCCGGCGCGGCGCCGAGGTCGCACACGGTTTCGTTTTCCGCGGGCTCCCGCCCGAGCACGATGCAGGCTTCCTCGACCTTCAGGTACGAACGCGAGGGCGCGAGATCGTCGTCCGCCATCCGCTGCTGGCCGTGCACAAATGCCTCGCGCGCCACATAGGCGCGGCCGAAGTCGGTGAAAAATACAAACAGCCCGCGCGCCGGCCCCACCCCGCGCGGCAGGTCGAACGACGCGAGCTTCGCCACGCGCGCGAGTTTCTTTTTGAGCAGTTCGCCAAAGGCGGACTCGACCGCGGAAATACGGCGCCCGAGTCCGACGATTTCCTGCGGCCCGCGCCAGACGCAGGGCCACGACGCGTCGATCCGTTCGCCCTTGAGGCTCGTCAGGAAAAACTCCGCGACGCGCTGCGCGAGGGCGTTGACCGATTCCCCGCGCATCTCGACCGGCGACGAGAGCGTGAGGTGGGGAAACGCGAGCCGCTCGGTGGACGCGTCTTTGTCCACCCGCACCCAGCCCGGACCGTTTTCGACCGCGGACAACGAGGCGTCCGCCAGCTCGCGCACGAGCAGCGCTTCGAACCCCGCCTGGCAAATAAGGAGCATGCGCGTGAACGTGCCCGGCCCGGCCGGCGTCACGAGCCGAAAATCGCCGTCACCCGCCGCGATTTCTTTGGCATGACTTCCGCGGTGACTTCTCTCCATGCTCGGCCACCCGTGAGCCAGCCGTCCGTCCGCGCCGTCGCCAACCCTTCCGCCCCGCCCGGCACCTCGCGGTGGATCGTGTTCGCCGCGGGCGCCCTTGTCGTCCTGGCCACGCTGCTCGCCTATCAGAACGGCCTGCGCGGGCCGTTCGTCTTCGATGATTTTCCGACAATCGTCGAGAACCCCACGATCCGGCGCCTCTCGACATCGCTGATGCCGCCGAGCGAAACAGGCCTCACCGTGAACGGCCGGCCGGTGGTGAACTTCTCGCTCGCGCTGAACTACGCGTTCGGCGGCATCGAACCGCGGGGCTATCACGCCACGAATCTCGCGATTCACACGCTGGCTGCGCTGCTGCTTTTCGGCGTGGTGCGACGGACCTTGCTGCTCACCCGTCTGCAAGGCGCCGCGTTGCCGCTCGCGCTGGCGATCGCGGGAATCTGGGCGGTGCATCCGCTGCAAACCGCCGCGGTAACCTATGTCGTGCAGCGGTCCGAATCGCTGCTGGGGCTCTTCTACCTCCTCACCCTCTACGCCTTCATCCGCGGAGCAAAGTGTCATCTAATAGATGACACTTTGCCGGAGGGGGTGGCGACACAGCCGATCCGGCGGCACGGGCAGAAGTGGCTGGTGGTTTCGGTCGCAGCGTGTGCGCTGGGGATGGCGACGAAGGAGGTGATGGTTTCGGCGCCGCTGATGGTGTTGCTCTACGATCGCACCTTTGTCGCGGGGAGTTTCGGCGAAGCCTGGCGGCGGCGCTGGCGTTTCTACCTCGCGCTGGGAGCAACGTGGTTGTTGCTCGCGTGGCTCATGCTTGGGTCGGGCGCGCGCGGCGGCACGGCCGGCTTCGGACTCGGCGTGACTGGGTGGGACTATGCGGTGAAGCAATGCGACGCGGTGGTGCACTACCTGCGGCTCGCGTTCTGGCCGAAACCGCTGGTGTTCGACTACGGCGGGATGGTGCTGGTGCCGCGCGGCACCGACGTCTGGCCGCAGGCGCTGCTGCTCGGCGCACTCGCCGCCGGAACCGGATTTGCGCTCTGGCGGGGAAAAGGGGAAACGAAACCGGGGCGCGTTGCGCTGGGTTTCATGGGCATCTGGTTTTTCGCCATTCTGGCTCCGACTTCCAGCGTCGTTCCGCTGGCGGACACGATGTTCGAACACCGCATGTATCTTCCGCTGGCCGCCATTGTGACGCTGGCCGTGGTCGCGATTCACCGGTTGCTGGGACGCGGCAGCCCGGCCGTCTTTGCCATCCTGGTGGCCGGACTCGGCGCAATGACCACGCGGCGAAATGCCGATTACCAAAGCGAACTCACCCTCTGGCGCGACACCGTCGCGAAACGTCCGGAAAACGTGCGCGCCCACTACACGTTCGGAAGCGTGTTGTTCGCAAATGGCCAGGTGGCGGAGGCGATCGCAGAGTACGAAGCGGCGCTGCAGCTGAAGCCCGACTCGGCGCCGGCCCACAACAATCTCGGCAACGCGCTGCTGCGCACGGGCCGGATCGCGCAGGCGCTGCCGCACTATGAGGCGGCGCTGCGCACCGCGCCGCGCTCCGCTGAGACGCATAACAACCTCGGCAACGCGCTGGTCCGGCTGGGGCGGGCGCGCGAAGCGCGGGCGCACTACGAGACCGCGCTGCAGCTCGAGCGAAACTTCGCGGACGCGCACAACAACCTCGGCAACGTGCTGGCGCAGGCCGGGGAGTTTGCCGGCGCCGCGAAGCATTTCGAAGCCGCGCTCCACCTGCGGCCCGATCTCGCGGATGCGCACGCGAATCTCGGCAACGTGCTCGCGCAATCGGGCCGCGCCGCGGACGCCCTACCCCACTACGAGGCCGCGCTCCGGCTTCGGCCAAATTTTGTCGATGCCCACTATAATTTCGCGATGGCCCTCACGGAACTGCGGCGCTGGCCGGAAGCGGCCGGGCACTACGAGACGGTGCTAAAGCTGCGGCCCGATCACGGCGCGGCGCGGGACAATCTTGCGCGCGTGCAGGCGTTGATCGACGTGCACGGTCGCTAGCAGATCCTGTCCAGGATTGATGATGGCGGCTCATCTGTAGCGGCGCACCCGTCGCCGCCGGGGAATACGTTTTAGTTTTCGCAGGCTCGCAGAACGACGGTCATAGACCGCCGCTACAATTGCTGCCTTCGCAGCCGGATTTTCAGGAGGGTCCAGATTGCGTCGAGGCCGTCGTGCCAGCGGATTTTTTTCCCCTCGGCCCGCGAGCGCGGACGGTAGGAAACCGGCACCTCCACGATCCGCACTTTGCGGCGCAGCAGCTTTCCCGTCAGCTCGGCGCAAAAATCGAAACCGGAGGTCCGCAGGTCGAGGCCACGCAGCAGGTCGGTCCGGACGACCTTGTAGCCCGTCGCTTCGTCGGTGAGCCGGCCGCCATAGAGCCGGTTGGCGAACCAGCTCAAGAAGCGTCCGCCCCAATAGAAGGCCGGGTTGGAACGCCCGTTGCCGGGCCGCAGATTGCGCGAGCCGTAGACCGCCTGCACGGACGAATCGGCGAAGGGGGCGAGCAACGCGTGGTAGTCGGCGGGATCGTATTCCAGATCCGCGTCCTGGATGAGCACGATGCCGCCCGTGACGCCGGCCAGGCCCGTGCGCACGGCCGCGCCTTTGCCGTGGCTGCGCTGGTGGGAAAAAATGCGCAGCGGCGGTGTTCCGGAATTCGCGAGCCGGGTAAGAATTTCGCGGGTCGCATCCGTCGAGCCGTCGTCGACGACCACGATTTCCTGCACGAGTCCCGTGGCGCGGACGCGTGCGATCAGCTCGGCGACGGTGGGGGCCTCGTTGCGCGCGGGGACGATGACGGAGAGGCTGGGCACGGCGGGCATCGTGGGCGGGTTCAGGGCGTAAAAGCAAAACGCGCCTGCCACAAAGTGGAGGCGCGTTGAAGAGACAGCGATCAGCGGCGCTTAGAAGTTCGCGCGGACGCCGGTCGTCAGGATCGCACCGGTCTTCACCCAGCGGGTGCGGAGATCGGAACGGCCGCGATATTCGTCACCCGAGAGCGCACCGTTGAAGATGTTTCGCGCGGTGAAGTAGAACGTCGTGTTGCGACGGATCCTCCAGCCGAAATCGATCGTGTGGGTGAAGCTTTCGGCAACGTGGCGCGGGAAACCGCCGGAGACGGTGACGGGGCCTTCGTTGCGATAGCCTTCACGCCAGTTGGTGTTCCACTGGAGGGTGAAGTTGCGATACGGAATCCGGAGCGACGCGTTCGCCGTGTTCTGCGCACGCAGGAAGTTATCGTAGTTGTCGTAGTCGACGTGGGTGTAGTTCGTGCTGAAGCGAATCCCCTTGAAGGGATCCGGGAGGAAATCCAGCTGACGCTGGAAGGACAGCTCGTACGAACTGAGGTGGGCCTTCGCGACGTTGTCCCACGCGTTGATTTCCCACGGCTCATTGGGTGAGACGGTGGTCGGGAGATCGATGCCATTCCACTCTCCACCGACCGGGATCACGTGCACGATCCGGCGGATGAGGTTGGTGATGTCGCGGCGATAGAAGGCGACGCTGATCTCGCCCACGCCCTTCGGATAGTATTCGAGGCGGAAGTTGAGCGTATCGGAGAACTCCGGCTTGAGGTCGGAGTTACCGGCGTTGGCGCGATTCGGCGCCGGGTCATCAGGATTGTCGTTGGTGATGATCAAACCGCTGATCAAGCGATCCATCGGGGGGCGGCTGATCGCCTGGTTGTAGGAAGCCTTCACCTGCCACTGTTCGTTGAAACGATAGGTGGTGTGCAGGTAGCGCAGCCACGTGTGGTAATCCTGATTGGCGCTCTGGCGGCCGCCGCCGAAACGGGTGTTGATGTAAGGGAGGCTGGCGGTGTCGACCGTGCCCGTGATGCTGCCGGTCAGGCGGCGGCGGGTTTCGCGATCGCCAAGGTCGGTGGGACCGAAGGCAATTCCGCGCGTCTGCTCGAGGCGGAATCCAGGGGCGATGAGAAGCTTCCGGCCGATCGTGAAGACGGTCTGCTCGTAGATCGCATCGACCTGCTCCTTCGCATCACGCGAATTTTGCAGCGCGGATTGCACGAGGGCACCGGCCGTGGGAGCCGTCCACCATTCCGGATGCGCCTGGAAATCCTTGTAGAGAGCCCAGCGATCCAAGTTGGCGACGCCATCGTAATTCCCGCCGTAATCGAAATTCATGCGGTAACGAGGCTCCAGCCAATTGGCCAAAGACTCTTCATTCGGACCGCCCGTCGATGCCGTGTTGTCCGGGCCGCGACGGGTGTAGGTGAGATTGTTAACCGGACGATCCGCGTTGTTGATCCACTGGTTGATGTGGACGCCGAACTTGAACAGGGTCGGCAGCTGGCGCTGCGCGCCAAAGTTGGCCGCGTATTGCATGTCGGCGCGGGCGAGCCAGCGTTGGTCTTCACCCTGGCGATCGTTGGTTGTGGCGGTGAAACCGTTCGGGTAGTTCGCGAGATTACGGTAATCAGCTCCTGCCGTCTGCGTGATATCCACCGCGGAATCGGAAGAGCCATTGCGGTTAAAGCGGAGTCCGACGTTGTTTAGATTTCCCGGATTGATCGACCAGAAGAAACCAAACTGGCGGTCCTTATACCACGTCATCGAACGCGACATGTTAACAGACATGTCGGCGCGGAAGGGACCGCGCTTGTAGTGTCCTTCGACGGAGAAGTTCGAGGTCGAACCATACTTGTTCGTGCCGCCGCCGCCCTGGTTAACGCCGACGCTACTGCCGCCCAAATTGTCGTTCACCACCGCCCCGGTCGAATTGACACCCGGATTGTTGTTCACAGTGGTCTGGCTGCTGAGCGAATACGCAACACCCGCCACCACCGGGCCGGCCGGGAAAGGACCGCTGCCATCGGGGTCCGGAGCGTTGATGATATCGTTGAACCAGCGCTGGGCCGCACCGGTTCCGGTCGTTCCGCGGGTGAAGTTAAACGTCATGTCACGGCTGAAGAATTTCGCGTGATAACGATTGTATTCCGCACGGGCTCCGATCCAGAGGTCCGGCGAGATCTTGAAGTCAACGCGCAGGTTGGCGTTGTAGCGGATCGTGGGCTTCGGCGAATCGCGGAACGAAAAATTGCTCACGCGGGGAATCTCGGTCGCGTTGTTGGTGAGATCGGTATCGAAGAGATAGGCGATCGTCTGCGCCTTCTGCTCTGCGAACGTGTAGGAGTAGTTGTAGCCGGCAAGGATGCCGAGGCGCTTGTTGAAGAACACGTCCGAGTATTCCACGCCGAAGTTCGGCTGCACGCGGTGGTGGTCCTCGTCGTCCCAGCCCGGCTGCTTCTTGAACGGGTTTCCGCTCATCGAATTGGCGGCGAGGCCCGCGTTCACCGTGATGCGGCGGCCGGAGCGGTCGAAGGCGCCTTTGCTGCGAAGGTTCACGATGCCGGCCATCGCGGTGCCGGGATTTTCCGGCTGCGGGGTGCGGCTGACTTCCACCGTCTCAATGCTCGAGATCGAGATCTGCTCGAACTCGAAACCGCGGGAGGCACCGGTGCCGCTGGCGGCAGCGAGACCCGAGCTCGCGATCGGCGCGCCGTCCATCGTGACGGCGGTGTATTGGGGATCGAGGCCGCCCATGCTGACGGAACGCGCATCGGCTTCCGTGTAGTCGATCATGAGGCCGGGGAGATATTTCAAAAACTCGCCGACGTTGCCTTCGGAGATCGAACCGAAGGTGTCGGTCGCGAGCACGCTTTTCGCCTCGATGGAATTCTTCTGCTCCATGATGGCCTTGGCCGCGCCTTCGCGCTCGGTGGCGACGACATACTCGCCGAGCTTCACGACGTTCTTGTCGTAGTCGGCGTTGGTCATCGAAATTTCCTGGGTCATGGTCTGGCCCGCGGTGACGACGACCGGGACTTCCTTGGTGTCGAGACTGGCGTATTTCACCACGATTTTCTGCGGCCCGGCCGGGACGTTCAACAGGGTGAAGTTGCCGCCCGCTTCAGCCGTGGTGCTGATGTCGGTGCCGGCGACGGAGACGACAGCGTTGCGGACGTATTCTCCGGTGCCTTGGTTGAGGACGCGGCCGGTAATGGTTCCAGTCGCTGCGCCTTGCGCCCGCAGAATTGCGGGACAGAGCGAAACAACAACCAGGAAGGCGGCAGCCAGGAAGGCCGCGGCGAATCGAACAGGTGTTTGCTTACGGTAGGGATGCATGGGGACTCAGGGAGGGTTTGCAGTCATGACCAGCCGCGGTGTCGCTGCGGTGGCCGGGGGAACAGGGGACAGACGTTTTGAAAACACTTTGGTTGTGTTGCGACCGACCCGTTTGCTAGACAGTCTGACAAATGCCGACTCCCGCTGTCACCGTCCGCTCGCTGGCCCGGGCTTTGGGGCTTTCGCGGGCCACGGTTTCCTCCGCATTGAGGGGCACGGGACGGGTCGCCGCCGAGACGATCCGCCGGGTTCGTGAGGCCGCCGAAAAGTCCGGCTACCGCCATAACCCCCTTGCCGCGACGCTCATGTCCGAGCTGCGACGTTCGCGCGGGGGCACCTTCCGCGGGGTGCTGGCGACCGTGGACCTGCGGGAGCCCGACCGGCCCGACCACGGCCCGTTTCACCGGGAGTTGATCCGCGGGGCGCAAAAGAGGGCGGGTGAACTCGGTTTCAAACTCGAACAATTCATCGTCGCGGAAGACGACCTGACGCTCCCCCGCCTCGACACGATCCTGCAGTCCCGCGGAATTCACGGGCTCCTCCTTTTGCCTTCGTGGCGGGCCCCGGATTTCTCGGCTCTGACCTGGCACCGCTACAGCGGCGTCTATACCGACTACAACCTCGCGCGGCCCCATCTCCATTCGGTCTGCAGCGATCACTACAGCTCGATGTTCACGACGCTCGAAAATCTTCAGGCCCGCGGCTATCTGCGGCCGGCGCTCGTGATCGAGGAGGGCCGCAACGAGCGCCTCCATCGCCGGCACGCCGCTGCGTTCCACTCGTTCTTCGCCCACGCGCCGGGCGGGCACATGCCGATTCCCCCGCTGATCACGCCCGAGCTTTCCCGGGAAACGTTCACCCCGTGGTTTCAATTCCACCGACCCGACGTTGTCCTCTGTCATTTCCCCGTCGTGCTCGACTGGATGGCCGCGTGCGGGGCGAGCGTGCCGGTGAAACACGGCTTCGTCTGCCTGAACGTGCTGCATAAAATCCGCCCCTGCGCCGCCCTGGACCTGCAGCCCCGCGAAATCGGCGCGCGCGGGATCGAACTCGTCATCGCGCAGCTGCACCGCAACGAGCGCGGCATCCCCGCCTCCCCCACCCGCACGATTATCGCCTCCCGGTGGATCGAGGGGCCGACCGTGCGTCCGCTGGCGGCGTCGCCGAAAAAAGCGCGGGGGGCGTGAACGCCACCTCCGGATTTGTCATTGCGAGGAGCCCCGCCCCGCGGGACGCCGAAGCAATCCAGCTGGATCGCCATGGCGCGGCGCCTCGCGATGACAATTTAAAGCAGGAAAACTTTCTAGAGACGCTGGAGGTGGAAACCCCCGTCGACGTCGAAACAGGCCCCCGTCGAAAACGGAAACCGATCCTCGGCGATCGCCCGCACGGCCCGGCCGACGTCCTCCGGTTTTCCCCAGCGGCGAATCGGCGTGATCCCGCGTTCGTCGTGGATGATGAGCTTGTCGTATTTCTCCTTCACCCCGCCGGTCATGTCGGTCGCGATCACCCCCGGGCGGATTTCGTAGACGTTGATGCCGTCATTCGCCAGCCGGTCGGCAAAGAGCTTCGTCATCATCGCCAGCCCCGCCTTCACCATGCAGTAGTCGCCGCGGTTGATCGACGCGGTGTAGACGGAGATCGAGGTGATGTTGACGATGCGCCCGCGAAAGCCCTCCGCATCGGGCGTCTGCTGCAACATCTGTTTCGCCACGAGCTGCGAAAGAAAGAACGGCCCCTTGAGATTGATCGCGAAGAGCCGGTCGAAACTTTCCTCGCCCGCGTCGAGCAGATCCGCCCGCACCTTGGGCGCGACCCCGGCGTTGTTCACCAGCAAATCAATGCGGCCGAATTTCGCGCGCGTCTCCGCGACCATCCGCTCCCGGTCGCCGGCGACCGAGACGTCGCCCTGGACCACAAAACCGTCGCCCCCCGCCGCGCGGACGAGGGCGAGCGCCTCCGCCGCAGCATCGGCGTTGCCCGCATAGTTGATTGCGACGCGGCAATTTGAGCGTGCGAGTTCGATCGCAATGCCGCGGCCAATGCCACGCGACGCGCCGGTAACGAGAGCGGTTTTCGAAGAGGCCATAAGGGTTTGAAGCGCGAGCAAAGGTGCGGCACCCGGCCCCCGCAAGCCCGTTGGCAGCCGCACCGGAAATCCACCGCCAGCGGGAAACCAAGCGGCTCGTCCAAGGTCAGTGGGCCGGGAAGCCGTCCTTTCGTCGTCATGAACAAATTTCCCGTCGTGCTTTTGCTTGCCGGACTGGCCTGCGCCGGCTGCGAGAAGAAACCACCGAAGCCGGTTGTCGCCGCCTCCGATGCCCCCGCCGATGCCGTTCCCGCCGACACCACCACGGTCGAAAGCCCCAGCGGCGCGCGCGGCCCCACCTTCACCGAGCGGGCGGACGTCGCGCTGCGGAACCTGAAAACCCGCGTGGCCGGGCCGGAAGTTAAAGATGCTTTCACCCGGCGGCGCGACGAATGGCATCTGGATGCCGACAATCTCAAATCCGAGCTGGAAAAAAATGGGCGCATCGTGCGCGAGAAAACCACCGCAACCGGGGAATCGGTCGCACCGACGGCGGACGATGCGCAGATTGTCACCGCGGTGAAGGGCAAGCTGGTCGCCGACCGGGACATCTTCGCGTCGAAAATCAACGTCGGTGCCGACCAGGGCGTTGTGTCGCTCACCGGTTCGGCCGGATCCGCCGATCTGGTCGGACGCGCGATCCAGCTCGCCCTCGATACGAATGGGGTGAACCGAGTCGTCTCTTTGCTGACAATAGACGCCAAATAATTTGGGCCGCGAAACACGGATGGGCTTCCGTGACTCGCCACCCCGATCCGGGATGACTTCGCGTCACCCCGGATCGAACTTTTTTCAGGCTCACTCATCACTCGAGTGTGGCAGCCGGGGTAACGAGGCCGTGCAAAGCTGATCAGCCCAAACCCGCCTCGTTATCTCGGCTGCCACCATCTGCGCCGGACTCAGGCGCTTTCCGCCGGTAGCCCAGCAGCGCGCGGGGCGACACGCCATGCACCGCCTTGAACGCGCGCGAAAAATGATACGGATCGGCAAACCCGACCCGTTGCGCGACCTCCTTCACGAGGCTGCCGTGCCCGACCAGATGCTCCGCGGCCAGCGTCATTTTCCGCCGCATGAGATATTGGTAGGGGCTCGTGCCCTGGTAGCGCCGGAACCAGCGGCACACGCTCGAGGCCTCGACCCGCGCCGCCCGGGCGATTTCGTCGAGCGTGAGCAAGGTTTCCGCCTGGGCGTCGATCAGCGCCTTGCAGCGGAGAAACGCTTCGCGCGCCGGTTCGCTGGTGTGGGGCGCAAGCGCGGCGGTGTCCTCGATTTTCAGCAGCAGCAATTCGAACAGCGCGGCGCAAATTTCCCCGGCGAGTGCGCCGGACCTCTGGCCTTCGCGCACCAGATCCTCCAGCACGCTGGTGATTTCCCCGCGGGCCGCGAGTTGCCGCGCGCGTCCGGGAGCCACCGAGCACCGCCGCAACCGGCGCGGCGCGGCGGCACCGGCGAAGGCCAGGAAATATTTCACCATGGGGTCCGCGGGATCGTTGTGGATTTCGCAGCGCGTGGTCGGCGCGTAGGCGAACAGCACCCCGGGCGCGAGCGCGTGCCGCTGCCGGTCGAGCTGGACCGTGCCCTGCCCGGACACGACAAACTCCAGGCAGTAAAACGGAAACGTGTGGCGCGAGATCGCGTAGTCGGGGTTGCAATGCTCGCGTCCGCCCATGACGAGCGCCAGCGGCGTCCCGCGGCGCGGCGCGAGGTTGAGAAAAAAATACCGGGCGCCCGTGACCTGTCGCGAGAGCAGCTCGGCGGCGCCGGCGCGGTTGATTTTCTCCATGGGAAAACCTTTTCTATCCATTTCTTATTGGGACTTTCGAGTGCATTGTTGGCAGCCACACGCCGATTTTATCTAGCCCCCCGCCTTCTTCCCCAATCCTTCGCGGGATAAACCCGCTCCTACCGCCCATGGCCAAAACCAAAACAATCCTTCTCGTCGCCAACGGCGACCTCCGGCAGTCCGCCAACGAAACCTGCTGGCCCGCGCAGCACGCGATGGAGCAGACGCTCACCGCGGCCGTGGCCAAACTCGGCTACCGTCTCGTCCGCGCGCATCCCTACGACCCGGCGCGCAAGCACGGCTTCATCCAGTCCCAGAAGGAAGGCATGGCGGTGTTCGCGAACCTGGATCCGAAAACGCCCGTCATCGTGGCGGAGGCGGTCTGGATGTATTCGCATCACCTTCTCGCCGGACTGGTTTCCCACCAGGCGCCGATTCTCACGGTCGCCAACTGGAGCGGCACCTGGCCCGGCCTCGTCGGCATGCTCAATCTTAACGGCTCCCTCACGAAGGCCGGGGTCAAATACTCCACGCTCTGGAGCGAGCACTTCACCGACGACTATTTCCTCAACGGCCTCGCCAGCTGGCTGAAAACCGGCGTCGCGAAACACAAGACCGCGCACGTGAAACCGCTGGCCCGCGCCGCCGTTCCACCCAGGGCCCGCGCGATCGCCGGGAAAATCGCGGCCGATCTCCGCCGGAAGAAATCGATCATGGGCGTCTTCGACGAGGGCTGCATGGGGATGTTCAACGCCATCATCCCGGACGAACTGCTTTTTTCCACCGGTGTATATAAAGAGCGGCTGTCGCAGTCCGCGCTCTACTTCGGGGCCACGCAGGTCAGCGACGGCGAAGCCCGCGCGGTTTTCGAATGGCTGCGCGCCCGCGGGATGAAATTCCACCTCGGCACCGACGAGGCCACCGAGCTCACCGAGAACCAGGTGCTCTGGCAGTGCAAAACCTACATCGCCGCCCTCCGCATCGCCGACGAGTTCGGCTGCGAAACCATCGGCATCCAATACCAGCAGGGGCTGAAGGACCTGCTCCCCGCCAGCGACCTGGTGGAAGGCCTGCTCAACAACAGCGACCGGCCGCCGGTGAAAAACGCCCGCGGCGAAATCATCCGCGACGGACAGCCGCTCACCCACTTCAACGAAGTCGACGAATGCGCCGGCCTCGACGGCCTGTTCACCCAGCGCGTGCATACGGCGCTCGGCCAGCCGGTGGAAAATACGCTGCACGATGTGCGCTGGGGCGACTGGGACAAAAGCGGCACGACGTCGGAGTACGTCTGGGTTTTCCTGATTTCCGGCAGCGCCCCGCCCGCCCATCACATCAACGGCTACGCCGGCACGGACTCGCTGCGGCAGCCGGCGATGTACTTCCGGCTTGGCGGCGGCACCGTCCGCGGCATCGCGAAACCCGGGGAGATCGTGTGGAGCCGGATTTTCGTGGAAGGCGGAAAGCTCAAAATGGATCTGGGCCGCGCCAAGGTGATCGCGTTGCCCGAAGCCGAGACGCAGCGCCGCTGGAAGGAAACGACCGTGCAATGGCCGATCATGCACGCGGTCACGTACGGCGTGACGCGGGACCAGATGATGGCGCGCCACAAGGCGAACCACATCCAGGTCGCCTACGCCAATTCCGCGAAGGAAGCCGACCTCGCCCTCTACACGAAAGCCGCGCTCGCCGCCGAACTCGGTCTCGTCGTGAGCGTTTGCGGCACCAAGGCGGACGGCGCGGCTTTCTAGGATTTCATCCTTCCTTCGAGGTTCCGGCTGCGTGCGCCTCAGCCTCCTCACGTCGGCTGCTACAATCGGATCGTAGCAGCCGACGTGAGGAGGCTGGCTTTGAAATCAGCTGACAGCCGATATTTTCCCCACGCTCCCGCGAACCGCCGCCGCATTATAAACCATCCAAAACTTCTCCCAGAAGTCCGCGTTGAGGGGATGCAACGAAGGATACCCCGGAATCACGCACCCGGTGAACGGCCAAGCTCCCGCACCGGCCGCCAAATCACTTCTCACCGGATTCTCCGCGATGTAACTGCTGATGGCCGCCAAAGCGGACGGCGTTTGATCTTGAGCCCGCAACACCCGGTCGTGCGCCTGGTGCTGCCAGCGATGAGGCCTCAGATTCGGCTCAAGTTGAGCCCGGAGAAACGCTGATGCCCGGCGCTGGTCCGACCATCATTGATTCCCATCCAAATGAAATGGAGGTGATCCGGCATCAACGTGTAGATCGGGCAGAACAATTGTTCGCGGACGGAAGCATGAAGCACGAGCTCGCGGAAGGTCTGATGGAAACCGGCGGCAAGCCACCCGGTCCCACGTCTGGCGACCGTGTACGTCCAGAAAACCGCGGCGCGACCGCGATCGTGTTCGGGTGAGAGACGGGGCAGGTAACCTTGGGCGTGCATGCGGAGGTCGGCGGGTAAGACCCAGCCTCGTGACCTCGGCTGCTACTGGCGGCAATCCCACAGCCCGGCACAAGCATCCGTTTTCGTAGCAGCCGGGGTAACGAGGCTGGAGTGAACCAATATTCCCGCTTCGCTGTTGCCCGCACCGGGAACTTCGGTTCCCCTGCGCTTTTTCGTACCCATGATGCTTCGCCCCTGCCTGCTGGCGCTGTCGGTCGTCCTCTGCGTTTCCGCCCGCGCCCAATCACTGCTCCCTCCCGAGTCGGTCACGCTCGACTCGCTGGCGGCCTTCAAGTCTCCCGGCGCGAACTGGCAGCTCGGCGGCGGACTCGGCGGCGATCCGCGCCGCGAAAAAACCCTCCGGGCCCTCCCCGGCGCCGGCGTGCTCGTCAACAACCCGACCGCCGCCGCGAAAGCCGATCTCTTCACCGCCTGGGAACACAGCGACCTCGAACTCGACTTGGATTTCCTGATGCCGCTCGGCTCGAACTCCGGCGTCTATCTCATGGGCCGCTACGAGGTGCAGCTCTTCGACAGCTGGGGCGTGAAGGCGCCGGCGTTTTCCGACTGCGGCGGCATCTACCAGCGCTGGGACGAAGCGCGCGGTGACGGCCAGAAGGGCTACGAGGGCACCGCGCCGCGGGCCAACGCGAGCCGCGCGCCCGGGCTCTGGCAGCATCTGCACGTTCAGTTTCAAGCGCCGCGCTTCGACGCCGCCGGGAAGAAAATCCGCAACGCCCGCTTCACGCGGGTCGTACTCAACGGTTTCGTCGTGCAGGAAAACGTCGAGGTCACCGGACCGACGCGCGCCTCGCCGTTCACCGACGAGAAACCGCTGGGCCCCTTGATGATTCAAGGCGACCACGGCTCCGTGGCGCTGCGCGAGATCCGCTACAAGCGCTTCGACCCCGACACGCGGGTCGCCGTGGAAAATCTCACCTACCGCCTCTTCGCCGGCGAATCGCGCCAGCTCGGCGAATTCGATTCGCGGCCCGCGACACGCGAGGGCGTGCCCACCAGCTTCGCGGCGGACGCGGTGGAAAAAACCGGCCGCTACACCCTCACGTTTCACAGCCGGCTGATCGTGCCGCGCGATGGCGCCTATGCGTTCACCGCCGACGGCGCCGAGCCGGTCCGCGTGGCGGTCGACGGACAAGTCGTGGTCGATGCGCTCGAGCAGGGCGGCCTGCCCGGCAGCATTCATCTCACCAAGGGCAACCACGTGATGCGCGTGGATTTTCTCCACATGAGCTCGCGCGCGCCGGTTTTCCAGGTGGCGCTCGAGGGTCCGGGAATCGCGCCGCAGGTCCTGACCAGCAGCCGCATGCGGGCCCGGGATTCCAATCTGCCCCAACTCCTCATCGCGCCCACCGAGCGCGTGCGTTTGCAGCGGGGTTTCGTCCCCTTCGATCCGAAAAAGCGCCTCTACGCGATCAACGTCGGTTCGCCCTCCGGCACGCACTTCGCCTACGACTTCGAAACCGGCTCGATCCTCCGCGTCTGGCGCGGAAACTTTTTGGACATGTTTGAGATGTGGGACGGCCGCGGCGAAAACCAGATCTCCAAGCCCGCCGGCCCCGCGCTCACGTTGAACGCCAAACCTTCCGTCGCGCTGCTCGAACGCTCCGCGCACGACTGGCCCGACGCACCCGAAGCGCTCTGGTCGTCGGACGGCTACACCCTCGAGCCCGACGGCCAGCCGGTTTTTCTCGCGCGTCTCTCGAGTCTCACGATCCGCGACCGCATCGCCGTCGACGCCGACGGCCGCAGCCTGACCCGCACGCTCACCCTCGGCGGGCGCAACACCGACTGGCAGACCTGGGTGTTGCTGGCTGAGGGCCGGAGCATCACGCCGCAAACCAGCGGCCAGGGATTCATCGTGGGCGACCGCGAATTCTACCTCGATCTTCCGCTCGATTCGGCGGTGAAACCGTTTGTTCGCACGCGCAATGGACGCCAGCAGCTCGTCCTGCCGGTCGCGGCCAACGCCCTCACGAAACCCATCGTCTACACGCTCGTCTGGTAAGCCCCGCATGAAACGCCTCTCCCTCGTCCTCGCGCTCACCAGTCTCATCGCGGCGCCCCGCGCCCCCGCCCAGGCCAACAATCCCTCTTCCGCGGAACGTTTCGTGGAGCCGGATCGTTCGCTCGTCGGACGGGAGAACGGCTACTGGAAACGCACCGCGCTGCCCGTTCCCGAAAACATCGTGCTCGAGGCCAGCGGCGTTGTCGCGGTGCCGGGCAAACGCCTGCTCGTCACCACCCGCCGCGGGGAAGTGTGGATGATCGACGGCGCGTACGATGCCGATCCGCAGCCGCGTTTCACCCTCTTCGCGCAGGGTCTGCACGAATCGCTCGGAATCATCGCGGCGCCCAAGGGCGGCTACTTCATCGCGCAACGCCAGGAGGTCACGCGCATCGCCGACACCGATGGCGACGGCCGCGCGGACGTCTACGAGACGGTCTGCAAACTTCCCATCGCCGGGCCGTATCACGAATACGCGTTCGGTCCCGTGCTCGCGCCCAACGGCAATCTCCGCGTCACCTTGAACGTCGCCTTTGGCGGCTCCACGCAGGCGCCCTCGCCGTGGCGCGGCTGGATGGTCGAGATCACGCCGGACGGACAGATGTCTCCGGTCGCAGCGGGCCTGCGCTCGCCGTGCGGCTTCACCGTCACCTCGGGCGGCGAATGGTTTTTCGCGGAGAACCAGGGCGAGTGGGTCGGCTCCGGACGCGTGACGCACGTGGAGCCGGGCGATTTCACCGGACATCCCGCCGGCCTCGCGTGGAGCAAACTGCCCGGCTCGACCGTGAAGCTCCGCCCCGACGACATCACCGATTTCAACGAGCCGATGCACGAGGTCGCGAAACGCATTCCCGGCATCAAAATTCCCGCGGTCTGGTTCCCGCACACGATCCTCGGCATCTCGACGGCGGGGATCGCGGAGGACACCACGGGCGGAAAATTCGGGCCGTTCGCCGGGCAGTTTTACGTCGGCGACCAGGGCCAGAGCAAAGTCATGCGCATGTCGCTCGAGAAAGTGAAAGGCGTGTGGCAGGGCGCGGCCTATGCGTTTCGCGAAGGCTTCGAATGCGGCATCATCCGCCTGACGATGGGCGAGGACGCCACGCTCTTCGCCGGCGAGACCGCGCGCGGCTGGGGCTCGGTCGGCCCGAAGCAGCAGGGACTCGAGCGTCTCGTGTGGACGGGAAAAACACCTTTCGAAATCAAAGAGGTGAAGGCGCAGCCGGATGGTTTCCTGCTCACCTTCACCCAGCCCGTCGATCGCGCCACCGCGGAAAATCCCGCGAGCTATGCCGTCGCCGGCTTCACCTACAACTGGCACCGCGCCTACGGCAGCGCCCCGGTGAACCGCCTCGGCTGCCCGGTGCGCAAAGTTGTCGTCGCCCCCGACGGCCTCAGCGTGCGGCTCGCGAACGTCTGCCTGCGCGAGGGCTACATCCACGAGGTGAAAGCCACGGGCCTGCGCGCCGCCGGCAGCGGCGAAGAGCTCCTGCACCACACGGCTTACTACACGCTCAACCGCCTCCCCGACGGCGACCGCATCATTCCGATCGAAAAGAGCGAAGCGGAACTTTGCGCCGCGCCCATTCCCGCGGCGGCGAATGCCGTGACGCCCAAACATCCCGCCCGGCAACCCATCGAGTGGACCAACGCCGATGGCGACCAGACGATTCTCCTCGGCACCCTCCCCGGCCTGAAGTTCGACAACGAACTCCTCACCGTGAAAGCCGGCGCGCGCGTGCGCCTCGTTTTCCGCAACACGGACGACATGCTCCACAATTTTGTCCTGTGCGCTCCCGGCAAGGGCCAGGAAATCGGCGCCTCGGCGATGCAGCTCGGCCTCGATGGCGCGGCGAAAAATTACGTCCCCGACACCGACGACGTCATCGTGCACACCGCGCTGACGCAGCCGGGAGCCAGCGACACGATTTACTTCACGGCACCGGTCACGCCGGGCGACTACGAGTACATCTGCAGTTTCCCCGGCCACGCATTGATCATGAAAGGCGTGATGCGCGTACAGCCCTGAGAATGCGCGTAGCAGCCGAGGTAACGAGGCTGTCCCACAATATCCCACCCCAGCCTCGTCACCTCGGCTGCTACGATTCTCCAGCATGAACCAGGATATTCGGGAGGTCCGTCCGGGCCGCTACCGGCACTACAAAGGAAACGAGTATCTCGTCCTCGGCGTGGCCCGGCACACGGAGACCGAGGAATCCCTCGTCGTTTATCAGGCATTGTACGGCGCGCGCGGACTCTGGGTGCGGCCCGCCGCGATGTTTTGCGAGACGGTGACGGTCGACGGCAAGGTCGTGCCGCGCTTCGCATTCGTCGCGCCCGCGTGAGCGGCTCTCCTTGATTGTCATTCTGAGCGCACCGAAGAATCCACTTTGAGGTCGTGTCCCTTGAAGCATCCGGAAGTCCTGCTGGATTCTTCGCTGCGCTCAGAATGACAGACAGGAAGACATCCTCCGCCGCCCCGGGATCGACTTCGCGCAGCAACCATCCCACAACACCTCGACGTTTCCGCTCACCCCGCCCGTCGCTCCCGGCAGACTCCTTTCATGCACGTCCTGCTCGCCTTCGATAAATTCAAAGATGCCCTCGATGCGAACCAGGCGTGCGACTGCGCCGCGGCGGCGTTGCGCGAGCGCCACCCGGCCTGGACGTTCGATGCCTGCCCGCTGACGGATGGCGGCGACGGATTCGCCGGCATTCTCACGAAGGCGGCCGGCGGCGAAATCGTCCGCTGCACCGCGACGGGTCCCCGCGGCGAGGCGGTCGAGACCTCGTTCGGCATCGTGGCCTTTGCGAAAATTCCGTCGGCCGCGCGCGCGTTGCTGCCCTTGGAAAAACCCGCCGGGCGCATCGCCGTCGTCGAACTCGCCTCCGCCAGCGGTCTCGCGCGACTCAAGCCGGACGCCCGCGATCCGTGGCAGACGACCACGTTCGGGACCGGGGAACTGTTGCGCGCGGCCGCGGCGCAACCCGGTGTCGGCGCGATCCTCCTCGGAGTGGGCGGCAGCGCGACCAACGATCTCGGCCTCGGCGTCCTGGCCGCGCTGGGACTCGAGTTTCATACCGCCGCCGGGGAAAAAATCCATCCCCCCGTGCCGGTGCGTTGGAAGGAAATCGCGACCATCGCCGGCGCGATCATGCCCGGATTGCCGCCCGTGTTCATCGCCTGCGATGTCAGGAACGTGCTGCTCGGCCAGAAAGGCGCGGCGGGCGTTTACGGACCGCAGAAAGGCCTGCGTCCGGAAGATCTCAGGCGACTGGAAAACGAGAGCGCGCAAATCGCGCTCATGCTCTGCGGGCACTGTCGCCAGCCGGACACGCTGATGGATGTGCCGGGCACCGGCGCGGCGGGCGGCACGCCGTTCGGTCTCATCGCAGCGCTGAACGCGCTGGTGCTGCCCGGATCGGAACTCGTTTCCGCGTGGCTCGATCTCGACACCCGTCTCGCCGCCGCGGACGTCGTGGTGACGGGCGAGGGCCGATTCGACGACAGTTCGCTTACGGGCAAGGGCCCCGGCGCGGTCGTCGCGCAGGCGCTGGCGTTCGGACTGCCGGTGCATGTGTTCGCCGGCGAGGTGAGCGTTTCGCATGCCCGTCACGGACTGACCCTGCATCCAATCACGCCGCCCGGCATGCCCCTCGCCACCGCGCTCAGCGAAGCGCCCACGCTGCTCGCGACCGCGATTCGCAACGCGTTCCAGAGTTAGCTGTAGGAGCGGGTTTATCCCGCGACACGCTTCGCAGCTCCTGGTCGCGGGGTAAACCCGCTCCTACAGCTCGCCGGGCGGATTTTCGCCGCCCTACTTTCGATCACGCGAACGAAACGACTGGACCGCGCGATGCCGCGCGGGCAAGTCTCGCTGAATGGCGGGCGCGCATCCTCGTTTTTTTCTCCGAACTCCCCTCACGTTCCTGTTGCCGCTGTTCGCCCTCTTTGGGTGCAGCGCGAGCCAGCCGCCCGTCGCGGCGGCCACCGCGAAGCCCGCCGCGGCTGCTCCCGCGCCAGCGCCCACCGCCCCCACCCTGGCGCCGCTGCCGCAGCAAATTTTCCCGGTCATGCTCGGCATCGACGTGCTCGAGGCCGAGGGATTCACCGCGGTCAAAGGGAAGCGCATCGGGCTCCTGACCCATCCGGCCGGCGTGAACCGCCGCGGCGTCAGCACGGTCGAAGTGCTCCGTCGCGCCGCCGGCGTGAAACTGGTCGCCCTCTACGCCGTCGAACACGGCATCTACAACGACCGGCCCGCGGAAAAGACCTTCGACGACATGGTCGATTCCCGAACGGGGCTGCCGGTTTTTTCCCTCTACAACGGGCAGACGAAAAAATTCCGGCCGACTCCGCAGCAATTGAAGTCGATCGACGCGCTCGTCATCGACCTGCAGGACATCGGCACCCGGAGCTACACCTTCACCGGCGCGATGAAGTCGGCGATGGAGGCCTGTTTCGAAAACGGCAAGGAAGTGATCGTGCTCGACCGGCCCAATCCGCTGGGCGGGTTGAAAGTCGACGGACCGTCGCTCGACCCCGACTTGATGACGGATGTGGGCCGGTTTCGCGTCCCCTACGTTCACGGGCTCACCATGGGGGAACTCGCGCGCATGACGATGGCCCTGCAGCCGCCGAGCGGGCTCGCGATTCCGGAAGCGGTTCGCGCGCGCAGCAAACTCACCGTGATCCCCATGCGCGGCTGGCGCCGCGCCATGCGTTGGACCGAAACGGGACTGCCCTTCGTTCCGACATCCACCCGAGTCCAGGACTTCGCCGCCGTGATCGGATACGCGATGGTTGGACTCGGCTGCGAGGGCAGCGATTTCGAGCACGGGATCGGAAAAGAATATCCCTTCCGCGGCGTATACTACCGGGGCAAAACCGTCGACCAGCTCGAAAAAGACCTCACCGCGTTGCGATTACCCGGACTGAAGTTTCGCAAAGTCTCCGCGCCGGACGACCGCGGCAAACCGGCGACCGGGGTTTTCGTCGAAGTTGCGGACTGGGATGATTGGAATCCCACCGAGCTCAGCTTCCACATGATGCGGCTGGCATGCCGCTACAGTCCGCCGAACCCGTTCGCCAAAATGACGGCGGCCCAGGATCGCACCTTCAATATTCACGTCGGATCCGCCGCGTGGTTGAGCGCGCTCAAACGCGATGGCGCGAAGGTCGACGTCGAAGCTTTCGTCCGCGATTGGAAGGAAAAAGCCAAGGTCTACCAGCAGCAGTCGAAGAAATACTGGTTGTATAATTAAGCGGGGCGGATCGTGCGCCGTTCCGTATAGCCACGAGCGTGAGCGAGTGGGCGCTTGCGAAGCCCCACTCGCTCACGCTCGCGGCTGCCAAGTCTCGGGCTGTCCTGGACCGCCGCATGCGTCGAACTCCGATCCAAACGACACGCCTGGGAACTGCTTGCCTTCCTCCCGGCCGTTGGGAATTTCGGGCGTGGCTTCCCGCTCCCCCTCCGGCCTCACTGACGATCGCTCAATCGCGAAATCGACGCCTCAGGGACTGGCGCTGGCCCTGACCACTCTCGTGGTTTTGGCCGTGCTCGGGGCGAAGGTTTACACGGGGCACGTGTGGGAGGATTTCCTCTTCACCTTTCGCAACAGCGAAAATCTCGTGGCCGGTCACGGCCTCCTGTATCAGATGGGCGAACGCACGCACAGCTTCACATCGCCGTTGAACGTGCTGCTGCCGGCGCTCTTCAAGGCGCTGATTCCCGGCGAAGGTTACGGAGCGGGGCTCTGGGGATTCACCTTGGTTTCGGTGGGAGTGTGTGGGCTTGGACTCTGGGCGTATCTCAAGTTCGTCTTGGGAGCGGGAGATCGCGCGAGCCGGATTGAGGCACTCGTCGTCGCGCTTTGCCTGGGGCTCAACGTGCGGCTCGTCGTGTTTTCGTTTGCCGGCCAGGAGAGCGGGCTCTGGGCGGGATTTCTTTTTCTCGCGTTTGTCGCGCTGCAACGCGGGGGGGAGCTGTCGTGGCGAACGCTCGGGATCAGCGCCGCCGGCCTCATGTGGACGCGGCCGGATTGCTGCGTGCACATCGTCCTGCTCGTTTTGGCCGCATTCGTTTTTCCCGACCGGCCGCGGGCGGAACTGGTCCGCCCGTTCGTGAAAGCGGCGGCATTGGCAGCGGTGCTTTACCTCCCGTGGTTTGCCTGGGCCTGGTGGTATTATGGATCGCCCGTGCCCCAAACGATCTTCGCCAAGATGGGCCTCTATGGGCCCGTCTCGGCCGGCGCCAAGCTCGCCGCCTTTGCGAAGGCGTTTCCGGATGCACTCGGCGGAGCGTTCGCTCCGATCTATGCGGACGCCGGCGGCTGGCCGGCCTGGGTGATGTGGTTCGCACGCGCCGCCGGCTTGGTTTGCGGCGCCTACTGGCTGCTGCCCACGGCGGATCGTGTGGGCCGCTTCGCCTCCTTCGTTTTCCTCGGATCGGCCGCGTACCTCGCCCTGGTCGGCGTTTCCGGCGTGATGTATCCCTGGTATTTCGTGCCGTGTGTCGTGTTTGGTGTGATCGCCCTCGGTCGCATCGTGGCGACCAGCCTCAGGTCCGGGCAGATGGCGCGAACGGTCTTCGCGTATGCCGCGATGAGCTCGATGGCCGTGGGGCTCGGTTATCAAAGCGTCTACACGCTGCCGCAGATGAAACTGCGGCAGACGCTCGTGGAGGACGGCGTGCGAAAGCCGGTGGGCCTCTGGCTGCGCGACCATCAAAAGCCCTCGGAAACCGCGATGCTCGAACCGGCCGGCTACATCGGCTATTACGCCGGCACCCACATCCTCGATTACCCGGGACTGGTTTCGCCGCGCGTCGTCGCGGCACGGCGCAAGATGCAAGCGGGCATGTGGGGCGCGATCGTCGATTTGCAACCCGACTGGCTCGTGCTCCGGCCCAACGAGGCGAAGGCCTTCATGGACGTTCCGATCATCGGGCTCAGCTACGACCTCGTGAAAATTTTTGACGTGCGGGCGGAGGTTTACCGGTACCACGACCTTCCCGGCTACGGTTTTCTGTCGAGCGACGCGTGTTTCCATATTTACCGCCGCAAAATCCACGCGAGCGCGCCGGCGGCCCGTTAAGATTTACCCTTGCCGCGACCGGCAGCCGCGGAGAAACACGTTGTCCCCGCCACGTTTTCCGCGGCTCGTTTCTCCCCTCATCCCCGCCTTCCCATGCCCAGACCCGTCACCCTCTTCACCGGCCAGTGGGCCGATCTCCCGCTCGAAAAACTCGCCCCGCTCGTCAAAAAAATGGGCTACGACGGCGTCGAACTCGCCTGCTGGGGCGATCATTTCGATGTCGACCAGGCCGCGTCGTCGAAAAAATACGTCGCGGATAAATGGCAGCTGCTCGCCGACCACGGCCTGAGCTGCTTCGCCGTCTCGAGCCATCTCGTCGGCCAGGCGATCTGCGACAACATCGACGCGCGCCACCAGTCGATTCTCCCGCCCGACGTCTGGGGCGACGGCGATCCCGAAGGCGTGCGCAAGCGGGCCGCTAAAAAAATGATCGTCGCCGGAAAAGCCGCCCGCGCCTTCTTCGACGCGAAGCCCGGCCGCAAGAGCCGCGATGAGTTTCCCGCCGTGGTCAACGGCTTCACCGGCTCGAGCATCTGGCACTCGATCTATGCGTTCCCGCCGACGTCGCAGGCATACTGGGACGCGGGCTTCGCCGATTTCGGCAAGCGCTTCGGCCCGATCCTCGAGGCCTTCGACAAATTGAATGTGAACTTCGCGCTCGAGGTTCACCCGACGGAAATCGCGTTCGACATCGCCTCGGCGGAGCGCGCCATCGCCGCGGTGAAGGGACACAAGCGTTTCGGTTTCAACTACGATCCCTCCCACCTCGGCTACCAGGGCGTCGACTACGTGAAGTTCATCCGCGCCTTCGGCAACCGCATCTATCACGCCCACATGAAGGACGTCTGGTGGGGCCACGGTGACGGCACCGTCGGCGTCTTCGGCGGCCACGTGAGCTTCGGCGACGCGCGCCGTTTCTGGGATTTCCGCTCGCTCGGTCACGGCGACATCAAGTTCGAGGACATCATCGTCGCGCTGAACGACGTCGGCTATCGCGGACCGCTCAGCGTCGAATGGGAGGACAGCCGGATGGACCGCGTGCACGGCGCCACGGAAGCGGCGGCGTTCGTCCGCCAGATCGATTTCCCCTCCAGCGCGATCGTGTTCGACGCGCAGTTCGACAAGAAAAACCAGTAATGGAAAAGGAATTGGTAGTTAGGAATTAGGAATTGGTAATTGGTAGTTGGTAGAAAAACTTCGCGACGCCTCGGTTCCCAAATACCAACTACCAATTCCTAACTACCCAGCCAGTCCCGGGACCAACTACTCACTACCCACCACTTTCTCATGAACAGAAAACTTCGTTTTGGCATGATCGGCGGCGGACGCGGCGCGTTCATCGGTGCGGTGCACCGGATCGCCGCGCAAATGGACGGACAGGCCGAGCTCGTCGCGGGCGCGTTTTCCTCGGACGCCGCGCGCTCGAAACTTTCCGGCGCCGATTTCTTCCTCGATCCGGCCCGCGTCTACGGCAGCTACACCGAGATGGCGAAGGCCGAGTCCGCCCGCCCTGCGGCCGACCGTCTCGACTTCGTCGTGATCGTCACGCCCAACCACCAGCATTTCCCGCCGGCGAAGCTGTTTCTCGAAAGCGGCTTCAACGTCGTCTGCGACAAGCCCGTCACCTTCAACCTCGCCGAGGCAAAAGCGCTGAAGAAGAGCGTCGTGAAATCCGGGAAGATTTTCGCGCTGACGCACAACTACACCGGCAACGTGATGGTGAAGCAGGCGCGCGAGCTCGTGCGCTCCGGTTTCCTCGGCGAGATCCGCAAGGTCGTCGCCGAGTACCCGCAGGGCTGGCTGAGCACGCTGCTGGAAAAAACCGGGCAGAAGCAGGCGGGCTGGCGCACCGACCCGAAGCGCAGCGGCGCGGCGGGTTGCATCGGCGACATCGGCACTCACGCCGAAAATCTCGCGCGTTACATCAGCGGCCTGCACATCGATTCGCTCTGCGCCGACCTCACGACCTTCGTGAAAGGCCGGAAACTCGACGACGACGGCAACATCCTCGTGCGCTTCAAGGGTGGCGCGAAGGGCATCATCCATTCCTCGCAAATCAGCGTCGGCGATGAGAACAACCTCAACATCCGGGTCTACGGCACGAAGGCGGCCGTCGAGTGGCACCAGGAGCATCCGAACGAACTCGTCGTGAAATTCCCCGACCAGCCCCGGCAGGTCTGGCGTCGCGGCAACGGGTACGTCGCAGGTGTGGCGGGCAAGTTCACGCGCATCCCGGCCGGCCATCCCGAGGGTTACCTCGAGGCCTTCGGAAACATCTACCGCGAGGTCTTCCGCGCCATCGCGGCCGAGGCGGGCGGAAAAGCGCGCCCGAAAGATCTGGACTTCCCGTCGATCGACGACGGCATCGAAGGCATGGCCTTCATCGAGACCGCGGTGAAGTCCTCGAAGCTTGGGGCGAAGTGGGTGAAGTTTCCGGCGTAAGTTTTCCCAGCAAGTAGGGCGGGTCTGGGACCCGCCCTGGCTCGACCCGTGCACCGGCACACCACCCGCTTCCGCCGCGGAAAACTCCCGCACTGGGAAGTGGACCGAGGCCGCTATTTCGTGACGGTACGCCTCGCCGACAGCCTCCCACGCGAGGTTGTTCTCCGCCTGCAGGAAGTGCACCGCGCCCTTTCCGAGATCGAACCCACGAGCGAACAGTTCGCCGCGCTGCAGCGGACCTATTTCGGCACGATGGAAAAATATTTGGATGCCGGCGCCGGTGCGTGCTGGCTCAAGCATCCGGGCATTGCCGAGCCCATCGTCCGCGAACTCACCGCTCTGAAAGAATGGCACATCAATGCACCTCACTATTCGATCATGCCGAATCACTGGCACGCGCTTCTTATCCCCGCCTCCCAGTGCGAACGGTCCCTTTCAGAAATTTTGAAACGACTCAAAGGGCGAACTGCGAAAAACATTCGCGAGGCAGTCGGCGGCCGCGGGGCAGTTTGGCAAAGAGAGTGGTTTGACCGCTGGATACGAGACGATGGCGAGTGGGAGAAAACGGTGAACTATATCCGACAGAATCCAGTCAAAGCCGGACTGGTGAGTCGTTGGGAAGATCACGCGTGGACGCGGTGATCGGAAAGGGCGGGTCACAGACCCGCCCTACTTCAATCCTACTTCCGGTTCTTCTCCACCCACGCCTCGTACTCTTTCCGCGGCATGAAGCGGAGCGAGGCGCTGTTGATGCAGTAGCGCAGCCCGCCTTGCGCCCGCGGGCCGTCCGGAAAAACGTGGCCGAGATGTCCGCCGTCGACGGCGCTGTGCACCTCCACGCGCCGCATGCCATGGCTCGAGTCGACCGTTTCGCCCACGAACGCCTTCTCAATCGGCTTCGTGAAACTCGGCCAGCCCGTGCCGGATTCGAACTTGTCGCGGCTGTCGAAGAGCGGGGTGTCGCTGCAGACGGAAAAATAAACGCCGTCGCCATGGTGGTTCCAGTACTCGTTCTGAAACGGCGGCTCGGTGCCCTGCTTGCGCGCCACCCGAAACTGAATCGGGGAAAGCAGCTTCTGCCATTCGGTGTCGGTGCGTTTCACCTCGGCCTTGCTCAGGTCGATCACGACATTCGAGGGAAGACCGCAGGCGGACATTTCGCCGGGCGAACATTCCAAGGCATCTTTGGCGGAAGCGGGGGTGGGTGTGGTTTTCATAGGTGCATCGGCCGCGACGGCCAGCGTGGACAACACAAGGAGACAGGTAAATCGAAGCAGCATCGTGCGGGTGAGAGTAACCAACTCCCAAAAATATTCCACTGCCAGTTCCGGATGAGGGATGGCCTGCGCCGTGACCGCCGTGGCGCGACCGGCTTTCGGCACAAAGTAACCTAATAGGTTACTTTGTCGCACCGCCGGCACGCCGGTTTTCTTCAGGCACCACGCCGCGGCCTCCCAGAGACAGCTTCCTCACTCCTCCACCCGCGCCCCGACGCTTCCGTCGGCAAACTCGGCTTGCACGCGCTGGCCGGGTTTCAACGCCCCGCGGCGCGAGACCGGTTTGCCCTTCTCATCCCGCACGATCGCGAATCCGCGGTTCAGCACGGAACGCGGACTCGCCGCCTGCAGCCGTTTCCACAGCGAAAGCAGTTTTTGCGATTCCTGCTGCACCCGCAGCTCCGGGGAACGTCGCTCCAAGCCCGCGCGCGCGTCCGCGAGTCTTTGCCGCTGCCCGCCCAGGGAGTCGCGCAGCGCCGACGCCAGCCGGTTGGCAAAATCGTCCAGCCGCAAATACCCCTGCTCGATCTGCGCCGACGGCGTGAGCAGCCGCAGCCGCGAGCGCGCGTGATCGACGCGCTCCGCCGCCCGCTCGAGCGAATCCCCGACGCGGGCGGTCATCACCTCGCCCACGCGCGTGAGGCGCTCACCGCACGCCACGAAGTGACTCGAGATCAATTCCGCCGCGGCGCTCGGCGTTTCCGCCCGCACGTCGGCGACGAAATCGCAGAGCGTGAAATCGATCTCGTGGCCCACCGCCGAAATCACCGGCACCGAACACGCCGCGATCGCGCGCACCAGCGCCTCGTCGTTGAACGGCCACAAATCCTCCAGGCTTCCGCCGCCGCGGCCGATCACGAGGAGATCGAAAAGCTTCAGGCCGTCCGCCACGCGCAACATCTCCACGAGCTCCGCCGCCGCACCCTCACCCTGCACTTTCGCGGGCAACACCACCACGCGGCCCCGCCATGCGCGGCGCTTCAGGATCCGCAGAAAATCCTGCACCGCGGCGCCGGTCGGCGAAGTCACGAAGCCCACCGTCACCGGCATCGCCGGGATCGGGCGTTTTCTTTCGCGGGCAAACAGCCCCTCCGCCGACAGCCGCTGTTTCAACGCCTCGAATTGCTGCGCGAGTTTTCCCGCGCCGTCCTCGATCACCGCGCGCACCACGAGCTGATACTGGCCGCGCGCCTCGTAGACGCTCACCTCGCCGTAAACGACCACCTGCGCGCCGTCGCGCAGCTTCACCGTCTGCCGCAGCGCATCGCCGCGAAACAGCACCGCGCTGAGCTGCGCGCCGGCGTCCTTCAGCGAAAAATAAACGTGTCCGCTCGCCTGCGCGCGCAGGTTCGACACTTCGCCGCGCACCCAGCCCGGCCGCAATCCACCCTCGAGCAGCAGCTTCACCGAACGGGTGAACTCGCTCACCGACTTCACCTCACCCGTCGACTGACCGGAGAGCGTGTCCTCCCGCGTCATCATGCCACGGGCTTGGTTTTCCGCGCGTAGTGCCTTCTCACGAGATGGGTGGTCGCCGCGGCCACCACCAGGAGACTGAACGCCAGCAACGCGAGGCCGCCCTTTCCCTTCATGACCGCATCGCCGAAGAGCACGGTCGTCGCGTTGTACGGCCACACGATCAGGCACGAGATGAAAAGATATTTGCCGAAGGGCAGACCCGCGAGGCCCGCCATGTAGTTCTGGACGAAGAACGGCACCCCGGGAGTGAGACGCATGATGACGACCAGATCCGTGGCATCCCCCACCTCGACGTTTGGCATCTCGTAGCCAAAGCGGGTCAGCAGCTTTTCGAGAAACGGACGCAACGCTCCCCGGGCCAGGCCGTAGGTAATGAGGAAATTCACCGTCACCGCCAGAAGCGCGAACGCCACGACCGTGGGCGTCCCCAGCTGTTCCGAAAATGCCGGCCCCGCCGTCAGCACAAAGGCCAGCACCGGAAATCCCACCGCCGGCAGGATCGCCATGCCGGTGAAAAACGCCAGCGGCCCCCGCGAGCGAATTTCCTCCATGACCTTGTTGATCAGGCCGCGCACATCGACGCCCCGGAGCATCAACACCGCGCCCGCGAGGAGCACGATCGCCACGGCGGCGAGTTTCAACCACGGCAGCTTTTTCTTCTGGGCCGGAGCCACGGGCAAAGACATCCGCGGAGCTTGCCCGCCGACGCGTGGCACCGTCAAGAACACCGCGACCGCCAGGCAGCCGCGAGCGTGAGCGAAGGGATGGCCCGGCCTGTCCCGGAACCACTCGCTCACGCTCGCGGCTACTCCAAACCATCTGCCGGCCCGAGGCTTGCCCGCCCTTCGCGGCGCCGCTCTTATTCCCCGAGATGCCCCGCCCCGCCGATTCCTCTCCTCCGCCGCGCGCCGACGTTGTTGAGAAAACCCGCAGCATGGCCGGCGACGCGGGCGGTCTGATCACGGTGGTCGGGGTGACGGCGCTGGCACTCGTGACGTGCGTGAGTCCGGGCGCGACGCGGATGTATGCGTCACCATGGACAATGGCCTATGCCGCGGTCGTGTGGTCGCCCGCATTGCTGCTTCTGCTGCGTGCTTTCAACCCGCGCCGCCCCCTGGCGCTGCCGGACGCGAGCTGGTGCGCCGTCATGCTCGCGGCAGCGGCGGGAATTCTCGCGTCGGCCCTCGCCAGCCCCTTTCGCGGGCCCACCCTGCTGTGGAGCGCCCCTCTGCTTTCCGGAATTGCGGCGTTCTTCGTCCTGTTCGACTGGCTGCACGCCGGGCCGGCCGCCACGGAATCACGACGCGCGAAGCTGCTCCTCGCCGCCGGGATTTTTCTCGGAGCGGTGACGCTCCTCAGCATGGGCATGTGGCTCGTCCGGATACCGGCCATCGGCCTCGGACCGGCGATCGCGGCGCGCAACCCCTTCCCGCTCGGGCATTCCAACTACACGGCCGGACTCGCGCTGCTCGCGCTGCCCGCTTTCGTGGCGCTCGCCCTGGCGGGGCGCGGAGTGTCGCGCGCGGCCTGGTGGTTCCTGACCGTGCTCGCGCTTGCCATGGTGCTCACCAGCGGGAGCCGGGGCGGGTTTCTCGGGCTGGCGGCGCTCGGCGCCCTGCACGTGCGGGCGATCGCGCAGGTTCTCCGGGTGAAACCGCGGACGATCCTCGCCGCCGGAGTCGTCGCCCTGACGGTTTTTCTTTTTCTGAATCCCCGTTTTCGTGCGTCGCTGCGGGGCGGCGAACTCAACGCGAGCAATCTCCAGCGCGCCGCCATGGCCGCCGCCGGCGGGCAGATGGGGGCCGACCGTCCGTTGCTGGGCTGGGGACCGGGCGCGACTCCGCTGGCCTATCCGCTCTATCGCGCCGGTCTCAACGGCGGCACGGAAAATGTCCTCCAACTGCACAGCACGCCGGTCCAGCTCTGGGCCGAGCTCGGCGGCTTCGGCGTGCTGGCGGCGGTGGCGGTGCTCGCGCTCGCGTTTCGCGACGCCCGCCGTTCCACCGTGAGCGCGGCGGTGCTGGCGGCCGTGGGCGGCTATGCCGTTTTCAGTCTCACCGACTGGCAACTCGACGTGCCAATCTTCACCGGCGCGCTGGCGCTCGCCGCGGCCCTGCTGGTGGAACCCGCGGCACTCGCGACCGCGGACTCACAGGTTTACACGCTGCTGAAATTCGGCCGGCGTTCTTTCTCGGTACGCGTCCGCCAGGATCTTCCCGCGCTGCGACGGCTCCTCGGCCTGGCGACGCTCCTCGCGCTGACGTGTCTCGCCCTGCTCGGCCGCCGCGATCCCGCTCCCGCCCTGAACGTTCGGGCGCTCGCGCTCGCGCTGGAACCGGCGCGGGTTGACGACGCCGCGTCGCTGTTGCGGCAATCGCTCGGGCACAACCAGAAGCAGGAGATCGCACATTTTAATCTCGGCTGGCTTCTCGTCGTGCGCGATCCCGTCGCCGCGGAACACCATTTTCTCGCCGCCGCCCACCTCGTGCCGGACAAAGGCGGTGTGTATTTCGGCATCGGACTGGCCCGGCTGAACCAGGGGCGGCGCGAGGACGCGGAGCGCTTGTTCGCACTCGAGTGCCTGAACGATCCCGCGTTTCTCGTTTCGCCCTGGTGGCGTGCGCCGGTGGTGGCGGAGCGCCGCCTCAACACCCTCGCGCGGCTCCTCCAGCTCCAGTCCCTCGTCATCTCGGCTCTTCCGCCCGAAGGCGCGCTCGCCCGGGAAGCCGGCTACGTCCGGGAACTGTGTTTGTGGCTCTCAACCGGCGCACCGGTCGAACACCCCAACACCGCGGCCCGCGCCGCTTATTTTGCGGCGAAACCCGCTCCCCCGCCGTTCGCGCAGGCCGCCGCGAAAGTCTACCGCCGCGAACGCACCGGCTATCCGGTCCTCATGCGCAATCTCAACCTCCCCGTGCCGGCCGACCTCTACGACGTCCACGACAACGAGCTCGCCGCCGGCGAATTTAATTTCCTGTTTCCGGCCAAGGGCTGGCTCGCGTCGCCGCTGCTGCCGGCATTGCTCGCCGAGGCGGATTCACCCAAAAAATAACCGTGCCCCGCGCCTCCGCCCATTCCCACCGGGAAACGTTTGTCCCGCTCGCCTTGCTCGCGGGCGATCTCGTCGTGACGTTCGCGGGCCTGGCCCTCGGGTGGTGGGTGCGCTACACGTCGGCGTTGCGTTACCTCGGCGTCGACGTGCCGGACGCGCGGTTCGCGCCGTATCTCCCCCTGCTTTGCGTGGGCGTGGCGCTGCTGATCGGAGCGTTCGCCCAGTTCGGGCTCTACGACACGCGCCTCTTGCTGCGGCGCTATCAGAGCCTGAACGCGATCCTGAAAGGATCGGCCTTCTGGCTCGTCTCCTATCTCGGCGTTTCGCTCGTGCTGAAATTCGATCCGCCGATTTCCCGGCTGTTCGTCGTCGAGGCGTTCGTGTGCGTGGTGATCCTCCTCTATGTGTGGCGCTCGCTCGCCTACGCGTTCATCACGCGCGGTCCGCTCCTGGCCCGGCTGCGGCGCCGCGCGGTCCTGCTCGGCTGGAACAGTGACGCCCGCGCCATCGCCGCGGAAATCGCGCGCGACCCCACGCATCCCTTCGTGCTCGCCGGCATCGCCACCCTCCCCGGCATCGGCACCTCAGCTCCGTTTCCTCCCGAAAAAAAGTGTCATCTAATAGATGACACTTCACCCGGGCAGCCGCGCGAACTCGGCGGCGTGGCGGATCTCGAGGCGCTGCTCACGCGCGAGTCAGTCGATGTGCTCATCATCACGCGCTTCGATCTGCCGCGCGCGGACCTGGGAAGGATCGTGGAAACCTGCGAACGCGCCTACGTCGAATGGAAGATCGTTCCCGGCGCCTTCGATATTTTCCTGAGCGGACTGCGGCTGCAGACGATCGGGCGCGTGCCCGTCCTCGGCGTCGAGGAGCTCGCGATTAACCGGCTTTTCAACCGCGCCCTGAAACGCGCGTTCGATATCGCGGGGGCGCTGGTGGGTCTGGTGGTTTCGGCCCCGCTGGTGTTCGTGCTGGGGGCTTTGATCAAGCGCGAATCGCCGGGGGGACCCGTGCTCTTCCGGCAAACCCGCGTGGGCGCCGGACACCGTGCGTTCACGCTCTACAAGCTGCGCAGCATGGCACCCGACGCGGACGCCAGCGATGCCGCGCGCCAGAGCACCGCCCGCGAGGACCCGCGCCTTTTGCGCATCGGGTCATTCCTGCGGTCATGGAACCTGGATGAGCTGCCCCAATTCTGGAATGTGCTCCGCGGGGAAATGAGCCTCGTCGGCCCGCGCCCCGAACGGCCCTTTCACGTGGAGCAGCTGGCCGATTCCATTCCGCACTATCTCCCGCGCCACGTCGTCAAACCCGGCATGACCGGCTGGGCGCAGGTCCACGGCCTGCGCGGCGAGAGCGATCTCAACGCGCGCGTGCAGCACGACATCTATTACATCGAGAACTGGAGCATCTGGCTCGATGTGCAGATCGTGCTCCTGACCTTCGCGCGCTGGCGGGACGACAGCGCGTACTGACTCCGGAACGCGTCACAGCGGACGCACCCGCCGGTGACCGCTGATCCGGCCACGCACGAGGGCGAAGCGCTTCCAGAGGCCAAACGCGAATTTGTATTTCCAGCGCGCCAGGCCCGAGCGCGCGAAATGTTTCAGGTAAACCTCGCGGTTCGCGTCGAAGATCGCGGGCGCCATCGTCGCGTAATCCTTGGCCACGCTCAGTCCCTTGAGGTGCGTGATGGCGACCGCGCCGTCGTAGACGATCTTCCATCCCGCCTGGCGGACGCGGATGCACAGATCGAGATCGTCGCCGTACATGAAAAACGCCTCGTCGAAAACACATCTGTCGGGCGCGACCGCCTCAAGCGCGGCGCGCGGAGCGAGCATGAATGCGCCATTGATGGCGCCGACCTCATAAGTTCCGGCGGCGGGAAGATGCGTGAGGTTGTAGCCGTTGAAAATCGCCGTGCGCGGAAACGCCGCCGCCAGTCCCACCGCCCGGCAGAAGCCGTCCCAGAGCGTCGGAATGCCGCGGCGGCATGCGAGGTCCATCGAGCCATCCGCCAGCACGAGCCGCGGGGAAATCAATCCGACGCGCGCGTCCGCGCGCAACCGCGCGAGGCAATGGCTGAACGCGGTCTCGTTGCAGACCGTGTCGGGGTTGAGAAACAGCACGAACTCCCCGCGCGCGCGCGAATAGCCCAGGTTGTTCGCGCGACCGAAACCGAGGTTCTGCCCGGGGACGAGACAGGCAACGTGCGGAAATTCCGCCTGCACGAGGCGGCGCGTTTCGTCGTCGGGGGAATTATCCACGACGATCACCTCCACCGCCCGGGGTTCCGCGCCGTGCGACAACACCCGCGGCAGCGATTTCAGGCACGCGCCGATTTCGTCGCGGGACTTGTAGGCGACGATGACGATGGAAAGCAGGGGCAAGTCCGGCATGGGTGAACCAGGTCAGGCGTTCCAGAAAAGCAGCAGGTTGCGCAGCATTCCGGTTTTCACGATGCGGTGCCGCCGGAGGAAGCGCACCCGGGAAAAATAGGGACGGCTTTTTTCCAGGCCGGCGAACTCGGCGAGCGTCGCGCGCACCGGCGGAGGAATCGGAGCCGCCTCGTGCCGGGCCAGGGCCGCGGCCTGCCGCTGATAGGCCCGAAGTTTTTCCCGGTAAGTTTCGCGGGTGAGCGCACCGCGGGCGTGATGCAGCCAGTGTCCGGGTCCCCACCGTTTTGCGCCGGTGTCGTTCGCGTCGTGCTGCCGGTAGCGCACGGTCGGCTCGCGGGTCCAGACCAGATTCCCCGACGACGCGGCGACGAGCGCGAGCCACCAGTCGTGCATGATTGCCTCCGGGGGCAGAGGCAGCGCGGCGCGGCGCAGCGCGGCGTTGAAGAGGCAGGCGCAGCCCGTCACGACGTTTTGCACCAGTAGCTGCGACCAGGCGCACCGGGCCGGATCGATGTGCTGGTAACGCCAAAAAGAAGCCGCGACGGTGCGCAAGTTCCGGTCCGTCACCTCGAGGTCGCTGTGCACCAGAAACGGAATTTCCGGATTTTCCTTTTGGGCCGCGATGGCGCGCAGCCGCTCGATCTTGTCCGGGAGCCAGCAGTCGTCCTGATCGCAAAACAAGCCGAGGTCCGCGGTCGAAGCGGCGAGCAGACGGGCATAGTTGCCCGCCACGCCGAGGCGGCCGGCGCCATCCTCGAGGAGACGAACCGTCCCGGGATGACGCGCCTGGAATTCCGCCAGCAGCGCGCGGGTGCCGTCCGTCGATCCGTCGTCGCGCGCGATCAGCCGCCAGTTTCGAAAGGTCTGTTCCTCCAGCGAACGCAGCTGTTCCGCGAGAAACCGCCCGCCGTTGTACGTGGCGAGAAGGATGTCGACGGCGCCTGGGTTCGGCTCAGCCACGGAAGTTGCGGGACCGCCACCAGCGGGACAAATTGCGAGCCGCACCGACGACGCGCGATTTCTTGAGCAGTTGATATTCCCGGCCGAAAAACTGCACCGTGAACGGATCGAGCTCGCCCACCAGCCGGAAATATTCGCCGTAGGAAAAACACCCGGGGTCGCGACGCAGGCAGTCGTGCAACAGCGAGAGCCCAAACGGAATGTAGCCGGGCTTCCCCACCCTGAGCGCCTCGAGCGCGAGTGAGATCACCGGGGACTTGCCCTCCGCCTGGCCCGGTGCGCCGGCAAAAATTTCGCGCAGCTCCTGCTCGGGAAGGGAGGAGTAGTGTCCGAGCACAAAGGAAGTTTCCCAGGCGCTGCGCGCGAGCCGGGCGGGAGACGGGGCGCTGGTGTTGCTGTGCCGGTCGAGGACGCGCATGGCCGTCAGCGGCTCCGGCAGGATGTGAATCTCGTACGCCTTGCACAGCCGCACCCACAGGTCGAGGTCCGGCAGCTGCATGAGCAGCGGATCGAACCGGCCGACGCGGTCGTAGCAGGCCTTGCGCAGCATGATCGTCGGGTGGCACAGGCAGTTTCCGGAATAGAAAAAATGTTTCAGCCAGGCGACGCGCGAACGGTTTTCGCTGGTGAAAATCCGCGCGAAGGCATGCGTGGGATTGTGAAACGGCTGGCCGTTCTCCGCCACGAATTGCGGCAGGCCGAACACCGCGCCCACGTCACGATGCCCGTCGAGAAACCTGACCTGCCGCTCGAGTTTTCCCGGGAGGAAATAATCGTCGGAATTCAGCACGGCCACATATTCGCCCTGGACGCGGGCCAGCGTGTCGTTCGCGGCCACGCAGGCGCCGCGGTTTTCCGGGAAGGCATGAAAGCGGATGCGCGGGTCGGAGATTCCGCGGATGACGTCCGCCGTGCCGTCGCGGGATCCGTCATCGGTGATGACCAGCTCGAAGTCCTGGAAGGACTGGTTCAGCACGCTCGCAATCGCCGCGCCGACAAACGGCGCGTGATTGTAGGAGCACATGATCACGCTGAGTTTGGGCATGGGGTGGTTTCTCCGGTTCAACGGCGTTCGAACAGAAAGAACGGCTCGTCGCGATTCACGCCAAAACGTCCGGGATCGATGCCGGGCAGCGCGGTCTCATGCGAACTCACCCGCGAGACAAAGCCCGCGGCGCAAATGCGGTTGAAAATATCGCGGCCGAAGAGGCGGACATGGTCATCCTGGCCGTAGTGTTCCCGGCGCGCCTCGCGGGACGCGACCGCCGGGTCGCCCACGGTGGTTTCGAGGACCGCGCTGTAGGGCGTCTGGAGAACCGCCCATCCCCCCGGACGGAGGATCCGCCGGATTTCCCGCAGGGCCGCGCCGTCGTCCGCCACGTGCTCGAGCACGTGGTTCGCGATCACGAAGTCAAACGACGCGTCCGCATACGGCATGGCGAGCATGTCGACTTTTTCGATGGCCGGGGACGCGGGGAAAAGATCCGCCTGCACATGGCGGGCGGGGCCGGCGGCCGCGATCGCCGCCGTGAGCCGCGGCTCGGGGGCGAAGTGCAGCACGGTTTTGCCCGCGAGCTTGTCGAACACGCCGCCGTGCTTGAGGTACAGCCAGAGATGTCGCTCGCGGTCGTTGCAGCCGCACCACGGGCATTGGTAGCGATCGAGATCGCTGCCGGTGATTTTCAACCGGCGCGCCACCGGTGGCGCGCCCGCCCAGCCGCCGGGAAACGGCAAAAACCGTCCAAGCCGGCGATGGCACAGGCAGCATTCCTTCACACGGCCAAAGGCGGGCCGGGCGAGCTGGGTTTGGATCCGGCGGAGGACGGCGCTGACAATTTTCATCGTGATTCCTCAGACGCTGCGCGGGCGGAACAGTCCCTGGCCAAACCGCTTCAACACCTCGCGGGCCCCGGGCCCCGCCGCCATGCCGGCCAACGCGAGCGCGAGGGTGACGATCGCCAGCGCGGCCAGCACCGACCAGCGGCCGCCGCCGGGCAGGCCCGCGAAGCGCACCACGGCCAGCCCCCCGAGCACGATCAACGCCACCGCACCGACATCGAGCACGAGCCAGCGCCACCCCAGGCCGGGCAGCAGGCGGTGTTGCACAAAGGGAACCCAGCAGACGAGAAACACGAGGTTGCCCACGAGCCAGATCCAGCCGGCGGACACGGCTCCACCGTGTTGCGCCGCGACCAGCACGCCGGGAATCCACAGGATGCCGAAGAGACAGTTGCCCATCACGTGCCAGCGCAGTTTCCCGTAGGCGAACTGCACCAGGAACGCCAGGCCCAGCAGCGCCGCGAAGGCATTGCCGATCGCGTACAACGGCAGGATGCGCGCGCCCTCGCGGGCCAGGTCGGCGTTCGTCGTCCAGACAAGGAGCAGCGGTTCGGCGAAACAGCCCATCACCCCGGCGATCGCGAACAGCACCGCGCTCACCACCTGGGTGCTCGTGCGGTAAAGCGCGATGACCTGGGCGTGTTCCTCCCGCGCGACCAGCACCGCGAGGCGCGGTTGCAACGCCTGGTAAACCGGCGCCGCCAGCAGCGTGATGCCACCCGCCAGCGTGGCGGCGATCATGAACGACGCGTAGCTTTTCAGATCGAGCGACCACGAAAAAACGAGTTTGTCCGCCTGGCTGATGACGACCCACAAAGCCACGAGCAGCGCCATGCTGCCGGCGAGCCGGAGCAGGTTGCGCAAGGCCGCGAAGTCCGGCCGGAACTTCGTTCCGGTCATGGGGAACGCGCGGTAAAAAAGTGCGTTCATCAAAACGAGTTCAACGACCGTGACGAAAAGCTGGTAGAGAAAAAATCCCGCGGGCCGCGTGGTCCACAGCGCCAGAACCGCCACGACGCCGACGGCGCGCAGGGTCGCCACCGCGACGTTGGCCAGGTTCAAAACCGGCAGCAGCTCCAGCCCGGCCAGTCCGCCGCGGTAAAGCGTCGCCGGACTCCTGAGACCGATCATCGCGCCCATCATCGCCACGCACCACGCCACCTCGCGGCGATCCAGGTCCTGCAACTTGAGCCAGTGGGACGCGATCCAGGGCGCGGCGGCGGCCAGCAGCAGCACGCAGCCCACTCCGACCGATCCGCAAATCCACTCCATCGATCTCACCATCGCCGCCGCGGGCATCCGTTCGACCGCCCCGGCCCGGTAACGCGAAAGCTCGCGCGAAAACGTGGGCGTCAAACCCAGGTCCAAAAGTTGCAGCCACGTCTGGAGCATGGCGAAAAACGCGACGAGCCCGTACGCCTCCGTCCCCATGAAGCGGACGTACACGGGCACCATCGCAATCCCGATCAGCGCCACGTAGATCTGCCCGGCGTAACTGGTCAGGACATTCTTCCGAAACGACATGATGCGGCCGCGTTCAACCCGGTTGCCCGGCGCGCAATTGTTTCTCCAGCTCCAGCAGGTCGGATTTCCGCTTCATGATTCGTTTCGCCGGCGCGCCCATGTAGATCGCGAAAGGCTCGCAGTCACGCCGGACGACACTGAGCGCGCCAACCGCGGCCCCTTCCCCGAGCGTCACGCCGGGGAGGATGATCGATCCCGCGCCCACGATCACGTGCTTGCAGAGACGGACATCGGCATGGGTCACGCCGCTGAAGGCCGCGGGCACCGTGGGATTGGTGAGCTTCGCGCCGGAGTAATCCTCGTTGCTGGAATAAACCGACACGCGCGACGACAGGCCGGAAAAACTTTCCAGTTCGATCCGCCCCTTCCCGATCAGCGAGGCGTAGACGGCGATGTGCACGTAGTCCCCGAGGTGAATCCCGCCCTCGCCGGCGGACAGCACGCAAAAATCGTCGATCCGCACATTGCTCCCCATCCGGATATTGGCGCAGTTGTAGTACGACGCCTTGTCGGAGAGGAGGACGTTCGTGCCGACGGCCCCGAACTTCATGTTCTCGATCTGATTTTGGGTCAGCCAGGCCATTGGAATTTCATCCCTTGATCAGTTTGATCACCCGCCCCTGGTCCTCGGGCGTCAGGTCCGCGTAGATCGGCACGCAGAGAATCTCCCGCGACATGCGGCCCGCCACCGGCAGGTTGTCCGCCGCCGCCGAAGGCAGCCCGCGATACATCGGCATTTCGCTCAGCAGCGGGAAAAAATAACGGCGGGCATGAATCCCGTGCTCGCGCATGCGGGTGTACAAGGCATCGCGACTGATCGGATATTGGGGGCCGACCAGGATGGAAAAATAAGAGTAGTTGCCGGCGGTGTCGGCGAGCTCGGGCGGGAAATGAATTCCCGTGATCCCGCGCAGTTCGTCGCGATAGCGCCGGTCAACTTTCCGGCGCTTCTCGCGCTCAGCCGCCACGTGCTTGAGCTGCAGGAGCCCGAAAGCGGCCTGCACCTCGTTCATCTTTCCGTTGATTCCCGGCCCGACGACCGTGACTTCGTCGGCGATCCCGAAATTTTTGAGATAGTCGATGCGCTGCTTGGTTTTTTCATCCGGGGAAACGATCGCGCCGCCCTCGAACGTGTTGAACGCCTTCGTCGCGTGAAAACTCAACACCGTCAGATCGCCCTTGGCCGCGAGGCTTTCCCCGCGATGGCGGACGCCGAACGCATGGGCGGCATCGTAGATCACCTTGAGCCCGTAACGATCGGCGATCCGCTTGATGCGATCGACCGCACACGGGTTTCCGTAGCAGTGCACCGGCAGGATCGCGGTGGTCTGGGGCGTGATGGCGGCCTCGATCCGCTCGGGATCCAGGTTGAACGTCTCCGGATCGATATCCACGAACACCGGTTTGATTTCATTCCAGAGGAGCGAGTGGGCCGTGGCCACGAACGTGAAGGGCGTCGTGATCACCTCGCCCCGGATCCGGAGCGCCTGCAGCGCGATCACCAGCGCGATCGTGCCGTTGCAAAACAGGGAAAGGTGCGGGACCTCGAGATGGCGGGCCAGCGCGACCTCGAGTTCCTGGTGGTAGGGCCCGGCGTTGGTCAGCCACTTGTTCTTCCAGATCTGCTCGAGGTAGGGGATGAATTCCGCCAAGGGCGGAAGCGAAGGTTGGGTGACAGGAACAGGCTTGCCGGCATTTTCCATTTCCGGCCCCCATCACGCCCGGATCGCGGAAAGTGTCACGACAGAACGCGCACCGCGCCGGAGTTCGACAAAATTTAAACACCCCGCGCGGCCGGTCTGGCACCCGCCGATCTTTTCCTTTCGGGAAAAGGCTTTCCCCTCCCCGACCGCGCGCTAGCGTCACGCCAATGTCCGTGATGAAACCCGCGAGGGGCTTCGCACCTTTTCAGCGCTCGAGCATTCCCATCCCTGGCGGCGAATGCCGGTTCGCGCCCGAATGACGGCCGCCCCTCCCACCGCTCGCAAAGCTCCCTGGCGCGGAACCGGAGCCGGCATCGCGCTCGGAGCCGCCCTCCTCCTCGCCACGCTGCTGGCCACCGGCTGCTGGATGCTTTTCTCGAACCTGGCGCTGTACGACGACGAGGGTTACATCCTGATTTCCGCGCGCGAATATTTCGCGCACGGGCGGCTCTACGAACTCGTCTACAGCCAGTACGGGCCGGCGTTCTACGTCATGACGGATGCGTTCCAGCATCTGCTGGCGGGGCCGGTGGACCACACGGCGGCGCGCCTGCTCACGCTGGGTTTCTGGATCGGCACCGCGGTTTGCTGCGCCGGGTTTGTGCTGCGGCAGACCGGTTCGCGCAGTCTCACGCTCTTCGCGCTCACGACCACGTTCCTCTACCTCTACTTCATCACCGACGAGCCGTTTCATCCGGGATCGCTGGTTTTTTTCCTGCTGGCGCTCTCGCTCCTCGCGACCACGGAACTGCTCGGCCGCGAGCGGCTCAAAAGCGCGGCCGCGGTGGCGGGCCTCACCGGCGCCATCCTGCTCCTGACCAAAATCAACGTCGGCGTGTTCTACGTCGCGGCCCTGGGAACGTGGGCGTTGCTGCATACCGTCCCGTCGCGATGGCAGCGCTCCGCCGGCATCGTCGCCGTGACATCCCTCGTCCTCCTCGCCGCCGCGCTGATGCACACGCTCTGGCGGGAAAGCTGGGTGCAGGTTTACCTCGCCCTCTTCGCCACGGGAGCCGTCACCGTGTTTGCCGTGTCGGACCGCGAAAGGTTCGTCACCGCGAAACAGGTTTTCCTTTTCTTCGCCGCGGGCGCGGCCGGTGGCCTCTTGATTCTCTTCGCCGTGTGGCTGCGCGGGACGTCGGTCGAGGGCTTGCTCAACGGCGTGCTGCTTGGTCCGCTGCGCCACCCGGGCAGCTATTCCTACCCGGTCGACTGGCGCCCCGGTTCGCTTTCGGTCGCGGCGCTTTCGCTGGCCCTGGCGGTCGCGCTTCCCGGGATTCGGCGGAAGTATTCCGCGGCGGCCGCGGACGGAATCATCGTCGGGCTGCGCCTGGTGCTGGCGGCGGCGCTGCTCGTGGGATTCGCGATGCTGATGCGATATCGCGTGATCGGCGCGGTGTTCAGCTACGTTGCCCCGCTGATCTGGATCTGGATGGTTCCGCTCTCAGGCATCGAGAGCTCCCGTCCGGCCCGCGCGTGCCGCGGCCTCATCGGCACCGTGCTGTTGCTGCAATATCTGCACGCCTACCCCGTGGGCGGGAGCCAGGAAAGCTGGGGGACGTTTTTGTTCTGGCCGCTGGCGGCACTGGGGCTCGGCGACGTTCGCCTCTGGCTGCGCCGCGAGGGAGCGTCCCACGCGCTGGGCCGGTGGTGGCCGGGCATCACCGCCGCGGCGCTCGTGGTGCTTGCGGCGAAAGTCGGATGGACGGCAAAAACCGCGCATGACCGCTACGCTTCGCGCTCGGATCTCGCCCTGCCCGGCGCCGCGCAGCTTCACCTGCTCGACTCGCACCGGACCGCCTATCACGTGCTCACGCTCAATGCCGCGGCTCACGCCGATGTGCTTTTTTCCCTGCCCGGCATGTTCAGCTTCAACCTGTGGACCGGACTTCCCACGCCGACCCAGAAAAACACGACGCTCTGGTTCACGCTGCTCAACGACCGGGAGCAGACCGAAATCATCCGGGCCATCGAGGCCGCGCCGCGCACCTGCATCGTCCTGCAGGAAACCCTCGTGGAGCTGATGACCGCGGGGAAGGTGCCGATGCGCGGCCTCCTCCACGACTATCTGCAACACAACTTCTCGCCCGCCTTCCGCGTGGAGGGATTCAGCTTTCTCGTGCGGAACGGACGCACCATCGCGCCGCTGGAGATCGCCCGCCTGCTGCCCACGACCAGCGGGACCGACACGCACCTGGAGTTTTGTTTTGCGAGCGACGGCACCCCCATCGCGGCGATCGAGGCCCGGGATTTCGCGGCCACCCATTCCCCCGGCATGAAACTGGATGCGACGAATGCGCGCGCGATGATCGCCACCATCAACAGCCAAAACCGGGCCCTCGGCGGCCCCCAGCCCACCGCCTGGCCCATCCGTTTCAAAGGGCTCGCCCGGGTTTCGCTGCAATTCAAGGGGACCGGCCCCGCCTCCCCGCAGGCCACCACCGTGTTTCAGCTCAAGGGCCCGGAGGGAGAAACGCTCGGACTCGTCCGGTTCGCGGAATGACCCGGACCGCCTCGTGAAACTTACGCTAACCTTTCCATCGCCGGGAAAAGGCTTCCCCCGGCTTCGTCGCACCCTAGCGTGACCCCACGTCTGTAATGAAGCTCACCATCGTCATTCCCTGCTACAACGAAGCCAAAACCATCCGCACGATTGTCGACCGCGTGCGCTCCGCCCCGGTGGCCGAAAAGGAGATCATCATCGTCGACGACTGCTCGCGCGACGGGACGCGCGACCTGCTCCGGACCCAGATCGCACCGCTCGTGGACAAAATTATTTATCACGACGTGAACCAGGGAAAAGGCGCGGCGCTGCGCACGGGCTTCGCCGCGGCGACCGGCGACGTCGTCATCGTGCAGGACGCCGATCTCGAGTACGACCCGCAGGAGTACCCGCGTTTGCTGAAGCCCATTCTCGACGGCAAGGCGGACGTCGTTTTCGGTTCGCGCTTCATGGGCGCGGAGGCGCATCGCGTGGTTTATTTCTGGCACATGATCGGAAACAAGCTGCTCACGCTGCTCTCGAACATGGGGACGAACATCAACCTCACCGACATGGAAACCTGCTACAAAATGTTCCGCCGCGAGGTGCTCCAGAAAATCGTGATCGAGGAAAACCGTTTCGGCTTCGAGCCGGAGATCACCGCGAAAGTGGCGCGGCTCAACTGCGTGATCTACGAGGTGGGCATCAGCTACTACGGCCGCACCTACGCCGAGGGAAAAAAGATCGGCTGGCGCGACGGGTTCCGGGCGCTCTACGCGATCGCCAAGTACAACCTGTTCCGTTGAGCGCCGCGCGCCGCCCGATGTCGATCCAATGACCTTGGCGGCCCTCGACGCGGTTTCCCTCTCCTCCGCCCCGGGCTGGCTGTCATTTTCGGCGGCGATTGCGTGGAGCCTGGCAAAGCTCCGCGGCGGCGATACGAGCCCGCCGGCGGCGAAGGATTGGAAATGGTGGGCGCTGATCGCCCTCGCGCTCCTCGCGTTTCGCTGGCCGCTGCTGTGGGTGCCGCACCAGAACAACCCCGATGAAAGCCAGCTGATCGCGGGCGCGATCACCCTTCGCCACGACCCGGTTTTCTGGCGTTCGGTCGACGGTGGCACGGCGGGACCGGCGGTGTTTTATCCCCTGCTCCCTTCCGCGTGGGCCCACGGCACGGCCGCCTACGCCACCGCGCGCCTCATCGCGCTCGCGACGGTTTTTTTCACCCTCGTGTTCGCCGCGAAAACGGTCGCGTTGTTCAGCGGCGCGGCGCTGGCGCGGATCGCCGTGCTGCCGGCGGTGGGATTCCACGCGTTCACCACCAACCCGGATTTCACCCACTATTCGACCGAGCTCACTCCGGCCCTCCTGATCGCCATCGCGGGCTACCTCGCGGTTCTTCAGGCGCGCACACCGCGCCGGCGGCTGGTCTGGATCATCGCGCTCCTGCTCGGCAGCGTTCCCTGGGCAAAACCCCAGGCGGTCCCGCTCGCCGCGGTGTTGTGGCTTTGCGTCGTGGTGTCGGAATTTCGCGCCTCACGCCGGAGCTCGTTCGCTCCGCTGCTCATCGGCGGGCTCATCCCGACCCTCGCGTGTTTCGGCCTGGCGGCGATTTCGGGCCAGACGGAGCACCTGATCGTCCCGTTTTTCCTGCACAATTTTGCGTACGTGCAGAAACCGGCGTTTTCCTGGGGACAGGCGATTGGGATGCAGTGGCAGAACGCGCTGCTCGACGGCTACCTCGCCTGCTGGATCGCCGCCACCGCCGTGACGCTGCTGCTTGCCCTGGGATTCGGTTCGCGAACACAACCCCCGCTCAAGCGCACGACGTGGTTAGCCGCGCTGCTGCTGGTCGTCGGCGTCTATTGCGCGCTGGGACCGCGCCGACCCTCGGCGCACCATCTCCAACTGCTCACGCTGCCATTCATCTGGGCGACGGGCGCGGCACTCGCGGTCGCGTCGGTTCGCGCCACCGGACTGGCGACGGACCGAACCCGGTGGATCGCCAGCGGCGCGTTTCTCCTCGCTGCGCTCGCGCCCCAGATCGGCTGGCGGATGTTTGGTCCCGACCCCTTCGCGCCGTTCAACCATTCGGGGCTGAGTCAGGAGCGCCGCGAGCTGACAAAACTCGTCCGCGAGTTTTCCGCGCCGGATGAGCCGGTCGGAATCTGGGGCTGGCGTTGTTCGCTCTATGTCGAGGCGGGCCGCTCCCAAGCCACGCGACAGGCCCAGACCGAGGCGCAGATTCACCCGAGCCCGCTGCAGTCGTATTTCCTCCAGCGCTATTTCGAAGACATCCAGGCGACGAACCCGCCGGTGTTCGTCGATTCGGTCGGGCCGGGCAACTTCGCCTTCGTGTCCGCGAACGAAGCGCACGAAGTCTTCCCGCCGCTGCGCGAATGGGTGCGCACCCACTACACGCATGTCGCGTCGCTCGACGGCACCCGCTTCTACCTGCGCAACGACCGCCTGCCACCCAGCGCCGCCAAATCCCCCTGAGCGAACGCGCATGAATCTTTCCCTGCTCGGTACGCTCCTCCTTTTTTCCGGCCTGACGCTGGGGCTCGCCGCTCCGCTGGTGTCCCGGCTTTCGCTCGATGCCGCGGAAAAACTTCTGGCCACCGTGACGCTTTCGCTCACCGGCGTTTTCCTGGTGGCGTGGCTCGTCTACACGACGGGACTGCCCTCAAAAATTCTCTGGACGCTTCCCGTTCTCGCCTTGGGCGGCGTGATTTTTTCCGGCCCGGGCTTCGGCGCAATGTGGCGGAACGCGGAAGTCCGCGAACTCGGCATCGGGCAAGTGCTCGTCACGCTCTCGTGTCTCGGCTGGCTTGCGCTGGTCGGCAGTTATTCCGGCGGAGGCTGGGCCGCGGACTGGTTTGAACACTGGGAGCGCACGCGGTTCTTCGCCGAACGATGGCCGCAGGACACGCTTTTCCTCGGCCGCTATCCCCTGACCGCGCGCCCGCCGCTCGCGAATGTGATCGCTGCCGCGTTCCTGCAGCTGACGCGCGTGGAGTTTGTGCACTACCAGGTGATTTCCACGCTGCTCGGGAGCCTCGTGTTTCTTCCCGCCGCGCTGCTGGCCCGGCGTTTCGGCGGACGCATCGCCGTGGCAGTGCTCACGGTGCTGTTGCTGGTGAACCCCGCGTTTGTGCAGAACGCGACCTTCGCGTGGACCAAGCTCCCCGCGGCGCTTTTCACTCTCGCCGCCGTGTATTTCTTCCTCCGCTCGCAGGACGGGGAGGCACCCCGCGCGGCACCGGTGATTTTCGCTGCAACGCTCGCCGCGGGATTGCTGGCTCACTATTCAACCGGTCCGTACGCCCTCCTGCTGGGAGTGGCGTGGATCGCGCTCGGCTGGGATCGGCGCGGCGATCGCGTCTGGCTCCGCTCGACGGCGATCGCTGCCGGGGTGGGATTCCTGATCATCGCGCTGTGGCTCGGCTGGTCGCTGGCGGTTTACGGGACGAAGGGCACGCTGCTTTCGAACAGCAGCATCACCGCCCTTGGCGTGCAGACCGAAAGCCCGCTCACGAAAATCGCCCTGAACCTGCGCGACACGTTTGTGCCGCATTTTCTGCGTCCGCTCGATCAGACGCTCATTGCGCAATCGAGTCCGTGGGGCCGGTGGCGGGATGTCTTTTTCCAATCCTATCAGCTTAATCTTTTTCTCCTCTTCGGCAGCACGGCGTGGCTGGTCATCCTGCGCGAACTGCGGCGCGCCGGCCGGGAAACGGGCGCACGCTGGGTTCGTTTCTGGGGGATTTTTATCGCCGGCGCGGTGGTGGTGGGCGTCGCCGTCCACGGCAATCGCGACCATTGGGGCCTCGCCCATATCTGCCTGCAACCGCTGCTCCTGCTGGGAATTTCATTTCTCGCCGCCCGCTGGAGCACGCTGGCGTTGCCCTGGAAGATCACAGTGGCCATCGGCGTGGCGCTGGATCTCGCCGCGGGCATCGTGCTGCATTTTTGGGTGCAGAACCACCCCGCCAACGCCGTGGGGATCTACAATGACAGCGCCTCCATGAATTTCGCCGCGAAGCTTCAGCACCGGGTCTTGTTTCTAAACGACGTTTTGACGCCGCCCGCTGCGCTTGTGCTCGCGCTCGTCCTCGCACTTCTCATCATCGCCGTCGCCCGCGCCCGTGCCGCCATGAGCCGTTCCGCCTAAGACTCAATGCCCCCGCCGCTCCCTTCCATCGCTGTCGTCATCCCGGTATTCAACGAACAGGTGGTGCTGCCTGAACTTTTTGCGCGGCTGGCCGGCGTCTTCACCGGCGCGACGGACTACCAGTGGCGCGCGGTGCTGGTCGACGACGGCAGCCGCGACCGGTCGGTGGAACTCATCCGCGCGCAGGCCGCGCGCGATCCCCGTTTCGAGCTCGTCGAGCTCTCGCGTAATTTCGGTTTTCAAAGCGCGCTGACCGCCGGTCTCGGCCGGGTGAGCGACGCGGATGCGGTCGTGACCATGGATGCCGACCTCCAGGATCCGCCCGAGGTCATCCCCGCGTTGGTGGCGGCGTGGCGGGAAGGCGCTGAAGTCGTGCGGGCGACGCGCCGGTCGCGGGCCGAGACCGGCCTGCGGCGCATGGGCTTCGATTTTTTCCACGCGTTCTACGGACGCTTCATCGACTTCCCGATCGAGCCGAACGCCGGGACCTTCGGTCTGCTCGGTCGCAACGCGCTCACCGCGTTCAACCAGCTGCCGGAGCGGCACCGGTTTTTTCCCGGGCTGCGCGCGTGGATCGGTTTTCGCAGCGTCGATGTTGCGTACGACCGCCAGCTCCGCGCCGGCGGCGAGCCGCAGCAAAATTTCCGCCGGCTCGTGCGCTACGCGCTCGACGGGCTCTTTAGTTTTTCCCACCTGCCCCTGCGGCTGCTGACCTATTCCGGCATGCTCATCGCGACGGCGGGATTCGCGATCGGCATCTTTTTCGTGGTGCGCCGCCTGCTCGGCATCGAGATCGCCCAGACCGGCTTCACGACCCTGGTCACGCTGCTGCTTTTTATCGGCGGGGTGCAGCTCATCGGCATCGGCGTTCTCGGGGAATATCTCGGCCGGGTTTACGACGAGGTGAAGCAGCGCCCCAACTATATCGTGAAGCCCCCGGCCGCCCCGCGCGGTCCGGGCGAAAAAGGCCCGGAGCGTGGCTAACTCCGCTTCCCATCGAGATTCCGGGAGCGGTGTTCCCCCCGCTTCGTTTTTTGGCCGGCCGGCATGGAGCCGCACGCACACCGCGGTGTTCGTCGCACTGGCGGGACTGCTGACGCTCGCCGCCGGCATGATGATGTTCAGCACGTTCATGCTCTACGACGACGAGGGCTACGTGCTGCTGTCGCTGCTGAATTTCGCCGAGCACGGACACCTCTACGGCGGCGTCTACACGCAGTACGGCCCGTTTCCCTTTGTTTTCTACGCGGTGATCCATGCGCTCGGAATTCCGCTCACGCACACCACCGGACGCATCCTGACCATCCTGGCCTGGAGCGGCACGGGGATCGCCTGCGCGACACTCGCCTGGCACGGCACGCGAAGTCACGCCGCACGGCTGGCCGTGATCGCGAGCGTGTTCATCTACCTCTGGATCATGGTGAGCGAGCCGACGCACCCGGGAGGATTGATCGCAGTGATCACGGCAGTTTTAGGATGGTGGGGCCATCGCTGCATCAGCCAGGACCGGACGACGGGATGGGCATGGCTGGTCGGCGCCGGCACGGCGGCGCTCCTGCTCACGAAAATCAACATCGGCGTGTTCGCAGGATTTTCCGCGGTGGCGTGGGGGCTTCTGCATCACGAAAACACCACCGTCCGACGCTGGGCGCCGCCGGTTCTCACGGTCGTCGCCGGACTGCTCCCCTTTGCGCTGATGCGTCCGCTGCTCGGCACTCCCTGGGTGCAAACCTACGCGATCATGTTCGCCTGTTCGGGAATGGCAGTGATGGGCGCAGCGGGTGTCGGGGCGAGCTCCCGCGTCGGATGGGGCGTGCTCCGGGCCGGCATCCTGGGCGCGCTCATTGTCGCCGCGCTCACGCTCGGGGTGATTTTTGCCCGGGGCACAAGTGCCGCGGAACTGATCGACGGCGTCCTCCTCGGGCCGCTGCGGCACCCCGCGAGTTTCAGCCTGAAATTTCCCTGGCCGGCCGCGACGCTGCCGTTCGCGATTGGGTCGCTGGGGCTTTTCCTCGCCGCCCGATGGCTGAGGAAAAACGGCAGCGACCGGGCGGACGCGATTGTGGCGAGTTTGCGGATCGCGGGAGCCCTCGGGCTCGCGATCACGCTGGCGCGGTTTCCCACGATCAGCGCGGACAACCTTGTGTTTGGCTTCGCCGCGCCGTGCCTGTGGTTTTTTCTCTGGCCGCTGCCGGAGGAGACGCCTGCGCTTGTCGCCGCGCGCAGCTGGGTCGGCCTGCTGTTTCTCGGCCAGTCCCTGCACGCTTTTCCCGTGCCGGGGAGCCAGATCGCTTGGGGGACTTTTCTGGCGATTCCCCTCGCGGCCCTCGGCGCCTGGCCGGCGGCCACGTGGCTTTGGAGAAATGCGTCGCCGCGCACGGCCGCGTTTCGCTCGCTCGCACCGGTGCTGGTGTCGGTTTTCGCCGCGGTGACGACCGCGCGCCTGATCCAGGTGGGCAACCGCTACCTCGAAGGCCGCACACTCGAGCTGCGCGGGTCCGGGCCGCTGCGGCTGCCCGACAGCGCCACGGCGCTTTACCGCCTGCTCGCGATCAACGCCTCCACGCACGGCGACATGCTTTTTTCGTTCCCCGGGATGTTCAGCCTGAACCTCTGGAGCGGACTGCCGACGCCCACGCTCACCAACGTGACCCATTGGTTTTCGCTGCTCGATGAAAAGCGCCAGCAGGCGATCGTCGAAAGCCTTTCGGCCCATCCCCGCTCGTGCGTGGTCGTGCAGCGCGACCACATTGATTTCCTGCGCAAGCGAAACCTCACGCCCACCGGAATCATCAACGACTACCTGGCCGCCAGCTACGAGCCGGCGTTCTCGGTCGACGGTTTCGAATTCTGGGTGCGCAAAGGACGGCACATCGCCCCGCTGCAGACCGGAGAGGTTTTCAAACGCCAGGTCGGCGGGGAGGGAAACGACCGCCAGGGCAACACGCGCCTGAAACTGAATCTGCTGCTCCCGCCCGGCAGTTCCATCGGCAGTGTCGAGATCGCCGCGATGAATTTCCCGAATTCGTCGCCGTTGTTCCTCACCAACGCGAATGCCCTCGTCGACGTGACCCCGATCGACCTCGAGGGCGCCGCGACCGGACCGACGAAGTTTCAGCGCCTTCCCCTCGCGCTGGAGGGACCGCACGCCGTCGCTTTTTATTTCGACCGGCAAAAACGGCCGATGGACATCGCCGGCACCCTGATCGTGGTGCGCAACCCGGCGGGCGAGGAAATCGCGCTGGTGCGGCTGCTGCCGTAGCTGGCTATTTCCGGCGTGCGACCAGCACGAGGCTCACGCCAAAGGGAAACGGCACGGGCCAGCGCGCCATGCCGGCAAACACGGAACGCAGCAGCGTGTTCAACCAGCGGGCCGGGATGCGATCCTCGGTGCGGTTTTTCGGTTCCCCCTTTGGCGCCGGACGCGCCGCGCGCCATTTGCGCACGAGCCAGACCGCCGGGTAAACCACGACGTTCGTATAGTTCGCGTAAACCAGCTCCCATCCGCTCTCGGGAAAAAGCGCGCGCAATTGTTTCCGGTCGTAGCGGCGGAAATGGTGCAGCGCCACGTCCCAATCGCTCCAGAGCGCCATGCTCGCGGGAACGGTCACCACCGCGAGCCCGCCGGGTTTCAGCAGGCGGTGAAAACCCCGGACCACCGCGGCGTCGTCCGGCACGTGTTCGAGGACATCGAGCGCCGTCACATATTCGAGCGAGCCATCCGCGAGCGGCACCGCGTCGCCGGCCAGACTCAGAATCTGCTCCGCCTTGAAACGCGTGCGCAGCAACCGCAGCGCCTCCTCGTGATCGTCGAGCACGAGCACCCGGCAGTCCTGCTCCATTTCCTTCGCGAACCGGCCGGTGCCGGCGCCGCAGTCGAGGAGCACGTCGGTGGCCTGCGGCGGCCGCACCCGGCGGATCCAATCGCGCACGAACCGCCGTTTGCCCGAGTAGTACCAGTGTTCAGCCTCCGTCGCTTCGAGGTTGGCGTATTCTTCGGCGTTCATTCAGGGGCGCGGGGAGTGGTGAGTTTGCTGGTCATCGCGAGGTGCGCGAAGCGCACCGTGGCGATCCAGCGAGATTGCTTCGTCGTCCCGCGGAGCGGGACTTCTCGCAATGACAAACTGTATCACGATCGGGGCGCGGAAGACGTTGTTTCGCGCCGGGGACTTGTCCAAGTTCAAAAGGTGTGACACCCCGCGCCTGGACGCCCTCCTCCGCCTTTCTGGTTTCGCTGGCTGTGTTGCTCGCGTTGCTGCACGCGCTCATGGCGGTCACCGCCACCGCCGGGAAATCGATGACGTCGGACGAGATTGCGCACCTCACGGCCGGCCACGCGTACAACAGCCGCGGCGATTTCCGCCTGCAGCCGGAGAATGGAAACCTGCCCCAGCGCTGGGCGGCGCTTCCCTTCTCCGCCGCCCGGGCGCCGCTGCCTCCGTCCAATCTCGAGACCTGGCAGACCGCTGACGTTTGGAACTACGGCCACGCTTTTTTCTACGAGCAGGGCCTGTCGAGCGGGGAGCTGCTCTTCAAGGGCCGGGCAATGATCGCGCTCTTCAGCGCGGCAACCGGTCTGCTGATCTTTTTCTGGTCGCGTGAGCTCTTCGGGTGGCGCGGCGCGTTTCTGTCCCTGTTGCTGTTCGTCTTCTGCCCGGCGTTTCTCGCGCACGGCGCGCTGGCGACCTCCGACATGGTGATGACCTTTTTCTTTCTTGCGTCGGTCGGAGCGTGGTGGCGGCACCTGCAGAAACCCACGCCGGCCTCGCTGGCGTTGAGCTCGGTTTTGCTCGGACTCGCTTTCGTCGCGAAGTTTTCCGCGCTGCTGCTCCCGCCGATGCTCGGGCTTTGCGGAATCGTGTGGGCCGCCGGTCGCGCGAAGCACGAAGGCTGGCGGAAGCCGGTCGCGCAGCTCGCCCGCTCCACGCTGGTGCACGCCGCGGTGACCTGGGCGGTGATCTGGGCGTTCTATGGATTTCGCTTCAGCGCGTTTGCACCGGAGCTCACGGCGAACGCTACCTTCAACCACGGCTGGGGCTGGATGCTCACGGACATGGGCGGCGCGGCGAAAGTGATCTGGACCGTGAAGGAATGGAAACTTCTGCCCGAGGCTTGGCTCTACGGCCTGACCTTTGTGATCCAGTTTTCCAAGGCGCGGGCGGCGTTTCTGAGCGGAGAATACGGGATCACCGGCTGGTGGTATTTCTTCCCGTTCACGTTCCTCGTGAAAACGACGATCCCGCTGCTCGCGGTTTTTCTCGGGGTGTTTTTCGCCGGCGTGTGGCGGGGCGCGAAACGCCTCCAGCAGACCGGCGTGGTGGCCACGCTGGGCTGGCTGAAACCGCTCACCCCGCTGGCCGCGCTCTTCCTGGTTTACTGGATCACGTCGCTCACGAGCCATCTGAACATCGGCCACCGCCACATTCTGCCCACCTACCCGGTGCTTTTCATTTGTGCGGGATGGCTGGGACGCGGATTGGATTTTCGCCGGCCGTTTTTTCTGTCGGCGATTGCCGTCGTCACCGCGCTGCACGCGGTCGAGTCGTGGCGCATCCGGCCGCACTATCTGGCGTATTTCAACGCGTTTGTCGGCGGGCCGGTGAACGGCTGGCGTCACCTGGTCGACAGCTCGCTCGACTGGGGACAGGACCTGTCCGGACTGGCGGACTGGCTGCGCGCGCACAACGGCGGGCCGGCCGCGGCCCCGGTGTTCCTCTCCTACTTCGGCACGGGCGAGCCAGCATACGAGGGCATCCAGGCGACGCGCCTGCCGAGCCTCCCCGCGTTCAGGCAGTCGAGCACATGGGCTCCGCTCACCGCGGGGATCTACTGTGTCAGCGCGACAATGCTCCAGCAGGTCTACAGCAACCAACACACGTGGACGGTGGCCCTGGAGCGCGAGTTTCAGGAACTCCGCGCCTCGGAGCCGCTGTTCCTCGAGTTTCAAAACGACCCGGCGCGCCGCGCCAAATTTCTCGCGGACTTTCCCGCCGAGCGCTGGCAGCAGGTCTGGAAACGCTACGACGCGCTGCGCCTCGCGCGGCTGTGCTATTATCTGCGCGTGCGCGCCGCCGACGCGCAGGTCGGTTATTCGATCCTGATCTACCGGCTTTCCCCGGAGGAAATCGCCGCGGCCGCCCGCGACTCAATCGGCGAATGGAGCGCGCTCATCGAGCGCACCATCACCGGGCAGTCTCCCGCGCCGGCGGCTCGTTAGGCGACGCGGCTGCGCAGTCCTCCGCGCACGAACTGGACAAGGAAACCGATGAGGCAGGCGAAAAACGCCCACGTGAAGGGTTGCTCCAGATAGAAAAACGCATTCGCCCAACGCACCAGCGTATCCCCCGGCACATGCCTCATAAAGCTGAAGACCAGGCACGCCAGCGGATCCGCCCATAAAACCACCATCAGCAATGCCGCCGTCCACCGGGCCAGGCGACGCAGCGCCGCCGGCGCCAGAGGATCGTGCCACAAACTCCACAGGTACGGAGCGAGCCAGAGGGCGAACACCCAGCGGTAGGCAAAATTCATCCCGGTTAAAAAACAACCGGTGAGCAGCGCCGCGCCGAGCACGAAACTCAACCACACACCTCGATCGGCGGGGGCCACCGTCCACGCCGGCAATTTTCGCGCCGCGAAAAAGCCGGCGGCAATCAATCCGCCGGCAAGAACCGAGAGCCCTGTCACCGTCCATCCCGTGAATCCCATCCGGATGAAAAGATTGCCCGCCCCGAACGTCATCAGCCCCTCCGCCTTCGTGGCGGTCAGCATCGCCTTCAGGTCGGGCAGGTCCGGGATGAGCGCCAGTCCCACCGACAGGGAAATCACCGCCGCGATCCTCCGGCTGAACTTCCCGTCGCGCGGCCTTTCACCCGCAATCAGCAGGAGCGCGGCGGCGGCGGGATAATATTTCAACGCGGTCGCCACCGCGATGAGCACCATCCCCAGCACCCGCACCGGCCTCCCGGGTGAGAGCAAACACGGGACCACGGGAGCCAGGAGGATGAAAATCACCAGGTCATTGTTCGCGCGATGCATCGCCAGCAGCACGGGGGACGAAATCAGCACGAGAAGATACCAGATCGTTTCCGGCAGAGAGCGCGGCCGGAGCCCCGCGACCGCCACCAGGAAGAAGAGGACCACGAGGACCAGCCCCACCGAAAAATTGTCGGCCCGCGTCAGGCCGATTCCGCCGAGTCGCAGCCACCAATGCGAATACACATGCGGCCGATGCAGGTAATCGAGGGGATTGGGCGCCCGGACATCGAAACCACGGGCGAGCGCTTCGTTCGACGAGAGGATCGCGTAGGAATCGAGAAACCAGACTCCGAAATAATTCACCCCCACCGGCGACAGCAGGGACGGCCGCGCCGCGAAGAGGGAAAAGTAACCCGCGGCACACACGACGAGGATCAGCCACCACCGGCGCGGCCGGTTCTTCAGGAACATCATGTCGGTTTCGACAGACGCCGGAGGTTTTGAAAGAAATCCGCGAACAGCCAGCGCGCCAGACAGGCGATGAACGCCCAGGTGAAAACCTGCTCCGCAATCAGGCCGACATAGAGCGCCCCGAGCGCCCCCTCGGAGGAAAACCGCGACAGCACGCCGTTGATCACCACGGCAAACAGGCCCTCCGTCCAAAGCACGGCGATGAGAAGCCATGCCGTGATCCTGCGCCAGCGGTCGAGCGGCGGCGCAATCGTTGCCCGCCACAGCCATGGCAGGAGCCAGACGGAAAAGATCAGTTTATAGACATACGAAGCCCCGAGGAAAAAACAGCCGGCAATGAGCGCACTGCCCGCGATGAATTCCCGGTGTTGGGCGCGGGCGGGTGCGTCCGCGCGCGCACCGGGTTCGTCCCCGAACGCTTTCCAGATCGCCCAGCTGAAAAGCAAAACGGAGGGCACGATCCAGAATGCGGGATGGGTCGCATGGAAATCCCGGGCCAGCACCGGCGCGCCGAAAGCATACAACCACTCGGGTGTCGGGGAAAACCGGCTCGCGCTGCCGAGGCCTTTGATCAGCGCCGGCCAGGCGAGCAGCAGCACGAACGCGTAGAGCGCGAACCAGGCGGCGAGTTCGCGCCGCGTGCGCGCGTGCAACAGCACCACGACCGCCGCCAGCGGGTAGTATTTCATCGCCGCGCCGGCTGCGAGCAGCACCACCCCCAGCGCGGACACAACGGGCCGGCTCCCGCGGAAGCAGACCAGCGCCACGCTCATCAGGACGAAGACCACCAAATCGTTGTTCGCCCGCTGCACCGCCATGAGCACCGCCGGCGAAAGCAGCACGAGAGCCGCATCGATTGCCTCGCGCCCGGTGCGGGGTTTCACGCCGGCCAGCGCCGCGAACAGCGTCAGCCCCACCAGCGCGGCGCCGAGCCAGAGCGTATCGCCGCGCTCAAGGCCCGCGGCCCCCGTCAGAAGCCACCACTCGGTATAGAGACTCGGGCGGTTATAAGGATCGAGCGGATTCGGCTGGAACGCATCCATCCCCGCCGCCGCGCGTTCGCCGGAAGCGAGGAGGCCGTAGAGATCGAGAAACGGCCGGTTGCCTTCGCCGATTCCAGTCAGTCCCCACACCTCGGGAAAACGAAAACAGACGGCCCACACCGCCGCCACGAGCAGCGCGACCAGAAGGCTCGCACGCCATGGGCCGCCGCTGAAAAACCGCGGCGATGCCTGCGAGGTCGGCTCCATCAGAGAAGCGAGGCGACCGTGGGCGTTGCGGCCCCCGGCGGTTTTTCTCCCTCGCTGACGGGTTCGGGTTCGATGGCAATCAACCGGCTGATGCGCAGCCAGCGGCCGCCAAACCGTTTCTGGGCGATCGTCTCGATTTTGAAGCTGGCCGGAAGCACGTCCTCGGGGTCGACGCCCAGGTTGCCCTGGGCCGTCGTCGGACGCAGCGCCTGCGCGATCAGCACTTCCTTGAAAGTGCCTTCCTTGAGGTGGTAGCTGATCTGTTCGCCGCGCATCGCGCCGATGCCGACGAGGAGCGTGGGAATGCGCCACAACACAAACGGGATGGTGGAATTGTTGGTCAGCAGCAGCACCGGCCCCGGACGCGCCGCCACGATGTCGTGCTCCCAGTTTACCTCGAGCATCACGAGATTCTGGTCCGTGTAGGGCCGGCGAGAGATGGCGGGGAAACAGCAGATGAGCATCCACGCCGCGAGGCCGAAACCGGCGATCCGGGTCGCGGGCACCCTCAATTCATCCAGCCCCCGCACGACGAGGGCGGCGAGCAGCGCGAACAAAAGACAGGTGGGCAATGCGAACCGCGAAGCCATCACATCGTCAAAGCGGCTCCAGTAATAGAACATCACCATGATGAGGTTGCCCGTGATCGCACCTCCGAAGGCAATCAGCACCGCAGCGGATTCCCCCAGGGGCGGCCGGGCCGGATCGCGAGCCCAACGCCAGGCTTTGACCAGCACCCAGATGACTCCCGCGGCACCGAGAGCGGAGAGATACCACGAGTTCGCGAGCTCGACGCTGCGGTTGAAGAAAAAACGCCACGCGCTCTCGAGATTCCCTTCCAGGTAGATCGTGCTGAAGCGCGACGTCTCGCCCGCGCGCAATTGCCAGAGCATCGGTTTCGCGGACAACACGCGGTTGTGCCAGACGTAGGGCACCAACAAGAGCGGGGCGAGAATCACCGGCCACGACAGGACGAGCCGCCGCACCCGCAGCCAGCCCGCGATCGCGATGAACGCAGTGGGAACCACAAAGATCACCGACTCGTAGCGACTCTGCGAAAGCAGCGCGGCGCCGAGCACAAAGAGCGCGAGCCGGTCCCCATCCGGCGCGCGGAGGTAAAGCACCCCCAGCGCCATCACGAGGGCGAGCATCGTGAGGTTGTGCAGCTCCATGCCGGCTCCCGTGGCCTGCTGGCCGAGCAGCGGCATGGTTGCGAGCAGGGCCACGGCGAGCAGCGCCGGACCACGACGCCCCGTCAGCACCCGGGCCAGCCAGTAAACGAGTCCCAGAAAGAGGGGGGTGAGAGCGACGTTGAGCGCAAAAATATTTTGCAGGCGATAGCCGGTCAGGTCGTGCAACAGCGAAACGAGAAACGGGAAAAAATACGGCCGCTTGTCCAGGAACGTGTCGATGGGCAGCCACGTTCCCGCGATGTCGTAAGCGCGCACGACCGTGCCAACCTCCTTCGTCGCGTGCATGTGGAAGGCCGTTCCCTGCAGCACATACTCGTCGAAAAGGATCTTGTGCTTGAACGGGTCGATCCAGATGACGCACGCCGTGGCCAGCGCAAGTCCCAGCCCCGCCCAGCCCGGCCGCCGCAACCACTGCCGCCAGACCTCACGCCGTTTCAGCCCGACGCGCTGCGCGTAGAAGACGAACAGCGCAAACAGCGCCAGCATGTAGTAGTAGCCTCCGTGCGAAATCAGAGCCTCGGCGGTCTTCGGCGACACCAGGAAAAATCCCGCGCCGATCGCGATCACGCTGCAGAGGACCAACAACCCCAACGACCGGCGTTCCACCGGGCCGGTGAGTTCAAGAAGCTGGCGCAGCGAACGAATCACGGGAGCTGTTTCAGAAAATTCTCGAGATAAACTTTCCGGGCTTTTTCGATCTCCGCCCGGTCTTTCGGTACGGCCTGCGTCTGCGGATCCGGCGTCGTGAGCGCGACCGGCCCGTCCTTGATCTCCACCACGCGGCTCATGCGCGAAATCGTCAGCGTCTGGAGTCGTTCCTCGTGGACCGTTTCGAGGACAAAGGCCGGCCCGAGATCGTCGCCCTCACGCAGCGTCAGCTGGCTGGTGTTTCCGTCGATATTGTAGCGCTGGAAAACATAAACCTCCGCGAAGGTTCGGTTGCGCATATGAAACACGATCGAGTCGCGCCGCTTGGTCGCCTGCAAAACCGGCGTCGCGGAAATCTGGTGGGTGATCCAAAGCTGCGCATCGTTGTCGATCACGAGATAATCCTTGCGGGGATGAGCCGCGATGAACTGCCTCCGCCACGCCACCTCGCGTCCCGGGAGATATTCCTGGCTGTAGGCATGCGCCGCCATCGAGGGCACGCCGCTGGCCAGCAGGCCCACGGAGGCGACGGCGAGCAACGCGCGCACCACGGCCGCGCTGGCGAACTGGGGAATCACCGTCACGATTGCCACGACCATGAGCAAATGGGTCGGCAGGCTGAGGCGGCGGATCACGGGTTCGTCAAACTTCCCCCAGAAGTAACACATCATCAGCAAAAGCTGCGCGAAGAGGCCGAGGCTGAAAATCGTCGTCGCGACCCCCATCGGGGACTGCTCGGTCAGCGCGCGGAGGCGTTTGAAAATAAGCAGGAGAAAGAAAGGCACCGCGATGAATCCGAGCACCGAAAGCACCATCGAGTTGGGCTGGTCCTCCGCGCTCCCGAAGAAAAAGGTCAGCGCATGGGAAATGTTTTCGGGGATATAGCTCACCGCAAACGGCGTCGTATAACCGGGTTTGCTGGCGAGCTCCCAAGCGGACTGGTTCAGGCTGAAAATCCGATGCTGCAGGGGATAGTGCACCATCAGCAGCGGGGCCAGGATGATTGGCCAGGACAGGATCGCGCGGTTCTCCTGCCACCAGACCCAGAGCACCAGCAGCGCGACGGGAACGAGGTAGATCACCGACTCGTAACGCACCTGGGCGAGCAGCAGCGCCGAAAAGCAAAACGCCGTCAGCGACGCCCCATCGCGTTTTTCGACGAAACGCCCGCCCAGCAGCAAGGTGGCGAGAATCATCGTCAGGTTGAGCAGCTCAAACCCGCCGCCCGTGGCGTTGTGCGCCAGCAAGGGCAAACCGGCAAAAAGGATCACGCCCAGCCAGCCGGCCAGCCGCCCTGCAAGCATCCGGCCGAGCGCGTTGACGAGTCCGAGGAAGAGGAAGGTCAACGCGCCGTTTAGGACGAAGGCGTTCGCCGGCCGGTACCCGGTAAGATCGTGCAGGAGCGACTGCAGAAAAGGGAAAAAGAGCGGGCGTTTGTCCATCAACCCATCGAGCAGCACAAACGTGCCCTGGATGTCATTGCCGCGGGTCGGCGTCAGGACGGCTTTGTTGAAATGCATGCTCATCGAGGTGCCGAGCAACATGATCTCATCCATCACGATCTTGAATCCAAAGGTCTCGTGAACGAGCAGCACAATCGCACCTGCGCAAACCACGATGAGCGACGTCCAATCAACCGTCCGCCACCGCAAAGATCGCACGTCCTCGCGATAGGTGAGCCAGAGAGCCCGGATAAAAATTCCGAAGGCAACCAGAACCAGCCAGAAGCCGGCGCGGGTAACGAAGAGAATCGCTGAAGCGTCCGGAAGTGCGAAAAAGCCCAGAACGATGGCCAGGACGGACGTCAGTAAAAACAACCAGAAGCGCTTTTCTAAGAAGAGAAATGCGAACGGCAGTTGGGGCATGTGAGGCTACGATGATTTTTCAGACACAGAATGAAAGCATCTTTGTCGATGCTCTTTTGTCGGGGCACAAAAAAGCCGCCGGCACGAGGCAGGCGGCTCGAAATTGAAAACCGACGGGATAATTAAGGAGCGTACGTGATGGTGCGCAGACCGGCGACACCGAGGATGGTGATCGTCACGCCAGCGGTCAGACCGGTGGGGTAAGTTTCGCCAGCGACCGTGTTGAGGGACTTCACGTAATTGGTCGGCCCAAGGATATTGGCCACCAACACGGAAGAACCACCGTTCTCGAGGAAGTACTGGTCAGCCGCGCCGGAAAGCTGGCGGGCGTTGTTGAGGACGGCTTTGTCCTGGGAAGATTGACGGACCTTTTGGAAGGCCGGAATCGCCATGGCGGCCAAGAGGCCGATGATGACGACGACGATCATGATTTCGACGAGGGTGAAGCCCTTTTTGGAGACTTGTTTCATGTTTTGGCGGGTATATCTGACAATGCTTACTTAATGATATGCGCTCAGACGCGAGCAGTAGGCGATAAGTAGTGGTTACCCTGACCGTCGCAACCCCCAAGTCGGGGATTACCTGATTTTACTTTAAATTTGAAAACGGGATTACCGTTGAACGGCCCACTCTAGAATGAAGCTCTGTCCTCTCTATTAGAGAGAGCTACTTTTTGGCCGTCTTGCGCTTCGCCGGCTTCGTTTTCGACGCCGGCTTTGGCACCGCCAGTAGTTTCGTTACCGACACGTCCACCGCATCTTTCCAAAGGTTCTCCAACCCATAGTGCTGACGCCGGTCGGCCGAAAAGAGGTGAACCATGACGTCAAAAGCATCGACGACGATCCACCCGCTGTCGGGTCCCGTCTCCATTCCCACGATATGGACTTTCGCGCTATCCAGCGCCTTCTCGAGCTCGACCCGGAGGGCGCGGAGATGCGGCTCCGAAGTGGCGGTGGCCAAAACCAAATAGTCGGTGATCGAGGACTGCTCGCTCACGTCCAGCACCCGCAGGTCGCCCGCCTTTTTCTCGTCCAACGCGCCGCAGCAAATTTTCGCGATCGCGAGGGATTCGGGTTTTTTCAATTTCATGCTTTGTCGCGATACAGGCGGTTTTCGTCGATGTAAACAATCGCCTTGTGCGGAACGAAGTATTCGAGGGACAGGTTCCTCTGCACACGCTCCCGGAGCTCGGTGGAACTCACCGAGAGCACATGCCCGTCACACCGGTGCAGCCGGAGACCGGGAACATCAGGATGCGCCTTCACCGGAAACCCGGGGCGTTCCATGAAGATGAAATCAACGAGCCGGACCAGCTCCCCGATGTTCTTCCAAAGGTGCAGTTGGGGCAGCTGATCCCCGCCGATGATCCAGTAAAGCTGATCGGCCGGGTACACCGCCCTAAAGTGGCGGGCCGAGTCGATCGTATAGCTCACCCCGCCGCGCCGGATTTCAAAATCGGAGATCTCGAAACGGGCATCCCCATTCAGCGCGGCGCGCAACATCGCCAGACGGTCGTCCGGCGTCGACTGCACTTCCTTCGGTTTCAGCGGCGCCTGGGCTGCGGGCACGAAAATCAGCCGGTCGAGCCGGTGCTGTTCGTAGGCGTCTTGGGCCGCCAGAAGATGGCCGAAATGGACGGGATCGAAACTTCCGCCGAGAAATCCGATTTTCACTGGCGCGCAACGTGCCCTCCGCCCACGCACGTCGCAAGACGCAAGTCCGTCCCGCGTTTCACGCCACCCAGCGCCCCCCAAGCAGCGCCCTGCACGGTCCGGCGGCGCGACAGTTTGACTGGTGTGTGACGGGGATTTTCTGCTTCTTACCTCTGCGCCCAGCCCGGGTGGTGAAATGGCAGACACACAGGACTTAAAATCCTTTGCCTGAAAAGGCGTGCGGGTTCGAGTCCCGCCCCGGGCACCAATTCCGTTTCAATTTTACGGGCGCCCTGAACTTCGCGCACAGGCCGAGGCGACCGCATCGAGCAGCGTTTTAGGGTCCACCGGTTTCTGCAGGACGCCAACCGCGCCCTCGGCCAGCGCGTTTCGAATCCGGTCATCCGCATCGTAGCCGGTGCAGAAGATGACCGGGAATTGATAGTTGGTCTGCCGGAGGCACGCATGGAGCGCGAGGCCGTCAATCTCGGGCATCGCCACATCCAAAATGAGGCAGTCGATCCTCGACATCGCGCCTGACTCGATGAAGCGCGGCACCGAATCGAAGTCGCACGCGGTATAGCCGCGGGCGCCGAGCAGCGCGCAAATTCCCCGGCGAAATGGCTCATGATCGTCAACGATTGCGACGCATCTCGGTCTTTCGGGCGGAGGAATCATGAATTTTTGTTTGTCCCAAAAAAGACGGGGTTGCCCGCAAAAGGTTCCCGTCCGGAGAAAGCGCAACTGAAACGGTGGTGTATTCGCACGCGTCCGACAGAGCATTCCTCCCTGCGATCCACGGAACAACCCGCACCTGGCCGCTACTCTGTTCCTTTTGCGGACCGATGAAACACGACGCCATCCTTCACGGGCTGGAGCGGTGGGACGAAATGCTCTCCACCGGCATGAACCGCCATGGCCGGCGGCTGCTGCGCCTCTCCCTCGCGCTGGTCTTTATCTGGTTCGGCGCGCTCAAGACGCTCGGCTCAAGCCCGGCCAACGAGCTCGTGGCCCGGACCGTCTACTGGCTGCGGCCGGAAGTGTTTCTTCCCATCCTCGGGTGGTGGGAGGTCGCGATCGGCGTATGCCTGCTTTTCCGGCCGCTTTTGCGACTGGGGCTGCTGCTGCTGTTCCTCCAGATGCCGGGTACTTTCCTGCCTTTCATCATCGTTCCCGAGCGCTGCTTCGAGCACTTCCCTTTCGTGCTGACCGTGGAGGGCCAGTACATCGTGAAAAACCTGGTTTTGCTCGGAGCCGCCGTCGTCATCGGCGGAACCATTCATCCCGCGCCCCCTCATCGGAAACCCACGGCCAAGGTCTAACGCCTTCTCCACTTCGGTCATCGGGGATTACACCAACGGCGCCCCCTCCGGTGAAAAACGGCCGCGCACCTGCAACCCTTTTGGGTGGAGCGAGTCTGTGGGCGCCGCGCCAGCCCACCGGCTTCCTTGAATGAAACCCACGCAATTTTGGAAAGGTCATCCCTATCCCCTTGGGGCGACATGGGCCGGGAACGGCGTCAACTTCACGCTCTTCTCCGAACACGCGAACGGCGTGGAGCTCTGTTTGTTTGACGACGTCAATTCGCCGGAAACCCACCGGATCCGCCTCAACGAACGCACCGACCACATCTGGCACATTTTCCTCCCGGAAATAAAAACCGGCCAGCTGTACGGTTACCGCGTGGAGGGACCCTACAACCCGGCGGCCGGCCACCGCTTCAATCCCAACAAGCTCCTGCTCGATCCCTACGCGAAGGCGATCGCGGGCGAGCTCAAGTGGGGCGACGAAATGTTCGGCTACGTCATCGGCGATCCCGAGGCCGATCTGAGCATGGACAAGCGGGACAACAGTCCGCACCTGCCAAAGGCCGTGGTAATCAATCCGTCCTTCACCTGGGAGGACGACCACCGCCCCAACCGCGCGCTGAACGACACGGTGATCTACGAGATCCACGTGAAGGGATTTTCGAAGCTCTGGGCGGAAGTCCCCGTGTCCCTCCGCGGCACCTACGCCGGCATCGCCTGCCCGCAGGCCATCGCCCACTTTCAAAAGCTCGGGATCACCGCGGTCGAACTGCTGCCGGTGCATCAGCATCTCGACAGTCGCTTCCTGCTGGAACGCGGGGTCAGCGACTACTGGGGCTACAACACCATCGGCTTCTTCGCACCGCACGCGGGTTACAGCAGCGCCGGCGATCGCGGAGGCCAGGTCGAGGAGTTCAAGACGATGGTCAAAAGCCTCCACGCCGCGGGCATCGAGGTGATTCTCGACGTGGTCTACAACCACACCGTCGAGGGCAGCCATCTCGGCCCCACCCTTTCGTTTCGGGGCATCGACAACGCCGCGTACTACCGCCTCGTCCACGACAATCCGCGGTACTACATGGACTACACCGGGACGGGGAACACGCTCAACGTCCCCCACCCACGCGTCCTCCAGCTGCTCATGGACAGCCTGCGCTACTGGGTGCTCGAGATGCACGTCGACGGTTTCCGTTTCGATCTCGCCGCGACGCTCGCGCGCGAACTGCACGAGGTCAGCAAGCTCTCGGCGTTCTTCGATGTGATCCACCAGGATCCGGTGATCTCCCAGGTAAAGCTGATCGCCGAACCGTGGGACGTCGGCGAGGGCGGCTATCAGGTAGGCAACTTCCCCTCTCTCTGGGCCGAGTGGAACGGCAAATACCGCGACACCCTCCGCCGTTACTGGAAGGGCGACGCCGGTCTCACCAGCGACTTCGCCTATCGCCTCTGCGGCTCCTCCGACCTGTACCAGAGCAGCAGCAAGACACCGTCCGCCAGCATCAACTTCGTCACCTCCCACGACGGCTTCACCCTCCGCGATCTGGTTTCCTTCAACCAAAAACACAACGAGGCGAACAAGGAGGACAACAAGGACGGCGATGACCACAACAACTCGTGGAACTGCGGACACGAGGGACTGGACGCGCCGGCGGAAGTGGACGCGCTTCGCCGCCGGATGCAGCGGAATTTTCTCGCGACGCTTTTCCTCTCGCAAGGCGTGCCCATGTTGCGCGGCGGCGACGAATACGGCGCCACCCAAAACGGCAACAACAACGCCTACTGCCAGGATAACGAGATCAGCTGGTTGCACTGGGAGCACGACGGGCGCGCCCAACAGCTCGCCACCTTCACCCGCGAACTCATCCAGTTCCGGCACAAGCATCCCATTTTCCACCAGCCGAAATTTTTCCAGGGTCGTGCGCTCCGCGGTTCGGAAATCAAGGACATCACTTGGATCAACGCCAATGGCACCGAGATGGAAGAGGAGGCCTGGCGCGCCGAACACGCCAAGGTCATCGGCGTCATGCTCTGCGGCGATTCGCTCGATGTGTATGACTACTTCGGCCGCCGGATCGTGGACGATACGTTTTTGCTCTACTTCAACGCCCATCACGAAGGCGTCGAAATCACGCTGCCCGGCGAAGCCGAAACTCGCTGGCAACTGATCCTGGATACGGTCCTCGAGGAGGGTTTTGTGAACGAGGGCCGCTCTCACAACGGCGGTGGCAATCATATCCTCGGCGAACGCTCGATGGTGATCTTTCAGCAGCGGGAGGGGTCTGATACCGGGGCGCGCGCCACTCTCCATCGCAGTCGGAAACAATAATCCACCCGCACCGACCGCGCGTCGGTCCGTCCCCTTCGCCATGAACGCCATCACTTCCTCGTCGCTCGCTCTCGGCGCCACTTGCACCGACCACGGCGTCACCTATCGCGTCTGGGCGCCCGATCACCGTTCCGTCCGGGTCCTGCAAGGTTACGACGGACCCGTCAGCCGTTCCGTCGCACTCGCGCGCGATGACGAGGGTTACTTCGTCGGCCACGATCCGGAAGCGAAGGCCGGCGATCTCTACCGTTTCTTTCTGGACGAACACGTCGCCGCGCCGGACCCGGCATCCCGCCACCAGCCCTTCGGAATTTTCGGTCCGTCGATGATCGTCGATCCCCATCGCTACCGCTGGAACTGCCTCGCCTGGACGCGCCCGTCCTTCAAAGGCCGGGTGATCTACGAGCTCCACGTCGGAACGTTCTCCCCGGACGGCACGTTCCTCGGCGCGATCAAACACCTCGACCGGCTCGTCGACCTGGGGGTGAACACCATCGAGCTGATGCCCGTCCATGATTTCCCCGGACGCTGGAACTGGGGCTACGATGGCGTGATGCTCTACGCCCCCGCGCGTTGCTATGGCACGCCCGACGACCTGCGCGCGCTGGTCGATGCCGCGCACGAACGCGGTTTGGCCGTCGTGCTCGATGTCGTCTACAACCACCTCGGCCCGACCGGGAATCATCTCCCGCTTTTCTCCGGGCACTATTTTCATCAAAGCCGCCACACCGGCTGGGGACAGTCGCTTAACTTCGACGGCGAAAAATCCGTCCACGTCCGCGATTTCTTTGTGCAGAACGCGGTCTACTGGCTGGACGAATTCCGGATCGACGGACTGCGCCTCGATGCCACTCACGCGATCTACGACGATTCACCGAAACATTTGCTGGCCCAGATCGGTGAGGCCGCCCACGAGCGCGGCGCCTTCGTCATCGCGGAGGACGAGCGCAACGACGCCGCCGTGGTTTCCTCCCTTCCGGAGGAAAATGCCTGGGGGCTCGACGCGGTCTGGGCGGACGATTTTCACCACAGCGTGCGCGTTGGCCTGTCCGGGGATCGCGAAGGTTATTTTGGCAGCTTCGCGGGAACGGTGGACGAATGGGTCGAAACCCTCCGCCACGGCTGGCTGTATCAGGGCGAAATCGCGCCGCATCTCCAGACTCCGCGAGGCACCCTTTGCCATCATCTTTCGCCCGAACGTTTCGTGCACTGCATTTCCAATCACGACCAGGTCGGCAACCGCGCGCTCGGCGAACGCTTGAACCACCTCGTCGCCCCCGAGACCTACCGCGCCGTCTCAGTGCTCCTCTGCCTCACGCCGTTCACGCCCATGCTTTTCATGGGACAGGAATGGGGTTCGTCCTCGCCCTTTCTTTTTTTCACCGACCATCCCGGTGAACTCGGCCGCAAGATCGCGAGCTACCGCGCCGAGGAGTTCAAAAAAGTTGGCACCAACAACGACACGCAGCGGCTGGCCCGGATGCCCGACCCGCAGGAAAAAAGCACGTTCGCCGCGGCCAAGCTCCGCTGGGACGAGAGCCAGCACCCGCCCCACGCACAGACTCTCGCGCTCTACCGCGAATGCCTCAACCTGCGCGCGCGGGTTCCGACCTTCCAGAATCCGCCCCGCGAAAGCTGGCGCGTCCAAAAAGTGGAGCCAGGCCTCCTCGCGCTGCGCTGGCACGAGGAATCCGGCGACTGGCTGCTGCTGGTCAGCCCGCATTCGCCCGCGGAAATCAAATTCCAATCCGACGCGTTCATCGCCCCGTCGGCCGGGCGGCACTGGGAAATGGTCATTCTGAGCAACGACGCAAAATTCGGCGGGAAGATCGGTCCCTGCGGCCTGTCGAGCGACCGCCGGATTCTCAAGTTCAGCGGCCCGGCCGCCTGCGTGTTGCGCGAGACCTGATCGGCCGGATCAGTTCGCCGTCGAATCGCCGAAACAATTCCCGCCGCGCGACCGCCGCGGAAAAAAACAGGCCATGGGACTCGTGTCCGCAATCGCGGAAGCCTCCAACAGCCAGCGACTGTCCAATCCAAAATTAACTCGCCCGCCTGTGTGGCCGCCGACACAACCGGCGCAACCCGGGACCGTTCCTCCGGTCTTTTCTCGGTCTTTTCTATTCCCCTTATGAAGTTCCCTACCCGCTGGCCGCTCGGCGCTGTTGCGTTGGCGTCGTTCCTCCCCGTTTCCGTTCGCGCAAGCGAAGCCGACATCAAGATCCCCGACCTCACCACGGTCACATTCTTCAACGGCGCGCTCAGCGGCATGAACGTGCTGATGATCGGCCTGGTTGTTTGTATCCTCGGCACGATCTACGGCTGGATGCAGTACCTGCAGACGAAAAATTTCCAGGTGCATTCGTCGATGGCGGCGGTGTCACAGATCATCTGGGAGACGTGCAAGACTTATCTTTTTCAACAGGGCAAATTCCTCGCCGCGCTCTGGGTGCTGATCGCGGTGTGCATGGTTTATTATTTCGGCACGCTCTCGCACATGTCGGGCGGGCACGTCGGCGCGATTCTCCTCGCCTCCGTGCTCGGCATTCTCGGCAGCTACGGCGTGGCGTGGTTCGGCATCCGCATCAACACCGTCGCGAACAGCCGCACCGCGTTCTCCGCGCTCAAAGGCAACCCGCTCGCCACGCTCCTCATCCCGCTGAAGTCCGGCATGAGCGTCGGCCTCCTGCTCGTCGCCATCGAGCTGTTCTTCATGATCTGCATCCTGGCGTTCCTCCCCTCTGAACTCGCCGGCCCGTGCTTCATCGGCTTCGCGATCGGCGAATCGCTCGGCGCCTCGGCGCTGCGCATCTGCGGCGGCATCTTCACCAAGATCGCCGACATCGGCGCCGACCTGATGAAGATCGTCTTCAATCTTCCCGAGGACGATCCGCGCAACCCCGGCGTGATCGCCGACTGCACCGGCGACAACGCCGGCGATTCCGTCGGGCCGACCGCGGACGGGTTTGAAACCTACGGCGTGACCGGGGTCGCCCTCATCGCGTTTCTCGCGCTCGCCCTCGCCGCCAGCCCGGCGCTCTGCGCAGTGCTGATCGTGTGGTTGTTCGCCATGCGCATCCTGATGGTCGTGACGTCGCTCGCCAGCTACTGGGTGAACGACATCGTCAGCCGCGCGATCTGGGGAAAGTCCAAGGACTTCAACCTCGAGCAGCCGCTGACCAATCTCGTCTGGATCACCTCGCTGATTTCGATCGGCGTCACTTACGCCGCGAGTTACGTCCTCCTCGCCAATCTTCCCGGCCAGCCCGGACTCTGGTGGGTGCTCTCGACCATCATCTCGATCGGCACCATTGCCGGCGCGCTCATCCCGGAATTCACCAAGGTCTTCACGTCCACCGAAAGCCGGCACGTGAAGGAAGTCGTCACCTCCTCCCGCCAGGGCGGCGCCTCGCTGAACATTCTCTCGGGCCTCGTCGCGGGCAACTTCTCCGCGTTCTGGACCGGCCTGTGCATTCTCTCGCTGATGTTCGCGGCGTATTACTTTTCCGGCCACGCCGCCGTGCAGACGATGATGCCCGAGGCGTTTCGCTTCGCCGCGCCGATCTTTGCGTTCGGCCTCGTGGCCTTCGGGTTCCTCGGCATGGGTCCCGTCACCATCGCGGTCGACTCGTTCGGACCGGTGACCGATAACGCCCAATCGGTTTACGAACTCTCGCAGATCGAGTCCAAGCCCGGCATCGCCGCCGAGATCGAGCGCGACTTCGGTTTCAAACCCGACTTCGAGGGCGCGAAGCACCAGCTCGAGAAGGGCGATGGCGCCGGCAATACCTTCAAGGCCACCGCCAAGCCCGTGCTCATCGGCACCGCCGTGGTCGGCGCCACCACGATGGTCTTCGGCATCATCATGATGTTGCAGGCGCATTTCCGCGCGGTGGACCCGTTGTTCAACGTCCTCGAGAAACTCTCGCTCGTTCACCCGGAGGCGCTGATGGGCCTGCTGATGGGCGGCGCGGTGATCTACTGGTTCACCGGCGCGAGCACGCAGGCGGTCGTCACCGGCGCCTATCGCGCAGTCGTCTACATCAAGGAAAACATGAAGCTCGATGCCGTCACCGCCTCGACCGAGGCCTCCAAGGAAGTCGTGCGGATCTGCACGCAGTATGCGCAGAAAGGGATGATCAATATCTTCATCGTCATTTTCTGCTTCAGCCTCTCGCTCGCGTTCTTCGACCCGTTCTTCTTCATCGGCTATCTCATCGGCATGGCGTTCTTCGGCCTCTTCCAGGCCATCTTCATGGCCAACGCCGGCGGCGCCTGGGACAACGCGAAGAAGATCGTCGAGGTGGAATTGAAAATGAAGAACACCCCGCTGCACGCCGCGACCGTCGTCGGCGACACCGTCGGCGATCCGTTCAAGGACACCTCCTCGGTCTCGCTCAATCCGGTGATCAAGTTCACCACGCTCTTCGGCCTCCTGGCGGTCGAGATCGCGGTGAAGATGCCGGATGGACTCAAGCACGCGCTGGGCGGCGTGATCTTTTTCATCGGCCTGGTTTTTGTGTACCGGAGTTTCTACGGCATGCGAATCCCGACCAATCCGCGCGACGTCGACGTGGCACCGCATCAAATGCAAAAAGGCTGAGTGCGACGCGCGAAGTCCCGCGCCCTTTTTCCCCCGGCAAAAACCGGAGCCGATCGGCTCCGGTTTTTTTTGCGGCCTGAACCATTGCCTTATCAACGGCTGCACCGTGAGGCATTCCGCTTTTGCCATTCCCTTCACCTCGGAAAAGGCCTAACGCCTTGGCCGCACCATGAAGTCCCCCTGGCTGAAGCGCGCCCTGCCGTGGGCTTTGTACGACTGGGCCAACTCCGCTTTCGCCACCACGGTGATGGCCGCGTTCGTGCCGATCTTTAACAAGGATTTCTGGAGCGACGGCGCCCCCGACACCGTCAGCACCTTTCGCCTCAGCGTCGCCAGCTCCACCGCGGCGGTCATCGTCGCGCTCCTCGCCCCGATGCTGGGCGCGATTGCGGACCGCGGCGGCGCGAAGAAGCGCTTCCTCGCTTTCTTCGCCGGGCTGGGCGTGCTGGCGACCTCGGGACTCTCCTACGCGGGACAGGGCCAGTGGGCCCTCGCTCTCACGCTCTACGTGATCGCCTGGATCGGTTTCGCGGGCGCCAACGTTTTCTACGACTCGCTCATCGTGAACATCGCCGAACGCGACAAGTTCGACGTCGTCTCCGCGCTCGGCTTCTCGCTCGGGTATGTCGGCGGCGGCCTGCTGCTCGCCGTCAACGTGCTGATGGTCCAGCAGCCCGCGCTCTTCGGCCTCGCGAACGCGGGGCAGGCCGTGCGCATTTCATTTTTGATGGTCGGCGTGTGGTGGGCGCTGTTTTCGCTGCCGCTGCTTTTCAAAGTGCCGGAAATTCGTCCGCCGAAACCGCCGGGCGGCGCGCTCGCCGCCATCCGCGCCGGTTTTTCCCAGCTGATCGAAACCTTCCGCGAGATCCGCCGGCTCCGCGTCGTCGCGGTGTTTCTTCTCGCCTACTGGCTCTACATCGACGGCGTCGACACCGTCATCCAGATGGCGGTCGACTATGGACGCGCGCTGAAACTCGACACGGGAAGTTTGATCTCCGCGCTCCTCATCACGCAGTTCGTCGGGTTTCCCGCGGCGCTCATCTTCGGCAAGCTCGGCGAAAAATTCGGCGCGAAGCGGGGCATCCTGGCCGGGCTCGTCGTCTACATCGCGGTCTGCATCGGCGGCTATCGCATGCAGCACGTGGGCGAATTCTACGTGCTCGCGGTGGTCATCGGCCTCGTGCAAGGCGGCGTGCAGGCGCTCAGCCGCTCCTACTACGCGCGCCTGATTCCCGCGGACAAATCGGCGGAATTTTTCGGCTTCTACAACATGCTCGGAAAATTCGCCGCGATTCTCGGGCCCGCGATCATGGGCAGTGTCGCGCTGTGGACCGGAAATCCCCGCTTCGGCATTCTCGCCATCATTCCCCTCTTTGTCCTCGGCGGCGCACTGCTCCTTCGCGTCAAACCCGCCGCTGCTGCGACAGCGTAGTTCGCCGCACTCCGTCTGCCAGTGACCGGCGTTTGCGCCGAAGACCTTGTTCACGCCAAAGTTCCGGCGACGGCGAATTTTTCGCGGGAGCGATTTACGAGGGGCGCGGAACCGAACCCGATCCCCTGCAACTATGCGCATGCTAGAAATGCTGGCGCTCCGGTTTAGTCAGGGCGTTGGCTGCAAACAAATAACCCTCGCCACTTATGAAAACCAACATCGTCCGTATTCTCGCTCTCGCCCCGGCCTTCGCCGTGGGCCTCGCTGTTCCCAACGCCCTCGCCTCTGAATCCTCCGCGCGCGCCGAAGCCGCGGTTTCTGAAATCAAGGGCGACACCGCCAAGGCCGCGCTCAAGGAGCTCGATCTCGAAATCGACCGCCTCGATGCCCAGCTCGACAACGCGCCGAGCCCCGAGGAAAAAGCCGCCGCCACAGCCCGCATCGCGATTCTCAAGGACCGCCGCAACGACCTGCGCAAAACCTACGCCGCCGCCCGTTTTGACGAGCTGAAGTCCGACGTCCGTGCCGAAGCGAACCGCTTTGGCGCCTGGACCAGCAACAAGCTCCACCGCGACCCGGCCAGCCGCGCCGAACGCGAAGTGCGCGACACCGTTCGCGACGTGAAGCGCGAAGCCAACGCCGCCGGCGACCACGCCGTCGCCACGATGGACTCCGCCGCCGCCTCCGCGGACCTCGCGGCCTACAAGCTGCGCCCCACCGACACGAACAAGGAGGAGGCCAAGGCCGCCCTCAAGGCCCTCGATGCCCGCATCGAGGCCCTCGATGATCGCGCCGACAAGATGCCCCGCGGTGCCGAACGCGATGCGGCGAAGCGCCGCGTGAAAGCCCTCGAGGACCGCAAGGACGAACTGAAGGGCGACTTCAGCAAGGCGCGCTTCAACGCCATCGTCGACGAAGTGCAGGCCGAGTGGAATTCCCACAACTAAGCCCGCGTCAAACGCCGTCTGATTCTTCGAGCGGAGCCGCAAGGCTCCGCTCTTTTTTGTTCTACGGGCGCACCGTCCGACGGGCCAGCTGCACTTCGGTCGAATGGCGGGCGGTTCCAACCTCGATAACCAATGGCAATCCCTTGGTTTGTTCGGATTCCAGCAAGCCGGTGTTTTTAAGTTCAGCCGCCCACTCCGCACCGCTCAACACCGCTTCGAACTCCATGAGGCCGCCATGGATGACGCCGGAGCGGCCGGCATTTTTAATTTCGAAAGCCCCGCCTTCCGTTTTCGAAGCACCGGTTCGATCCGGCTTAAAAACAACCGACTTCCCGCCGAGCTGGAGGCGCACCTGCTGGGTGAAAACGGAAAATGCATCGAAGACGGTAACCGTGCCGCGGAGATGGATGTTGCAGGAGGCGGGCTTCAATTCCGGATCTAAAAGCGCGACGGCCCGCTGAATCCGCAACGAACTCGACGACGACGCGAACCCGAGAAAGGCGGCTTCGGCCGCGCGGTCGGCGCCACGATCACTTTCCCGCGGATGGACGACGATTCGCGCAAACATTCCTTCGCGCATGTGATCCGCGACGTGACATTGAAACAGCCACGTTCCCGGATTGTCTGCGACCTGGTCGGCCACCTTCATCGACGCGGGTAACAGCTCAACGACATCGGTGCGCCGTCGCCCGTCCTCGATCAAGCGCTGGCCGTGCCAGTGCGCCGTGTGAAAATCCTGCTCCGAACCGAGGCCGAAAAGATACCAGCGCACCCGCTCGCCCTCGTTCATTTCCAGCCCCGGCAGATTTCCAAACAAGCGCCCGTTGATCGCGGTGCGCGCTCCGTCTTCGAGCAACTGTTGAATCTCCGCCCACGACTTCGTCGGAATGCCGCTGCCGTTGTTCACGTACTCGTTGGCCTCCTTTGCCTCCGCCGCCAAACCGCTTTCATCGAAAATCAGGAAGAGCGCCCCAAACTCGCGATCCACGTCCGCCGGTGTGCCGTCGGGCCGCGCTCGCGCGGGGTCGGTAACGACGATGAAGCCGATCAGCCCCTGGTTGATTTCCTCCTCGGCATCGACGTGGCTGTGATAGAGCCAGCCTTTTGAACTCGGCTCGCCGGGCAATGGCCCTGACGACGCGTCCAACTGCCAGACGTAGGTAAAGGAAGCCCCGGGTTCGACCGATGCACCTTTTCCAGACGGAGGCGAATAGGACGCTCCCTCGCTGTCCTTGTCGTATCTGACTCCGTGCGGATGCATCGAGACTGGCCGGCCGGTGCGGTTGAGAAACGTGACGACCAGAAACTCCCCCACCACGCCGCGCAGCACCGGCCCGAGAATGCCGAGGCTGGGATTTTCAATGACCTTCGCGGTGAAGGTCGCGTCGGTGTATTGGACGTAACGCAGTTTTCCCACCTTGCGGTTTTCCAGCAGGGGCGTCGGCAGCTGGCCGCCGCACATCTCATCTTTTCCGCTCGGCAGATAATCCCAGAGCACCGGTTCCGCAGCGACGTAGTAGCGCCGGCACTTTTGCGGATCGGGCGGCCGGCCGAAAAAAAGCCCCCCGCTGCTGGCAACTTTGTCGGCACCGACCAGCGCACTGCCCAGCACCATCATGAGCACGCAATAAAAACCGGCCAACGTGAGCCAACGAGGGGTCATGCGATCAGGGAAACCATCCAGGCCAATCCGCCAAGCCCAATTGCGAAACTGACCGGCACCGCGATCTCCGGTCGATCCCAGGAGGAGAGGTTGACGGCGCGGGCCAGAGGGGCGGCGGCCGCGGCAACGGCGAGAAGGAGAGGCAGCAACAAACGTTTCATGGAGAGGTTGAGGGCGGACGAGACGGGGACGATGTGGGAATGGAAAAAGTCGAACTGCCGGACGCGGACATCGCCGACGCCGCGAGCTCCCGGCGGGCTTGTTCGGCCAGGAGGCTCATCGCGTGTGAACCGCGCTCGAGATTCGTATTTTCCCGGCGCCAGGCGATCGACATGCCCCAGCTCCATCAACGCCTCGGTCCATTCGCCGTGTTCACACCGCACGCCGGCGCCAGCTCGAGGTGCAACGCCGGATCCTCGGGCTGCGCTTTCAAGGCGGCTGAGATGCGGGCGATCCGTTCCTCGAATCCACCATGCGCGAAAACCGCGCCGGGAATCGCAGCGCAAAGCATCACGCACGTTCCAACGAGCGCCCGGAAAAGATCACGCGAAGCGGACAAAAAAACTTTTCGGTCCCTCACCATGCGGCGCGCGTTAACATTTTCTTCACAGTAAACGCAGCGCGCGGTGAAAACGCAGCGTCGTCAAACGCCAAGACCCCGCGCCATACAAACGTCACCCCGGCGTCACAAAGTCGCCACAAACATCAAGGCGGTGCGCCAGCTCCACGGCCAAACCTGTCCGGCATTCCCCGCGTTATTTGCTCCAACCAATCCGTTCTTTCCATTGCGATTCCCCATCCCTCATGCCGCTCGACCTCGACGCATACTTCGCCCGCATCGGCTGCACCGGTCCGCGCACGCCCACACTGGCGACGTTGCGCGCGCTGCATCTGCGCCACGTCAACGCGATCCCGTTCGAAAATCTCGACGTGCTGCTCGGCCGCGGCGTGCGCATCGACCTGGAGTCGGTCGAGCGCAAACTCGTTCACGAGCGGCGCGGCGGCTACTGCTTCGAGCACAACTCGCTTTTCGCCGCCGTCCTGCGCGCCCTCGGTTTCGCGGTCACGCCCTGCCTCGCCCGGATCCGCTGGCAAAAACCCGCCGGCGAACGAAGCCCCCTCACCCACATGGTTCTGCGCGTGCGCGCCGACGGACGCGACTGGCTCGCCGATGTGGGGATGGGCGCGGTCGGCGCCACGGCGCCCCTCGCCCTGGACACGGAGGCCGAGCAAATCACGCCGCACGAAACCCGCCTGCTCGCGCGGGACGGCGCGAAAATCATCCATCGCATGCGCCTCGGCCAATCCTGGGGCGACATCTATGAGTTCACGCTCGAGGAGCCGCTCCCGGTCGAATTCGAAATCGCGAACTGGTTCAGCTGCTCGCACCCGAAGGCGCATTTCATGAACAACCTCGTCGTCACCCGCGTCGCCGGCGACCGCCGCCTGGCGATCGCGAATCGCGAATTTGTGATTCGCGCGCGCGACGGCACGCAGGAACGGCGCGAGCTCACCTCACCCGAGGATCTGCTCGAAGTGCTGGCGCAATCCTTCGACTTGAAATTTCCGCCGCGCACGCGTTTCGAGGCACCGGCTTCACCGTGGCCTTCCCCTTCCTAGTGCTGCGGCGCGACGACCGTCCGTCACGGCTAAGCGCCGGTCTTCATCGGAGAGTTGCCCTGCTCCCCGCGCATCGCGTTACTTCCAGACCATGTCGCGCCCCCTCCGGTCCGTGGTTCTCGTCGCAATGGTTTTTTCCGCCGGGCTTCGCGCCCTCGCGGCCGACGCGGGGTTGCCCTACGCGACCGAGCCGGCGTTCCCGCTGAAATTCGAGCAACCGGTCGCGATCGTTTCGCCACCCGGCGAAACCAACCGCCTCTTCGTCGTCGAGAAACCGGGACGCATCATCGTCATTTCGGATTTCGCGAAGCCGACCCGCAAAGTCTTCCTCGATCTCGCCGCCCGCGTCGGCGACGACGACAACGAGCAGGGCGTCCTCGCACTCGCGTTCCATCCGGACTACGCGAAGAACCGCCAGTTTTATATCTGGTGGACCAGCACCGAGGGCGATGCCCGCGAGAACCGCCTCTCGCGCTTTCTCGTGTCGGCGACCGATCCGAATCGCGCCGATCCCGCGTCCGAACAGCCGCTGCTCGCCCAGGTCGACGACGCCCCGAATCACAACGGCGGCGAACTCGCCTTCGGGCCCGACGGTTATCTCTATCTCTCGCTCGGCGACGAAGGCGGCGCGAACGACCAGTACCGCAACAGCCAGCGCCTCGATCGCGATTTTTTCGCGGGGATTCTCCGGCTCGATGTCGACAAACGCCCGGGCAGTCTCGCGCCGAACCCGCATCCCGCCGTGCGCGCCGGCAGCTACACGATTCCGGCCGACAACCCGTTTGTGGGAATCACGACCTTCAACGGCCGTCCCCTCGATCCCGCGCGCGTGCGCACGGAATTCTGGGCGGTCGGGCTGCGCAATCCCTGGCGCATGTCGTTCGATCCCGCGACCGGCCGGCTTTGGTGCGCCGACGTCGGCCAGAACGATCTCGAGGAAATCAACCTCATCACGCGCGGCGGAAACTACGGCTGGAATATCCGCGAGGGAAATTCCCCGTTCCGTCGCAACTTCTCTCCGCCCGACGCCAAGTTTACCGGTCCCATCTGGGAGTATCCCCATTCACAGGGCATCTCGGTCACGGGCGGGCTGGTCTATCACGGCGACCGGCATTCCGACCTGAAGGACAAATACATTTTTGCCGACTACGGCCTCGGACGCATCTGGGCGCTGACGCCCGACGGCGACAACGTCGTCACCGCGGACCGCGTTCGCACCATCGCCCAGGAGCCAGGCGTCGTCTCATTCGGTCGCGACCCCCGCAACGGCGACCTGCTCATCGCCAGTTTGTATCGCAGCAACCTGCTCCGGTTGGTCCGCACTCCCCCGGCGGCAAAATAGCCGTGCGAAACCGGTTCGCCTTCCTCCACTCCGCGACGCTGCTTGCCGCCGCGTTGTTGAGCGCCGGGCTGCGGGCTGGCTCCGGCATCGCCGTCGCCGCCAAACCTTACGACGTCGTGCCGGCGTTCGGGCGCGGCGTGAAATTCGACCAGCCGGTGCAGGTCGTTTTTGCGCCGGGGGACGTGGATCGCGCATTCGTCGTCGAACGCACCGGGCGGGTCATCGCCGTGACCACGAGTGAAAATCCGAAGCGCGAGGTTTTCCTCGACCTGGCCTCGCGACTGAATCTCCGGGCGAACGAAGGGCTGCTCTCCTTCGCCTTCCATCCGCGGTACGCGGAAAACCGGCTTGTCTACCTGTGGTTTTCCACGCGCGCGAAGGGAGCGCGGGCCGGACGCCTTTCCCGTTTCCAGGTTTCCGCAACGAATCCATCGATCGTGGATCTTGCCTCGGAAACTCCGCTGCTCACGCAGGCCACAGGTCCGCAGGGACACGATGGCGGCCAGCTGCTTTTCGGGCCGGACGGTTATCTCTACCTTTCGCTCGGCGACGGCGACGAGCATCACAGCGAGCCGGCCGCCAGCCGCCAGCGCATCGACCGCAGTTTTTTCGGCGCGGTGCTCCGCATCGATGTCGATCGGAAACCCGAAAGCCTCGCGCCGAATCCGCATCCGGCGGTGCACCCCGGCACCTATGGCGTGCCGCCGGATAATCCGTTTGTCGGCGCGACGACCTTCAACGGCGCCGCCGTCGCGCCGGCGCGCGTGCGCACGGAGTTCTGGGCGGTGGGTCTGCGGAATCCGTGGCGTCTCGATTTCGATCCGGCGACCGGCCTGCTGTGGTGCGGCGACGTCGGCCTGCACGAGCACGAGGAAGTCGACATCATCGAACGCGGCGGCAACTACGGCTGGAATTTCCGCGAAGGCGTGGGCCGCGGGACGCGCGGACGCCCGCCCGCGGGCACGCGTTTCATCGACCCGGTCTGGGACTACGACCACGCCCAGGGACTTTCGGTGACGGGCGGATTCGTCTACCGCGGAAAAAACTTTCCCGAGCTGGAGGGAAAATATCTCTTCGGCGACTACGTGAACGGGAAAATCTGGGCGCTCACCCCGGACGGGAACAAGCCCGCGCGGCCGGAGCAGGTCGAGCAGATCGCGAAGGTGCCGGGCATCGTCGCGTTCGCGCGCGATCCGCGGAATGGCGATCCCCTCCTCGTGAGCTACACGGCGGACGGGGTATTCCGGCTCGTGCCGAAAAAGAAATAGCCCGGGATGCGAGTGCAGTGCTGAGCAGCGGGCAGCCGCGGAACAACACCACGGCACGCCGAACGCGAAGCGCGCGTTCGCCGTGACCCGGCCCACCACGACCGCCCCCGCCTCCCGTGATGAAACCCGGCCGACCGGCCGGGAATGTCACTTAATAAGTGACATTGTGTTTTGGCGCGCGGCGGGCGTTTTCTCATCTGGTTTACCGGGTGCAACCTTGCGGAACCCGGAGCGGCGATCACGTTTCGCAGTGGCATGAATTTCGGCCGTGCGCTGCTTCCTTTGATCCCGGCCCTGATGTGGGCAGCCGTTTCGCAGGCGCAGCCGCTCACGCGCGTCGCGGCGGCTTCGCTCCGGCTCCCTCAAAATCCGCCGGCCTACACGTACACCACCGAGCGGGCGTTTCCCTCGATCAATTTCAACCAGCCGATCGCGATCGTCTCGCCCCCGGGTGAAACGAACCGGCTGTTCATCCTGGAAAAGCCCGGGCGCATCCGCGTCATTCCGGATCTCGCGGCCGCGACCCCGGCCGCAAGCACGTTTCTCGATCTGACGTCGCTGATCGGCGACGACTCCAGCGAGCAGGGACTGCTCGCCCTCGCGTTTCATCCACAATTCGCGACGAACGGTTTTTTCTACGTGTGGTTCACGCTGCGCACCACGACGACGGCCGGGACCGGACAGCACAACCGGCTCGCGCGCTTCCGGGTCTCGACCACGAATCCAAATCTCGGCGATCTCGCCTCGCAGCAGCCGCTCATTTCGCAGTTCGACCAGGCGGGCAATCACAACGGCGGGGAACTGGCGTTCGGTCCGGATGGATATCTCTATCTTTCGCTCGGCGACGAAGGCGGCGCCAACGACCAGTATCAAAACAGCCAGCGCATCGACCGCGATTTCTTCGCCGGCCTGCTGCGCCTCGATGTCGACCAGCGGGCCGGCAACCTCGCGCCCAATCCGCACGCATCCGTTCACGCGGGGACTTATTCGGTGCCGGCGGACAATCCCTTCGTCGGCGCCACCTCCTTCAACGGCAGCGCCGTGACACCCTCATCGGTCCGCACCGAGCTCTGGGCCACGGGACTCCGCAACCCGTGGCGCATGGCCTTCGACTCCGCGACGGGCGCGCTGTGGTGCGCCGATGTCGGCCAGGGCGCGCGCGAAGAGGTCAACGTGATCGAACGCGGTGGCAACTACGGCTGGAACTATCGCGAGGGCACGCTCGCCGGGCCGCGCGCGAGTCCGCCCGCGGGCGCGAATTTCGTTCTCCCTCTTTGGGAGTATTCGCACGCGGAAGGTGAATCGATCACCGGGGGGCTGGTTTATCGTGGCGGCCGTTATCCCGGCCTTGCAGGACAATATCTGTTTGCCGACTACGGCAGCGGCCGGATCTGGGCGCTGCAGCCGGACGGCACCAGTCGTGTCGGCGCGGACCGCGTGCAACAAATCGCGCTCGATGCCGGCATCGTTTCCTTCGGGATCAATCCGCGAACCGACGACGTGTTGTTCGCCGACATCGCGGAAAGCACGGTCAAACGCATCGTCGCCAACACCACTTCCGGCGGCACGCTGCCGCCCACGCTCACCGAGACCGGCGCGTTCACGAACCTCGCGACGCTCGCGCCCGCGCCCGGTGTCGTCGCCTACGAGCCGAACGCCTCCTTCTGGTCCGACCACGCGAGGAAGCGCCGGTGGTTCGCGCTGCCCAACACCACGGGCACCTTCGGTTTCAGCAGCGCGGGAAACTGGTCACTTCCCGCTGGCGCCGTCTGGGTGAAACATTTCGACCTCGAGCTGACGCGCGGTAATCCGGCGACCGCGCGGCGCGTGGAGACACGCTTCCTCGTAAAGACGGCGACGAATATCTACGGCGTCACCTACCGCTGGAACGACGCGCAGACCGAGGCAACCCTCGTGCCCGAGGACGGCGCGACGCAGACGTTCACGGTCACGGAAAACGGCGCGGCGCGTTCGCAGACGTGGCGTTATCCGAGTCGCACCGAATGCATCACCTGCCACACGGACGCCGGCGGCCAGGCGCTGAGTTTCAATATGCGCCAGCTCAATCGCGATTTCCCGTTTCCCGGCGGCAGCGCGAACCAGATCGCGGCGCTCGCGCAGGCGGGCTACCTGAATGTTTCCGCGACTCCGGCGGGACTCGCCGCGCTGGTCGATCCCGCCGACGGATCGAAAGCGACCGAAGAGCGCGCCCGCTCGTACCTCGATGTGAACTGCGCGCAATGCCACCAGCCGGGCGGCGCCGCGCAGGGACTTTGGGACGCGCGCCACGCGACACCGCTTTCGCTCGCAGCCATCGTCAACGGCGCGCTGATCGACAACCAGGGCAGCAGTGCGAACCGCGTGATCGCGCCCGGCGACGCGGCGCATTCGCAGTTGCTCGCGCGGGTCACCGCGACGGGCGCGCCACGGATGCCCCCTTTGGTTTCAAGCGAGCGCGATCCGCTGGCGGCGACCCTGCTCACGCAATGGATCGCGGAACTGGCGGTGCCGCAGCCGCCGAGTCAGCTCTTCGCGTTGTCGACGCGCGCCTTGGTTGGCACCGGCTCGAATGTGTTGATCCCGGGAATCATCATTCCACCGGGTCCGAGCAAAACCGTGCTGGTGCGCGCGATCGGGCCTGCGCTCACGGCAGCGGGCGTCAGCGGAGCGCTGGCGAATCCCGTGCTCACCCTGAACTCGAGTTCGGGAGTCGTTGCGACGAATACCCGGTGGAACACCGCGGCGAACGCCAGCGAGATTCGGGCGGCGACCGCGCGCGTCGGGCTCACTCCCCTGCCGGAGGGCAGTGCCGATTCGGCCTTGCTGCTGACCCTCGCGCCCGGTGGCTACACCGCGCAGGCGGCGGGCGCGACCGGCACGACGGGCGTGGGCCTGATCGAAGTTTATAGTGCGGATGCCGACGCCACGGCGGCGAACCGGCTCATCGCTATTTCGGTGCGCGCCCAGGTCGGAACCGGTGACGGTGTCCTGATCCCCGGAATCATCGTCACCGCGGGAGCGATGAAAACGGTGCTGATCCGCGCCGTCGGTCCCGGTCTTGCCCAGTCCAATGTACCCGGGCCGTTGCTGGCGGAGCCGGTGGTGACGCTATTTGCGGGCGGACAAAGCTACCTCAGCAACGCTGGCTGGAACGCCGCTCCAAACGCCGCCGCGATCCGGGCAGCCGCATTGCAGGTGGGTTTGCCGGCGCTGCTCGAAGGCGGCCGGGATAGCGCGATCCTCGCGATTCTGAGCCCCGGCGCCTACACCATCCAAGTGCGGGGCAATAACAACGGGACCGGCGTGGCCTTGGTTGAGGTCTACGAAATCCCTTAAGTTCCAAACGGGCTGGCCGAAACCTACTTTGTCAGCGCCCGTTTCACGCTTCCACAGATGTCCGTCATCCACCCAAAGCGCAGCTCTGGTTTGTCGTCTTCACCCGACGAAGGCGCCTTCACGCTCGTGGAAATCATGGTGACGATGACGATTGTCGCCCTGCTCGCCTCGCTCTCGATGCCCCAGGTGAAAAAGGCGACGCAATCGGCCCGCGCCAGCGTCGTGGCGAACGATCTGAAAGTTTTTTATACGGCCTTCGGGACCTACGCGCAGCAAAACGGCGCCTACCCCCCGGAAGCCGCAGTGGGCGTCATGCCGCCCCTGATGGTTAACCAGCTCGCGAAGTCCTCGTGGCAGCGCAAGACGCCGATCGGCGGTCTCTACAACTGGGACTTCAATCGCAATCACGGCGGCACGGTTTACCGGGCGGCCATCGCCATCACGCGTTCGGGCACAAACACCGTGACGACGGACAACGCCCAACTGCTCGCCATCGATCGCCGGATCGACGACGGGAACCTCAATACCGGCAACTTCCGTCTCGGAGCCGCCAGTGAACCCGTCTACATCATCGAACGCTGAACCGGCCCGCGAAGCCACCGCCTTCAAGGTGAGCACCCGCCAGCTCGCGCCCGACCTGGGCGCAGCGGGGGCGGAGCATGATCCGCGCGACCTGGGCCAGCTCGGCGCGTCGCAGCTGAATTCGCTGCTCGAAAAGCTTGTCACTTTCACCCCGGACAAATTGGTCGACGCGGACCCGCACCTCGTCGTCTCCGGCCGCCGGGGACGGTTTCTTGTCCGCCCCTCCCGCGGCAAAGTGCGGCTCTTCGATGCCACCGACGCCACGCGCGACCCGCTGGAAATCACCGCCCCGGAAGTCGCGGACTATCTCGATGGCTGCGAGTTGAAACCGGTCGCGGAGGCCGCGGAAGCCGCCGGTGTACCCGATGCGACCAACACGCGCATGGGGCTGGTGATCGCACTGCTGGTCCTGAGCACGACGATGGTGGGCGCTTCCGCCTATTTCACTTTCAGGCCGGCGACGATCGACGCCGATGTGCGCTATTCTGAAGTCACACCCGGAGCGCAGCTCGTTTCGTTTCAGCAACAGTTCACCGGAACATTCGCGACCGGCACCGGCGATGGTTCGAGGATGCTCATCTTCAGCGCCGGCAAATTGGTGAGGTTCGTCGAACACGGGCCCAACCATGTCGTGGTGGATGAGCGCAACGACACCTACCAGATTGCCCTGCGCGAAAACACCCCGGTGGCGCGGACGATTCATCTCGGCCCCATCGATCTTCGCGACGCGAAAACGCTTTTCTACGCCGGGGAAACCTACACCCGGCAACCTTGAGCGGTTTCCGCGGAACTCGCTCCGGTAGTGTCCCCAATTTAAATTTGTCATCGCGAGTCCCGCTCTGGCGGACGTGGCGATCCGGCCGGATTGCTTCGTCGTCCCGCTTCGCAGGACCCCTCGCAATGACAAATGAGGACGCTACCCTCGCGGCGGATTGCTCGACGGCTTCGCCTTCATCTCCGCGAAAGATTCAACCTGCGGCCCCGGGCGTCACCGCTCCCGGCAGACTGGCTCCGTCCGCCACGCAGGACACCTTGACGAGTCGCGCGGTGATTTTTCCAAAGATGGTCGTCAGCGCGGCATTGGTCGCGTCGCGGCCGCGCGCGATGACCACGATGTGATCGGGCGAAATTCCGTCGGTCGGATCAAAAAGATACCACTGGCCTCCTAGGTACGCTTCGAAGCACGCGTGGAAATCCATCGGATCGAGGCCGAGGGCGTAGCCTCCGACGTAACGCGCCGGAATGTTCATCGCGCGGCAAAGCGCGATCGCGAGATGCGTGTAGTCGCGGCACACGCCTTTGCGGAGCTGCCAGGCTTCCCAGGCCGAGGTGCGCGAATCGGTGGCGCCGGGCGTGTAGACCAGCGTGGTCTCGACCCACCGGCAGATTTCGCGAACCTGTTCGAGGCGCGTGGGAATCTTGCCGAAAAGATCCCAGGCCATCTGGGCGAAACGGTCGCTCTCGCAGTAGCGGCTCGGCAGCATGTAGGTGAGAATCGAGAGCGGCATGCGGCCGGGGTTGTCGGGCCGCGTTTCGGCGGGGACGACCGGGCGGTTCACCTCCACCTTTGCCCGGTAGATGACCTCGAAGGGTCCCGACGGCGCCTCGACGCGGAAAACGCGGTTCCCCTTGGAAGTCGCGGTGCGCTCACCGATCGGAAGATCGGGCACGAGCCGGATCTCCTCCTCCACGAGGTGCTGGAACGGATCGCGATTCGCCAGAATATTGAAGGTGAAGTTGGCGGTGGGTGACAGCACGTCGTAACCGAGCGTACACCCGACGGAGAGCATCATGATGCCGCGGAGGTAATCGCCGAAAGCAGGCAAATTCAATGGCGGATGCAGGCGGCCGCCCCGGCGAAATTTTCCCCGGCAGGAGCGTCGCCAGAATTCGCGCACACGCGGCCCGCGACTCGGGCACATGTCCGCGGCGGAACCGGGGTGAGCGGTTTGTGATAGTTTTTGAGCGCCCTGCCCCCTTTACGCCGGGAGAGCGGCGCGGTTTCACTACCGCCCGGCTGCGAGGATTCACACTCGCCGCTCAACCCCCAACCCACCGTATGAAACCAATGAAAGGTTATTCTGCCCGCATTGCATTGCTGTGCGCCGCCCTGACCGGTCCGTTCCTGCCCTCCGTTTGGAGCCAGGGCGCGCCCACGCCGCCTGTTACGACACCGCCGAAAGAAGAGGCCATCACACTGCCCGCTTTCGTGATCAACGAGACCCAGGCCAATCCCTACGTTTCCAAGCAAGCGCTCTCCGGAACGCGTGTGGCGATGGCGATCCAGGACATCCCGCAAACCATTTCGGTCGTCACGAACGAGTTTATCACCGACACGCTCGCGCCCCGCATGCTGGACGCCGCGAAGTACGTGACACCCGTCGTCGAATCGACGCTCCCCTTCGGTGGCGACCGCTACACGATCCGCGGCTTCCAAGTTTCCCACGAGTTCATCGACGGCATGGAAATCTCCGGCGCGGACGGCTACAGCATGTCGCTCGCCCCCTACAACATCGAGCGCGTCGAGATCATCAAGGGCCCGAACGCCATCCTGGTCCCCGGCGGCGCGCCCGGCGGCCAGTTCAACCCGATCACCAAGTCGCCCCTCATGAAGGACCAGTCGTCGGTGACGCTGGAGCTCTCCCAATACATCGGCAACGCGATCAGCACGGACATCAATCGCGTCATCTCCGCCGACAAGGGCATCGCCGCCCGCATCGTTGCCGCCTACTGGGACAGCGACGGCTATCAGAAAAATCACTTCCGCCGCGGCTACCTCTTTGCCCCGTCGCTCAGCTGGCAGCTTTCCCCTGCGCACAAGCTGACGATCAAGGCCGAGTTTGTGGACAACCTCGAAACCAACGGCACCGCGCTCCCGATCGACCCGAATGTCGGCAGCGATGGCTACGCAACGATCGCGCGCGGCCTTCCCCGCGACTGGTCGTTCGGCAACAAGGACGACCAACGCCAGCGCAACACGGAGCGCATCACGCTTGAGCTCCTCTCGACGCTCAACGAGCACATCAATTCCCGCCTCCTCCTGTCGGGCAACCACGTGTTGCGCGAAGACCAGGGCGGCACCAGCGCCGCCATCTTCTTCCGCGATGGGGCCGGCAACCTCGTCGCCTTCAACCCCACACGCAATCCCTTCACCGGGAAATACGAGCCGGGCGTGACCTGGACGGTCGACAATTCCGGCCCGACCGCGATCGCCACGTCGACGTCGACGCCAATTCCCGATCCCAGCACCTGGGTCTATCGCCGCAACAACGGCAGCGACCATCTCTACTACAACGAGGCCCACCTTCGAAACGACTACGCCATCAAGTTCAGCGGTGGCGAAGCGTGGCAGTCCACCACCATCACCGGCATGGCGGCGAACTTCTCGAAAGTGAAATGGAAGAGCTTCCCGGCGCAGCCCCGCGGCGACGTGGCCAACAACAACCTCGGCGCCATCGGCTACCTGCCCTACGTTTTCCCGGAGCCCTCGGCTCCGACCAACGGGCAGAACAAGACCGCCAAACAGCAGGAAGTGCAGTTCTTCGTCTACGAGACCGCGGGCTTCTTCCGCGACCGCCTTCTGCTCTCCGGTGGCGCGGCCCGCTACTTCGGCACCCTGACCCGCACCGACAACACGGGCGTGCAGCCGATCGGCGACCGCACCTTTAACATCTCCACCACCGCGAAAAGCTACGGCATCGTCGCGAAGCCGATCAAACAGGTCGGCATTTTCTACAGCTACAACAGCTCCGGCGAATCGATGCCGGGTTCGCTGCAGGCGGGTAATCCCGGCCTCCTTCCGCCCTTCCAGGCCACCAACGGAACGCAGGACGAATACGGCGTGAAGACCTCGTTCCTCCGCGACACGCTGACCGTCTCCTTCGCTCACTTCGACATCTCGCAGACCAACTATCCGGTGCCGAACAGCGAATACTACACGCTCGTCGCGCAGGGTAATTTCGCCGCGGCCGCCCTGCTTCCGACCAGCACGTTCCTCGACGTCAACTCGAAGGGCTGGGAAATCGAAGGCAGCTATGCGGTGAACCGGAACCTGACGGTCATCGGCAACTACTCGAAGTTCAAATACCGCCAGCCGACAGGCGTGCGTATTCGCGCCGTGCCGGATCGCCTGGGTGGCATTTACTTCGACTACCGTTTCACGCAGGGCCGTCTGAACGGCTTCGGCGTCAACCTCGGTGCCGACTACAAGACCGACATGGTCGGCGAGAGCGTCACCGCGCTGACGACCACCAAACCACTGCCCGGCGTGCCGACGACCCCCGGCGTCGCCGCTGGCTTCGTCGCTTCCCAGGCCACCTACAAGTACGACGGCCGCACGCTGATCAACCTCGGGTTCTCGTACCGCACCAAGGCCTGGACGGCCCGTCTGCAGATCGAAAACGTCACGGACAAAGACTACATCCTCGCGGGCGGCAGCCGCACCGCGATCGTCGTCGGCAATCCGCGCTACGCGAAAGGTTCCTTCACGTATAACTTCTAAGCCCTCCTTCGGTTTATCCGGGTTGGCGTTCACGACGCCGGCTGACTTTAAGTCAGCCGGCGTTTTTTTTGGCCGGTTTGGTCGGACTGGTTGATCGAAATTGTTTTTGCGGGTTTCCCCGATGCCTCCCACATCCGGAGTCGCGTGCCCCCCATCACGCGCCAAACCTCCTCCGCATGCTCCTCTATTTTGCGAACGGCTACATTCGCTGGAAAGAAGCAGCCCGCTGCAACACGCGCACGAACTGGGAATTTTACGCGATCCTCGACGGGCGTTGCGCGCCGGTCTTCAAGGATGGCGACCGCCCGCCGTTGCAGGAAAAGCGCCTTTGGATCTTCCCCCCGGAATGCAGCCACGCGTGGATCGACGATGGGCGGCATCCTTTTCACCGCGTCGTGTTCCACTTCGGAACGGTTCCCTACCCGCTCGATGACATCGTGCGGGAAAAAGGCTACTTCACGAAAACACTGACCGACGCGGAGATCGTCCGGCTGAAGGCGATCGCCGCGGAGCTGGAGCCGCATTTCCTCCGGCCGAATTTGCTCAGTCCGCTGCATTTTCAAGGGCGCCTGATGGATCTCGCGACCATGGCGCTGGCGGGAAACGAGGGAAACCAGCCCCCGGACCTGCCGAGCCTGGCGAATTTCAAAGTGGAGAGCGCGCTCTCCTGGTACGCGGAACATCTCGCGCGCAGCCCGTCGGTGAAGGAAGTGGCCGACGCGATTCATGTTTCGCCGAGCCACCTTCGCCGGCTGTTTGCCCAGGTGCGCAACACCAGCCCGAAGGCGATGTTTCAACGGATCCGGCTGGAGAAGGCGAAGGAGCTGATGAGCCGCTCGGCGCTGACGCTGGAGGACGTCTCGCGTCACTGCGGTTTCGCGAGCGCGAGCCATCTCTGCCGGGAGTACAAGGCGGTGCACCACTTCACGCCGACGCACTGGCGCAAGCGGCTCATCGCAAATTTTTCCAAGCCCCTGCCGCCAGGCGTCGTGCCGGTGAGAAAATTCAGCGCCCGGCCCGAGGAGCGCACGATGAGCGCGTAGGGCGCTTGCGACCCGCCCAAAAAAATACCGGCGCATGGACCCACTCCATGCGCCGGTCAGGTATCTGAATACCCCGCTTAGAACCGACCCTTGACGCCCAGCATCCAGATGCCACCCGTCTTCAGGATCCGTTCAAAGTTTTCTTCACGACCGAAGTACGTGTAGACCGATTCCTCGTTGAGGATATTGCGACCGTCGAGGAAGAGGGTCAGCGAGTCGGTCACCTTGTACTCCAGGTTGATGTCGGTGACCAAACGGTCCTTTTGATAGATCGGAGGAACGACCGGCACGGTCCAGGTGTTCGTTGCCGCCGAATAGGTCTTCTGCGCATTTTGCAGCAGCTTGCCGACGTGGTTGAAATTCAAGCGGCCGAAGAAGCGTTTGTAGGTGAATGAAACGCCGCCGTTTTCCATGTGCTCGGGCGAACCGGTGTTGAACGCCCAGTCGTCGAACTTCACGCGGGTGTGGTTTGCGAACACGCCCAGTCCGCTGAGCACGCCCGGCAGGAAGGAAAGCTGCTGCTGGTAGTCGATCTCGAAACCCTTGTAGCTGGTTTTGTAGGGAATGTTGACCGGCGCATTCAGCGTCCAGTTCGCATAGGTGGCATCGCCTTCGTAACCGGAGGCGGGCAGCGGCGACCGGTTCGTGAACTGGCGGTCCTTGATTTCCGTGTGGAAGGCCGAGAAGGAAACCAGGCCGACCGGCTCGAAGTAGTACTCCACGCTCGCATTGAAAGTCTGCGAACGCTCCTCCTTCAGATCGGGGTTCGTGGCGGTGAGCACCGCGTTGGTGAAGTCCACGCCGGAAATGCCGGGGATCAGGTTCGCGATATCGCCGCGCGTGATCGCGGTGTGATACGAGGCGCGACCGACGAGGTTGGGCGTGAACTTGTACGAGGCGTGCAGGTACTTGAGGAACGAGTCGTATTTGTTTCCGCCTTTGATCGGGAGGTTGGTCACCGTGTTGATGCCCTTGCCCGAGCTGTCCGTCTCCTCGTAGCGCACGCCCGGCGAGACCGAAAATTGGCCGAAGGTGAACGTGTCCACGAGGTAGGCCGCGTTGATCTGCTCCTTGAAATCCCAGTTGTTCCGGAGGCGGTTCAGGTCATTGGCCGCGGTGTTGACGAGGAAATCGCCGGGTTTTGAGACGAAGCGGCTGTAGAGTTTCCACGGGCTGATCGCGAACCAGCTGTTCATGTTGCCGCCGGCATCCCAGTCGGCGCGGAAATCGGAATCCAGGAAATCGCTCGGCTTGAGGTCGTCGGCCGTGCCGGGAAGCTGGTCGGCGCCGCGCTGGCTCAGCGTGAGCAGGCCGTAGCGGCGCACGTCGAGCACCTTGAGATTCGCGAGCAATCCGTACTTCACGACCTGCGGAACCGAATAACGCGTGAGGTCATGTTTGAAATCGAGGCGCGCGGTCCATTGCTGGTCCTTCGAATTGCGCTCGTGCCAGCCGATCGAGTTGTCGACGAACGTGTAGTTCGCGGGGTTGCGCCAGTCGGCGCCGCTCAACTGGGTGAACGTGATGTCCGAGGCGCCGCGGTCGCCGCGGGTCATGCGCCAGGAAACGTTCGTGAGCTGCGACGCGAAATCGGTGAAGTGGCCGTGCTGGAGATTCCCGTACCAGTTCTTCGCCCGCGAATAGTGCAGCGAGAGGTCGGCGCTGAAGTTTCCTTTCACGTAATTGCCGCCGGACGTGAGGATGAGCGTGTTGCCCTCCTTCGTCATGAATTGGTTCGAGTCGGTCTGGATGCGGCCCGAGGTCACCGTCTGGTCGGTGAACGTGGCGCCCGGCGCCGTCGCCAGGGCGAAGAGATTCATCGTGCGGTTGTAGAACCGGGCATCGTAGGTGGTGAAATCGACGCGGCCGTAGATGGTGAGCGCGTCGCTCAGGCGATAGTCGAGGCGGAGGTTGTAGTTTCCGCGGCTCGTCGGCTTCGGGCCGTCCTGGAACCACCAGCGATTCGTCACGGGCACCTCGGTGTCGTTGTCGGCGCCGTTGGCGTTCCACGTCGGGCCGAAATTCCAGATGTGTTTTTGTGCCGCGATGGTGTTGCTCATGCTGACTCCGGCGATCACGCCGAGTTTTCCGCCCAGGAAAACGTCCGAGAACTCCAGGTTGACGTTCGGCAGAATCTTGTAGTGCGCTTCGTCGTCCCAGCCGGCGGATTTATCCAGATCGGGATAATAGGAGTTGGCGGAAAGGCCCGCCATGATGCTGATCACGCGGCCCCGGCGGTCGAAGGCGCTTTTGCTGCGGAGATTCACCGTGCCGGCGACGCTCGAGGGCTGGTCGGGCGTGGGCGCCTTCGTGAGCTCAACCGTCTCGATGCTGGAAATCGAAAGCTGCTCGAACTCGAACGCGCGGCCCGTGCCCACGTTCGACGATCCGGCGCTGGCCGGCTGCATGCCGTCGAAAAGAACGTTGGAGTATTTCGGATTGAGGCCGCGCACGCGCATCGCGCGGGTGTCGGCTTCGACGTAGTCCATCGCGACGCCGGGCATCAGCTTGAGAAATTCCCCGACGTTCCCCTCGGAAACGTTGCCCATGGCGTCGGCGGAGATGACTTTCTTCGTATTGACCGCGACGCGCTGCTGCATGATCGCCTTCGCGTTGCCTTCGCGGGCGCCCGACACCACGAACTGGTTCAACCGCACCACGTCGGCGTAGCCTTTGTTCGTCAGCGCGATGTCCTTCGTCACGGACTGGCCCGCGGGGACCTCCACCGAAATTTCCTGGGGTTCGAGGCCGGCGTACGAAACCGTCAGCTTGGTCGGGCCCGCCGGAAGACCGTTCAGCCGGTAATAGCCGCCGGCTTCAGCCACGGCCGAAATCGTCGTGCCTTGCACGGTGACGACGGCGTTGCGGAGATATTCCCCGGTCGCCTCATTAACCACCCGGCCGGTAACCGAGCCGGAAGACTGCGCAGAAGCGGTGGTAGCCGCGACGGAAACAAGCGCGAGCGTCGGCAATACGAACCGAAGACGCGCGAACAGAAAGGACACGGACAGTTTGTTGGTAAGGGTCATAACAAGGTTTCCCAGCGCCGATGGGTTAAGGGGTCGCGACGCCGGAGGGCACGGTCATGGAGAAAAACATTGCGCCTCCCTGTCTACGCAGTGAAGTGCCGGATTGTCCGGCATGCCCCGCTCGACCTCCCTGAAATCGCTCGCCCAATCGCTGGGCCTTTCGCGCACGACCGTCTCCGACGCGCTGCGTGGCAAGGGACGCGTCGGCGCGGCCACGGTCCGTCGCGTGAAACGCGCCGCGAAGGCGGCCGGCTACCGGCCGAACCCGCTTGTCGCCACCGTGCTCGGCGCGATCAACCGTTCCCACAGCTCTCCCTTTCGCGGCACGCTGGCGATGGTTGATCTCCACGAGGCGAGCCACTGGCCGCACGGCCCCTTCCCTCGCGAGTTGATTGCGGGCGCGACCGCGCGCGCGGCCGAGATGGGATTTTCGATCAGCGAATTCGTCGTCGGCTCCGAAATTCTCCCCTGGCCCCGGCTCGATTCGATTCTTCAGTCCCGCGGCATTCACGGTCTCATCGTGCTCCCGGCGTGGTTCGAACCGGATTTGTCCGGTCTCGACTGGTCCCGCTACGCCGGCATCTACACGGATCACGCCACCGCCGGGCCCGAGCTGCACTCCGTTTGTTCGGATCACTACGGCTCGATGCTGGCCTTGTTGACGCTCCTGGCCGAACGCGGCTATCGCCGGCCCGGATTGATGCTGCAACGCGGACGCGACGAACGCGTGGGCCATCGGCAAAGCGCGGCTTTCTGCGCGTTCCAAGCCGCGCGAACCAAGGGGGATTTTATTCCACCCCTCATCACGCCGGAGCAGCCGCAGTTCGAATCCGAATTCGCACCGTGGTTCCGCCTGCACCGGCCGGACGTGGTGCTCAGCCACGTCGGCGAAACGCTTGACTGGATGAAGGCCTGCACCTCCGCCGATCCCACCCCGGGCTTCGTGCTGCTCAACATTCTCTATCGCACGTTCCCGTGCGCCGGCCTGGACCTCCAGCCGCGCATTCTCGGCGCGCGGGCGGTGGAGCTCGTCGCGGGACAGATTCTTCGCAACGAATTCGGCGTGCCAGCCTGGCCGTCGCGTACGACCGTGCGGGCCCGCTGGATCGAGGGCCCGACCGTCCGGCCCGCGGCGAAATAAAAGGCGAACCGCGGGCGGGAGGATTTGTTTCCCGCCGCCTCGCCGGTTGCCAAGCATCGCCTCGCTTGCTTCGCTGCGTTCATGACCGCGCTGCTCATTCTCGCGCCGCTCTTCCTCGTGTTCGAGATCGTGCAGCTCGTGCTTAGCGAGCGCTACCTCGGCATCAGGCAGATCGCGCGCGGCGCTGATCCGCGCGCGCTTGGGCTGGGCGAAATCACGGCATTTTTCTGGAGCACAACCCTCGTGACCTACTGGCTGTGGATGTGCGCCCTGCTCACGATCCCCTTCGCGCGCGTGCACGCGCTTTGCCTGATCGGCGTGGCACTGTTCGGGTACCTCCTCCGCCGCGGCTGCGGACTCAAATGGGTGCTCGTTGTGCTCACCTTCGAGGGCGCCACCCGCATCGGCCTGCTGTTCTCGCTCACCTTCATGGCGTGGCGCCGGCTCTGAGAGAAGCGGGGAGTCCAGAGTCCAGAGCTGAGAGCTAAGAGCAAAACCGAAAACCTCCGATCAACTTCATTTTCTTCTACCTCTCAGCTCTTAGCTCTCAGCTTTTCCACCGCCCCATGCCTTTCCCCGAGCTCATCCGCCTCTCGCCCAACCGCGATGTCCTTCCCGCCCACGAACGGCTCGGCGTGCTTTTCCACCACAGCGTGATGCCGTTCGATGAAACGATCGCCTTCATGCTGCGGCCTGAGAGCAAGGTGAGTTATCACACCCTCATCGCACCCGATGGAACCCGCTGCACGCTCGTCGCGGACGAACACATCGCCTGGCATGCCGGCGCGTCGTCTTTTCTCGGGCGCTCGCGCTGCAACGATTTTCTCCTGGGGCTCGCCTTCGCGGGCGACACCTATTGCGCTCCGCTGACAGACGCCCAGTTCGCCAGCGCCCTCGAGTGGCTCGCTCCGCGCTGGAAAATTCACCGCTGGACGTCCGCCTGCATGACCGACCACCGCCAGGCGGCGCCGAACCGGAAAGACGACCTCCACCCCGCCGAATGGTCCCGCTTGCACGCAATGATTCGCCGCCACTTCGAAGCCCCGGCGAAAAACAACCCGCCCGGCCATCCGGTTTCTCCTTGAGCCGCCGCCTTGCGCGGCGCACAAACTTTCCGCCGCCTGCGCGTCGCGCTGATCTGTCCGCCAATTTTTTTTGGCGACGGCGAAACTCCCCGCGCCGGCCGATGCCGCCCCATGACGCCTTCCAGCTCATCCCCGCAATTATCAAAATGGATTTTTCTCGCGACTGATGTGGTGCTCCTCGCCGCCGCCTGGCTGATCGCCGATCAGGCCGGCAGGCCCCTCTCGAACGCCGCGATCTTTGCCGTCGTCGCCTGCGTGATCGCCGGCGCGGTCGTCGCAATCGTCCCCATGCTCGCCTACTACGAGCGAGAGAAGAACCAGGCCCTCGACGAACGCCAGCGCGCGCTCGAAGCCCTCGCGCAGACGATCGCAAATTCCGCGGAGCAGATCAGCGCGGCCGCCGGCGGCCTCCATCAAATCGCGGAGCTCACCCAAAAAAATCTCCGCCACGCCGAACAGCTGCCGCACAAGCTGCAGGACAAGATCGCCGAATTCCAGGCGCAGCTCGCCAACGCCGGCGACACCGAAAAGGAAGAGCTCGAGCAGGAACTCAACGCGCTCCGCACGAGCGAAAGCGAACGCCTCCAGTCGATCTCCGACAAGATCGCGCGCTCGACCGCTGAACTGGCGAAACTGGAGGCTACCGCGCAAAAAAGCGCCGCCGCCGCCCACGAGGGATTTTTAAAAGCGCAGGCCCAGGCCGCCGCCTCGCTCGACGAAAAATTGCGGGGGACGGTCGCGACGCTCGACACGAAACTCCACTCCCTTGCGACCGCGATGCGCCTCGCCGCCGCACCTCCTCCCGCTGCGGGCGAAGCGTCAAACGCCATCCCGTTCCCGAGTTCGCCGCCGGTGACGAACAGCGTCCCCGTCGACCCCGAACCTTCCGCGGGCACTCCGCCGATTCCCGAATCCGCCGCCAAGACGGACGGCGCCTCTCATCCACCGAAGCGCCCCCGCAAGCCCCGCCGCGATGAACCCGCCGCGGACACTTTCATCGCCGGCGAAACGTCACCCGGCCACACCGCCGGCCTGCCGGCCGAGGAACCGCCGCCAGCGAAACTGCTCGAGATCACGCCGGTCGCGCCCGATTCAAAAGCACCCTACGCGACGGAGAACGGCGCTCCCACCGCCACGGCCGTGACGACCTCGCCGCTTCCCCGCGCCGAGGTCACCGCGGGCACGGCAAGTCCCAAAGTCGCGCGCAAACGCCTCGAAAAAAAGTCCGCCGGCAACGGCGACGACGGGGTGCTGAACTTCGAGCTGCCGCCGGAACCGGCCCCGACCGGCGCCGCGGCGGCGACCGGGGCGCCGGTCTCTGAGTTTACCCAGGTTTCGCCCGAGGAAGCGGCGCCCGTGGCGGCGGTCGCGGCCGATGGTGCGACGCGATTGATCGTCACGGCCTATATCGGCATCGGCAACCGGCTCTTCATTCGCGGCGAAGGCCCCGGCCTCAGCTGGGAAAAAGGCGTGCCGCTCCAGTTTGTTTCGATCGGCAAATGGCGTTGGGAAACCGCCGACGCGACGGCGCCGGTGAAGTTCAAGCTCTACAAAAACGACGACGTCGAATGCGCCGCCCTCGGTGCCCGGGACCTCGCCGCCGGCCACCAGCAGGAACTGGCCGCAACCTTTTGATGAATCGCAGCCACGGCCTACGTATTCCCGCGACTTCACCGCGGAAGAGAACTGGGACGAAATCCATCCGCATGGCGGCCGTCGCGTTCTTCGAACCAAAAAAGCGAGACCGGCTGCCAACGCCCGCGCTCGTGGTGGCCCACCCCTAACGTCAGACCCAGATAAATTATGAAAACCACCCTGCTCGCAGTCAGCTTGATCCTGTTTGTCGCAGCTTCGTTCGGCGCGGGGACAGAAACGCCGCGCAAGCAGACCGATCTCGTGAAAGTTCTCCACTACACCCGGGAACTGGGGGAATTTCGCGACCGCATCAAAGTCGGCATCGAGGAACTGAAAAAGAACAATCCCGACGCCCGCCCCAGGCTTTGGGACGAGCTGGCGCGCGATGTGCGCACCGACGAGTACACGCAATGGGTCATGGGCCTGCTCGATCGCATGCTCACCGAAAAGGACGTGAAGGAGCTGAATGTCATTCTGAGCGATCTCAAAAAAAATGGCGCCCTCTCCGACCTGTTCGGGCTGATCCGCGGAAAGAGCGGGAAAGAACTCACCGCCGCGGTCGATAAATTCAAGCGTTCCTATGAGACGCGGCTGGTGGACGAGTTGCTGGCCTTCCAGCAGAGCGAAGCGGGCGGAAGATATGCGGCGTTCCGGGAGGTAAAAGCCGCCGATCAGGGGGAAGTAACGGCAAGGCTCCTCCGCGAAGCCCACCAGCGCGTGCTGGCGCGGCAGAAATGAATGCAGGATTCGACGGCCTCTCCGCCGCCGGGCCGGGGGCATTGAATCAAGACTTCCGCTTCCGCTTGCGCGACCACGCGCAGATTCCGACCAACGAAACCACGGCGGCGGCGCCGTAGGTGCTTGGTTCCGGGACTGCGACCAGCGAGGGCGCGGCCATGACCGAAAAACTGAGATCGCGAGCGGGCGCAAAAAAGACGAACGGTGCTCCGCCGGTCGAGTTGACCTGCGCTCCCCCGGCATACCCATTTGTGCCGCCACCCAACCCAAAAAGAGCCGTGCCGAAAAGAGTCAGCGCATAGGAGTCCCCCGCGTTCACCGCAATCGCCTGACTGGAAAAATCGACCGAGAACGCGCTGAGGCTGCCTGTTAATCCCACACCCGGCGTCGAGACCACGCCGAGAATGGCAGCTGTCGGCAATCCGCCGCTCACCGAGCGAAGCTGGACGGTGATCGAGGACGGGCTGGGGCCCGTGGCCTGGGCGAGCACGGTGACAACTCCCACCGTGCCGCTAAAAGCTGCCGTAAAAGTCTGGCCGCTGATCGTGGTCGCGCTCGGCAGCGCACTGAGAAACGGCGCCGCCGGCGTAAAGCTGGCGATCGTTTGCGCAAAGCCGGTCGCGGAAAAACCGAGCAACAGGAAGGCTGGAAGATTTCGTAGGCGAATTTTCATCGGGAGCGGAAGGTGAAGTGGGAGAAACGCGGACCGCGAAAGGCGAAATGCAATTCAAAGCTACAGACAAGCGAGTTCTGAAAACCCGCCACCAAATCCGTAAATTTTCAAAGAAACCCTGATGCAGAAATTGTTTCGAAAGTCCCGCCTCCATCTCCGCAGCTTCGCTCTTTACGTGGCAAAGCGACGTGTTCCACTCTCGACCGTTCCCGCTTCTCCTTCCGACAAACTCGTAATGGTGACGCGCAACTACGCCGTGTCGCGACCGGCGCGGCTAATCCGAACGTTCGCAAGAAACCTCACTCCCCGCCGACCGCCTGAAACCGCTTATGAAAGAAAAGAAACAAGTCTTCAGCGTTTCCGATGGCGAAGCGGCTTGCTGGATCGAGGACGAGTCGTCGGTGATGTTGAAAGCGGGCCGGGTTTTCGGCGATCCGGTCGAGCTCAGCAAAGATGAAGCGATCGCGCTGGCGAACGCCCTCCTGAAAGCCGCGGACGAGATCTTCTAGGACCGGCCATGCAGCAGGCGTCCGCCGCGTGCGTGTCGGACCGGCGCCTGGTCGCCCTCGCTCTTAAAAACCCCCGCAAAATGAATCATTGCGTTCGATGACACCGGCACGGTCGTGAAGAAAAGCGCCGAGCCTCGATGCACCAGGCCGGACAAAGCCGGATCAGGCGCTGGAGCCGGCCAGGTCACCCCGCCAGAAATCCCTCCCCTCACTACACCCGGCGATCCATGAAGTCGTACCTCGTGATCAGTCTCCTGCTGGCGTCCCTTTTGCAGGGGGCGAACATTCCCACCCTCGAGCTGCAGCGCGTCGAGCTGATCACGGGCGAAATCCCCGCCGCGCTGCGCGTTTCGCTCAAACTGGTGAACGACACGGACCGGCCGTACTACTTTTTAGGCCACGGTCCGACGGGGTTGTTCGCCGGCCTCGAACTGAAAAAGAACCGGGCGTGGATTCCCCAGCCGGGGGGAGTGTGCGGCGTTGGCATCGGGCAACAGGTCATTCGCCCGAAAAGCTCCATTGTCTTTCTCGCCTTCGTCGGTCCCGACGAGATTTCCGCCGAACCCGTGCGATTCCGTTTCACCTGTTACGAAGACGCAGCCCACCAAAAGGAAATCGCCGTTTGTTCGAAGGAATTCGTGCCGTCCAAATCCGCCAAGCCGGTGAAAAAGCCGGGTCGCTGATAACCCCGGAGGCAAACCCACCATGCCGTCGTTCAAGCAACTCGCCGTTGCTCCGGTCACGTACGCCGTCTGGGCCGGGCTGGTGGTCGTGGCGGTGGCGGCGACCTATCACGTCGATCCGTATGTGTTCGCCTTCACCACGTTCATCCTCGGCGGAATTTCGGTCGTGCCCGTGCTCGCGGGAATCGGGGTTGTTCTCTTCGCGAAGCGCTCGACGGTTTCAGCCCGGACGGCGATTGCGCTGTCGGTCGCCTTCACGGCCGCCGCCGTGGCGGTGGCACTGGAAGTGTTGCGGGGATTTAAATGGGCCTAGCGTTACCGCCGGCTGATCCGGTCAGCGATTCTTTGGGGTGCGATCCTCCTTCATTCCGGAAGTGACGGCGGCCTCATGTCTTCCAAACAAATCCCGGGAATCAGCGATCCCGCGGGAAGCGCCGAAACCCCTCTAGAAGCCGTGGTTCACGCCGAAGGAATGGGATGCGTCCAAGCGTCCGCTTTTTGCGGCTGATCCACCCCGGTTTTTCCCAACTTGTTTTCGCGCTTCTGACGCTCCTCGCGGGTTCCCTCCCCGCGCACGCCCAGCCTTACACGCGTGTTTACGGCTGGGGCGCCAACGGCGGCCAGCTCGGCAACAACACCACGGTCTCCACGTTCGTGCCGACGACGGCCGATCTCCACGGCAAAACCATCACGCAGGTTTGCATGGGCGGCACCCACACGCTCGCACTCACTTCGGATGGATTGCTCTACGCCTGGGGCGGAAACAACGAAGGACAGCTCGGCAACAATTCGACGACCGACACGACGGTTCCGGTTCTCGTCAACACCGCCAGCGGCGTCAGCTCTCTCTCCGGCAAAACGATCGTCTCGCTCGCTGCGAGCGGTTACTGCAGCTATGCCGTGACCTCCGATGGCATCGTGCACGCGTGGGGTTGGAACGGGCCCATCGGCATGCTCGGCAACAATTCGACCGCGCGCAGTCTGGTCCCCATCGAGGTCGATCGCAGCGGCGCGCTCGCGGGCAAGGTCATCACGAAAGTTTCGGGCGGGCGAACCCACGCCCTCGCGCTCTCTTCCGACGGTAAAATCTACGCGTGGGGATCGAACTATAACGACAACAACAACGAAGTGATCGGCCTCCTCGGCAACGGGTCAGGCGCGCAATTCAGCCTGGTGCCCGTCGCCGTGACGATGAGCGGCGCGCTCGCGGGGAAGACGATGACCGGGATCGCCGCGGGTGGCTTGCACAGTCTCGCGTGCGCTTCGGATGGGACGGTCTACGGCTGGGGTTCGAACTACAACGGCCCTCTCGGCAACGGCTCGACCACGAAAAGCAATGTGCCCACGCCCGTGAACATGGGCGGCGCGATGGCGGGCAAGACGATCGTCGCACTCGGTGCCGGCTACGTGCACAGCGTCGCGCTTGCCTCCGACGGCACCGCTTACGCCTGGGGCTATGGCGGCGGCGGCCGGCTCGGCAACAGCGCCGGCGCGGAGAGCCTGGTGCCTGTCGCCGTGAAAATGAACGGCGAGCTCGCGGGCAAGACTCTCATCGGCATCGCGACGGGCACCTACAACACCGCGGGCCTGGCAAATGACGGCACGGTTTACACCTGGGGCTCGAATTTCGGAGGTTCGCTCGGCGTCGGCGACGAGGGAGATCGCTGGGAACCGACCGCGGTGGTGACGACGAGCGGCATCAGCGGATTGGCGGGCGTCACCGTCACGCAGCTGGGCAATTGCACCCAAGCCGGCGCGCACTTCGTCGTGTTGGGTACTTCCAATTTCCTCGGAGTCCCGGATGCGCCGAGCAACCTGGCAACCACCGGTGGCAACAGTCAGGTCACCGTGAGTTTCAATCCGCCAGGCAACAGCGGCGGATCGGCCATCACTGGTTACACCGTCACCGCGAGTCCCGGCGGCGCCACCGCGACGGGCACCTCGTCCCCAATCACGGTCATCGGTCTCGCCAACGGCACCGCCTACACCTTCACCGTCACCGCCACCAATGCCTCCGGCACGAGCATCGCCTCAAGCGCGTCAGCATCGATCACCCCGCCGATTCCCTATGTGATCACGACCTTCGCCGGCTCCGGCAGCGCGGGAGCGACCGATGCCACCGGGACCGCTGCACAATTCAACCGGCCGCGCGGCGTGGCGCTCGATTCGTCGGGAAACCTCTACGTCGCCGATTACGCGAACCACTCGATTCGCAAAATCACCAGCGCGGGCGTCGTCACGACTCTCGCAGGTTCCGGCAGCTCCGGCTCCAGCGACGCGACCGGTATACTCGCTTCCTTCAACAACCCGCACGGCGTCGCCGTCGACAGTGCAGGCAACGTCTACGTGGCCGACACCGGCAACAACAATATCCGCAAAATCACCAGCGGTGGCGTCGTCACCACTCTCGCCGGCTCCGGCAGCGCGGGGTCCACCAACGCGACAGGCACATCGGCTTCATTCCGGTTTCCCTCCGACGTCGCCGTGGACGGCTCGGGCAATGTTTTCGTCGCCGACTACCAGAACCACAAGATCCGCAAAATCACCAGCGGCGGCGTGGTCACCACTTACGCGGGTGGCAGCATGGGTTTTCACAGCGATGGCACCGGGACCAGCGCCTATTTTTATTATCCGTCGGCCTTGGTGATCGACAGCAGCGGCAACCTCTACGTCACCGACTCCGGCAGCCACACGATTCGAAAAATCACGACTGCCACCGTGGTAACCACTCCGTTCGGCTCCCCTTATTCTTCCGGGGCCACCGACGCGACAGGCACCAGCGCGAGGTTCAACAGCCCGATGGGCATCGACATCGATAGCTCCGGCACCCTCTTCGTCTCCGACGAGAATGGCCACCGGATCCGCAAGATCACGAGCGCGGGAGTGGTCACCACCATCGCGGGTTCGGGCAGCACCGGCTCCGCGGACGGGACGGGCAGCGGCGCTACCTTCAACACTCCCAACGGCATCGTCGTTTCGCCGTCCGGGGTCCTCTACATCACGGACTACAACAACCACAAAATCCGCGCCGGCTCCCTCGCGCCCGCCCCCGTGCAAACCAGCGCAACCACCGCGGGCGGCACTGTCGGCGCGAGTTTTTCGCACCAGATTATTTTCTCCAACACGCCGACCCGCTATTCGGCCGCCGGTTTGCCGGCTGGCTTAAGCGTCAACACTTCCACCGGGACTATTTCGGGCACGCCGACCGCCGTTGGCACTTCTGTCGTCACGCTCGGGGCGACCAATGACGGCGGCTCCGCCGGCGGCACGCTCACGATCACGATTGCTCCCGGCGCGCAGACGATCTCGTTCGGCGCACTGGCCGACAAAATTTTCGGCGATGTCGGATTCACCTTGAGCGCCAGCGCCAGCTCGGGACTGACCCCGGCTTTCAGCATCGTGAGCGGGCCCGCGACGATCAGCGGCAACACCCTCACCCTCACCGCCGTCGGGACCGTGATCGTCCGCGCGAGCCAGGCCGGCAACGGAAGCTACAACGCCGCCACTCCCGTCGATCAATCCTTCGCCGTGACCAAAGCCACCGCGCCCGTGGCGCTCGGAAGTCTCGCCGCCTCTTACAATGGTTCGCCCAAAAATGCCTCCACCAGCACGACGCCCACCGGCCTCACCGTCGATCTCACCTACAACGGCAGCGTGACCGCACCCACGAACGCCGGCAGCTACACGGTCGTGGGCACGATCAACGATTCAAACTATCAAGGCACCGCCGGTGGCACGCTCGTCATCGCAAAAGCGACCCAGACGGTGACCTTCGGAAGTTTGCCCGCGACGGTGAACGTGGACGTACCTTTCACGATCGGCGCTTCGGCGAGCACCGGTCTGCCAGTCACGTTTGCCGTGGTGAGCGGCAACGCTGATGTCAGCGGCGTCACCGTCACGCTCCACGACACCGCCCCCGTGGTGTTGCGGGCGGCGCAAGCGGGCGATGCGAACCGCGCCGCCGCCAGCAGCGACGTTTCTCTCTCCGCCCTTCAGCAAAACCAAACGATCACGTTTGCCGCGCTCAGCGATGTGCTCTCCAACGTCGGCCCGATTTCACTCAGCGCGAGCGCCAGCTCCGGCTTGCCCGTAAATTTCGTGCTGGTGAGCGGTCCCGCCGCCCTTGCCAGTGGCACGCTCACCCTCGCCGGCGACGCCGGCACGGTCGTCGTGCGGGCCAGTCAGCCCGGCAACGCGGCGTACAGCGCCGCCGCCACGGTCGAACGAACATTCGTGGTGACCCGTTTCATCGCCGCGCCCGTCATCGTGCAGCCGCCCGTCAGTGTGGCACTGGTCGTCGGTCAAACCGCTCTCCTTAACGTGGTCGCCACGGGCGAGGGCGCGCTAATCTACCAATGGTTCAAAGATGACGCCCCCGTTGCCGGTGCGACGAATTCCACCCTGTCGATCAACGTCAGGCTGAGCAGCGCAGGCTCCTATTTTGTCGCGGTGACCAATGCCGGCGGCACCACCCCGTCCGCCGCAGCCACACTCGCCGTCAGCGATGTACCAACCGCGCCTGTGATCGTGGTGCAGCCCGCGCCGCAAACCGTGTCGCCCGGCGATACCGCCCGTTTCAACGTGATGGCGACCGGCACCGCCACCCTCACCTATCAATGGCGGAAAAATGGAGTGGCGGTTCCCGGCGCGACGTCCGCGCTTCTCACGCTGGTCAATGTGCAAACCGCCGATGTCGCGAGCTACGATGTTGTCGTCCGCAACGCCGTGGGTTCAACGACCAGTTCATTCACGCCGCTGACGATCGTTGCCGCCGCCGCCTCGGCACCGGTGATCACGCGCCAGCCCGCCAACACCACCGTGGTGATCGGCGACACCGTGACGCTGACAGTCGCCGCCACGGGCGCATCCACGCTCACCTACCAATGGCAAAAGGACGGAGCCGCGTTGCCGGGCGCAACCGACCAAACGCTTGTGCTGGCAAATATCGCCATGACCCACGCGGGTGGCTACGCGGTGATCGTTAGCAGCAACGAGGGCTCGACCCCTTCGCGCACCGCCACGGTTCGTGTGCTGGGCCACAGTTATGCCGGCAGTTATTTCGGCAGCCTCGGCGGAAGCGGACGCTTTGCGCTCCATCTGCGCAATGACAACACCGGGGTATTTCTCGGCTACGCTTCCGGCAGATCTTACATCAGCCGCAACGTCAGCGTCGAAGGCGACGGCCGCTTCACCTTCACACCCGGGACGACGGTCAGCACCGGACTCGCATCCGAATCACCGACCTTCGCTGGCGTGATCGGACTCGACGGCGGCCTGGCCGCCACGAGTGGTCCTCTCACCCTTGCCGCCGCCAGATCAATCGAAGACACGACGCAACATGTCGCCGGCCTCTATGCCGCGAGAATCGGCGGCGCTTCGTCCCAGATTTTCGCGATCGTCGGTCCCGACGGCCAGGCCTTCCTTTGGATGCAGACCACGACCGGGATCGATGCGGGCACCGGGTCCGTGAGTTCAGACGGCCGGATCGTCGCCGCGACCAACTCCGGACAAACCGTGGCAGCAACCGTCGACGTTCCGACCAGAACCGTGACCGTCACGCTCACGAACCAGCAGGGGCAGTCCACGTCCTTCATGGGCACGGCCGACCAGAGCGCCGCCGCTGCGGAGCAAAGAATGGTCGCCCTGTCGGCGCGGGCGCGGGTTTCCGCGGAGCACGTGGCGATTGTGGGCTTCATCATCAGCGGCGAAGACTCCAAGAGCGTTCTGGTCCGGGCGGTCGGTCCGGCGCTTTCCGCTTTCGGCGTCAGCGGCGCCCTCGCGGCACCGCGGCTTGATATTTATCGCGGGGGAACGCTGATCTCGAGCAACGCCGGCTGGAACTCCGCCGGCAACGCCGCGGAAATTGCCGCGGCGACGATCCGTTCGGGTGCGGTTGCCTTTGCCGCCGGCAGCGGTGATTCCGCCGTCCTCGCCACGCTCGCTCCGGGCGCTTACACCGCGGTGGTGAGTTCGCCGACCGGCGCGCCGGGTGTGACTCTCGTCGAGATCTACGATCTTGCGGGTGCGGCGAACGGCAAAAATCTCAGTGCGCTCTCCGCCCGGGCATTTGCGGGAACGGGAGCCGATACGTTGATCGCCGGTGTGATCGTTCACGGCGTCGCGCCGAAACGGGTGTTGATTCGCGCCGCCGGCCCGTCGCTCGCCGCCTACGGCGTCCCCGGAGTACTCGCCCGCTCCACCTTGAAACTCTACGCCGGCCCGACACCGATCGCGGAAAATGCGGGCTGGTCCACCTCGGCCGATGCCGCGGGCATTGCGCAAACGATGACGGAGGTCGGCGCCTTCCCGTTCGCCGCCGGCAGCGGCGACTCCGCGATTTTGATCAATCTCCCTCCCGGCGCCTACACCGCCCAAGTCACGGGCGTAAACGGAACCTCCGGCGTCGTCCTGCTCGAGGTCTACGAAGCGCCGTAACCGGACAACCGGGGAGTTTATTTGCAGCCGCGGCTCCGCTTCCTAGCCTGCGGCGAATCAACTCGTCGCGAATGCGTGAAACCCCCGCAGGCCGGATCAGAATTGTGCACCCGTACGCCTGGCTCTGGGAGCCACTGGAAACGGAAGCGTCGTTGGTGGTGCGCGCGATGTTCGGGACGCGGGCCGTCTATCTCGACGGCAAGCTCGCGCTTTGTTTTTCGGCACAGGCGGAACCCTGGCGTGGCGTCCTCGTCTGCACCGATCACCTCCATCAACCCGCCCTGCTCGCCGAGTTTCCCCGGCTGGCTCCGCATCCCATCCTGCCGAAGTGGCTGTATCTCCCGGAGTCCGCCGATGATTTCGAGGCGGTGGCCGGACAACTTGTGAAGCTGGTCCGAAGGCGCGATCCGCGAATCGGCGTGATCCCGGGAACGAAAAAGAAAAAATCCCGGAAGCGCCGGGGTCAGGCCCAGGATTTGTAGGTGTGGCCCGTGCTGTTGCCGTTGGCGGGCGGGAAGACGCGGCGCTTGAGTTTTGCCTGGGCCGGTTCGTTGGCGAGCGCCACCAGCTCGTCGATCAGCAGCGTGGGGTTTTCCTCGTAGCGCAGCTTCAGGAAATTTTCGCGGACGCGTTCGTAGGCGGGCGTCTCAGCCATCCACGCATCGAGGATGCGGGCGAAATCGGCGCCACTCTCGACCTTTTCCGAGGCGGCGCCGTTGCGGAAAAATTTCCAGGTGAGTTCCTCCTGCGGCATGATGCCGCCAAAGGCGTTGAAAATAATGGGGCACTTGAAGTGCAGCGCCTTCGCGCACGTCGTCGTGCCGCCGCGGGTCACGATCACATCGCTCGCCTGCATGAGCAGATGAACCGTGTCGGAAAAACCCTCGATGTAGCAGTTGAACTCCGGGTGGTTCGCCCGCCAGTGGATCAGCTCGTTGTAGACCTCCTTGTTGCGCCCGCAGATGATGATCGCCTGGCAGCGGTCGGCGTGCTTCACGATCGCCGGCAGCAGATCGAAGTGGTTGTTGGCGCCGTTCCCGCCCGTCGCGAGAAACACCGTGAAGAGGTCGGAGCGGAGCCCGAGTTTTTTTTCCCGGTAGGATTTCCGCTCCGGCGGCCCGAGAACCTCGAGATGCGCCCGCGGCAGCATGAGATAGCCGCGGACGCGGGCCTTCTCGGGCGGGATGCCTTTTTTCACCGCATAGTCGCGCGCGGTCGGCGTGCGGGAAAAATAGAGATCGACCGTGGGCTCGATCCAGTTGCGCGAGTATCCCCACCCGCCGGAGAATTCGCCGCAGTAAGTGGCGCACCGCACGTTTTTCTCCCCGAGAATCTGCCGGGCCACCTGAAAATAGCCCCGGTTCAGGCAGTCGTGGACGCTGAAGACCAGGTGCGGGCGATATTCGCGCAAAACGCCGAGGAAGTATCCCGCGCCGAAAGTGACGCGCCGCCGGTTGAGATAACTCAGCAGCTCGACGACCGCGTAGAAAAACTTGTGCACCCAGGGCGCGCTTTTCTGCAGCCGGTTGTAGAGATTCACCCCCGTGCGGTTCACCACCGAGGATTTTTCGAGCATCTGCTCGATGCGCACATCGACATCGTGGCGGTAGAGTTGAAAACACCACTCCGCAAACGCCTCCGCTCGCGCATCGTGACCGCCACCGGTGCTGGAACTGAGGACGAGGATGCGGACTTTCGACATGCGTTAGGAAACGTCGTAATAGGCAGCCTGAATCCGCCGACGCAATGGCAACGAGCCAAAGCGGGCGAGAAACGGCGCGACCACCGCTTGAAAAAAACGGCCGGTGCGCACCGTGCCGCTGCGGTTGCGCAACAGTGCGCGCCGCAACCGCGACGCCGCCTGCGCCGGCGCCGGACCGGTCTGCATCATCTTCGCGAACGCCGCCCACGCCCGTTGCAGGCGCACCGACGGCTCGCCCGGCGCACGCCGGACCGAGGTTTCGAAATCCGTCCGGTAATCGCCGGGCCGCACATCGAGGACCACGACCCCCGTGCCGGCCACCTCGAGCAGGAGACTCTCGTTCAGCGCGGTGAGGCCCGCCTTGGAAATGTTGTAGGCGCTTTGAAACGGCAGGGGGAATTCCGCCGCGAGCGACGAGATGTTCACGAGCGCCCCGCGATTCCGCGCAAGCATCCCGCGCAGGGCGGCATGCGAAAGCCTCGCCGTGTTGACGAGCATCACCTCGATCTGCTCCTGCCAGATGGAAAAATCCGTCGCGGCAAACTCGCCGAAGACCCCGTAGCCCGCGTTGTTGATCACGAGATCGAAGCCGCCGGCCGCCTGGTCCGCCGCCCGAAAAACCTCCGCGGCGCGAGCGCCGTCGCGCAGATCGAGCGCGATCGCGTTGAGCTGCGGCACGCCCGACAGTCGCGACACGTCGCGGCTGGTGCCCCACACCCGCATCCCCTCCGCCAGCAGCATCTCGGCAAACGCGCGGCCCAGGCCCGTGCTCGCGCCGGTGACGAACGCGGTGCGGTGAAGATCGGAAACGCGCGCAGCAGGCACGGTCAGTGGGCGGTTTTGAACACGAGGGAAACGTTGGCGCCGCCGAATCCGCTGACGTTGTTAAGGACCACCTGGGGACGCGCGGGCAGTGTCGAGCGAATGATGTTGAGGCCTTCGCACTCGGGATCCAGCCGGGTGATGTGGGCGGAGCCGGGCATGAATCCATCGCGGATCGCCAGCGCGCAAAAACCGCTCTCCATCGCGCCGGCGAGCGAGAGCCCGTGGCCGGTCAGCGCTTTCGTGCTGCTGATCGCGGGACGCGCCGCCGGGGTTTTAAAGATCGCCTTCAACGCGCGCGCCTCGGATGCGTCGCCGATCGGCGTCGAGGTCGCATGCGCGTTCACGTAGTCCACCGCTTCGGGCGATATCTTTGTCACCCGCAAAGCGTTCTCCATCGCCGCGCGCAACCCGTGGCCCTCGGGATGCGAGATCGCGACGTTGTGACCGTCGGACGCCTGGCCCCAGCCCGCGACTTCGCAGTAAACTTTCGCGCCGCGCCGCGCGACTTCGTCCTCGGTTTCCATCACGAGCACCACACCTCCCCCGGTTCCGACAAAACCGTCGCGCGCGACATCGAAAGGACGCGACGCGAGATTCGGATCCGTTTGCAGCGAGAGCGCGCGCATGCCGGCAAACGGAAGAATGGCATCGACGTTGCCGTCCTCGGCGCCGACCACGAACATCCGCTTTTGCCGGCCCAGCGCGATCTCGTCATACGCGAAGCCGAGTGCGTGGGATGACGACGCGCACGCCGAGGCAAAGCCGCAGGACGCTCCCTTGATCTTGAAATGGGCAACGAGATTGAAATTCACCGTGCCGGAGATCGAGGCGACGATGCCGAGCGGCGAGCAGCGCATGACCCCCTGCGTGTGCATGCGCTGGAGCATATAACCCATGAGCTGGGGCGATCCTCCCGAGGCCGCATAGAGGCCGGTCTGCGCATTCGAGACATCGGCATCGCTTAGCTTCGCGTCCTCAATCGCCTGCTGCATCGCACACCAGGCATAAACGCCATGGGGCGCCATGCCGCGGATGATTTCACGCTTGATCGTATAACCGGCGGGAAACGTCCAATCCTCCGGATCATTCGAGTCGGTTTGGAAACCGCGGACCGGTGCGGCGACCTTCACCGGGATTTCCGTTTTCTGGAAGGGCGGGTAAGTCTGAAAGCCGTGACGCAATTCCCGGAGACTGCTGGTGACGCTCGCGCTGTCGTTGCCAATGCTGGTGATGAAACCGAGACCGGTAATAAAAACTCTGGGCATGCGTGATGTGGTGCTGCAGCGATCGACGAGCGGTCGGGGGAGGCGTCGGCGTCAAAAAGGATTTGGTGGTCCTATGAAGGCGGTTCACTGACGGCGGTCAACGCGGGAGGCAGAGGAATGATGCCCAAAAAAAAGCGGCCTCTCGGAGAGGCCGCTTAAAGTTTCCTGAAACGCGGGCGCTCAGGCGTTGACCGCGGCGCGGAGGGGCGTGGGCGAATGAGCGGCCTCACTGCCGTTCACACCGACTGCGCCATTAATCGGCACCGGTTGATTGCGGGCCTCGGCGTAACCGAAAGTCATGGTAATCTCCTCCGCAATGACCGCTTTTTCCTGACCAACGCGGATGGCTCCTTCGAACGTCGCAAGCGGCATCTTCATCCGCTTCGGCTTGATCGAGAGGGTAAGAATATCACCCGGCTTGCACACCCGGTGGGCACGCACGCCCTCGCAGCCTGTGAAATAGATCAAAGAGGAACTGATCACTTTGCCGGGTTCCGTGTTCGCGCCTTCCAGCAAAAAGAGAACCGCGAGCTGGCCGAGCGCCTCGAGCATGATCGAGGCCGGCATCACGGGGTTGTCCTTAAAATGTCCCTGCAGGAAAAACTCCTGTCCCGTGATTTTGTATTTCCCATTCGCGCCACTGGAGCTGACCGACGCTTCGTTGAGAAAAAGGAACGGAGGCTGGATGGGCATTACCGCCGCAATCTGCTCGATGGGGAGAAACTTGGTCGGCTTCGGCAGAACCAGACCGCGGATCTTACAGTCGATAAATGTTTTCACATCACCGACGGTGCGCAGGTTTCGCAGTTCGTCATTATTGATCGACATCTGCAGAACGTCCTCAACGAGGATCACGATTTCCATCATCGTGAGCGAATCGATCCCAAGATCTTCAATCAGACGGAGATCGTCATCAGCATCCTTCAGCTTCACGCGGAGGTCGGGTTCGACGAATCGTTCGATGACCCCGATTACGACTGCCGGAAGGTGTTCTGGATTTCCGGTCTTACGAAATTGAACAGCAGCCTCAAAGGTGGAGGGGGAGCAGCGCTTCAGTGCTTCGCGCAAAGCCGTCTCGTCTTCCGGAGCAAAGGGTTTCGCGGTCAGCGCAATAGGCTTTGCACCGGCCGGGCTGGATTGAACTGCGTCTGGCATTGTTCGTCCCTTGTATGTTGCGGGGTGGAGTAAAGTAAACCCAATTTCTTGGACCGGTCAGATAGCGGTCTGTCAGTAGATTTCGAGGTTGGTTCCAGTGCGGAACAACTCGCCGCCTTGGCATATCATCGCTTGCAAGCCCCACTCCGCCGAACCTAACTGCAACCACCAAGCCGTTTGCTCTGCGCTTCTGACGCAGGTGCCTTACACATTTTTCGCAACGCGATGCGCGCCCAGTCAGTCGACACCAAGTCTCCGAACCCTCCGCCCGTTTTTTTGATTACGCACGAGTTTTATCCCGTGCGTGGTGGCATCGCCACCTTCGTCGAAGAAATTGCCCGCGCGGGAACGAGTCTCGGCTACGACGTGGAAGTATGGGCGCAGTCCGCCCCGGCCGAACGCGAGAAGGGCTGGCCGTTTCGTTTGCGACGTTTGCCGTTGAAGGGAACGCACAACCTGTGGTGCCAGGTCCGCCTCGCGCGCGAACTCATCCGGCACCGGCGTCAGCTTCGGCATGCCACCGTCTATCTGCCCGAGCCCGGGCCGATGATGACGATGATGCTGTTGCAGTTTTTTCATGCGTTTCGACCGCGGCGTTTCGTACTCACGTTTCACGGTTCGGAAATTTTGAAGTTCGCGGGCAGCCCGTTGCGCCGGTCGCTGGCGCGCCAGCTCATTCGCCACGCCACGCGCATCAGCACACTCACGAACTACACCCAGGAACTTCTTCTCTCCCACTTTCCGGAAGCGGCCGACAAAATCACCCTCACGCCGGGAGCGCTGCGTTCGGATTTCGCGGTCGTGCCGCCAAAAACGGCGTCATCCGCGAAGAAGATCGTCGTGTTAACCGTGGGCCGGCTGCACCCGCGCAAAGGCCAGCTCCTCACGCTGCAGGCACTCCAGGCCCTCGCCCCCGATGTTCGCGCGGGCATCGAATACTGGATTGTGGGCGGACAAAGCAAAGGCAACTACGAGCAGACTCTCCGTGCCGCGGCGTTGGTTCACCCCGACCTGACGGTTCGTTTTCTCGGCAACCTTCCCGATGAAGAGCTTTCGGCCGTCTATGACCGCGCGGATATTTTCGCGATGACCAGCATCAACCACGGCAACAGCATTGAAGGCTTCGGTCTCGTATACCTCGAGGCGGCGGCGCACGGACTGCCTGTTGTCGCGCACGATGTGGGCGGCGTTTCCGAAGCGGTGAGCGACGGCGTCACCGGACTGCTCGTCCCCCCGCATCGTCCCGCGCAACTCGCCGCGGCATTCGAGAAACTCATCTTCGACGAGCCCCTTCGCAAACGCCTGGGCGCGGCGGGCCGTGAATGGGCCGGACGGAATTGCTGGAAGGAGTCGGCGGAGGCTTTGTTCAACCCGGCGGAAATCGTGGAATGATCATCTCGCGGGTGCAGGTTACGGTTCGCTACGCGGAGACCGACATGATGGGCGTCGTCTATCACGGAAACTATCTGCCGTGGTTCGAGGTGGGACGCACCACCATGCTGAAGGAAATCGGTGTTTCCTACCGCCAGCTCGAAGCTGAAGGATACCGCCTGCCTGTCCTGGAAATCTCTGCAAAATATCTCCGGCCCGCGGTCTACGACGACGTGATTACGATCGTGACCACGATGCGCGAAAAACCCGTGCTCCGCATTCGCCTCAGCTACGAAGTGCTGCGCGGCGACGAGCTTCTCGTAACCGGCGAAACGGTCCACGCGTTCATCGATCTCCAGGGCCGTCCAGTCCGGCCGCCCGCGTCGATGGTCGAGGCGATGAACCGGGTGTTTCAGTAACGCGCGCGGCGTCCCACCACGCGTATTCTTCGAGCACAGCAGGATCCATTTCCGCTGCGCGCGCCGCGGCAAGCGACGCGCCGCCACCGAGCCGATGCGCGGCCCACACCGCGTGAACCCGCACCAGGGGCAATTCATGGCGTGCGAGGGAAACCAGTGCATCGACCAGCGTCGTATCACCCGAATTGCCCGCAACCACGCACGCGTTGCGCAACAAACCGCCCAGCTTCACGCGCTTGATCGGCGTCCGGCGGAAAAATTCCGCGAACCGCTCCGGGCTGAGCGCGAGGATTTCGCGCAACGGCAATTCCGCGATGTCCTCACGCGACGCCAGCAGCATCCGGCGGCCCTCGCGGGCGAAGCGGTTCCACGGACAAACGTCGAGGCAGACGTCGCAGCCGTAGACGCGTGCGCCGATGCCGGCCCGCAGCTCCCGCGGGATCACTCCTTTGTTTTCAATCGTCTGATAGGAAATGCAGCGGCGCGAATCCACCACCCCGGGCGCGGCAAACGCCTGCGTCGGGCAGGCGTCGACACAGCGCGTGCACTTTCCGCAAAGCAGCCCGACATCGGCAAACCCACTCACCTGCTTCCGCACCGGCTCATCCGGTGCGAATTCGAGGCGCGTGAGAATGGACGCGAGGAACAGCCAGTTTCCGTGCTGACGCGAAATGAGCATCGCGTTCTTTCCGATGAAACCCAGCCCCGCACGCGCCGCCCAGCCGCGCTCCAACACCGGACCGGTGTCCACATAGTAACGGTAGTCGTCGTTCGCCGCCCCGCCCAGTTCCTCGAGAACCCGCCCGGCCCGTTCCAGCGCAACTTTGATCGTGTCGTGATAATCCTCGTACCGGGCATATCGCGCCCACGTGGGGGGTTTGATTTTCCCCTCCCGACTGCCGCTCCCCGCGCCGGCCCCCTGCCAGTAATTCACGCCGAGCAGGATGATGGATTTCGCCCCGGGCAGGACGAGGTCGGGTTGCAGGCGTTTCGCCGCGGTGCGCTCCATCCACTGCATCTCGCCATGCATGCCGGCGCCCAGCCACGCCGCGAGCGGTTCGCCGGGAACCGGACCCAGGCGGGCAAACCGCACGTCGTCGAAACCGAGCGCGCCGAGCCTCGCGCGCAATTCCTCCTGCGCCTCGGTGGAAAAAGCATTCATCTTAACGGCCGCGAAATTTCCCGCCGGGCTCACGATGCGCCGGCTTGGTTTCAGGTTCCGGCGCGCGCGCCTGACTTCGCACGCATGAATTCCGCCGCGTCGCGGCGCCACGCGCGCAGGACGTGCGCGACAATTTCCGGCAGCGGCCGCGCGTCGGTCAGGATCATCGTTCCGGATTGCCGGTAGATCGGCTCGCGCGCCGCGTAGAGGGTGCGAAGGCGCGTCTCCGGGTCGTCCACATTGAGCAGCGGCCGGGTCCGCTGGCGGGCGGTGCGCGCCAGGATGGTTTCGATCGAGGCATGCAGGCAGATGACCACTCCCTTTCCCTGCAACAAGCTCAGCATTCCCGGCTGCACCACCAGTCCGCCACCGCATGAAACCACGGTGCGTTCCCCGGGATGTCCCCGCTCGATGAATTCACGCTCCATCACGCGAAAGGCCGCCTCACCGTCCTGCGCGAAAATATCCGGGATGCTTTTGTCGCGGCTCCGTTCGATCTCATGATCGCTGTCGAGCAGCTCGAACCCGAGTTTCTGCGCCACGGAACGCCCCACGGTGCTTTTGCCCGTGCCCATGAATCCCACGAGGTAGAGATTAACATCCGCTGCATTCATCGCGTGCGCGCTCACGAAACGCCGCCCGCGGAGGGTTGCCAAACACCAAATCACCCGGCCCGGCCGTCGCGCAGCGCCCCGGATAAAAAACAAAAAGCCCCCGGCAACGAGCCGGGGGCTGAAAGGGAAACCAGTAACTGCGGAAGCGATTCCCGATTACTTCGCGCCGGCTGGAGCCGGTGCCGGCATCTCGGGGACCTGGGCCGCCGTGGGCTTGATGTCGATCAGCTCGACGTCGAACACGAGGGTCGCACCGGGAGGAATGCCAGGGCGGCCTTCGTCGCCGTAAGCGAGATTGGCGGGCACGTAGAGTTTGATTTTGCCACCCTTGCTCACCTTCTGAATGCCCTCGGTCCAGCCGGGGATCACCTGGTCGAGCGGGAATTCCGCGGGCTCGCCGCGCTGCACCGAGCTGTCGAAGACGGAGCCGTCAACCAGCGTGCCGGTGTAGTGAACCTTCACCGTCTCGGTCGGCTTCGGGAACACGCCCGAACCTTCCTTGGTGATCTCGAAGCGCAGGCCGCTGGGCAGCTCCACGACGGCTTTGTTGTCTTTCAACTTGGTGAAGTACGCGGCGGCATCGGCCGAGCTCTTCTTCTTCATCTTGTCGACGTAGACGGCCTGCTTCTTCTGCATGAACTCGTCCATCAACGGTCCGATCTTGGCGAGTTCGAAGGGGGATTCCTTGCCCGATGCCGCGGACGAGAGGCCTTTGACCAGCGCGTCCAGCTCGGCCTTGGTGAACTCGAGTTCGGTGAGGCCGACTCGTTTGCCGATGAACCAGCCGAATTCCTCGATGAGCTGGGCATCCGTGAACGCCGCGGCGGCGGGAGCGGCCGGAGCGGCGGGGGTCGAGGCGCCGGGGATGTTAAGTTTGATCTCCTGCTGGGCGCGGCCCGCGACAAGGCCGAGGGCGAGCAGCGGGAGGATGAGGGAATGCTTCAATTTCATGCTTTGATTTGGGAGGCGGATAGAGAAACGGCAGAGGGTGTTTTGTGCCGCGAAGTTTTCGGATGTGCCAGCGGGAACCTTGGAAAGCAACCAATTACTCCCCTCTTGTCTCGGCGGGGGCGATGGCTCATCACCAGCCCCTCGATATCGATGAACGCTGATCAATTTTGGACGAGCCAGGATGGCCAAATCCTGACGGTGAAAAACAAGGACGACCGCACGGTCGCGCTCACCCTCGCTTTCTGGCCGCGCAACCCCGCGGAATTCGAGGTTTTGAAGGCGCAGCTGCCGGCGTTGAAGTTCACCGAGCGCAGCTCGCTCGCCCGCATCGGAATCGAAATGCTCGTCCACGGCAGCGTCCGCGTGGCCGGCAACCGTCTCGAGCTGGACGCCGACGCGTTCATTTTCGATCCCAGCTTTCCCAACGCCCCCTACTGGAAAAAGCTCCTGCGCATCGGCTCGCCCGTGGGGCGCCTTTATCTCGCACCGGTGGCGGCGAAACTTTCCACCGGGGAAATCTGGGACGCGGTCAAAGAGAACCGCCTGAAACTTCCCAACACGATCAGCATCGACCGCGTCGGGCGCGTGTTTCTCACCCCGCACCAAGTGAGCTACACCCTGAGCCCCAAGCTGCAGCGGGCGCAGTTCGAACGCGTCGTCAGCGGCAACGCCGGCCGCTCCTTCCTCGACAAGGTGCAGGTCCGCCACGACTCCTCCCCGCTCATCATCCCGCCGCACTCGGGCATTCTCACGAGCTGCTCCATGTATCTCAAAGAGCACTTTGTGGTGCTCAACCAGGGCGAGGGGAATTTCGGCATCCACACCAGCGCGGTGCTCCTCGATCCGATCAAGACTTTCGGCACGAACGTCATGCTCGAGATCTACAACACCGGCGACCAGCCGGTGGTGAACCCGGTGGTGTCCGTCGAAATTTTCCGCGCCCCGGAAATCAGCGATCCCGAATTCAAAACCCTCACGAAGAAACGCACCCGCCTCCTCGCGACCGCGACCGACCTCTACAAGTGCCTCGATGAAAATGCCCCGCGCGACAACCTCGAGGCGAAGCCGAAGACCAAGATCATCGTCAAGGGCCAGAGCTCCACGATGGAGAATCACTCGCTCTTCGTGAAGGCGGGCGACGACATCAAAAAAATCCTCAGCGGCAACGACGGCCCCTGCGGCCATCGCACCATGATCCAGGCGCTCGATGCCGCGCCGGAGGATGCGGACACGCTCATCCTCGATTTTTTCCCGGACCTGCTCGAGCACATCGAACTCGTGACCCGCATCGGCGACGTGAAGTTGAAGCGGATCATCTTCCGCAAGGCCTCGCGCACGCACGGCTACTTCCTCTCGAGCAACGCCCACGCCCGCCTCGACATGTTCGACGCCATCGGCCTCCAGTGCTACTGGCACGACGACGCCACGAAGGACCTCTACGTCCACACCTACAAAAAGGAGCACGGCTTTTTTGTGCGCGAGGAGATGGCGCGCAAATTCCAGGAATCCACCATCCTCGCCTTCTACGGTTCGGCCATGGGCCTCGAGGCCGCGGACACCGCGCGCATTTCCGGGCTCGTCGACAAGCTCACCGGATTCTTCGGCCACAACCTCGGCGTCCTCACCGGCGGCGGCGGCGGTGTGATGCGCCTCGCCACCGACCAGGCGCGCGGCAAGGGCGCCCTCACCGGCGCGTGTTTCCTCGAGCTCGAAGCGCAGCCGCCAGAACTCGGCGTGGATTTCTTCAACACGTTCCAGGAATCGTCCCGGCACTTCCGCCAAAAATGGTTCGAGGCGGCGGATTTCTGCGTCTTCAACGTCGGCGGCGTCGGCACCCTCGAGGAAATCGGCATCGAGATGTGCAACCTCAAACTCGGCATCCGCCCGCGCGTGCCCTACGTCTTTTTCAACGCGCGTTTCTGGGGCGATCTCCGCAAACAACTCCGGGAAATGATCCGCACGAAACGCGCGCCGGCGTGGATCGCCGACTACATCCTTTTCACCGACGATCCCGACGAGGTCGTGGCGTTCTATCGGAAAAAATTGCAGGTGCTGTAACGCCTGCTAGTCACGCCGCGTGGTCACTGCTCTTCCCCGTTCCATCCTCGTCGTCGGCTCCGGCGGACGCGAACACACGCTCGTTCGCGCGCTCCTCGCCTCGCCCGCCAGGCCGCGGGTGATCTGCGCGCCGGGCAACGCCGGCATCGCCCAGGATGCGACGTGCCTCGCGGTCGCCGCCGACAACGTCGCCGGCCTCGTCGCTCTCGCCCAAAAGGAACAAGTCGAATTTGTGGTCGTCGGCCCCGAAGTCCCGCTCTCGCTCGGACTCGTCGATGAACTCTCCCGTCTCGGCATTCCCGCCTATGGCCCCAAGGCCGATGGCGCGCGGCTCGAGGCCTCGAAGGTTTTCACGAAGCAGATCCTGCTGAAACACCGGATCCCGACGGCGCCCGCGCGTTTCTTCCGCGAAGTCGCGCCGGCGCTCGCGTATTTGCAGACGCGCAAGATCCCGATCGTGGTGAAAGCCGATGGTCTCGCCGCCGGCAAAGGCGTCGTCGTCGCGCAATCGCCCGCCGAAGCCGAAGCCGCCGTCCGCGACATGCTCGAGGGCGGAAAGTTTGGCGCGAGCGGCCGCGAGATTCTCATCGAGGATTGTCTCTTCGGGGAAGAAACCTCGCTGCTGGTCGTCGTCTCGGGCCGCGACTATGTGATCCTTCCCACCTCGCAGGACCACAAGCGGGCCGGCGACGGCGACACCGGCCCGAACACCGGCGGGATGGGCGCGTACTCTCCCGCCGAAGTGGTGACGCCGGCCTTGTTCGACCGCATCGATCGCGAAATTGTCCGTCCCTCCGTCGACGCGATCGCGGCCGAGGGCATCGATTTTCGCGGCACGCTTTTCATCGGCATCATGCTCACGCCGGAAGGTCCGAGCGTCATCGAGTACAACACGCGCTTCGGCGATCCAGAAACGCAGGTGGTCATACCGCGGCTCGCCTCGGATCTGCTCGCGCTGCTGTGGGCCGCGGCGCACGGCCGGCTTGCCGGCGAAAAAATCGCCGTGAAGCCCGGGCACGCGCTCTGCGTCGTCATCGCCGCCCGGGGTTATCCGGAAAACTTTTCCAAGGGGGACCCGATCGCGTTTCCCTCCTCACTTCCGGCATCCACGTTTGTCTATCACGCGGGCACGGCGAAAAATTCCGCCGGGCAGATCGTGACCAATGGCGGGCGCGTCCTCGGCGTCACCGCCATCGCACCGACGCTTCAAGCCGCCGCCACCGCCGCCTATGCGGCGTGCGATGCGATCGTGTGCCCGACCAAATATTTCCGCCGCGACATCGGCGCCCGTCAGCTCAACCGCCGATGAAAAAACCCTTCTCCTCCCTCCTCCTGATCTTCTCGTTCGGCGCGGGCCTTTTCGCCGCGCCCCTGGAACGCGATCTCAGCCGCGGGCTGATCTATCACCGGGCCCCGAACGTGCCCGCGGATTTGCCGGCGACGAACCCGGCCGAGAAACGCTCCCGCGTGCTCGACCTGCGTTATGCGCAGGGCAATGACGATGGTGCGACCGCCCTGATCGCCTGGCTGAGAACCAATGCCACGACCCGCACGCCGGTGTTCCTGCTGGCCAACGCCGAAACGAATCCCGCGTTGCTCGCGCCCTTCGCCCGGCAAAACGCGGTCGAGGGAGTGCTGACGGTCGGCCCTTCCTCCGCCCGGTTTAACCCGGACATCGCCGTGAAGGTTTCCCCGGAAATCGAGCGCCGCGCCTACGACGCGATCGAGGCACAGACCGAGATCGAATCCCTGCTCAAGGAAAATTCCGACAAGCTGCGCAACGACGAAGCCCGTCTCGCCAAGGAGCGGCAGCCCGACCCGGCGCTGCTCGACGACGCCGGCACTCCAGGCGAGAAAAATCCCGTCGCCAAACCGCCGGCACCGCTGATCGACCTCACGCTCCAGCGGGCCATGCAGCTCCATCGCGGCCTGCAGGCGCTGAAGAAAATCTAGTTGTTTCACCGCGCACGACACTGCCGTACTCCGGCTTTGCCTTTGCCGTGAAAGCGTATCCTTTCCCCTCCATCGCCTGATGCCCGTGCCCGTCACAATCGTCACCGTCTGCACGGCCAACATCTGCCGCAGCCCGATGGCCGCCGCCCTCCTTCAACACGCTCTCGCCGCGCAGCCGGAGCCGCTGCGTTCCGTGCGGGTGATTTCCGCGGGCGTATCGGCCCACCCCGGCGAACCGGTGTCGGAGAACTCCGTGACGGCGTTGAAAAAAGTCGGGCTCGATCTCTCCGGTCATCGCAGCCAGCTCGTGACGCAACGGCTGCTGGATGAAGCGCTCCTGGTGCTCTGCATGACGGAGTCACATCGCAGCGTGATTCTGCGGCAGGCGAATCCGCCGCCGAAAAACCTGTTCCTGTTCCGGGAGTTTATGACAAAGCCGAATGACCTGGAGATTCCGGACCCCTACGGCGGGCCGCTCCGGGTTTACGAAGCGGCGCGTGATGAGATGGTTGAAGCGATTCCCTCGCTCGTCGCCTACATCAAGGAACAGCTGCCCGCCTAGCCGCCCAATGGGCTTCCGTTCCCCCCTAAGCTCCTTCAAGAAAAGTTTCGCGATGGCTGTCAGCCATCCGTGGCCGGCGGCGGCAATCATCGGCCTGGGTTATTTTTTCGTGCTGACAGTCGTCGTGCCACTCGGGTGGACAAAACTTCACGTGTCACCCGTGAAGCGGACCCCCGAGGGCTTTTGGACGATCGCCGGAACTGCCGGGCTGCTTTTCATTGCTGCGGGAGTGATTTTACACCTCCTCCGCGCGCGCTGGCGCTCGTCGCCGTCTTCAACGCCGGGCTGACAGAAAAAACGCTTTGCGTCCGCGCGCCTTTGCGTGAGCCTCCGCGTTTTGCCATGCTCACCTCCGCGCCGCTCAAGAACCTCGATCCTGAAATTTACTCCGCCATCGCCGCGGAGTTTGGCCGCCAGCAGAGTCACATCGAACTGATCGCCTCCGAGAACTTCACCTACCCGGCGGTGATGGAGGCCCAGGGCAGCGTGCTGACCAACAAATACGCCGAAGGTTATCCGGGCAAACGCTGGTACGGGGGCTGCGAGCACGTCGACAAAATCGAGACGATCGCGATCGAGCGGGCCAAAAAACTTTTCGGCGCCGAACACGCCAACGTCCAGCCCCACTCCGGCTCGCAGGCGAACTTCGCCGTCTACACCGCGGTGCTCCAGCCGGGCGACAAGCTGCTCGGGATGAATCTCAGCCACGGCGGCCATCTCACCCACGGCAATCCGGCGAATTTTTCCGGGAAACTCTACCAGTTCGTCCAATACGGCGTGCGCGAAGACACCGGTCTCATCGACTACGATGAGCTCGCGGCGATCGCCGCCCGCGAGAAGCCGAAGATGATCACGGTGGGCGCGAGCGCCTATTCCCGCGTGATCGATTTTGCGCGGATGGGCGAAATCGCGCGGAGCGTCGGCGCCTTTCTGTTTGCGGACATCGCGCACATCGCGGGCCTCGTCGCCGCCGGTGTCCACCCCTCGCCTTTCCCGCACGCGGATTTTGTCACCACCACCACGCACAAAACCCTCCGCGGCCCGCGCGGCGGCCTCACCATGTGCAAGGCGGCGCACGCGAAGGCGATCGACTCCGCGGTATTCCCCGGCGGCCAGGGCGGACCGCTCATGCATGTGATCGCGGCGAAGGCGGTGTGTTTCGGCGAGTGCCTGAAACCCGAATTCAAAACCTACTCGGAGCAGATCGTGAAAAACTCGCGGGCTCTGGCGGCGGCGTTTCTCGCCCGCGGCTACAAGATCGTGTCGGGCGGATCGGACAACCACCTCTTCCTGCTGGATCTGCGCCCGAAATTCCCCGAGCTCACCGCCAAAGTCGCGCAGGAGACGCTCGATCGCGCCCATATCACGACGAATAAAAACACCGTGCCGTTCGAGACGCGCTCGCCGTTCCAGGCCTCGGGCATCCGTCTCGGCACGCCGGCGATCACGTCGCGCGGTTTTGTCGAAGCGGAGATGGAGGAGATCGCGGACTGCATCGACAAGGTGCTCGCCGCCGCCGGCAAACCGGAGGAAGCCGCGGCGCTGGCGGCGGTGAAGTCACGGGTCGCCGTCCTCACCGGACGCCATCCGCTCCCCTACAAACTCTGATCCACGGCCGACCGGGTTCCCACCGCGGTCCGTCCCTCGTTAGCTTCCCGTAAATCCGATGGCGCCATCGGATTGCTCCCGCGCAGGAATCCGGCGACATCGGCGTAATCGGTTGCTGACCCGGGAAACGGTGCCATCGTGCAAACCCGCTCTTCATGGCCGACGCCTCCCGCAAAACGCCTTTTTTTTCCCCCCGCGTCGCCGTGGGAGTTGTGCTGTTCGTCGGCGCCCTCGCAAGCGGTTTTGTCTTTTACGAGGCGCGGCAAAACGAACTCGCAAAAGCCCGGGCGGAGTTCACGAGCCGGGCCTCGCTCCACCACGCGTTGACCACGGAAATCCTCGGGCGGTACGAGGACGCGCTCGCGGGGCTGCGGAACATGTTCACGCTCCAGGAAAACGTGACGCGCTCCGAGTTTGTGCGCGCCACCCGGCGGATCGAGGAAATCAGCGCCTACGTCCGGGCCTTCGAATGGGTGCCCGCGGTGCCGGCCGCCAGCCGCACCACGGTCGAGGAGGCGGTGGGACGAAGCTACGGCCGCGCGTTTCAATTCACCGAACTGAATGCGCAGGGTGACCTCGTGCCCGCGGGCAATCGTCCCGAATACTATCCCGTTTGCTACGTGCAGCCTCTCGCCGGCAACGAACGCGCCGTCGGCTACGACCTGAAAACCGGCCCAACCCGGGCGGAACTGGAACGCGCGCGCCGGACGCGCCAGATGACCCTCACCCGCCAGGTCAGGCTCGTGCAGGAAAATGCCGACAAGCTCGCGGTGGTCATGATCTGGCCGGCGTTCCGCGGCGCGGACGCGGATACCTTCCTCGGTTTCGTGCAAGGCATCATCGACGTGCGGGCGGCAATCGAGCGCACGCGGACGACGACAAGCGACCAGACCAACCTGCTGGACGCCCTTTTCATCGACGCATCGGAATCGCAGCCCGAGTTGCGGATGCTCCACTATCTGCCGGCGGCGAAAACACCGGTCGCGGGCGCGCCGCCGAGCGAAGCCGATTTTCGCAACGGGCTTTTCGAAGCCCACCCCATGGCCATGGGCGGACGCGACTGGCAGGTCCTCTATCGACCCCGGGCGGGATGGCTCGCCGAGCAGCTGACGGCCGCGCCGGGGGTTCGCGGCGCCAGTGTGATGCTGATCACACTGCTCGTCGCCGGACTCATGCACACGGTGGGACGCCGCGCCAAAGTCATCGAGCGCATCGTTACGGAACGCACCGCGGAGCTGACCGAAAGCCGCCGGCAGCTGAGCAGCCTGATGCATTCGCTGCCGGGCATGGCGTTTCGCTGCAGTGTGCGCAAACCAGCCCGGGTGCTTTATGCGAGCGAGGGAACGCTCACCCTCACCGGGCATCCGGCGGAAGACTTCATGGAGGACCGCGTTCATCTCCGGGATTTTATTCATCCCGACGATTTGGAACGGGTGCGTGAGGCAACTCGCGCGGGCCTCGCGGCGAAGCGTGAATTCGAAATCGAATTCCGCATCCGTTCGCGCGACGGCGTGGAACGCTGGCTCCTCTCCCGCAGCCGCGGCTTTTACGGGCCCGACGGATCACCGGAAGTGTTCGAGGGACTCGCCATCGACATCACCGCGCAAAAACGCATCGAGACCGAACGCATCGCCATCGAGCGCAAACTCCTCGAAGGCCAGAAACTCGAGAGCCTCGGACTGCTGGCCGGGGGGATCGCCCACGATTTCAACAATCTCCTCACCGGGATCCTCGGCAACGCCAGCCTGGTCCGCCTGGCGGTGCCGTTGAGCGAAACCACCGATCCGCAACTCCGCGCGATCGAGAATGCCGCGATTCGCGCCGCCGAACTTTGCCGCCAGATGCTCGCCTACGCGGGCAAAGGGCGGTTCGTGGTCGAGCCGACGGCATTGGGCGCGCTCGTCGAAGGCATGCTGCCCCTGCTGAAAATCTCGATTGGCCGCGGCGTGCGGGTGCACCTCGCCCTGGCGACCGACCTTCCCTTCGTGATGGCCGACGCCACGCAGCTCAGGCAAATCGCGATGAATCTCGTCATCAACGCGTCGGACGCGATCGGGGACCAATCGGGCGAGATCTTCCTCACCGCCGGAATGACATCGGTGGACCGGGCGGCACTGAGTTCCGCCGTCGCGGGCGCGGAACTGCCGCCGGGCGAGTACGTTTATTTCGAGGTGCGCGACACCGGCTGCGGAATGACACCCGGGACGATCCGGAAAATATTCGATCCGTTTTTCAGCACCAAGGTTTCCGGCCGCGGACTGGGACTCGCCGCGGTGCTTGGCATCGTGCGCGGTCATGGCGGCGCGCTCCAGGTCGAAAGCAAACCGGGCCAAGGCTCGACCTTCCGCCTCCTCCTGCCGCCCGCGGCGCACGAACCGGCGCGCTTTTCCACGACGGCAACGGCGCGTCCGTGGAGTCACACGGCCAATGTGTTGATCATCGAGGACGACGAAATCGTCCGCACGGTGTCGGCCGAGGCGATAAAAACCTATGGACTCACCCCGCACCTCGCACCCAACGGGGAAGCCGGGCTCGCGCTCTTTCGGAAGAAACCCCGGGCCTACGATCTCGTCCTGCTCGACCTCGTCATGCCGGGGCTGAGCGGCGAAGAAACCCTCGCGGAGCTTCGCGCCATCCGGGCCGATGTCGCGGTGATATTGATGAGCGGCTACAGCGAGACTGACACGCTGGCCCGCCTCGCGGATTCGCGGAGCCCGTTGGAATTTCTGCAGAAGCCGTTTACCCGCGAGATGCTGAAGGTGAAACTTCGCTCCCTGCTGGGCTGATTTCGGCCGGCGGCGCAGACGGAAGCGGGTTATCGCGAGGGTGCTCGCGAACCGGACTGCCGCCCAAGAAGCGAACGTCCGTGATTAAATAAGAGACGCTGGAACTTATGTTTGTGCCTTGGCGTCTTCGGACGAACCCGTTTTCGTTTTCCGCTTCAACTGTGTCTAACGCTTCCGCTCAGTCCGCCCCCGGTTCCGCGCCCAAGCGTCCGCTTTCGCTCGGCGTGATTTTTCTCACGCTCTACATCGATCTGATCGGGTTCTCGATTATTTTTCCGCTCGGTCCGGATTTGCTCGAGTACTATCTGAAACTCGAGGGGCACGGCGGGTTGCTCGGCTGGCTGCTGGCACGGATCGACGGCCTCGCCCTCACCTTCGGCATTTCAAACTACGCGCCCGTTCTTTTCGGCGGCGTGATCAGCTCCTTTTTTTCCATCCTGCAATTCGTATTCGCGCCGTTTTGGGGGGCTCTGAGCGATCGCCGCGGCCGGCGCGGGGTGTTGCTCCTGACGGTCGCGGGCACAGCGCTCAGTTATCTGGTCTGGGTGGTGAGCGGATCGTTCTGGCTGTTCCTGCTCTCGCGCATCGTCAGCGGCGCGTTCAGCGGCAACCTGTCGGTCGCAACGGCCGCGGTGGCCGATGTCACCTCGCGCGAAGAACGTTCCAAGGCAATGGGGCTGGTCGGAGCGGCTTTCGGCCTCGGGCTGGTGACCGGCCCGACGCTGGGGGCCCTTACGGTGCATTTTAATCTCGTGGAGCGTTACCCCTCGCTCGCGCGCTTCGGGATCAACCCGTTTTCGGTGCCCGCGCTCCTGGCCTTCGTGCTTTGCGTGATCAACCTCGTTTGGATCTTTTTCCGCTTCACCGAGACCCTGTCGACGGCCACGCGCGCGGAATCCCGCGAACCGCGCCTGCGGAATCCGATCCGGGCCATCCTCGGGCTCGACGATCCGGCGGTGCGGCGCGCCAACCTCGTGGCGTTTATTTTCTCGGTCGCGTTCGTCGCGATGGAGTCGTCCCTCACTTTTCTGGCCAAGGAACGCTTCGGCTACACCGCCCGTCAAAACGGCATGCTGCTGGGATTCCTCGGCGTGTGCGCGATTGTCACGCAAGGCTACATCGTGCGGCGGATGCTGAAGACGGTGGACGAAATCCGCGTGTTGGGAACAGGGCTGGGCTGGACGGCCGTGGGCATGGTCGTGATCGCCGTCGCCGGGCAACCCTGGATGCTCTACGCCGGCCTGGCCATTCTCGCCGTCGGTTCGGGTCTGGTGAACCCGGCCACCACCGGACTGATTTCGCTCTATTCGACGCCCGCGGAACAAGGCCGGGTGCTGGGAATTTTTCGGTCCCTCGGTTCCCTCTCGCGGGCCATCACGCCCCTGTTTGCCGGCGTGGTGTTCTGGGGCTTCGGATCGAAAACCGTGTTCATCGCAGGCGCGGTGATGTCGGTGGTCGCGCTCATGCTAAGCGTCGGTCTGCCGAAACCGGTGAAATGACTCACCACCGGGAAAGCTCTTTTTTCCCCCGCTGGCGTTCGTGGATCGCGCGCGCGCTCCTGATTTCCCTCGGCGTGTTCCTCCTGCCGGGCTGTTCCTTGCTCCCGTCGTTTTTCAAACGAGAGGCGCCGCGCCCCGGTCGCACGACCCTGGATTCGCCCCTCATCGTTCTGCCGGCGCGGACCCTCGGAAACTACCTCGTGGTTGAGGCAAAATGGGATCGCTACGGGCCCTACCATTTTCTGGTCGATACCGGATCGACCGTGACCTTGGTAACCCCCGAGTTGGTTAAACGCTATCCGGGCATCGCGCCCCTGCGGCCGATTCCCCAGGTACCGGTGAAATCCGCCGACGGTGCCACGGCTTTGTTGCCCCCGGCGACCTTGCGCCGACTCGAGCTCGGCGATGCGCTTTTCGAGAACGTCCCGGTGCTCGTGTACAACTGCGCCGCCCTGTCGGCGCATCTCGGCGTGAAGATTGATGGCATCCTCGGGTTCCCGCTGTTTCGCGAGACGGTTCTCACGCTCGACTATCCCCGCTCGCGCGTGCTGCTCACGCCAACCTTCAACGCTCCGCTTCAGCCGGGAGCGGCCATTCCCTTCAACAACGCCAACAAGAAACCGCTGATCTCAATCCGGCTCGGGGACACTTCGCTGGTTGCCCTGATCGATTCGGGCGGCGATGCGGCGCTCCGCCTGAATCCGGTCGGATTGAATCCGAATTTCGCCACGCCACCGCGAGCCGGAGGACTCATCGCAACCCTGACCGGTGACAGCGAGCAACAGATCGGACGTCTGGCGGACACCCTGACGATTGGGAATTACGCCATCCGAAAACCGCTCGTGGAAGTGACCGACGAGCTGTCCGCGATCGGCGGCGGCATCCTGCAGCATTTCACCGTGACCTTCGACCAGGAACGGAGCCGGGTGACGTTCTATCGCGAGGCGCCCGAGCCGGTGACGTTCGGTGCCGTCCGCAGTGTGGGGATAAGCTTCAACAAGACTCCCGCCTACTGGCGCGTCGTGGGAGTCGTGCGGAATTCTCCCGCGGAGGATGTCGGTGTGCGGACCGGCGATCTCGTGACCCGCATCAATGGCGAACCCATCGCGAAATGGGATTTCCGCCGCTACGAGCAGTTGGTGGCGACGGCGGACGAGATCACGTTTTCCTTCCTCAACGGATCTCGCGAATCGGAACAGCGGCTGAAGGTTTTCAGCCTCGTGCCATAAAAAAGCGCAAGAGGCCGGGGCCTCTTGCGCGAAGACTGGAACTGGCGGGAAAACGAATTAAACGTGGCTGTGGCGACGCAGACGCTCACGTCCGACTAAGCCGAGGATCACCAACACCCCCATCAAACCATAGACGGAAGGTTCAGGAACGGCCTCCGCCCCGACGGGCGCGACGGGAGCCGAACTGGACAACGCCAGCGAGTTGATGGCGAAGTTCGAACCCCCGCCCACCGAGCTGGTGAGGGTGCCGACGAATTTGTCGACATCGAGATAAGCGCTGGTGAAACCGATGAAGATGGCGGTACCGAGGTTGATATCGGACATTCCGCTCCGCGTCACCGAACCGATCAGGCCGCCGGTGGTGTCATAGGCATCCAACTGAAAAGTGAAGGCTCCGTGGACGTCGGCCTGCACGTTGAATCCCGCCCCAGAAATCAGGTTGGCTGGGTCAAAGGTGATCGAGCCGTTGTCCCCACGATTCCACAGCAGCGCCTCACCAAACGCGAAATTTCCGATCCAGCCGCCGGTGGTTTGGTTTCGGCGTTCGAACAACGCTCCCGGTGCGTGGGAGACCCAGACCGAACTGCCACCCGTGGTCGCAATCACGAAAGGATTATTCGCCGTGATAAACGGAGGCCCGAGAAGCGACCAGTTGACGGAATCAGTGGTCGGAAAAGCTGCGCGGGAACTAATCCCGCTTAACTGAGCGACCGCCGGAAAAGACGTGGCAGCTAGGGCGAGAATGACCGTGAACCCGCGTAATTTATTCATGGTAGAAAGAAGGATGATCGTGGAAGCCGAGAAAAATAATAGACAGGCATGAGGAGAACACCCTAGTGACTAAATGCAATTTTATTGCGCAGCTCCGCCCCTTTTTACATTTTGCTCGGTAATTCCCCGGCAGCTCTGCAGCTCTACTTCAGCGTATTTGAGAGCAGAAACGTCCCTCCCCCGTCGTGACCAGCCTGCCAAGGGAAGTTGACCTTACTTTGGACCAATGTGAACGGCCCACCCGCCCGACTTTCAAAAAAGGCTTTCACCACCCCATCGTTCTCTTGGGGGTCAATGCTACACGTACTGTAAACCATTCTCCCACCGGGCCTCACCAAGCGCGCTGCCATATGCAATAATGCCAGCTGCTGAGCGGCATGTTTTGAGAAATCGGTGCTTTGAAGGCGCCACTTCACGTCCGCCCGGTGGCGCATGACCCCTGTGTTGGAACAGGGTACGTCAATCAGAACGGCATCGTAGACCTCAGGGAGGGCGTGATCTGTCCGCAACTCGCGACCGGAATACGTCAACAGGTCGTGCTGAACCAAGGCGACCTCCACTCCTTCGATCTTTGCCATGTTTTCTTTCAATCGATCGATGCGCGGGCTTGGAAGATCGATGGCGACCAATCTCCCGGTCTTCATGCGATCGGCGATCAAAAGACTTTTGCCACCCGGAGCCGCGCACAAATCGAGAACGGTTTCGCCCGGTTTAGGGTCGAGCAGTTCAATGGCTAAACGTGTACCCGGGTCCTGGAGATAAAGTTTGCCCGCCTTCAACAGGATTTCCACGTCGCGCCAGTTACCGGCCGTCACTTCGAAAAAACTATCCCACTCAGTCTTGTTTAAAAAAGATGGTGGAATTTCCGCCGGTGCGCGCCATCGGGCATAAACCTTTGCCGGTTGTTGATTCCACTCGAGCAGCTGACGGGTGGATTCAGCGCCAAACTGCGCGAGCCAACGCTCCACCAACCACGCCGGATGCGAAAAGTATTCCGCGAGGATCTCAGCACTCGCCGGTTTGGCAGGCGCAGGTGTCGCCATCGCAACGGCCAGCTTTCGAACCACAGCGTTGACGAGACGCGCCTCGGCAGGACTCGCGAGCGTTTTGGTCTGCTCGACGGCATGGTGAACAATTTTCGCCACCAAGCCTTCCTCCGGCGCCGACCCGACAGCTTCGATCAACTCAAACCCTGCGATAAAAAGGACGGCGCGCGTGGAGAAACGCGGCGGATGGGCAACAAGCCGGGCCAGGGAAGCATCGATCCGTCCGTAGTGCCGCACTACTCCAAACACCAAGTGTTGACAGCGTGCCCGCTCGCTCCCCGCCAGCGTCGATGGAAGGCTGTCGAGCAGTCCATCGATCCGTTCACGTTGGTCCAGCCAACGGGCGATCAACCGGGCCGCTGACGCCCATGCCGTCGATTGCACTCCCACATTTCCAGGGCTCAAACTGAACTTCCTCCCAAGGGATCAGCACGTAGTTCGCGCGTTTCGACACACAGTTTGACAAGGCTGCTCATTGTCCGCTCAACTCTCCCGTTCAGGCCCTCACACACGCAATCATGAATTCCGAAGCTGTTTCCGCGCTCGTCGCAAAAACCCCGTCCCTCAAAGCCGCCAAAGCTAAACTTGAGGCAATGGAGCCCGGCAGTTACGTCGTCCATCGCAGCTGGGGCTTCGGTCAAATCAAGAGCTATGATGAAGCTTCCCAGCGCCTTTTGATCGATTTTAAGGGCAAAAAATCCCATCCGATGGATCCCGCTTTTTGCCTGACGACCATGGACGTGTTGCCGGCGAACCACCTTCTCGTTCGCAAGGAAACGGAGCCGAAAAAAATCGCCGAGCTGATCGCGGACAACCCCGCTCAACTCGTTGTCGAGTCGCTCCAATCGTACCCCAACAACGCCGCCACTGTCATCGAGATGGAAATCACCCTCGCTCAAGTGGTGGGTGAGGAAAAGTTCAAGAAATGGTGGTCAGTCGCGAAAAAGGCGGTTGCCAAGGACCCGCGGGTTTCCGTCCCGGAAAAGAAGACGGAATGCTACGTTCTCCGCGAAACACCGGTTTCCGCCGAGGACGAGATTCTCGAGCAGTTCAATACAACTCGTTCCGCCCGCCGCCGGATCGCCCTGGCGGAAGAGCTCATCGGCGCAACCGCGAAAAAGGACATCAAAGCGGACCTGACTTCCGTGCTCAAAGGCGTGGCTGATGCCGTCAAGGATTCCAATCAGCTCGACGCGGCCGAACGTCTCTACGGCGCCGCCATCCGGGATGATCTGGCCAAATACATCGGAGCCGATGCCTCCTCTTTCGAGCCGACCCAGGCGTCGCTAATCGCCGACGTGCGCGATCTCCCCGGCATCGCAGAGAAGATCCCGGTCCATTTCCAGTCGCGGTTCCTCGAGTTGATCAAGGAGACCCACCCGATCGAATGCCGCGACATCCTCTTCAACCTGTTGAAGACCTCGCAGGGAAAGTTCACGACGGAATGCATCAATTTTCTCGTCGAGAACGACCACGCCGACGAGCTCGCCGCCACGCTCCAGCGGTGGCAGACCGAACAAAATCTGCGCGCCCCCGTCCTCCTGTGGATCGTCAAGAACCGCCACTCGAAGAAATTCGCGAAGCTCCTCAACGATCTCATCACGCCGCGTCTGCTCAGCTCCATCTTCTTTGCCATCGACTATGAGGCGCTGCAGGCCGCCAGCGCACGCCGCATCCCCTTGGGCGACATCCTGAGCGAAGATACCGACCTCATCTCCGATCTTCTTTCGACCGCCGATCCGGAGACCGCCCGCGATCTCGCGAACACCCTCATGCTCAACCAGGGCTTCGAGGAACTGACGAAGAAATCGCTCCTCGCCCGTTTCATCAAAATCTTCCCGAAGATCCAGTCGCTCGTCGCGGCCGATGCGGAGAGCAAGGAA
>DATAKE010000113.1:0-2856 GCA_036261745.1 Opitutaceae bacterium
TCCTGCCCGATGCGACGATCATCTCCGCGTTGAACCTGGCCGCGCTGCGCGGCGTCGCGGTGGACATCGTGCTGCCGACCGAGGGCGACGTGCCTTTCGTGCAGTGGGCGTCGTCGTCGCATTGGTGGCAACTGCTCGAGCACGGCTGCCGGATCTGGGTGGCGCCGGCGCCGTTCGATCACGCGAAACTCTTCGTCGTCGACGAGGCGTGGGTATTGCTCGGCTCGACGAACTGGGATCCGCGCAGCCTGCGGTTGAATTTCGAATTCAATCTCGAGTGTTACGACCCGCCGTTTGCCGGTCGGCTCGCGGCTTTGTTTGAAGCACGCAAGCAACGCGCGAGAAACGTGACGTTGGCCGAAGCCAACGCGCGTCCACTGCCGATTCGCCTGCGCGATGGCATTGCCCGGCTCGCCACGCCATTTCTCTGAGGCGGGCGTGGGAAAAGGTGTCTGGAGGTAGGGCGGGTTATCCTTAACCCGCCGGGCTTGAGAGGAAGCGCACGTCCTGAGCGGCGCGTTAGGGATAACGCGCCCTACCTTTTTAGACGCCCTCTGAGTTCGCGCTCAAGCATCGCGCAGCACTGCGAAATCTCCTTGGGAACCCAAGCCCGCTCGGAGAGCGGGCTCCAGTGCGTCATCACATACATGAACTCAGCACGTGAAAGTCGTCGCCCGATGCCGGCATGGGCATCGGCAGCCAAAGGAAACTGCGTCGCTGCGAGGCGGGGTGGGAAGCAACCCGAGGCGGAACGGTCGGCCTGAACAAAAGTGAACCCGATTCGGTGCGAACAATGGGCGAGCCTGCTGGAGAAAGGCGAAGCCTGCGGCAGCAGCCGCGAACCACGGACGGCACTAAGCATGTCACAGCCCGGACCGTGGTCGTTGTTCGTATGGTTGGGGCAGGCAGGCCGGGAAGGGAGCATGTGGACGATGAGAGAGCTGCCGGAAAACAGGACGGTGTTCATGACCTCGGGGTCCGAAGAGCCGGCCGGCAGCAGTCAGAGCGCCCGTAGTAGCGAAGAAGCGGTTAACTCCCGTGGAGCGAAGGGGCGCAGGAAGGAGAAACCGTGAAGGCCAGTCGCGACGAACAACCCATCCCGCCGCCAGTTCCCGAAGGGGATACACCCGGCGGAGAAGTCCGCGGCCGCTGGCCGTGGGCGGAACGCTGCGTCTGGACGGAACGGATGCTGGAGACCCTCGAAAGAGGGCCGAAGAATGGAGTGTGGCACAGCCTGATCGACAAGGTCTACGCCGTGCGCACGTTGACGGCCGCATGGGAAAGCGTGCAGGCCAACGACGGCGCGGGCGGCGTGGACCGGGAAACGATCGCGGTGTTTGGCCGGAACGCAGAACAGAGAATCGAGGAACTCTCGCGCCAGTTGCGCGAGGGTCGCTACGTGCCGCAGCCGGTGCGTCGCGTCATGATTCCCAAGCCAGGCACCACGCAGGAACGGCCGCTCGGCATCCCGACGGTCCGCGACCGCGTGGTGCAGACGGCACTACGGATGGTGCTGGAGCCGATCTTCGAGCGCGACTTCGCGCGCGAAAGTTTTGGCTTCCGCCCCGGCCGCAGTTGCCATCAGGCCTTGGCACGGGTCGAGACGCTGCTGGCGGAAGGTTACACGCACGTGGTCGATGCCGACCTGAAAAGCTACTTCGACACCATCCCGCACGCGGCTCTGCTCGCGCGGGTGAAAGCCAAGGTAGTGGACGGTCGGATACTCGAGTTGGTGGAAGGTTTCCTGCAGCAAGGCGTGCTGGAGGAAGGCAAAGGCTGGAGCGCGACGACGGTGGGCACGCCGCAAGGCGGGGTCATCAGTCCGCTTCTGGCCAACATCTACCTCGATGCGCTCGACTGGAAACTGCACCTCGGCGGCTGGGAACTGGTGCGCTACGCGGATGATTTTGTCATCCTCTGCCGCACCCGGGAACAAGCCGAAGCGGTGCTTGGAGAAGTGCGCCACTGGTGCGACGAAGCGGGGCTGCAACTGCATCCCGAAAAGACGCGCCTCGTGGATATGAGTGCCCGGGGAGGCTTCGACTTCCTCGGCTATCACTTCGAGCGCACCGGCCGCTGGCCGCGGGAAAAAAGCTTGGCTGGCTTGGAGCACAAGCTCCATCGCCTGACCCGCCGCACCTGTGGGGAAAACCTGTCCTGCCTGATTGAAGCAACGCTCAATCCGATCCTGCGCGGTTGGATGAACTACTTCCGCCGCAGCACCAATGCGGCGGACTTCCGGATGCTGGACAGCTACCTGCGGGCGCGCCTGCGCGCCATCCTGCGAAAACGGCACGGACTGCGCGGGCGCAGCCGTGGCCGCGACCACCAACGCTGGCCCAACCGTTACTTCGGCGAACTCGGACTGCTCAGCCTGGAGCAGCTCTGGGCTTCGTTCATATCCAGTCCCTTGATGGGCACTCTCCAACTGGAGAGCCGGATGCGGTAGTTCCGCTCGTCCGGTTCGGAGGGAGGGGCAGGTTCTATCCCTGTCCCTACCCCTATCCTTCGGAAAGTATAACAACGTGCAGGACGCTGGTTGCTCACCGATCACATGGGCAGGATGCCCATGGCACCCAACCCACATGGGCAAGATGCCCATGCCACCCAGACCACCTATTTTCCGAGCGCCATCGCTCGCGGATGCAGCAGCTGCCAGTGCGTATCCGGAATGATCGGACCCATGTGCATGACGGTTTCGGCGCCCATGAGCGAAGCGAGCGCGCCGCTGGCGGGAAGCGACCAGCCGCGGAGGTAGCCGAAAAGAAAGCCAGCTGCCCAGGCGTCGCCGGCGCCGTTCGTGTCGATGACGTCCGCCACGGCCACAGGAGAGATGCGATGCAGTTCGCTTTCGCG
>DATAKE010000121.1:0-157581 GCA_036261745.1 Opitutaceae bacterium
AGAATCGACTTATAGTAGGCGCCACGGACCACCACGTTTTGGCGGGGCGTGTAGCGGAGCTGCATCGACGGGAAGAGGTCGTCGTAGGAATTCTCCTTGGTGCCGCGACCACCGTAGCGAGCGATGATGTAGCCCCGGCTATTGGTATAGGTGGCGCCCGTGGTGCCCGTCTGGCCGACCATGGCGGAAGCTTTGATGTGGCCGAGATCGTCGAAGGCGCGACCCTGGGTCTCCGTCGTCTCGAAGCGCAGACCGGCGACGACCTGGATATCCTTTCGGACCTTAACATTGCCCAAGACGTAGGCCGACTGGATGGTCTCCTTCAGGTCGAACATGTTCTGGAGCTTGTTGCGGAGGTTGGTTCCGACCTGGGCTTCCGTGAGGAAGAAGGGCTGCTGGGCAGCGGTCGTCACCGTCAACGGATCCGTGTTGTAGGTCTTGAACAGGTCGTAGAGGCGCCATTTGTCGAGCGAGGGAGGAGCGCTGATCGCACCGGTGAGATCCGTGATCGTCTCACCCTTGTGCGGGCGGACGATGTAAGGATCGGGGTAGAGGGCGAGCGGGATGCCGCCCGCCGGATTGACGTTCATCGACCAGACCTTGGTCCAGGTCTCGATGTCTTTCACCAACATGCGGGAGTCGACGCCGAACTTGATCGTGGCGGGCATCGGGAAGCGGGGGAGCTTCATCGTGACGTCGGCGCGACCGGAGTAGTATTGGTCCTTCGAATCGCGGTGAGCCGTTTGGGCGGTGTTGTTGCTGTTGTAGTTCGCCAGGTTGAAAAAGCTGCCGGGGTTGCTGGTGGCGCCGCCGAGCTGACGGAGCTGGAGGTTGGGCTCACCTTCGTCGCTGGTGTATTCCCAGCTCACGCCGTTCATGCGCGCATTAACGATGTTGAAATAGCCTTCAGCATCGGAGTCGTACCATTGGTAGGAGCGGGAGTAGGAGACCGAGGCGTCGAAGGTGGTATTCTCGTTGATCTTCCAGTTGAACGCCGGGTTGACGTTGAAGGTTGCTCCGTACTTGCGGAAGTTGGTGCCCGCAATGGTGACCGAGTTAGCCGTGTCGGCCGCGCTCGTCGCCGTCGTGGTGACGCCGCGATAGGTCAGATTTTGCTGGGGCAGGCCCGTGGTCGTGGTGTTGGCACCGAACGTCCAGTTACGATTGTGGAAGGGAGCGTCGTAGTAATTGTAGCTCGTGCGCAGCGACACGATCATGTCGGGCGTCGCTTTGTAGTCCAAATTGATCAGCACGGAATCGCGGAACGTGGGTTTGAGACCGTCCTGCCAGTTGATCTGGGTGATGGCGGGAATCTCGGTGTCGTTGTTGTTCGGGTTGGTGTCGAACGTGCGGCCGAGGTTGGCGATGATCTTCTGTTCGACGTAGGTGCCGGTGTGGTTCACCGCGGCGACAACGCCGAGGCGGCCATTCAGCAGGGTGTCGGAGAATTCCAGGGAGCCATTGGGGAGCACCTTGTTGTGCTCTCGGTTATCCCAGCCCATCGTCTTGCTCAGGCTCGTTGCGAATTCGTTCGCGGTCAGGCTGGCGCTGTAGCGGATGCGGCGGCCCTTCTGATTGAGGGCGCTCTTGCTCTTCACGTTGATCGAGCCGGCGAGACTGTCAGCCGATTGATCGGCGAGCGGGGTCTTGTTCAGTTCGATGGTGTCAACGGTGGAGAGGGAAACTTGCTCGAATTGGAAGCTGCGACCGGTGGCGATGCCGAAGTCAGCCGAGGCGACCGGATTGCCGTCGATCGTCACGCTGGCGTATTTGGCCGACATGCCGCGAACGCGGACCTGACGGGCGTCGTTTTCGACGTAGTCGATCGAAAGACCCGACATGTACTTCAGGAACTCGCCGACGTTGTCCTCGGAAACCGATCCGAACGCGTCGGAAGCGATGACCGTCTGGACGTTGAGCGCGTTACGCTGCTGCACGATGGCTTTGGCGTTACCTTCGCGGGTGGCGGCGACAACGAAGCCCTCGAGCTTGAGAACGTTGTTGTCGTACTCCGCGCTCTTCATCGCGAACTCGGCGCGAGCCGTGCCGCTGGCGGGAACGGTGACCGATTGCTCGATTGCATCGAGACCGGTGTAGGTCACGCGAACCTTCGCCGTGCCGGCAGGGACGTTCGGGAACACGAACACGCCCGCGTCTTCCGACGTCGTGGAGCGGCCGGTGCCGACGAGCTCGACGGTGGCATTCTTGAGGTATTGGCCGGTGGCCGCGTTTAAAACGCGTCCTTCAATGGCACCAGCAGGGCTGGTTTGAGCGGAGGCTATCCCCGCGAGGAGGGTGAGGCCGAAGAGTGCAAGGCACGCTCGTCCTATCGTTCTTAGCTTGGTATGGGTTTTCATGGTCAGAGAGAGTTTCGAGTCATCGGCACAAAGCGGCCGGTCCGGAGCGGAAATTCAGAGCCAAAACGGGCGTTTTTACTCTGTCAGCGGCGCAATCCTCGCTGCCAATGGGCAATCGCGAGAAGGGATATGAAGGCCGGCAGGAGGGGCGGGGCATGCGGGGTCAGGGGAATTAGTCGGGGAAACGCTGAGAAGCCCCTCCGGGCTTGTCAACGAAACTGCGGATACGTGTCCGGTTTTTTTCGGACCCCAAAACCACCCTTTTTCGACCCCAAAAACCCGGTTAACGGCCCGCGACGGCGGAGGGCGCGACGTCGGCGCCCGTCTTCACGACTTCGGCGGCGCGCGTCACTTCGTTGTCCGCGAGGATGATCCCGCTGGTTTTTGCGCCGTCGAGCTTGAGAAAGGTGCCGGTGCCGGCCGCCGCGCGCGAGTTGCGGAGGAAAACATCCGAGCAGTCGGTCAAGGCGATCCCCGGAGCGCCTTTCTCCTCGGTGCGGGGGCTCACGTCGTCGAAGACCAGGCTGTTTCCCGTGACGACCTGGAACGCGCTTCCCTTGGTCGCGGTGACGCGCACGTGATGCAGCTCCACATCGGAAACGTTATCCACGATGAAACCGGTTTCCCCGGTCGCGTTGATGTCCGTGAAGCGCAGCTGCTCGATCGCCCGCTCGGGCAGGCCCTCGATGCTCGCGACCTTCTTGGCGTTGATCACCGTGATGTTGCTGTAGGAAATATTACGCAGCGTCGGGGTGCGCTCCGACACGGGTTCGTCGGCCGTGCGCCCGTAACGGCTCGTGATTTCGAACGCCTGGATCCGCGCGTCTTCGATGACCCAGTTGTCGAAGCGGAAATTCTCCAGGACGCCGCCGCGTCCCCGTTGCGTTTTAATGCGGATGCCGCGGTCGGTTCCCTTGGCGATGCAGTTGCTTGCGGTGATGTTTCGAATGCCGCCCGAGGTTTCGCTGCCGATGACCACGGCGCCGTGGCCCTTGTACATCACGCAATTGGTGATCGTCACGTACTCGGTGGGGCGCGCGGTGCGGCGGCCGTCGTTGTCGCGTCCGGATTTGATGACGATGCAGTCATCACCGGTCGTGAAGAAACAGTCGGAAATGCGGACGTTGCGGCACGAGTCGACGTCGATGCCGTCGCCGTTGGGGCCGTCCGAAATGAAACGCACGCCGCGGACCACGATGTCGTCGCTATAAATCGGGTGGAGCAGCCACATCGGCGAATCGGTAATGGTGACCCCTTCGACGAGGATGTTTTTGCACTCGTAGAACACCACCAGGGACGGACGCAGATAGCCGGCCGCAACCGTGAAATCCTCCTTGGTCAGTTTCTCGCCCGCCTCGATGCGGGTGTAGAGTTTTCGCCACGCTTCGACGGCGGGAAGGGCTTCTTCGCGGCGCGCGGGGTCCTGCCGCGTGTTGCGCCACCACCAATTTTTTCCGACTCCGTTGATCGTGCCGCGCCCGGTGATCGCGAGGTTCGTTTTCCCGTTGGCGTAGATGAGGGGGGCGTGGGTGAAAGCGTTCGTGCATTCCCACCGCGACTGGACCAGGGGCGAGTCCGCGGCGTCTCCGCTGTAAAGCAGCTCCGCGCCGGGTTCCAAATGGAGCGTGAGGTTGCTTTCGAGGGACAGCGAACCGGTAAGATATTTTCCGGCCGGAAACCAAAGGGTGCCGCCGCCCGCCGCCCCGATCGTGGCGATCGTCTTTTGCAGTGCGGCGGTGTTTTTCGTTTTACCATCGGGTACGGCGCCATGCTCCAGAACGTTATAGATTGCCGACGGCACTGCGGCCGGGAGCGCGCCAATCAGGCTGAGCAACAAAACGAAGTACCGGGTGATTGATCTCATTGAGAGGGATGACGACAGCGAAATGGGATGAGGGTGAAGGGGCCTGACGTTCGATACTCCGGAAGGATACACGAGCTTTTGTGATGCCGTTCCGCGGCTCAGGTCGTTGACACGACCGGGGCATTGTTGTCATCGTCCCGGCTCGTTCCGCTTCTCTGTGCCCCCGGCCCCCAGGAAAAAAAACATACCCGTTCTTCGATCCACGGCGGACTTTGCCCGCTACGTGGGACTCGCGCGCACCACGGTGTCCCGCGTCCTGAACGGACAGCCGGGCCTCAAGCAGAAGACCATCGACCATGTCATGCAGGCGGTGGCGGAAACGGGTTTCACGCCGAACGCCTACGCGCTGCACCTGAAGGGCAAGCGCACCGCCACGATCGGAATCTGCGCCGAGAATTTGCTCACGCCTCCCGCGGTCAACAAACTCGCCGCGTTGCAGCGGCTGCTGCGTGACCGGCGTTTTTCCTCGCTGATCGAGGTGCTGGAACCCGGCAGCGGTCGCGAAGTGGTGCGGCATTTTCTGTCCATGCGCGTCGAGGCCGTCGTGTTCATCGGCCACTTTCATCCGGAGGAACTCGAGGCGCGCATTGCGGAACTCGCGGTGCACGGCACGCCGCACGTGCTCATCGACCAATACGGGATCAAGAACGCCAACACGGTTGCCCTCGATCGCGCCTCCGGCATGCAGGCCGCGGTGAATCACCTTTGGGATTTCGGCCACCGCACCTTCGGGCTGCTCGGCGTCGAGCAGGCACCGGTGAGCCGCATCGACCGGGTGACGGGCATCCAGTCGGCCTTGCGCGCCCACGGTCTCGAATACGACGCATGCACCCTTTCCCTCGATCACCTGCACGCGCGTCGCGGCGATTTCGACTACGGCCGGAAACTCGGGACGAGTTTCATGGAGCTGTCGCAGCGTCCCACCGCCTTTCTCGCCCTCAATGACGAAATTGCGGCCGGCACGATCCGCGCCTTCACCGACGGCGGCCTGAAACTTCCCCGGGATGCCTCCGTGGTTGGATTCAACAACCAGGATCTCTGCGAGATGATCACACCGACGCTGACGAGTGTTGATCAGAACATCGCCGAGACCATCGCGGCTTCGGCCGACGTGCTTTTCGCCCAGCTTTCCACCCCGCCGCGCGGCAAGTCCATCATCCGCACCATCCCGCCGAAATTATTTGTGCGCGGCTCCACCGGTCCGGCGCCAGCGCGCGCGGCTTCTTAGGAGACGTCCGGTCACCGCGCAGGAAGCGGGTTGCGCGTGCGGTTCAACACCGCGGGCCAGTGCGCCTCCGGAATGATCGGTCCCATGTGGCGGACCGTTTCCGCGCCGAGGATCGACGCGATGGCTCCGGCCACCGGCAACGGCTGATCGCGGAGGTAGCCCGAAAGAAAACCCGCCGCCCATGCGTCGCCCGCGCCATTGCTGTCGATTGCATCCGGGATGCGGTGCGGAGGGACCAGATGCAGTTCGTCGCCGCGCGCAATCCACGCGCCGTCCTTCCCGAGCTTCACCGCCGCGGTGCATCCCAGACCGGCGAGCCGGCGCGCGAGCTGGCTGTAGTCCGAGTCGGCCGCGTCCGGAAACAACGCGCGAATTTCGTCCTCGTTGGCGAAGACGACATCCAGGCCGATGCGAAGTTGTTCGAGCAGCCAGTCGCGGGCCCCGCGGACGACTTCGAACGACGCGAGATCGAGGCTGATGGTGCAACCCGCCGCGCGCGCGGCGGCCAGAATCGCATCCGCGAGCGCGCGGTTGAAAACCACGTAGCCCTCAATGTGCGCATGTCGGCAGCCCGCGAAATCCTCGCGGCGGATTTCCTCCGGTGTCAGCGACATCACCGCGCCGAGAAACGTGCGCATCGTGCGCTGGGCATCCGGCGTGGTGAGAATGAGGGAGCGGCCGTTTGGCAGGTCGCTTTGCTTGAAACGCGCGATACTCACCCCCGCGCGCGCGAAACGGTCGCGGTACAATTTCGCGAATTCGTCGCCGCCCAGCTTGCCGACGAAGGCGGTGCGCAGCCCGAGGCGGTTCGCGTTGAAGATCGTGTTCGCCGCCGAACCGCCGGGCGTGAGCGCGGGTTCCGAGGGAAGCTTGGCGACGAGCTCGGCCATTTCGAGGGCGTCGACCATGACCATCCCGCCTTTTTCCCCGCGCACATGCGCCAGGAAACTTTCCGGGACGGCGGCGACGATATCGACGATGGGCGCGCCAACGCCGACGAGATCAAAGGTGTGGGGGGAGGAGGAAGCGGTCATACAGCAGTGGGAAAAGCAGTCAGCCGGCCGGCCGGCATGGATTCGTCTTCGAACCAGGCGAGTCCGCCGGGCAGTTCATCCGGCGAAAACTCGAGGTGAATCACCCGCCGGTGCGAGGGAGCGGCCGCCGGTGAGGACGCGTGCAGCACGAGTGGCCGCATCGCGATCGCGGCTCCGCGCGGCGCGCAGCAGACCGTTTCGGCAGCTTGTGTGAGACGCGCAATCTCGGCGGCGTGCAACCGTCCGCCGCGATGCGAACCGGGAATGACGCGCAGCGGGCCGTTGCGCGCATCGCAGTCGTCGAGATGGATCCGGAGGGTGATCATCCGCGCGAGCAATTCCGCCGGGGGCTGCACATGCAGCACGCCGTCCTTCACCGACCAGGCTTTAAAACCGGGCACTTCGCGGCGTTCGGCCACCGCAATCGTCAGGTCCTGATGCCACGGCACCTTCCAGTTGTGGGCGGGGTTTTTGTCGAAAAAAACCGCGCGCACGGGCCGGGCGTTTTCGCCGTCGAGCTGGACGAGCAGATCCCGGACCGCCGGTGAATGGGCGAGGGCGCGCACCGCGTTCGAGTGCTGCAGCAGATTGCGCAGCCCGGCGACTGACTGCGGCAACGCCGCCGTCAGGGCGTCCACGGCGGCCGCCGTCAGCACGTCCTCGAAGATTTCCACCCCGTCGCTCGCAAATTTCATTCCGGCGCCAGCAGGTTAGCCCGACACGATCAGGTTCGTGGCCAGGAGCGGCTCGTCGTCGACCTCGATCAGGAGGGAGTAGTCGCCCGGACCGGGAAACGAGAGGTTGCGGATTTCGTTGATCAGGTTGATCCGCTGCAGCGGGCCCTCGGTTGCGAACGGACGTTCGAGCAGCGGCTGCATCCGCGTGGGGTCGACGCCCATGGAAATCCGGAGTTTGTGCTCGCCCGGTGCGCAGTCGGTGATCGTCAGAAACCAGATCATGAACGGATGGGTGACCGGAAACTGGCGCGCCTGGATGTTGGAAAAGATGCCGAGAATCGTGTGCTTGCCCGAGCCGGGATCGATATGGACGCCATCGCAGGTCAGCCAGGCGAGGAGTTGCGGTTTGGATTGCACGCGCGAAGCAGGGCGGCGGGTGCGGCGAGGGGCAAATCATTTTGCGCGCCGGATCGGAATGGCGCGCGGGCGGGCGGTTTTTGCTTGGAGCCGCCCGCCGAGGTGCGCTTCGTTGGCCAAATGTTTTCGGTGGTGCAGACCCAAGCCTCCTCTTTCTTGGACACGTTTGCCGGCTATCCGGCGTGGTTGCGGGTGGCGTGTCTGACCGTCGCCGCGGCTCTTGCGATTTGGATTTTGGGAAAGCTGCTCAAGATTGCGCTCTGGGTGCTGCTTTTCGTGGTGCTGGTCGGGGGCACGATCGCGACCGTCTGGCTGGTGTTTCATTAGAAAACGCCGGGCAATGCGCAGCCGGCGGAGCTTTTTCTTGCGCGCCGCAAACGCCCCCGCTTAACCCTCTCCGATGAAATACATCTTCGTGACGGGCGGAGTGGTTTCGTCGCTGGGCAAAGGGCTCACCGCGGCGTCGCTCGGCGCCCTTTTGGAAATGCGCGGGCTCACCGTGCGCATTCAAAAATTTGATCCGTACCTGAACGTCGATCCCGGCACGATGAGTCCGTTTCAGCACGGCGAGGTGTACGTGCTCGAGGACGGCGCGGAGACCGATCTCGACCTGGGCCACTACGAGCGTTTCACGAGCGGAAAACTTTCGCGGCTCAACAGCCTTTCCTCCGGCCAGGTTTACGAGAGCGTGATCCAGAAGGAGCGGCGGGGCGATTACCTGGGAAAAACGGTGCAGGTGATCCCGCACGTCACGAACGAAATCAAGGACCGCATTTACGCCGGCGGCAAAGACGCCGACGTGCTCATCACGGAAATCGGCGGCACGACCGGCGACATCGAGGGGCTGCCGTTCCTCGAGGCGATGCGTCAGTTCGCGCTCGAGACGGGGCCGCGGGACGTGGTGTTCATCCACGTGACACTCGTGCCGTTCCTGAAGGCGGCGGGCGAGTTGAAGACGAAGCCCACGCAGCAGTCCGTCGCGAAGCTGCGCGAGATCGGCATTCAGCCGCACGTCCTCGTGTGCCGCACCGACCACCCGCTCGACCACGATCTGCGCGACAAGATTTCGATGTTCTGCAACGTGCCGGTGAAGGCCGTCATTGAGTGCCGGGACGTCGACCACTCGATTTACCAGCTGCCGCTCGCGTTGCAGAAAGAGGGCATGGATCAGCTCGTGCTCGATCTTTTCGGGCTGAAAAATCCGCCGCCGCCGAAAAACATCTGGGAGGAGATCGTCCGCCGGCTGCTCAACCCGAAGCATGAAGTCACGATCGGCGTCGTCGGGAAGTACATCGAGCTCCAGGACGCCTACAAATCGGTCTACGAGTCGATCACGCACGCGGGCATCGCGAACAACTGCAAGATCAACATCCGCCGCATCGACGCCGAGGATCTGGAGAAGAGCGGCGGTCTCGCCCGGCTGAAAGGGCTCGACGGCATTCTCGTTCCCGGCGGTTTCGGCGATCGCGGCACCGAGGGGAAAATCGCGGCGGCGCGTTTCGCGCGGGAGAACAAGATTCCTTATTACGGCCTTTGCCTCGGACTGCAGATCGCGGTGATCGAGTTTGCGCGCAACGTGCTGAAACTTCCGGGCGCGAACAGCACGGAGTTCGATCCCAACGCCCAGCATCCCGTCATCAACATGATGGAGGAGCAGAAAAAAATCATCGATAAGGGCGCGACGATGCGGCTCGGCAGTTACGAATGCGCGCTCACGCCCGGCACGCATGCGGCGAAAGCGTATGGCGCCGAGAGCGTTCGCGAGCGGCACCGTCACCGCTTCGAGGTGAACAATGCCTACGTCGGCCAGCTCCAGCGCGCGGGACTCGTGGTGAGCGGCATCAATCCGCGCCGGAATCTCGTCGAGATCATCGAGCTGAAAAACCACCCGTGGTTTCTCGCGGTGCAGTTTCATCCCGAGTTCCAGTCGAAGCCGAACAAGGCGCATCCGCTTTTCGCGGCCTTCATCGCGGCGACGATCAAGGACAAGAAGAGCGGGAAGCGGAGCAGTGTCGCGCGCCGGCCCGCGCGCGCGGCCAAGCGCTGATCAGCGCCCGGACAGCGGGTCGATTTGGAAGCTCGGCCGCACGGCCGGGCTCACGAGCGAGGTTTGCTTCCAGACGTAGATATCCTGTTCCCACGGCGACCCAACTCGTTCCCAGGTGCCCGGCAAATCCGGATAACCGCTCCCGCGGCGGTCGCCGATGAATTTGAAGCCGCGTTCCTCGAAATGATAGGTGAGTGCGTAGACCGGACGGCCCGCGCGAATTGCCTCCTCGAAAAACCTGTCCGAATCGCGCACCAGGGGATGATCCGCGCGGATGACGACCAGGTCGGTGTAGTACCACAGGGAATTTGTCGCGAGCCGGGCAAAGACGACCGCGTTGGCGGGGACATGGTCGCGCACCCATTTGGCGGCGACGGCGTGTGAGGAGTTGGCCCACATCCAATACAAAACGCGGCGCTCCACCGTGCGCGCGCAGAGAAAACCCAAAATCGCGAGCGTGAGAACGATCGAGGGCAGGATCCGCGTGGCCGCCCGCGCGCTGAAGAAAGGGAGCGAATGGCGTTCGGAGAGGCGGTGCAGCACGAGGAGACCCATCACCACGGCGGGCGGCGCCGCGGGAAGAACATAACGCATGTTGAACCAGGTATCCCACGTCGCCCACCACGCGGCGTAAAACGCCGCGAAGACCAAGACCCAGCTCGTGAGGACCAGCCGCACGGGCAGCGCGATCGAACGGAGAAACGGTGCGGCCAATCCCAGAAAAATCACCGGCGTGAAAAACTCCGGCAGCCACGAGGCGTACGCCCGCAGGGTCAGCGGAATGAAGCGCAGCCCGAAGCCGTTGCTTTGCTGGTCGCCATAACCAGTCATGTACCAGGCGCCGAAGAGCTCCCGGTTGTACCACCCGAGAAAAATGGCTCCCGGCAAACCGGCCAGCGCCCACCAGAGAATCTGGCGCCACCTGCCTCCCAGACAAAAGAGGACCGGCACCACGCAGACCACATTCGACGGCCGGATGAGTACGGCGAGCGCCATCGCCAGGCCGGCGAGAATCGCATGCCACGGTTTCTCGCGACTGGTCCACGCCCAGTAAACCGCGGCGGTCACCCACACGAGCGCCGGCCCGTCGCTCTGCGGTTGCAGTCCCTGGAATAAATAAACCGGGCTGAGTCCCACCATTCCGCCCGCGAGCCACGCCCAGCCATCGGGAAGGCCAAAGGCTTTTCCCAGCAAACGGGTGAACAACACGCCGAGAACCAGCTGCAGCAAAATCACCGCGTGCACCGCGAGGTCCAGCGGCAGGAGTTGCGCGAAGGCCCAGATCTCAAGCGGGAATCCCACGCAGTATTCCGCCGACATCCGGCCTTCCTTCGTGGCGAAAAAGGTTGTGGTGACATACGGCGAAATATCGCCGTCGGGTGTCGTGGATCCGTGAAGCGTTCGCGGCGCAGCGGTGACGTGCCCCTCCACCAGCGTCTTCGCGAGGGTGAGATAACCGCCCGCATCGTTCGGTCCCGCCACCGGGCTGACATGATGCGCAAAAAACACTGCGTAGACGCAGAGGGCGATCCACGGCACGACCCGCCACGCCACGAGCGGTTCAGCGGAGGCGCTGGCCTCCGTCTCGTAGGGCTGCGGGGCGGACACCCGTGCGGTGACGGCGAGAAGACCGGCGAGCGCGAAGCCGCCGGCAAGGAGCCACGACCAGAAACGGGGGATTTTTCCCGCGAGCCGCGACAGCCCGCCGATCTCGACCGGCGAGGTGAAAGCGATCCAGTCCGTCGCACTCGCGTCGCGCGCCACGATTTGGAACTGGCCGCCGGGTGCGTCGAAATTGATCCGGCGCCATTTGTCGGAGGACTCGATCGTCCGGGTCAGCGGCGCAATTTCGGTGCCATCGCCCAGGCGGAGCACGAGCGACGTGGCGGGCGGCCGGAGCACGCCGCCGACGCGGAACTGCAAAATCGGCAACGCAGTCGTGAGCGGAGCGCTGACAAAATCGCCCTGCGTTGAGCCACCGTTCGCAGACCGGGTACCGAAAACCGGCAGACCATCGCGTTCGCGCAGTTCAGGTGCTCCGCCCGGGTGAAAGACCGGTGCGGTGGTCCGCTGCAACGGTGCGACTGCCAGCGGTGCGCGCACCGAGGCCGGCAGGAATTTATGCAGGTTTTTTCTGGCGATGATCTCCGCGCCGGCCCGCAGCTCGTCCGGCGTGAGGTCCGGAATGCGGCGGAATAAAGTGTCGTCTCCGCTGATCAACCCTTCGCGCAGCGCGGAAGTGACCGGGGAATCGGGTTCAATTTTGACGGACTTGGGCGCGACGGCGGGGAGGATCAGCAACGTCGTCCACGCCGCGAAGAAAATGAGATTTCGTGTGCGGGCGGGGAGGGTGGGGCCCGGGAAAAAAATGAAGCACGCGGCGTTGACGACGAAACCGGCGGCGAGTGCGGTGCCGGCGGCGGCGGGGGTTTGGGAATGGAGGAACGTCAGTCCCACCGCCTGAATGACCGCCCAGATCGCCAGCAGGGAAAAAGCGGCGAGCGACGGTGAAGCCGCGGTGTTTCTGCGGAACGAAAGCACGATGCACCACACCGCTGGAGCCCACAGCACGATCGCCCAGGCGCCATGGGAAAAGGGCCACGACAGGAAATTTGCCGGCCCCGATTGGAAGGCCGCTCCGATCTCCCCATGGCTGGAGCGAACCGCGCCCAGAATAAAACCGGCCACGGTGAGAAGAGCGTTGGCCAGCAACGTGCCGCGCGAACGCGCCGCGGAAGCGGAACGCGCCGCGGCAAGGGCGCCCCACGCCACGAGCGCGACCGCCGATGCGACTCCTTCCGTCGCCGCGGTGATGTTCAGTGCTCCACAGACCAAGCCGAGGATCCAGAGGATCGAGCCGGGGGCGTTGCGGCTCATCAGCCAGAGATGCAGCAGCGAGAACAGCACGAGTCCGCTTGCCCAGGCGGAGTCTGCAGCCGGGTTCAGCGCGGCGAGGGCGGGCACCTCGAAAACCCCGACGACAATGACCGCCAGTGCCGCGTGCCAGCGTCGGGGCCACACCGAAGCCAGCACCACGAAAAGAACACCGGCGGCCAAAGCCTGCAGCGCGAGCGCGCCCAGGTGCAGCAAACGCGAATCGACCTGCCCGTTGAGCGCGAGCCCGGCGAGTTTCCATGCGCGCAATCCCGGCGCGTGGTCCCGGACAAGATCCGCGGCCAATCCCGGGGTGGCCGATGCCGGCAGATAGACGGTCTGCGCGTCGCGTGCGAATTGAGCCAGCGATTCGAGATCGGTGTTGGCGTTCGCAACCCGGCGGAGTCCGAGCGCCGAGGTGAGGAGCACGACCGCTCCGATCATCCACCACAGCGAGCCACGCGTTCCCTGTGTCCACTGAACCATTCGCGTCAAAAGGCCGGCCGTGGGGCCGGTGTCACTTTCGGAAGGCATGGGCGAGATCGGCGGCTGACGACTGTATGGATCCTACGTGGAAAGGACAAAACGGCAGCGGAAGGGCCGGGCTGGGGAGCAGCATAGCGGTTTGAAATGGCGCTCCCCTCCGGGCACGACAAGGCGTAACTCGCAGCTTCCCTTCGTGCGTTTCCGTGTATTTCGTCGCGGACGATATGTTTTTTGATGCGAAAAAACTCCTGCTGATCGCGGGCCCTTGTTCGCTGGAGAACGAGCCGGTTTGCCGCGCGGTTGCCGGGGCGCTGGTCGAGATCGGCCGGGCGCATCCCGAGCTCAAAATTATTTTCAAGGGCTCGTTCGACAAAGCCAACCGCACCTCGGGCACCGGACCGCGGGGCACGGGACTTGAGGCCGGGTTGAAATTGCTGGCGCTCGTGAAGCGCGAGTACGGGTTTCCGGTGCTCACCGATATTCACGAGTCCGCGCAGGCGCCGGCGATCGCGGCGGTGTGCGAGGTGTTGCAGATCCCCGCTTTTCTCTGCCGGCAGACGGATCTCCTGCTGGCCGCCGCGGCCACGGGCCGGGTGGTGAACGTGAAAAAAGGACAGTTCCTTTCCCCGCAGGAGATGGTGCACGTCACGGGAAAGTTGAAACAGGGTGGCGCGACCGAAGTCTGGCAGACGGAGCGGGGCACCACGTTTGGCTACCAAAACCTCGTCGTGGACATGCGGTCGTTTGCGATCATGAAGCAGAACGGGCTGCCGACCGTGTTCGATGCGACCCATGCGGTGCAGCTTCCCGGCGCCGGTGGGGGCAAGAGCAGCGGACAGCGCGAATTCGTGCCGCCGCTCGCCAAGGCCGCGCTGGCCGCGGGCGCCGAGGGACTTTTTATCGAGACGCATCCCGACCCGGCGAATGCGATCTCCGACGGACCGAACATGATTCCGCTGCCCGAGCTGCCCGCTTTGATTGCTTCCTGCCTCGCGGTGTGGAAAGCAGTGCGGGTGTGAGGCGCGTTGACGGTTACCTGTTGCGCCGCACACTGCCCACCCGACTCAAACCTGCGAATGGAAAACTTCATCATCGATGTGCCCGTGCCCTCCATGGGGGCGACTGTCAGCGAACTGACCGTGGTGTCGCTTAAAACGAAACCCGGCGATCGCATCGCCAAGGGCCAGAAGATCGCCGAGCTCGAGAGCGACAAGTCGGTTTTCGAATATGAGTCGCCGGCCGACGGCACCGTGCTGGCGCTGCCGGTGAAGGCGGGTGAAGTGCTGCAGTCGGGCGCGCTCTTTCTCCGTTTGGAAACCGCGGATGCGAGTCTGCGGCATCTTGAATCGAAGGGCGGAGCGGCGGGTTCGCCAGTGGCCGCGGCTTCCGCCGCACCTCGTCCGGCGGCGGCGCTGGTGTGGACGCCCCGCGCCACCAAACTCGCCCAGGAGGCGGGCCTCGATCCGGCTAAGATCACCGAGATTGAGGCGACGGGACCGGGCGGACGGGTATCGGGCGATGATGTCGCGAGTTACCTCGCCAAACACAAAGCTTGATCGGGGCGGGTCGGAGCGTGTCTCCTACGCACGTTGAACACTTCTGCTGAGACAGTCTGCATCGCCGGCGTTGGACACGCGGTTCCCCCGAACATCCGAGCCAACAGCGAAATCCTCAAGGCGTTCCCCCATCGCACCGAGGAGGAGATGATCCACCTCACGGGAATCAAGGAGCGGCGTTACGCCGCCGAGGACGAAAGTGCGACGAACCTCGCGGCGATCGCGGTGCAACATGCGCTGACCCAGGCGGGAATGACGGCGAGCCAGATCGACGGGATCATCATGGCAACGCTTCTGCCCGACCAGCCCGTGCCGGCGATGGCCAGCGCACTCGCGCGGCAGCTCGGCATTCCCCGCGCGCTGGCGTTCGACTTGAACGCGGCCTGCTCGGGTTGGCTCTATGCGCTCGAGATCGGACGCGCCTTCATTCTCGCGGGTACGGCGAAGAATTTGATCGTGGTCACCGCGGAGCTGCTTTCGCGCATCACCAACCCGCAGGACCACCACACCGCTTTCCTGTTTGGCGATGGCGCGGGGGCGGCGATTTTGACGGCGGGCTCGAACGGGCACCGGCTGCATCGCATGGGATTGTCCGGCGACGCCGATCACTTCGAAGCAATCCAAAGGCCGGGTGGGGGCGCGCGCATGCCGATGCCGCATCCCGAAGGCCACGACCTAGAGCATTTCTTCCTCCAGATGGATGGAGCCGCGGTGTTCAAGAATGCGGTCGTCGGTTTCACCGAACAAATCCAGCAGACGCTCGAGCGGGAGGGTCTCACTCCGGACGACATCGCGTGGATCGTGCCCCACCAGGCGAACGAACGCATCCTGAAAGCGGTGAGCCGGCGCGTGGGGATTCCCTACGAAAAGTTTGTCGTGACGATCGGGAAGTATGGCAACACCAGCGCGGCGAGCGTCTCGATGGCCCTGGGCTGGGCGGCCGAGGAGGGGATTTTCGCCGGGGGCGACAAAATTATTTTCTGCAGCGTCGGCGCGGGGCTGACGTTCGCCGGCGGCCTGCTCGTCTGGTGACACCACTGCGGGATCGCTCCCGCCCTGCGTTCAACGTGCGAGCAACGCCTGCACCTTCGGTTCCTGCAGGTTCTCTTTCGTGACGAGCACAAAGTCGGTGTAGATGTGGTCCGGAACCGTCTCGCCTTTGAGCAGGCTGTGGGCCGCCATCACGCTCTTTGCTCCCACTTCCCTGGGGAGCTGGGCCACCCAGCCGCTGAGGGCGCCGCTTTCGATCGCGGCCGCGACCTCGGGGTTCAGGTTGAACCCAAATCCCACGAGCTTGATTTTCCCGGCGAGATTTTTTCCCTGCAAAACTTTCAGCATCGTCAAGGTGCCCGGGGTGCTCGAGGCCAGGATGGCCCTGGCGTTGGGATACTGGCTGAGAAGAAACTGGGCTTTCTCGGTTTCCTTCCCGGGTTCGGCGGAGACGTAAATGTCGGAGTGCACCACATTTTTCGGATGAACGGCGCGGAAGGAGCCCAAGGCGCCGATTTCGCGCTGACCCGTGGCGCCGCCGGATTGAGTGTGGCGCAGAAGCGCCACTTCCTGGGCATCGTCGACTAAAGTGGCGAGCAGGCGGCCGGCGGCGGCACCCGCGGCGTGCTGGTCGGTGCCAACAAACGTGGAGGCGGTCTTGTTGGCGATCGGCGTGTCGATCACCACGATTTTCACGCCCTTGACGGCGAGCGAAGCGAGGGGGACGGCGAGGGCCTCCTTGCTGGACGGAGCGATGATGATCGCCTCAGCGCCTTGCGCCGCGAGGGCGTTGAGCATCTGCACCTGCACGCCGATATCGGTTTCAGCCATGGGGGCTTTGATGCTGAGTTCCACGCCGGCTTTCGCCGCCGCGTCTTTGGCGCCCTTTTCGACTTCGGTCCAAAATGCCGAGCGCCCTTTCAAAAGCAGGCCGACCTTTGGCGCCGCTTCGGCAGCGGCAGCGAGCGATGAAGCGCTGACAAGGAGCGCGGCGAGCACGAATCGGCGGAAGGATTGGCGCATGGTAATGGCAGGGAACTTATCGACGCGCTCCCACAAAACCTTAGCGGAAAGCGTCGATCGAGCGGGCGAGGGACCTAGGCTTTACGCGGCGCCAGCCGATTGCAGCTCATAGCTTAACACGCTCAACGCATACACGGCGGCGGTTTCGCAACGCAGCACCAGCGGGCCCAGCGTGATCGGCTCGAAACCGAAGCTGCGCGACAAGCTCATCTCCGCCGGCGTGAAGTCACCCTCGGGTCCGATCAGCCAAAGCACTTTTCCCGGCGAGCGGCCTTGGGCGGTGCGAAAGGCGCCGAGCACGGTTTTCAGGGATTTAGCCCCCGGCTGAAGACTGGCGATCAACTTCAGGTCGTAGCCGCGCGCGGCTTCCATGAAGGCGGACGCGTTTTGCACGGGAAGAATTTCCGGCACGAATGCGTTGCCGCATTGCTTCGCGGCTTCGAGGGCGGCGGTCTGCCATTTCCCGGTTTTTTTGTCGGAGCGGTCGGCATCGAGATGCACCTGGGTGCGTTCGCTTTCCAGCGGCACGATGCGGGCGGCGCCGATCTCGGTGGCCTTGCGCACGATCGCGTCCATGTACGCGCCCTTCGGCAGCGCCTGCCCGAGCGTGATCTCGTAGGCGAGCGCCTTGATCCGCTGCTTGAACCGCACCTTGAGCACGGCGGCATTTTTGCGATCGCCCGAGAGCTCGCAGATCCACTCCGCGCCGCGCCCGTCAAAGGCGACCACCGTATCGCCAACCCGCGCGCGATTTACCGCCACGAGATGGTGGGACTCATCGGCGGACAGGGTGATTTCGGCCGGCTCAGCGGTGGACGGGGTGCAATACGCGCGAAAGTCGGGCATCGGGCGGGGAGTTGAAGGGTGAAGGTTGAAAGTTGAAAGACTAAGCCGCCGCAAGCCGGGTTTACCGGGCCGGGTCTTTCAAGTTTCAACCTCACCTTTCAACCGGGGAGCGCGCGGCGCGCCCGAAAACAGTAAGGGCGCCAGGTTTCCCCAGCGCCCTTGCCGACTTAACTGCAAACTTATGAATCAGACAAAAGAACGGGTAACTAACGCGGGAAAGACGCAGCGCTTGACGGGTCTGTTCAAAATTCGCCGGGGGAAAAATTGCGTGGACACGGATGCGGGCGAATTTACGTTCGGCGGTCAAATCGACCACGCCCGGGTGGCGGAATTGGCAGACGCAGTAGACTCAAAATCTACCGACGCAAGTCTTGTGGGTTCGACCCCCACCCCGGGCACCAGCGAGCGGCGGTGCGATCAAGCCGCCGTCAGTTTTTCGATGGCATCGACCAGCCGTTTCGCCTTTGAGCGCACTTGGGCGAGACGCGCCTCGGCCATCACCTTGGGCCGGCTCGTCGTGCGCCCGCGTTTGGCTTTCGTTTTGCGAACGGCTTTGGCGCCGTTTTTTCCGACTTTCTTTCCAGCATAACTGACTTCGTGTTTCTGGGAGGACACGCGTTTACGATCCTGACCCCGGCGGGTGGGTTTTGTTGGCATAGTGCTGCCATAGTTGCGCTGCCGCTCCCCAAGTTCCGTGACCGCGCGAAACGGACGCCGGAGAATCGCGCAATCGCATTGCGCGGCGGTCCGCTCAACGCGACGGATCGGGCGGGACGGACTGGCCCGCGATCGCAGCCGCGAGTTTTGAAATCTCGGGCGTCTCATCCGGCATCAAACGCGGCCGGTTCATCCGCGATTCCGCGCCCGGCGTGACCCGGTTCCATGCGAAGTGGGTCGCCACGACCTGCGGATTGGCGGGCGCGCGGGCGGACACGGCGAAAGAGGCGACGTTGGCGGGCACGCGCACGACGATGGATGCAATTCCCGCCTCGGCGCTGACCAGCTTTGGTCCGGCGACGGTGGCGTCGGAGACCTCAAACTCGACGGAGGAGACCTCTTCGATGCAAAGGGTGCCTTCTGCGTCGCAAAGCCGGGCGTGCACCAAAACCACATCGGGTTCCGCGAGGGGCGCGCTGACCGCGAGATCGTCGACGAAAATTTCCAGCTTCGAAAACTTCCCGGGAGTTGCGACCACATCGATGGCAACCGGCTGGCCGCCGAGAAATGCGATGGCTTCGAGCCGCCCCGGTTCGAAGGCGGGGAGATCGAAGAAAAACGGGGGATGAGGCAGATGCTGGGTGAAAGACGTCTGCGCCGGCGGGTGCCGCCCAACCATCCGGCCGTTCAGGTAGAGCGCGACTTCATCGGCATTGCTGAAAATCGTGACTCGAAGAGCGGAGGCCGGCGTCCAGTGCGAAGCGATGAATACCATGGGGCCGACCGTCCAGCCGGCTCCCTGTTCGTCGGGGTCGCGCTGGCTTTGATAGAAGTGATAGGAAAATTTCGGCAGCCGGAAAATATCCATGATGCCGCACGCGGCGCGGACGGGATGATAGCCGCGCGCGTAGTCGAACATGCACCACTGGCCGTCGAACACGGCGGGCGACGCCAGGGTGTCGTTGAGCGCCACCACGTGGTTGAAGCATTGCTGCTGCATCCCGCGTTCGCCGTCGCCGCGAAACTGCCGCGCCGTGCTCCAGAGTTCGTAGACCCCGGCGCCCGTTTTCTGATCGAAGCCTTCGTTGCGGGCGTAGTATTCCCAGTCGCCGTATTCGGCGATCACGAGGGCCTTGTCGCCATTGCGCCAGCGATGCATTTCCCCGTGCTGGCGCGAGTGGCTGAAAACGTCGTAACGATCAATCCAGCCGCAGGTGAACATCTGGTCGCCGGGATATTCTTCGTGGCCGATCGCATGCAGGCGCGCCATCAGCTCCTCGTCCATCTCGGTTTCGTTCAGGGACAACTCCCAGAGCACAATGCACGCATGGTTGCGGTCCCGGCGGATCATCTGCCGCGCATCACTGAAGACCGTATCGCGAAAACGCGCGCCGCCCAAAAACTGCCAGCCGGGGATGCAGTTCATCACCACCACGCCCAGCTCATCGCAGGCGTCGAGAAACTCGGGCGCCTGCGGGTAGTGCGAAAGCCGGACGTAGTCGAAACCCGCCTCTTTGATCCGGCGCGCGTCGCGATAGTGGGCGGCGCGGGGAACGGCGTAGCCCACCCGCGGCATTTCCTGGTGACGATTGGTCCCGCGCAACCGGAGCCGCCGCCCATTGACGGTGAAACCGCGCGACCGGGAAAAATCGATGCGCCGGATGCCAAAGCGGGTGATCGTTGAATCGAGCACGGCGCCGGCGTCGTCGAGCACCGAGACGGTCACCTCGTGAAGCGCGGGGGTGGCGGGACTCCACAAGGCCGGATCGTTCAACGTCACCAGCATCTCCGCCGGCGCGGCTTTGCCGGGCGCGAGCGCGATGGGTTCGCTCAGTGTAGTGGCGACGGACTGGTTGCCCTGGCGAAACACACTGCGGACGCGAAGGGAGCGGGACGAAGCCGACGCATTGCGCACGTGAGCGCGGACGGAGACCACCGCCTGTTTCTCGGTGGCGGACAGGGTGCGGAGGAAAACACCGCCTCCGGCAACCTCGCCGGCGGAGATCGCTTCGGTCAGGTGGATGCCGGGATAGATGCGAAGCTCGGCGGTGCGGTAGAGGCCGGCATACCAGCAGAAATCCAGGTCCTCATACGCTTTGCCCGGTGGCACGTCGGGGTTGTCGCGATTGTCGAGCACCAGCCGCAGCTGGCACCGCCCCGTTGCATCCAAGTGAGGGGTGAGATCGATTTCGAACGGGAGGAAGCCGCCGCTGTGCCGCAGGATTTCACGTTCCCCAATGGAGGCGCGGCAGCTGTGCATCGCGGCGCCGATGTAGAGCACGCAGCGCGCGCCATCGGAAAGAGGAGGGGATTGAATTTCGCGCTCGTATTCACATTCCCCAAACCAGTGCTCCCTCCCGTCGAGGTCCGCGATGAAAGGGGAATGCGGCAGCTCCACGGTGAGCCCGGCCACACCGGGGCGATCCATCCGGCGAAACTGCCATCCGTGATTGAGCGGCTGGTTCATCGGGGAACGCCGGGACGAGTCAGAAAGTTTGACGAAAAATAAAAGACTTTAATCACGGGGCGTGAGCAGTGGCCGGCACGGTTGGGATCGGGTGTTTCAGGCGACCGAGTCGCGCTCGATCAATTTCACCGGGAGGATGGAGTGACGGTTGGTCACGCGTTCACCGGAGGTAAGCTGGTCAAGCATGGCTGCGGCGCGCTCCGCCATTTCGCGGAGGGGCTCCTCGATCGTGGTCAGCGGTGGATTCTGAATGGCCGAGATGCCTTCGTTTTCACCGCCGATGATTGAGACATCCTGCGGGACTTTCAGGCCCATGACGTAGGTGAGAATGTGCAGGCATTCCATCGCCTGGAAGCTGACGCCCGGGACGTAGATGCAATCCGCGCCGCCGCGGACGATGCGCGTCACCGCTGAAATGTGGCTGGTGCTGGGATTCGTGAGCACGAGCAGCCGTTCGTCGGCGGGCAGCCCGGCCTCGGCGAGGGCTTTGCGGTAGCCTTTCAAGCGCTCGAGATAGGGGGCGTTGTTGTGAACGCCGAGAAATCCCAGCCGTTTTTTTCCGCGCGCGATGAAATGGTGGGCGGCGAGATAGCCGGAATTAAAGTGGTCGGAGCAAATCGCGTACTCCTTGTCGGTCACGTCGAACTTATCCATGTAGACGACGTGCATCCGGCTCTCCAAGCCGGCGAGGAGGGTTTGCAGCTGCTTGTCGAACGTGACGGCGATGATGCCATCGAGAAACAGGCCCGGTAATTTTTCGAAGGGATTGCTCGGAAGAACCACGCCGATGTTCCGCCGGGAAAAAGCGAAGGAAAGGTGCGCGGTGAGCGTCGCCGCGTAGCCCTCGATCCGATCCGAAAACGTGGGCTCGGAAAGAATCGCCACCTGGCGGAAGCGGACGGAAACCTGCGGTTTCAGGTTGAGCGTGTTGGCGGCGCGCAGGACGCGCTCACGCGTCTCGGGCTTCACCTTGTCGCGATTGTTTAACACCCGGCTGACCGTGCCGGGGGAAACGTTGGCGAGCCGGGCGAGGTCGTAAATGGTGGACCTTTTGGCCGGCCGGACGGGAACGGCTGAACGTGGCATGTCCGGCAAGTTGCCGGTCGCAGCGGGCAAACGCGATTCCTTATTGGACTGTTTGGGGTGCGGCATCGAAGAACGACTATGCTCCGGTCGTCCCGCGGCGTTTCTCGAGCTCGTCACGGATTTGATAAGCGCGGGTTTTGCTCAGCGGATAAAACGCCAGAAGAACGATCGCGAGGATCGACCATGTGGTAATCGATCCCGCGAGCATCAGGCGCATCCCCAGGATGGTGCCGGGCGACTGGGATCCGCCAAGGGCCGCGTTGAATCCCACAAAATTGAGCGCCAGGCCGGCGCCGAAAAAGGCCAGGGCGTACCCTGATTTTTGAATCCACGAGAACAGGGCCCCGAGCATCCCTTCGCGTCGCATGCCGTGGCGGAGTTCATCGTCGTCACACACGTCGGCCAGCATGGAATAAGTCAGGATGGCGACCGCGGTCCAGGCGGGTCCGCACAGCAGGGGATCGAGGAGAATTTTCCATGGATTTCCGGGGGTGAAAATAAACCATTTCGCGACGCCGCCCACCAGGTTGAGCCCGAAAATGATGAAGAGGGTGGTGCGTTTTCCCAGCCGGTTGGCCATCCAGTTCACGGGGTAGATCGCGGCGATGCCGACAATCGCGAAACCGGTCGAGAGCACGCCTTTCCATTTCGTCCCTTCAACGATGTCACCCGCGCTCATGTGGTAAACGAGCAGATAGTAGTCGATGTTGCTGGAGAGCATCCCGGCGAGGACCTGGCAGACGGTAAACCCAATGAGGATGAGGAAAGCGCGATTGCTGAAACACGCCTTTACCGCGGGGACCAACCGCACTTTTTCCTGTTTCGCGACGCGTTGAAACTGGCGTTCGCGCACAAACAGACCCGGGATCATGCCCGCCAGCCCCATGATGAAAATGGCAATCGCCCAGCCGACGACGCGGATGCCGTGCATCACCGAACCAAAAACCGCCAGGTTCGCCGCCCAGAACGCCCAGCTGTAGCTGAGCTCGCCGAGTTTTCCAAAAAAACCTCCGAACGCTGAAACGCGCGTGCGCTCCTGGTAGTCCGGTGTCATCTCGTAGGTGAGACTCATCAACGGCACCGAAAAAATCGAAAAGCAGGTGTAGAAAGCGAGGAGGGTGACGGTGAGGTAGGCGATCGTGGCCGTCTGGCTGAGACCGGCAGGAACCATCCAGATGGCTCCGAAGGTGATGGCTTGAAGAATCGCCCCCAGAACGATGATGGGTTTCCGGCGCCCGAAGCGTGACCGGCAGTTGTCGGAAATCATGCCCACGATCGGATCGGTGAACGCATCCCAGAGACGCGGGATGGCCAGAACCAATCCAAGGATGGCCGGGTCCACCTTCAGCACCATCTGGTACACCGGGATCGCCAGACTCTTCACCCCATTGTCGCCGTAAAACTTGGCGAGATAGCCGGCGCCCAAGGCCATTTTCTCCCGGAAACTGACTTTGTCCGAGGCGCGGGTCTCGCAGTTCAACGCCGCCGGGGATTCCGGCGGGGCGCCTCGAAGATCTGGAGTGGGGGGCATGCGAAGAGACGCGGAATTCCCGCGCTCGAAAGAGTGCGCGATAGAGAAACAAACGGAACCATAGTCAAACAGTTTAATTCCAGTTTCGCCGACGAACACAGAGAGACAATGCGGGCGAATGGAGAGCTTGGCAGGTTGCGGGTCGAGATCGTTCCTCGACGGCTGCGCGGCCGCCGCTTCACCTCGGTGCAAGGGAACGGGCGCGATTCGTGGTGCCCGCAAACCCCGTGGCCGGGAAAGGAGCGGCGGGAATTGCCCGATTCCTGATAAAACAGTTTTATTCTAAATAATAATGTTGCCGGAACTGGTAAAAGAGTCTTTTCAGACGGCGTTACCCGGCGAGTCGCCCACGTCCTACATTAACCCCGACAGTTACCCTCATCCGTCCCTCCGGGCGCGATGCGTCTTTAGTAGCACCGTCAATGAAACCAAAAACCATGCAAACCCACCGCAACGTCACGGGAGCCAGCCATCTTGCCTGGATGGCCGCGGCGTCCCTCTTGTTGTTCAGTTCTGGATACGCACAATCGCCCGCACCCGAAACCGCCGCCGAAAAAGCGGCCCGTGAAAAGGCCGCCCGGGAGGGCGCCTCCGAAACGCCCGTGGTGCTGTCGCCGTTCGTGGTCGATTCGAGCAAGGACCAGGGCTACCGCGCCACGAGCACGCTGGCCGGCAGCCGCATCAACACCGATCTGCGGGACATCGCGGCTTCGATCACGGTGCTCACGAAGGAATTTCTGATCGACGTGGCCGCGGTGGATGTGAACGACGTCCTCGCCTACACCGCGAACGCGGAAGGCACCCGCGACTTCACGTCGTCGACGTCCTCCCTGGGGCGTCCGACGGACGACGTGGCGGCAAGTCCCAACACGGCCAACCGCATCCGCGGCCTGGCCCGGGCGGAGGTCACGCGCGATTATTTTTATACCATCGGTACGGGAGTGGGCTTCGACACCTACAACCTCGATCAGGTCACGATCAATCGCGGCCCCAATTCGCTGCTGGCCGGTCTCGGCTCTCCTGCCGGCATCATCAACTATTCGCCTCAGCTGGCTGGGCTTTCCAAAAACCGAACCGAGGTCAGCCTCCGCTTCGGCAGCTACGAGGACAAACGCGCCACGCTGAACACCAATCTTGTCGCGAAGAAGGACGTGCTGGCGTTTCGCGTCGCGGCCGCCTGGTCCGACCGGGGATTCAAGCAGCAGCCCGCCTGGAATGAAGACCAGCGCGTCTACCTGACCGGCACCTTCCGGCCGTGGAGGAAAACCACGATCCGGGCCAGCTACGAGAACGCGAAGATCGATTCCTCCAATCCGAACTCCATCACGCCCGAGGATGCCGTCACTCAATGGATCGCGCTGGGCAAACCGATCTACGACAGCGCGTCGACCGCCCCGGTCAGCCCGTTCCTCACCCGCAACGGGACGAACATGCCGACCGTGATGTTTAACAAGAGCGGGGCGATCGAGCGCGCGTTTAATACCAACACCGGCTACGATTTCTATCAGCAGAATCTTTCCAACGTGGGCATCTTCACGCCGCAGCGGATGTTCGACAACCGGTTCTTCCAGTTGGACGAAGTGAACCTCTCCCCGAGTTTGCAGGACATGTCCTTCGATGCGCGCAGCATCTCCGTCGACCAGGAAATTCTCCCGGGTTTGAATGCCAATGTCTCCTACGTGCGCGAGACGGTGGACAACGAATTCCTCAATCTCTTCCGCACGGAATACGCGGTCTACAATATCGATGTGAACAAGAACCTGCCGGATGGCACCGCCAACCCGCACTTCCTCGAAACCTTCATGCAGTTCCGCGGACTCGACAACAAACAGGTCGACCACAACACCAATGAAGTGGGGCGCGGCACGCTCACCTACGATTTGGATCTGACGCAGCGTAACAAATGGCTGGGCCGTTATCGCGTGACGGGTTTCGTCGAGAAGCGCAAAACCGAGACCGAGCGCTGGCAGTACAACGCGAAGGTCGCCGGCAACCTGAACCCGGAATCGGTCGGCTATCGCTACTATCTGGGCGGCTCCGACACGAGGCCGGCCACCAGCATGCCGTTGCATCCGGGACTGGTCGCGGCCGTGCCCGAAATGATCGTCGGCACCGGCGGCGCGGTGAGCACCGGTGCGCTGACTTCCTTTTACGGACTGAAGAGCGACCAGCGGCAGCTCGTCGAACTCGGCACGTCGGCCGCCGTTTTCCAGGGCTATCTCTGGGGTGACCGCATCATCGGCATGTACGGCGTCCGAAAGGACAAGAACGAGGCCGCCTTCCAAACCGCGGCAGGCGGCAGTGGCGGCATCGTTCCGCCCGCACCGCTCGGCTACCCGCCGGCGAATGTGTTCGAGCAGCGCACCAAGACCTACGGCGTGGTCGTGCGTCCGCTGAAATGGCTGAGCCTGCATTACAATGAGGCGGAAAACTTCATTCCCAACGCGGGCGCCGTTGACCTGCTCGGTGCGCCGACTCCGGCCCCCAAAGGCACGGGCAAAGATTATGGCGTTTCGGTCAGTCTCTTTGAAAACGCGCTCAATGTTAAATTGAACTGGTTTGAACTCACCTCCGCGAACGGCGCGGCCGGCAATGCCAACTTCCCCATCGCGCAGTGGACGATGCCTTACATGGAGCTCACGTTCATGCCGGATCTGGCCCGCCAGGCTGGGATCACCTACAAGCCGCTCATGGCGGGCGGTCTCATTACGGGCGATCCGCGACTGGCGAACGCGTACACCTCAGACAACGTGTCCGAGGGTCTCGAGCTTGAGGCGACCTACAACGTCACGAAAAACTGGCGGATCATGGCCAGCGTTTCGAAGCAGGAAGCCAAACAGACCAACATCGCCTCGGCTCTCACCTCGTTCATCGAAAACCGGCTGGCGTACTGGCAGAGCATCCCGGCGCTCTGGACGGGCTTCACCGCACAAAATGTCGGCTGGGGCGTGGGTCGCACCGGTCAGCAGCAGTGGGACAGCGACAACAATCCTTACTACATCGGCTACAAGTCGGTGGACGGTAAGCCCTCTCCCCAACTGGCCAAGTGGCGCGCGAGTGCGGTGACCAATTACACCTTCAACACGGATGGCCCGTTGAAAGGCTTCAGCGTCGGCGCCGGTGCCCGCTACATCGAGAAGTCGATTATCGGCAATCCCGCCATCAGGAATGCGGCGGGCGTTGTCGTGGGCCTGGACCTCGACCATCCCTTCTACAACCAGACAAACATCGCGATCGATGCCTGGGTCGGCTACCGCCGGAAGATCTTGGGCGGAAAATACGATCTCAGCTTCCAGCTGAACGGTCGTGACCTTGAGCAGGGCGGGGGGCTGCGACCTATCGTGGCTAATTCCGACGGCGGACATCCCGTCTACCGCATCGTCCAGCCGCGAACGTTCTACCTGACCACCACGCTCGGGTTCTAAAAATCAACGGCGGTATGGTGTGCCGCGCCAGATTGTTCAAAACCCTCCCGGATTTTCCGGGAGGGTTTTTTTATCCGGAGCGCGGTTCCCACGATAGAAGATTGCCAATCGGCAAACCCGCCGCAGCACTGACAAGACAATGATCAAGAGGCGGCGATGGATTCCCTGGGCTGTCGCATGCGGCGCCGGTTTGGTGGCCGCCACCGGATTCGTCCTGAGCCGGCCGGGAAACCACCCGTCCGCACAAAGCCGTTTTCGTCCCGAAAATCTTCCCGCACAATTTGACCAAGCGCTGCAGCGAACGCGCGACGAGGCCCGCGCTCATAAAAACGATCCTGAGCGGATCAGGAAACTGGCGCGGCTGTACCACGCCAACCGGTTCTACCAGGAGGCGCGAACCTGCTATCAGGAGATCGCCACCACGCGCGGCGGTCTGAACGCCCGCGATCATTACTACCTCGCCGACATCGCCCAGAATGAAAACGACCTCGCCGTCGCGCAGGCCGAGCTGCAAGCCGTGTTGCAGACCGAGCCCGGTTACGTTCCCGCCCGGCTGGCGCTGGCGGAGGCGTTGTTCAAATCCGGTAACGCGGACGCGGCGGGGAAGGAATATTCAGCGGTCCTCGCGATCGAGCCGAATCATCCGCAAGCATCGCTGGGACTGGCGCGGATCGAATTGCAGCGGGGCGACGAGGATGCCGCGGTGGCGCGCCTGGACGAATTGATGATCGCGCATCCCGAATCGACCTCGGGCGCGGGCTTGTTCGCGCAGGTGTTGGAGCGGCGGGGTGAAACCGATCGCGCCATCGCGTTCAGCCAGTGGAGTCTCCAAAAACCTGAGCCGATTCCGCCCGATCGGTGGATGTCGGAGTTGCTGACGGACCTTTACGATCTCCAGCGTCTCGGACTGAAGTTCGAGGACTATTTCAAGACCGGGCAGATTGCCGAGGCGGCTCCGTTTCTGCGGCGGATCGAGGAGCTCGATCCGCAGAGCGCGATTCCCTCATTGTTGCGCGGCTGGTCGGAGGCGCAGGCGCATCGCGATCAAGAGGCGGTGCAGCAATATCGCCTGGCTCTCACGAAGGGAGGCGATCCGGAGAAAATTTGTCCGTACCTGATTCAGTCTTTGCTGAAGCTCGGCAACGTGTCGGAGGCCGCAAAATTGATGGCGGACTACTCCGCCAAAATGCCGGACTCGCTTCCGATCGCGAAGGCGTATTCCGAGGTGGCGATCCGGCAGGGGAGTGAAAAACTGGCCCGCGAACTTCTGACGAAAATATTGGAGAAGGAGCCCTACCTCCAATCCGAGAACATGAGCCTCGCGAAAATCCTCTGGAGTTCCGGTGAGCGCGACGCAGCCGCGAAGTGCCTGCAGCGCGTCGCCGCCGTCTACGCGAAGGACGTGCCTTCGCGGGCACTGCTGGGGGAATACTACCTCGGTAAGGCGGATCCATTTTCCGCGATCAAACCGTTGGAGCAGGCGAGCGCACAGGTCACAGCCAAAACTCCGGCGAAGGATCGTCTCACGGCGCTGCTTGGCGCCGCCTATTTTCAGGCCGGCAACGCGGAAACCGAGAAGGGGCGTTTTGCGGAAGCCGCGGACTCCTACGAAAAGGCCAGCCGGATCGCCCCGGCCGATCTCAACGCTTACGCCGGCAAGGCCAACGCCTGCGTGCAGCTCCAGCAGTTCGCGCGCGCGGCGGAGGCCTTGGAAAAAATGAGCACGCTGCAGCCGGCCAATCCCACGATTCACCTCAGCCTGGGTGACGTTCGGTACCAGGCTGGCGAAAAAGACCAGGCGCGGCGTCACTGGCAGAAAGCCCGGCAGCTGGTGGCGGCCGGCGATGCCGAACTTGGCGCTGCGCTCGAGCAACGGCTGAGCGGTCGCATCACCGCGGAAACTTTTAAATGAGCCGCCTCGCTTTGAAAATCGGAGTGGGAATGTTGCTCGCGGTTTCCGCGGGATATTTCGCCGTGAAGCTCCGGCCGGAAAAAATCACGCTGGGATTGGATTCATTTTCCCAACGCTCGATCGGGAAAGCACCCGACGGCATTCCCTGGATCACCGATGTGTTGATCGTCGATCTGGACGGGGACGGGCTGAAGGACGTCCTCGTGGCGGACGCCCGTCTCAACCAGGTGAGCTGGATCCGCCAGGTCCGCCTCCGGGTTTTTGAAGAACAGAACATCGGCCAGACCGTGGCGGGGCCGGCCCATCTCGACGTGGCGGACCTCAATCGGGACGGGCACCTGGATGTGCTGGTGTCGTCCATGGGCGTCGTTCCGCCCAGCAATGCGAAGACCGGCGCCGTGGTCGTCCTCGAGAACGACGGCGCGAATCATTTCACCAATCGCGTTCTGTTGGAAAACGTGGCGCGCGTGACCTGCGCCTCCGCCGCCGATTTCAATCAGGACGGGCGGCTCGATTTGATCGTGGGACAATTCGGCTACCTCCAGGGCGAGATCCGCTGGATGGAGAATTTGGGCGACTGGAAATTCAAGAGTCATTCGCTGCTGGATCTTCCCGGCACGATCAAGGCCCCGGCGGAGGACATGAATGGCGACGGCAAACCCGATGTCGTTGCGCTCGTCTCCCAGGATGCGGAGGAGGTGCATTTGTTCGCCGGCGATGGCGCGGGCCGCTTTCGCAACCGGGTGCTCTACGGTTCAACCAACAAGGACTACGGGAGCAGCGGCCTGTGCATTGCGGATGTGAACAAGGACGGCCGGCCCGATATCGTCTACACCAACGGCGATGGCTTCGACTACGCCACGCCCGGCCCGCGGCCATGGCATGGCATTCAATGGCTGGAAAATCTCGGCGACGGGAAATTTGCGTTCCACCGCGTCGGCGATTTTCCCGGCGCTTTCAGTCCCGCGGTCGCGGACCTCAATGGCGATGGCTTCCCGGACATCGTCGCGTGCAGTGGCTTCAACGACTGGAACAACCAGGACGCCGTGTCCCTGATGTGTTTTGAAAACGACGGCGCAAATCGCTTCATCCCCCGCGTGCTGGCTCACGCTCCCACTCATCTCATGGTGGTGAAGGCCGCGGATATGTTTAACGACGGCCGCGTCGAACTTATCGCGGGGGCTTTCATGTTTTATCCCCCTTACAAAAACGTTTCGCGGGTCACGCTCTGGGAACCGAAACCCTCCGGCTCCGATGTTGCGCGCTGAAACACTGGGTTGGGTTTTGTCGGCCGCGCTGATCGGCGCGACGCTGGCCCGGGCACAGTCCTATGTGGGCGATCAGGCGTGCAGCACGTGTCACCAGGAAAAATCGACCGCCTATCATCACACCGCCCACGCCAAAACTTCGGGACGCGCGACCAAAGAATCCATTCACGGCAGCTTCGCCGCGGGCGCGAACATTCTCCGGACGGCGAATCCCAACCTATATTTTCAGATGGAGGCCAGGGGAGCGGAATTTTTTCAGACGGGCGTGCTGAGAACTTCCCCGTCCGAGGTGCTGACCCGCTCCGAACGATTCGACCTCGTCGTGGGCTCCGGGCGCAAGGGGCAGACTTATCTGTTCTGGGATGGCGACGGGCTCTTCCAACTACCCGTTTCCTACTGGACGGAACTCGGCTCCTGGGTGAACAGCCCGGGCTACGTCGATGGAACGGCGAATTTCGACCGGCCCATCCCGGCCCGCTGCCTCGAGTGTCACGGCAGTTCCTTCGAATCGCGGGCGCCCCCGGAAAACGTGTACAACAAAACCAGTCTCGTGCTCGGGATCTCCTGCGAGAAGTGTCACGGCCCGGGCGGCGAGCACGTCGCCCGGTATCGGTCCGCGTCGCCCCCGCGATCGGGGGCGGAGACGGCCATCGTCAACCCCGCAAAACTTTCCCGCGAGCGACAGATGGACAGCTGTTCGCTCTGCCACGCCGGCGCCGGGCATTCGCTGACGCCGCCCCTGTCGTTCACTCCGGGCCAGGTGCTGGCGAATCATGTGATGTTTCCCAAACTTCCGCCGGACGCGCCGATGGATGTGCACGCGAGCCAGGTGCAACTGCTGGAGCGGAGCCGCTGTTTTCAGGCTTCTCCGACGATGACGTGCACGACCTGCCATGATGTTCATCAACCGCAACGTGACCCGGAAATACTGGCGGCCAAGTGCCTGACCTGCCACCAGGTCGAAAGCTGCCCCACGTTTCCCAAGCTGGGACAGAAAATTATTTCGCAATGCGCCACCTGCCACATGCCGCTCCAGGACACGGCCCAGATCATCATCTCGGTCGTGAACGGAAAAAATCTGCAGCCCAAAGTGCGCAATCACCACATTGCGATCTATCCCGGGGTTCAGCTGCCCGCGGCGAAAGCGAAGTGACGCGCTAAAGCCGGCGGCGCAATTCGGCCGGCAACAGCCGCGAGGCAAGTTCGCGCTGCCGTTGATCGGCGATTTTCAGGTCATGCGTTTTGCCGAGCACCAGCAGACTGTAAAGCGAACCGGTGGTGAGCGACCGCAGCCGGCCTTCATCGATCTCCGAGAAACAGCGTCGCGCCTGTTCGCGCGCGAGATCGTTGCGACCGCCCAGGGCCAGCACGACGGCGAGACTCACGCGACGGTCCCACGCCAGCGCGCGATCCGATCCGCTGGAGAGGCTTGCCAACAGCGCGGTGAAAACCTGGGTGAAAGCCGGCGCGTCGCCGCGCGCCTTCTCCACGCGCGCCAGCGCGACCAACGCTCCGAGATCGGTCGGGTAGCGCTGCAGCGCTTGAACCGAGGACGCCGCACGGTCGACCTGTTGCATTTCGACGAAATATTCCGCCACGCGGCTGAGCGCCGCCGCCCGGTTGCCCTCATCGGTTACGGCAAACAAGGCGACCGATTGGTTTTCGAATCCGGCCACCACAGGCAAACGATAGGGCAGCGGCCGCAGCCACGGCGGCAGCGCCCAGTGATGCAGCGCCGCGATGAACGCGTCGTTCGGGTTGCGCAGGGTCCAGCGCGCGAATTCATCGAGATCGGAATCCCAGGAGGGGAGGGCGAGATGCGTGACGCCCCGCTGGCTGATCAGCGCCTGCGCTTCGTCCATGGTGGTGGCGGTGACGATCCGCACCGTCGCAGTCAGGCCGTCGCGATTTTCCCAATTGGCCGTTCCGAGTCCGCGCATCCCGCCGTGAAAACACCAGCTGGTCGTCCGGTCGGGCGGCACCAGAATCACCGCGCCGCCCGGACCGGCATGATCGGCGATCCAGTGCGCCAGCGTGCGCTCGATCAGTCCTTCGACCTCGAGGCGGGTGAACTCGATATTCGCTCCCGCTCCGCCGCGGGGCGCCAGCTGAACGAGCCCGGGCAAGAAAACCAATCCAGCGAAACCAGACCAGAGCCAGCGAGTGTGCGCCGCGGTGGTTGACGCCTGCAACGCGGCGGAGCCAGCGATTACCAGGACGAGCAGGACCGCATCAAACATGCTCCACCAGGCGAGCCGGGTGAACGCGAGCACGAGTGCGACCAAGACCGGCCCGATCGCAAAAGCGATTCCCGCACGCAGCGAGACGTCGGTCTTCCGACGCGCAAGCAGCCACACCGCCAGTGCCAGGAACAGCAGGGGAAGGCAGGTGGCGGCCGCCGCTTTCGTTAAGCCATCGCGGGCAATCCAGGCACCGAGACTTTTTGCGACGACACCATCCGGGAGGTAGGAGAGCCGCGCGGCTTGAAGATCCCGCACCAGCAACGACTGGGTTCCGGCCTGCTTCATCGCGACGGGCAGCGCCGCGACGGCCGCAATTGCGAACAACAGCAGGAATGCCTGGCGGCGGGTCCAGGTGAATTTCCCCCGTCCAAACCAAGCCTCCATCTGGACCAGCACTTCGCCGACTCCGATCCAGGCCAGCCCGAAAAGCGGATGGTTTACCTGCAGGCGGAAATCCATGTGCGCTGGAAAATATTCGATGAGATAAGCGGCCAGACACGTCGTCGCGCCGCCGAACGCCCACCGCCGCCAGAGCGCCGGTTCCGGGGAGTCAGGGGAATTTTCCTTCACGCCCCGCGCCGAAATCCACGCGGCCAGAATCGCACCCAACGCAATTCCGGCCAGGACGGGCACCTGACTGGCCGCGCTCACCCAAAGACCCAAACCGCCGGCGACACCCGCGACAAAAAAAAGTCGCTGCCGGCGCCACGGATCGCTCGCGACCCTCACGGCGGCCAGCAAGGGCAGCACGCTCCACAGGGCGAAAATCCGGGCGAGACTGCTGTCGTCCGGGGCACCGGGCAGAAACCCGCCCGCAAACGGATAAATCACCGCCATGCCGCCGGCGAGCAGGGCGGTCGGAAAGGGACCGAACTGTCGCGCGACAAAAATCGTCGTTCCCAGCAGGAGGAACACATGCAACAGCGGATCCGCCCAAAGCGCCGCGCGCTCGACGGAAAGACCAAGCGGCCGGCCGGAGATGACGTGATCGCACCACGCGATCAGACCCAGCCACCAGCGATACGGAGAGGCAGAGTGCACCTCGCGCCCGAGCGGCGCGTTCTCGTAGTCGATCCGCCGCACGCGCCATTCACCCTGCGCCAGCATCTGCTGCGTCTCGGCGATCCACTGATAGCTGCGGTTGTTGTGCTCCGGGACGATCAACCAGCGTTTGCCGCCGGCGTAGCCCGTCGATGAGTTGGCGTCCGCCACCGCCTCGCGCTCGGTGTTGGTCACGGATTCCACCCGCTGCGCCCGCCGGTAGTTGATCCAGATCAGAAAGCCGCACGCGCAAGCCAGGACCACGATCCAGGCGCGGGAGTTCGATCGGGAACGTGGGGTCATTTTGGGCGTTACAGTTGCGCAGCTTTGCTAAACTCTCACGCAATCGTTGGAATATTACCAGGCAAGCAAGTCCTGATATGAACGGTGGACCAACCCTTCCGCGGCTTCGCTCCGCGACGTTTTTTCTGCCGGCGATCCTGACACTGGCAGCGGCAAGCGCGGCGGATTCCGTTGAAGGAATCACCGAAGCCTCCTTCGCGCCCCGTTCCGGTCCGCGCGGGCCGACGCTGTTCGCCGAACTTTCCCCCGAGCAGACGGGAATCGTCACCGAAAACCGCTACGCCGATCCCCGGATGTGGGCGGAACGCGCCAAGGAACTGGAAATCGGAGCGGTCGGCACCGGCGTGGCGATCGGCGACTACGACGGCGACGGGCGCCCGGATATTTTTGTCGTGAGCAAAACGGAAAGCTGCCGGTTGTTTCGCAACCTCGGGAATTGGAAATTCGCCGACGTCACGGACAAGGCCGGGGTAGTCGACCAAGGCGAGGCGGCCGGCATCTGGAAACAGGGCGCGTCGTTTGCCGATGTGAACAATGACGGACGGCTCGATCTCTACCTCTGCCGGTTCGACGCGCCCAATCTCCTCTACGTTAACCAAGGCGACGGCACGTTTAAGGAAGAGGCCGCCGCCCGCGGCCTCGCCATCAAGGACGCCTCGGTGATGGCGGCCTTCTGCGACTACGATCGCGACGGTTCGCTCGATGTTTTTATCCAAACCAATCAGCCGGAATCGGTCGGCGGGGAGCTCAAGCCGCAGCGGAATTACCTCCTGCGCAACCGCGGCGACGGCACGTTCGCCGATGTGACCGGACCGGCCGGAGTCAGCGATCGGGCGCAGGGGCACTCGGTGACGTGGTGGGATTACGACAACGACGGCTGGCCCGATCTCTACGTGGCGAACGATTTCACGCCGCCGGACAAACTTTTTCACAACACCGGTTACGGCACCTTCACCAACACCCTCGAATCCACGGTGCCGCACACGCCCTTCTCCTCGATGGGCTCGGATCTCGGCGACGTGAACAACGACGGGCTCGTCGATCTCTTCGTCGCCGACATGGCCGCGACCACGCATCAGAAAGACCAGCGCACGATGGCCAACGCGCGCGGCCTGATCGCGGAGCCGGCGGAAAATTCGACCGCCTCGCCATACTTCATGCGCAATGCGCTTTATCTGAACACCGGCACGAGCCGTTTCCTCGAGGCCGCCTGTCTCGCCGGATTGGACGCGACCGACTGGACGTGGTCGGTGCGCCTCGAGGACCTCGACAACGACGGCCGCCTCGACCTTCACGTGACCAACGGCATGCACCGCGAGCCGCACAACGCCGACCTCATGGCGCGGGTCGCGAGTGCGGAAACCGTGGAGGAGAAAATCCGGATCGTGCGCGCCAGCCCCGTGCTCGCGGAGCAAAATTTCGCGTTCCGCAACCTGGGCGACGTGCGCTTCGAAGACGCCAGTGCCGCCTGGGGGCTCAACCAAAAGGGCGTGAGTTTCGGCGCGGCCCTCGGCGACCTCGATGGCGATGGCGATCTCGATCTCGTTTTTTCGAACTACAAAAAAGGCGCCACGATCCTGCGCAACGACTCAGACACCGGTCACCGCGTGATCTTCGAATTGCGGGGCACGGCCTCCAACCGTTTCGGAGTCGGCGCGACGGTTCGGATCGAAACGACCGCCGGTCCGCAGGTGCGCGTGCTCACGCTCGCGCGCGGCGTGATGTCGAGCTCCGACCCCGTGTTGCATTTCGGCCTCGGTGAAGAAACCGGAATTAAACGCGCGGAAATTACCTGGCCCAGCGGCCGTCGTCAGGTGTTGACCGGTCTCGCCGCCGACCGGCGCTACACGATCACCGAGCCCGCGGGCGACGAGGAATCGCCCGCCGCAGCGCCGGCTCCGCTGCCGCAGTTCAACCAATTCAGCGTGATGACCAATCATGCCTGGATCTCCCGAGCCAACGAAGCCGACGAACTCGCGCAACAACCGTTGCTGCCCCTCCGCCTCGGTCGCCGCGGGCCCCCGCTCGCGGCCGGCGACGTCGATGGCGACGGTCGCGACGACCTTGTGGTCGGCGGCACGCTGGTCGATCCGCTTCGCGTTTTACTCGTGAAAGCGGAAGGACGGTTTGCCACGGGCCCGTCACTCGCGCGAGCCGACGACGGCCCGATCCTCGTATTCGACGCCGACGGCGACGGGCACAACGACCTGCTCGTGACGCGCGGCGGCGCGACACAGCTCGAGCGATCGCCGCCTTATCAACGGCCGCTCCAGTTGAACGACGGTCACGCCAAGTGGAGGGAGCAGCCCGATGCGCTGCCCGCGCTTCCATTGTCAGTCGGCGCCGCCGCCGCAGTGGACTTCGATCGCGACGGGCGGATCGATGTGTTTCTCGGTGCGCGGGTGACCCCCGGAAAATATCCATTCGCTCCGCGCAGCGCCCTGCTCGTGAATCGCGGCGGGCGATTCGAGGATCTTACCGATTCGCTCGCGCCCGCACTGCGGGAGGTCGGGCTTGTCACCGCCGCACTCTGGAGCGATGCCGACGACGACGGCTGGCCCGATCTTTTCGTCGCCTGCGAGTGGGGCCGCGTGCGCTATTTTCACAACGACCTGGGGCGCGGCTTCACGGACCTCACGGAAAAATCCGGCTTCGCGTCCGGCGGCACGGGGTGGTGGAGCGCACTTGCCAGCGCCGATTTCAACGGCGACGGCCGGCCCGACTTCGTCGCGGGCAATCTTGGATTGAACACGACCTATCGCGCCGATGGCGCCCATCCCGCGCTGCTCTTCGCCGGGGCTTTTGCGGGCGACGGCGGATCCCAGCTCGTCGAGGCCCGTTTCGAAGGTGAAAAGATTTATCCGCGCCGTTCGCGCCGAACTCTGGGGGGAAGCATTCCGTCGGTTTTAAAACGGTTTCCGCGCAACGATCTTTTCGCGCGCGCCACGCTCGGGGAAATTCTCGGTGAGGATAAACTCGCCGCCGCCCGGCGCTTCGAGGCCACGCAGTTCGCGAGCGGCGTCTTTCTCAGCCAGTTCGACGGCACGTGGCGGTTCACGCCGCTGCCGCGAATCGCCCAGATCGCGCCGCTGCAGGGGGTGGTCGCGGGCGATTTCGATGGCGACGGACACGCTGACATCTACGCGGTGCAAAATTCCTTCGCGCCGGTCGCCGCGGTCGGACGTTTCGATGGCGGCATCAGCCAGCTGCTCACGGGCGATGGTCACGGCGGTTTCATTCCCATCCCGCCGGCGCAGAGCGGACTTGTCGTTCCGGGCGCCGCTGGGGCGCTGGTCGTGCTCGATCTCAACGAGGACGGACGGCCCGATTTCGTTGTGAACCGTGATCGCGATACCACGCTCATGTTTCGCAACGACGGCCGGGCCGGCCGGCACAGTCTCGCGGTTCGCCTGCGTGGCGCGGCGGGAAACTTCGCGGCGATTGGGGCGCGCCTCACCCTCGTGTTAAGCGATGGCTCGACGCAGACGGCTGAACTTCAGGCCGGCGCCGGTTACTACAGCCAGTCGGCGCCGGTCGCGTTCTTCGGCTGGCCCGACGCCACTCCGCCGCGGGAGCTTCGCGTTCGCTGGCCCGACGGCCGGCAAACCACCCATGCGGTTCCGGCCGATGCCCGCACGCTCCACCTCGCGCCCGAGGCCGCGCGGAAGTAGCCCCGATGTTTTTTCACCCGTTACCCTTATGCTTACCATCCCTCGTCCCTCCGCCGTTCTCGCGGCGTTTTTCATGACCAGTCAATTTGCGACGGCTGCTCCCCTCGCGATCACGGTGCGCGAGCCTGCCCCGCCGGTGACCGACGGTTTCAAGATGGGCGCGGCCCGCGCTCCCGATGCGAGCACGCTCACGCTCGACAGCCGCAGTCTGCTGTTGAACGGCAAACGCTGGACGCCCGTCATGGGCGAGTTTCACTACACGCGTTATCCGGCCTCAGAGTGGCGCGCGGAGCTTCGCAAGATGAAGGCCGGCGGAATCGACATCGTCGCCACGTATGTTTTCTGGGTTCACCACGAGGAAATCCAAGGCCAGTGGAAGTGGGACGGTGATCACGATCTCCGGCGCTTCGTGCGACTCGCCGGTGAAGCCGGGCTGAAGGTCATCGTCCGCTGCGGCCCGTGGTGTCACGGCGAAGTGCGCAACGGCGGCGTCCCGGACTGGGCGCTGGCGAAAGGCTGGAAAGTCCGCTCCGACGATCCGCCCTATCTCGAGCATGCGAAAGTGATCTATGCGCAGATCGCGGCGCAGATTTCCGGGCTGCTCTGGAAGGAGGGCGGTCCGGTGATCGGCATTCAGGTGGAGAACGAATACGGCGGGCCCGCCGCTCACCTCCTGAATTTAAAACGCATCGCGCGCGAAGCCGGTCTCGACGTTCCGATCTACACCCGCACGGGCTGGCCCCAGTTGCAGACGCCGATGCCATTCGGCGAAATCGTTCCGCTCTACGGCGTCTACGCCGAGGGATTCTGGGATCGCGAGATCGTGACCATGCCCGGCACGTACTGGGCCGGCTTTCATTTTTCCACGCTGCGCACCGACGCGAACATTGCCAGCGAAGCGCTCGGCCGCCGCGAGGTGAAGGACGCGCCCGACGTCGCGCAATATCCCTACCTCACCTGCGAAATCGGCGGCGGCATGATGAGCAGTTACCACCGGCGCATTCTCGTCGACACGCGCGACATCGATTCCACCACGCTCGTCAAGCTCGGCTCGGGCTCCATCTCGCCCGGCTACTACATGTACCACGGCGGCACGAATCCGGAGGGACAGCTCAGCACGCTGATGGAGCAGCAGGCGACGGAGATCACCAACTGGAACGACATGCCGGTGAAAAACTACGACTTCCAGGCGCCCCTCGGCCAATACGGTCAGGTTCGTCCGCATTATTATTCGCTCCGGCGGCTCCATCATTTCCTGCACTCGTTCGGTGAGAAGCTGGCCGACACGGAGACCTTTCTGCCGGAACAACGGCCGTCGGGAAAAGACGACGTCACGACTCTCCGCTGGTCCGCCCGCTCCGACGGCCGCAGCGGATTCGTGTTCGTGAACAACTACGAGCGTTTGAAAAATCTCCCGGCCAAGGAAGGCGTGCAGTTTACGGTGAAACTCGCCGACGGCAGCGCGGTTACCTTTCCCGAAAAACCGGTGACCGTTGCGGCCGCCGCGCGATTCATCTGGCCCTTCAACCTCGATTTCGCCCGTGACGCGACGCTCGCGTGGGCGACGGCGCAGCCGGTCAGCATTTCCGACGAGGCAGGTGTGCGGACGGTGTATTTCGCCGAGACACCCGGCGTGCCGGCGGAATTTTGCTTTGTCGGTGCGCCGCCAAAGATGCTCTCGCCAGGCGGGGAATTCGTCCGCGTCCCCTCCCGTGCGGGGGGAATGTCCGTGCGGATTGTGCTGCTCAGCGACGCGCAGTCGCTGGCGCTCAATCGCGATGTGGCGACTGGCCGCATTGGTTTCGATGCACCGCTCAAGGAAGCCGCGCCGCTGCGCGTTGAAGCCGAGCAGATCGGCCGGGCTGGTCCCGCGCGCGACATCCCGCTCGGTCCGATCAAGCAGCCTGTCGCCGCCGAGCCAACCGAGGCCGACTTCGCCCACGCGGCGGTGTGGCGGATCAAGCTGCCCGCGAATCTCGATCTCACGGCGGGCGACGCGTTGCTGCGGCTCCACTACGTCGGCGATGTCTCCCGCCTTTCCATCGGAGGCAAACTGGTCACCGACGATTTCTACAACGGCCTGCCGCTCGAGATCGGACTTCGCCGGCACGCGGCGGCGCTGAAGCAGGGTGAAATCACGTTCGCGATTCTTCCCCTGCGTCGCGACGCGGTCACGGGAGAGAAACCGCTCATCCTCTTCGACCCCTCCGTGCGGCCGGACTTCGCGGGACAGGACAACGTGGCGCGGCTCGACCGCGTTGAAATTATCACGCGTTAGCCCGGTCGTTTTGAAAGGAGGGCGGGTCACAGCCCCGCCTTCCTGCCAACCGCTCGAATTCGCGGTTACTGGGGAGCCGTTGCAGGCGATGTCGCCGGAACGGGAGCTTCGACCACTTTCCAGTCCGGCGATGGCACGTGCGCGCGTTTCATCGCGTCGCCCGCCTGCGCGACGATTTCGGGATGCCTGGCCGCGAGGTCGTTCTTCTCGCCGACATCGGACTCGAGGTCGTACAGCTCGATCGTGCCGGTGTGCATCGGGCTGCGGATCGCTTTCCAGCGGCCCATGCGCACTGCCTGCGCGGATTTTCCCTCGTAGAATTCCCAATAGAAAAACTCGTGTTGCTTCTGCTCGGCCGCGCGGCCGGTCAGCGTCGGGACGAGGCTGATGCCGTCGAGTCCCGCGGGCGGGGAGGCGTGCGCAAATTCGGCGAGCGTCGCCATGAAGTCGCCGAGAAAGCCGGTTTGATTTGAGACGGTCGCCGCCTTCACGCGGCCCGGAAAGCTGACGATCAACGGCACGCGGATTCCGCCTTCGTAGAGGTCGCGCTTGATCCCGCGCAGCGGCCCCGCCGAAGCGAAGAACTGCGGGTTGTTGCCGCCTTCCTGATGTGGACCGTTGTCGGAAGTGAAAATCACGAGGGTGTTTTCCTCGAGCCCGAGCGTTTTCAACTCGGCCATCAAGCGGCCGACCTGCGTGTCGAGGCGCGTGATCATTGCGGCGAGCCCCTTGGCGGACGAGGGCCAGTTCTCCTTTGCGTAGGGACCGTAGTCCGGAACTTCCATGCCGTCGTCGCCGGCTTCGTTGTTGGCGTGGGGGAGGGTGGGCGTGAAAAAAAGACAGAACGGCCGCTGATGATTTTCGCGGACGAACTTCACCGCTTCGTCGGCGATGAGGTCGGCGCTGTAGTCGAGTTTCACCGTCGCCACGCCCTGGCCGTAGGGCCCGGGATTGGGAACCACGTTGCGCAGCGGAACGGTTTCCTCGTTCCGGATCAGAAAGCCCGGGTAGTAATTATGTGCCATCGACTGGTCGACGTAGCCGAAGAAAGCGTCGAGGCCTTTCCGGCGCGGTGCGGCAGTCGAGCCTTCGCGGCCGAGGCCCCACTTGCCCATGAGGCCGGTCGCGTAGCCGGCGCGCTGGAGGACTTGCGCGACCGTCACCTCTTCCTTGCGCAGATCGACCTTGGCGTTGCCGCGAATCGTCAGGTGTCCTGCGTGCTGACCGGTCATCAGTGCATTGCGGGACGGAGCGCATACGGGCGCGCCGGCGTAGAACTGGGTGAAACGCATGCCTTGCGCCGCCAGCCTGTCGATGTTCGGCGTTTTGATCCGTTGCTGGCCGTAGCAACCGAGGTCCCCGTAGCCGAGATCGTCCGCGATGATGAACACGATGTTTGGCGGTCTCGGCGCGGCAGCGGCCGGCTGCGCCGCCGTGAGCCACGTCGCCGACAGCAGCGCGAGAATTCCGCCGGCGGCAAAGGTCCTGAGTCGTGAATGGAGTTGGGTCATGATCTTGGGAGTGTCGTGAAATTCGACTGTCATTCTGAGTTTAGCGAAGAATCCAGCAGGAGGTTCGAGCGCTTTGCCGGCGGGAATATCAAAATGGATTCTTCGCTGCGCGCAGGATGACAGAAGGAGGTTATCGGTCGGCCGGTGGCTTTGTGCCGGGAAGGAGCCGGTGCACACGGAAATTTTTCACCTTCAGATGGCTGGCCGTGGTGCGGAACGCGAACCAGCCGCCCGTGTACGGCGCCGGATCGTCGCAGGCGAAAAGCTGCCGTCCGTCGCGGTAGTAACCGATGACCGGTCCCGCGGCGATGAGCTGGATGGTCTGGGTGGCGTTCGGTACGAGGAGAAACTCCTTTGCCGTGAGGTCGTGCTCGGGGCGGATCGGCCGGTTGCCTTTTTCGCCGATGTAGCGGCGAAACCGCGTCGTGGTGTTCGTGTTGCCGCCGTGTCCGACGTAGTAGCACCGCAGCTGGTCGTAGTCGGAAAATTTTCCGCTGCGCGCGACCGCAAAGAGGTCGTCCGGATTGCGGGCGTCGCGCGCCATCCAGAAACAGTTCAGGTCGCTTACGCGGTCGTTCGGGCCGCCGGCGGAAATCATCGTCGCCTCGTAGGAGATCAGCGTCGCGCCGGAGAGCGGCGCCTTCAGCCAGACCGTGCAACCGCCGGGGACGTCGATCTCGAGAGCTCCGTCGCGCGCCGTTACGCTGCCGCCTTTTTCCAGCTCCCACTGCCAGAGGTCGAGGCCCCGGCTGAAATCGTCGCTGGCCAGAAGTTCCCCGAGGATGAAGCGGGGATCGGGCGAGCGCATCGCGGGCGCGGCCAGTTCCCTGGCGTCGCTGCGCAGCGGGAGAGCGAGAATCAGCAGGACAAAAAAAGCCTTCATGGAGAATTCGCGTTCAGGGTTCGCGGACGACGAGCGTTTGTTTGAGCGCGGTGGGACGCAGTTCCTGGATCCGCCCCGACGGCCAGCGGATCACGATTTTCCGGACGCGCGTGTCGTCGCCGAGGCCGAAGGTCAGCGTCGAATCCGATTGCGCCATGAATCCCAGCGCGGGCCCGACGGTTTGCTGCAACACGCGCCGCGGGGTGTGCACTTCGACCCGGGCGCCCGCCGCTTCGGAGTGGGAATGCGTGGCGATCAGCCGAAGCTGCAGCCACGGCCAGTCGAGGCGCTGGTCGTTGCGCAGCAAAATGGGTCCGGCGTTGTTCTGGGCGATGACCACGTCGCTGTCGCCGTCGCCGTCGAAATCCGCCACGGCGGCGCCGCGGATCGCGAGTGGCGTCACCCAGGGATTCGCGGCGTCCCAGGTCACGGCGGGCCAGGCGTCACCCTTGTGGTACATGACCGCAGGAGGACGCGCGAAATCGCGGCCGGGCTCGAATTTATTGAGGTGAAGTTCCGCGGCGCCCTCGCCGGAGAAAATCTCCGTGCGGCCGTCGAGGTTGAAGTCGGCGAGGGCGACCCCGAGTTTTCCCGCCAGCGCGAGCGGCAATTCGTCCGCGGTGCGGGCGGCGGGTGCGAGTGCAAGCGGAGGCAGGATCTGGGCGCGGAGATCAGTCTGAAAATTCGCGCCCATCGGCAGCGCGCTTGCCGAGGCCAGGCTGGCGGCGGAGCCTTCCTGGCGGTCGGCGCGGGCGGCGTGTTTTTCAAATGTGCCGCCCGGCAGCGAAAGGAAAAGCGCGGGACCGCTGTTCTGGTAGGTGATCAGCAGATCGAGGTGACCGTCGCCGTTGGCATCGAGCGGGGCGATCGCGAGCGGTTGCGCGGTCGGGCGGCTCGTCTCGCGATCGAGGTCGCGCAGCCCCGCGGAGTCGGGCACGAGCGCGAAGCGGCCTTCGCCGAGATTCCGGTAGACCGACGGAAAAGCGCTGACGAAACCCGTGGGCGCACCGTAGGAGCGGCCGATGTTCGCGATGGCAAACGCCTGGGCGAGGCCGACCTCGCGCGGCCAGCGCGCATAGTGCAACACGACGAGATCGAGCCGGCCGTCGCGGTCGAAATCGATCCACGCGGCGCCGCTGCTCCAGGTGTTTTCCTCGCCGCCGATTCCCGCTTCCTCGGTGACGTCCTCGAAGCGGCCCTGCCCGAGATTGCGGAAGAGGTGGTTCGGGCCGACACACGTGACGAAAAGATCGGTGAGCCCGTCGTTGTCGAAGTCGCCCGCCGTGGCGGCCATGCCCTGCATCTCGACATTCAGGCCGGCGGGCGCGGTGACGTCGATGAAGTGGCCGCGTCCGTCGTTGCGGAGCAGGGCGCTGTTGCGCCCAAGGCGTTTCTCCAGCGATTCCTCCCAGGGCCAGGGAGCGCCGTTGACGAAAAAAAGATCCGGTGCGCCGTCCTGGTTGAAGTCCAGCACGACCACCGCGCCGGCCAAGGTCGTGGGCGCGTCCGCGCCGCCCTGGCGGTGGGTGAACATCAGTCCCGCCTCCGCCGTCACGTCGGTGAAACGAATCGCCGGCGCATCCTCGGCCGGTCCGGCGGGAAACACATGCGCGAACAGCCAGCTCAGCCCGATCGCCGCGATCACGAGCGGCAACACCACCGGCAGCAACGGCGACACCACGGAGCGCACCGGCTGGATCGGCGGCGGCGGGGCGGGGGGCGGACTGGCGGTCAGTGACACGAGAAAAATTCGGATGGGCGTGGACACCCAAAGGTCCGGCACCTACATACCCCGCAATCCTTTTCGCGCAATGCCCGACCCGCAGCCGCTCCGCCGAGCTTTGCTTCGCTTCATGGGCATCGCCGCGTTCTGGACTCTCGTTGCGCTGGCGTTTGCCGGGCAGTTTTATTTGTCGAGCACGCTGCTCGGGCGCGCCGTCACGTGGGAGCAGGCGATCGGGTATTCGCTCGGTGACTGGTATGTGTGGGCGGTGCTGTCGATTCCCGTGGTGTGGCTTGCGCGGCGTTATCCGCCGGAGGGCGCGCAACCCTGGCGCACGGCGGTCATTCATCTGACGGCGGCGCTGGTGTGTTCGCTGGTGTATGTCGTGCTGCGCTCGGCGGTCGGCGTGGTGCACAGCCATTTCGTCGATGAGGCCGTCACGTTTGCCGAGGTCTTCCGTCCGCTGCTGGTGAAAACCTATCCGTTCAACCTGCTCGTCTATGGCGTGATCATCACGATCAGCCACGCGCTCGACTACTACCGCAAATATCACGAGCGCACCGTGCACACGCTCGAGCTGGAGAAACGCCTGACCGAGGCGCGGCTGCAGGCGCTGTTGCGCCAGCTGAAGCCCCACTTTCTTTTCAACACCCTCAACGGCATCGCTTCGCTCATGCACAGCGACGTGAACGCGGCCGACCGCATGCTGGTGCGCTTGAGCGAACTGCTTCGCCTGACGATGCACCATCCCGGGCAGCCGCTGACGAAGCTCCGGGACGAACTCGCCTTCAACGAAAAATACCTCGAGATCGAACGCATCCGCTTCCGCGACCGCCTGACGGCGGCGATCACCGCGGCGCCGGACACGCTGGAGGTCGACGTGCCGAGTTTGCTGCTGCAGCCGCTCGTGGAGAATGCCATCCGCCACGGGATCGAGCCGCTCGCGCGCCCGGGCCGGCTTGAGATCGAGGCGCGCCGCGAAGGCGGCGCGCTGCTGCTCGTCGTGCGTGACAACGGCATGGGGCAGCCCGCGGGCGGTTTCGCGCGCGAAGGCATCGGCCTGGCGAACACGCGCGAACGGCTGCGTGAACTTTACGGCGACCGGCACCGCTTCGAACTGGCCAACCATCCGGCCGGCGGCCTGGAGGTTCGCATCACCCTGCCACTGTGAAGACCCTCCGCACCCTCCTCGTCGACGACGAACCGCTCGCCCGCGAGCGGCTGCGCAGTTTCCTGAAAAGCGAGCCCGCCGTCGAAGTGATCGGCGAATGCGGCAGCGGCACCGAGGCGATTGCGGCGATCCGGCGCGATGCGCCCGACCTGGTGTTTCTCGACATGCAGATGCCCGGCTGCAACGGGCTGCAGGTGCTCGCCGAATTTCCGGAGGAGAAACGTCCCGCCGTGATTTTCGCGACGGCGCACGAGGAGTTCGCCGTCGATGCCTTCGAGGTCGCGGCGGTGGACTATCTCCTGAAGCCGTTCGATCGCGAACGCCTGCAACAGGCCTTGCGTCGCGCGCAGGAGCATCTGCGACGTGGCGCGGGACAGGGGACTGGCGAAGCGCGCGCTGCGACCGCCGCCGGCAGGAACGATCGGATCGCGGTCAAAGCCGACGGCCGCCTCGTGTTTTTAAAGCCGGAGGAGATCGTGCGCGTGGAGGCGGCGGACAACTACGTGATGCTGCATCTCACGAGCGGGCGGCTGATGTTGCGGGAGACGATGACCGCGATCGAAACCCGGCTGGGCACGGTGAATTTCGCGCGCGTCAATCGCTCGGCGATCGTGAACGTCGACCAGATCCGGGAGATCCAGCCGGCGCAACACGGCGACTACACGGTCGTGTTGCGCGATGGAACAAAGCTGCCGCTCAGCCGCAGTCTGCGCGGGCAGCTCGACCGGCTGGTGCCGGGAGCGTCGTAGGCGTATGTGCTGAGCTGTAGGAGCGGCTTTATGCCGCGATTCGCCGGATCCGTTGACCGGTCGCGGCATAAAGCCGCTCCTACGGTGCGTGAATTTAAACCCACTGCTGCCTTACAGCCGCACCGAGAAACTCGTGTTGATCGTGTAGTCGGCGAACGCGGCGTCGCCCGCGCGAGCCGAGCCCCACGTCGTGGTGCGATTGGCGTGAACGAGGACCGGCACCGTGACCGTTCCGAAGAACCGGCCGCGGCTGTAGGTGACACCGGGCTCGACGGCGACCGCGAATCCGGGACGGCGGCTGCCGCGGCTGCCACCGAACGCGTCGTTGCCGGGCACGCCTTCAATGCGTCCGCCAAAGCTGACGACCAAGCCATGCACCTGGGGAATCCCGAGGTCGAAACCGCCGCGGCCCATGTAGGCGTCAGGGACCGAGAAACCCGTGGCGTCGATGCGCTCCTTCGGGTTGAAAAGATAGAACGCGTTGCCGTAGGCGGAGAGGCTGCCCTTGATGCGGCGGAAACCCTGGAATTCCACGGTGTATCCCCAGCCGCCGTCGCCGGGTTGAATCGAGGAATCGACGTAGCGTTCCTGCGGACCGCTCGCGCGCTGGAAGGTATCCATGACTTTGTAGTCTCCCGTCGGAGCCTTGAAGCCGAAGCCGACAGAGAAGTTTCCGTTGTGGCTGTCGTTCGGGTTGAACAGCCAGTAGCTCGCGCTGAGCCGGACATCGCCGAGGCCGGCTGCCTGCGTGCTGAAACGCTTGCCGGAGTTGTTGCCGAGATGTTCGTAGAGCGAGGAGCGGTCGTGATAAACGTAAGGGACGGTGAAGCTGACGTTCAACCGGCTGGACCACGCGTACGTGGCGGAGAAATCGTAGAAGTAGGAGTCGTTGATGACCTCGGTGCCGCCGGTGTCGCGCTGGGTTTGCTCGACGGCGCCCGCGAAGTGGCGGTGCGACTGGAACCAGCGGAAGGCCATGCTCGTTTGCCAGTGTTGGGGCTGAAGGTAGCCGTTGCCGTCCATCACGGTGTTGCAGGCGCCGCCGCCGCGCGCGATGACGCAGCCTTGTCCGAAGACAGCGGAGGGGAGAAGTGCGAGGCCAAGGAGACAGGACGTGGTGGCGAACCGAAGCGCGAATTTTTGCGCGGGGGAGGTGGTAGGCATGGTGAGGAAGGTTGGGGGAAGCGGTGAACGGAAATGCTGCAGCGAAGGGGCGGTCGTTTCAGCAGGCGCGGTTTGTTGCAGGTAAGATCCCCGGCGAAAAGATTTCTGGGACGGTTTGCCGCAATGCGCGGGCGAAATGCTTTTCCGCCGGGCGGGCGCCGAAGGACCAAATCCGAACTGTAGCGGCGCTCATAGACCGCCGCTACAGCAAGCCGCGCGAAACTACTACGGCTGTTTCGTCGCCGTTACTGGGTCGCCATTGCGGCCGCGACCTTGGCCGGGGCGGCGTCAGCCTTGATCTCCGTGTAACGCACCGTGCGCGAAATTTGCGCGGCCAGCTTCGCGGGCTCGTCCGGCAGCACGCGGGCTTCGACGCCGTCGATCTCCGCGTAGCCGATGATCATGGTGTTGACGCGACGATCGGTGATTGCGCGACCGGCGAGGTTGAACTCGCGACCTTCGTTCAGCCACAGGCGGCGTTCCGTGAGTCCGGTAAACCAGCGCGTGCGGCCGAGGCCCTTGGGGTCGTCGGCTTCGACGATGTCCGCCGAAACCCAGCCGTAGTTGGGCACAAAATATTCCGCCCAGCAGCGATAGCCGGGATCGACTTCCTTGCCTTCATTCGCCTCGCGAAGGCGGTAGCCCATTTGCAGGCGGGAGGGAATTCCCCGCGCACGGGCGAGGGCGATGAACATCGAATGGAGGTCGGTGCAGCAGCCGCCGGCGTTCGTCATGCAATCTTCGACGTCGCCAATGCCGCACTTCGGCTTGGTCGGATCTTTCGAATAGTGGTCGGCGTAGTCGGCGACGGCGTTGAGCAGGAGCGTGGCTTGCGCGGCGACGTTGGTTTCGCTGCCGCAGGTATCGTTTGCGAGCTTGGCGAGACGGGGCGTCACTTTCATGTGCGGCGCATTTTGGCTGAGTTCCTCGGCGTAGAGTACGCGGTGCGAGTCGGTGATCGGACCGACTTTGGCGGGATCAATCTCGGTGAAAACGGAACGGCGGCGCACCGTGAACTCGACCTTGGTCGTGAGCGACGTGGCACCGGGATTGCGCGTTTCGACGAGCATGAAGCGGTTGCCGCGGTCCGGCTCGCGCACGACGGTCCACGGGCCGGGGGCGGAGACCACCGCGAAGTCGAGGACCTCCTGGTAGCGCTCGTTATCGGGAATCGAGATCCAGAACTTCACGTTCTTCGCGCCGGCGGGGATGTCGGAAAGCGTCACATTCTGCTGAACGCGGTAGGTGGTGGTAACTGGCGCGGGCGCGGCATGGAGAGCGGCACCGAGAACGAGCGAAGAGAGAAGGGAGGAGGCGAGTTTCATGGCGGGTGAATTCATGGATGAGGCTCAGTACTTCCAATTAAGGTCGATGCGGCAGCGGCTGCCGTCTTGGACGCTGGTGATGGCGTTCACAAAAAAGAGGCGGGCGCTGCTGTTGAGTCGCGGCGTAATCACGCAGGTCGCCCGAAACTCGTGGCCCTCGAAGTCGGTGAGGTCCGACTGCGTGGCGCTGCCGAAGCGGGCCCAGTCGTCCTGCGCATAAGCGGCGTTGACCGCCAAGGTTTCGATGTGCGCGTAGAAATAACCGACCTGCCAGTCGCGCGGTTGCTTGAGCTGGCCGAGCAGCATGGAGAACACGTAACCGTTTTTTTCGTCCGCGTGCGTGGCGGCGAAGGGCGCAGTGTCGGTCGCGCCGTAGTCCGAAAAATTCCTGATCAGATCGACGCCGAGCGTGAGGGGCGGGCCGTCGACCGGCGTTTGCCACTGGGCACTCAAGACACCGACGAAGTAGTCGCGCGCGCCATTGCGATTACGAAGATTTTTGGCGCCCGTTTTTCCATCAAACCGGTAGAGGCCCGCGGCCAGCGTGAACTGCGATGGCTTGACCGGCAGACTGTACTTCAACTGGGCGCCGAGGTGGGAGCCGTTGAGCTTGGTCATGCCGTCGGGAAGATAAAATGCGCCGGCGGTGGTCGTGAGACTTCCTTGTTCAAGTTTGGTCTCGTACGAGCCGGCGATGCCGGTCGGAGTGACATCCTCGTCCCAGAACATCTCGTTCTGCTGCCAGAACGGAGTGCTGTTGCGCCCACCCCAGGCAAGGAATGGGCCTTGTTTGAACTGGAGGTAGTAGCGGTCGAGCGCGACTTCGAAGTCGTCGGTGATGTCGTCGCTGGCGTTAAAAGTGAGGTGAGGGGATTGCTGGCTGAGGCGGTTGCCGGTGCGAGCGCGCGCGCCGAAGGACCACTCGTTGGAAAACTTATAGCCCACCCCCGCTCGTGCGCGTGCTCGTGCGCGATCGCGGTCTGTCCGCGCAACGCCGGCGGCATTTTGGGAATCCCAATCCCACTCGTAACGGAGACGCAGGTCCGCCGAAAAAGTCAGAGCGGAAACGGGTTTGGTCGGTTCGGCGCCGAAGGCGGCGAGGGGACCGACGGCGGCGGAGATAAGCAGCGCACTGGCAGCGAGACGACGTAGAACAGAAGCAGGGGCGAGTGGGGTCATGGGGTTGAAGCCACGACAACCGGCGATTTCTTCGTTTGATCTAGCGGTCGTGGGACGCGAGACCGCGCCGGGTCTTGCGAGCCTGCCCCGGCTCCGCAATCCCATTGGGGCAAATTGCCAAAGAGCAGGGGCGGAGCGCGGGTGGGTTGCCGAATTGCGCGGACGAAATCGTTTTCGGCTATCCGCACGCTGGCGGAAACGGCGACTCGTCCCCGGCTCGTAGCATTTCGCCCCAGCGGGCTTTTCTTCCACGGCGCTGCCAACAATCTGACGCTAGGTTGTTTGGTTCGTTAGTTTTTAGTGCTATCGGTGCAATCGGCCCCCGGGGGTTAGGCTCCCCGGGGGCCGTTTCATTTCACCCCGAAATCATGGCGTTTCGCCCCTGCGGCGTTTTCACTCGCCGGTCGCTGACCCAATTTTTCTTCTGCTTTCCTTTCTGCCGACGGTTTTCCCTCCCGCTCCTTAGCTCCCATGAAATTATTCCGCCCTGTGCTATTCGCGTGCGCCGCGGTGTTGTCGTTCACCGCTTCAGTCCGTGCCGGCGAAAACGCCGTGCTCTACTGGAACGAACAAGTGATCAATGCCACGCGCCTTTCGCGGAACCCACCCCCGATCGCGGCGCTGCACATCGCCACGTATCACGTCGCGATCTTCGACACCGTGAACAGCATCACGCGGACGCACCGCGGCTGGCTCAACCGGGAAGCCGCGCCGGAGGGCGCCGACATGGATGTGGCCATCGCCAGCGCGAGCTTCACGGTGCTCAACGCGCTCTGGGGGCAATCCTCCAATCCCCGGAATTTCCAGGTCGCCTACGATCAAGCCATCGCCGCGGTTCCGGATGGCCCCGCTAAAATCAGCAGCGCCGCCTGGGGAAAAAAAGTTGCCGAGCTCGTGCTGGCCCAGCGCGCCAAGTCCGGTTACGACAAACCCATCCCCGGCGAATATTCGAGCCAGGAGCCGGGCAAATGGCGCGAGACGCCCCCCGGTTTCCGTCCGGCGGTGCTGCCGCACATGGTGAAGGTCACGCCGTTCGTGATGACATCCGGCGATCAGTTCCGCGCGCCGCCTCCTCCCGCGCTCGACTCGAAACAGTGCGCGGATGAGTTTGCCGAGATCGCGCGGATCGGCGCGCGCGACGGCGCCGAGCGCACGGAATACGAAACGTTTTCGACCCCGTTTTGGGCGGACGACCTCGGATCATGCACGCCCCCGGGACACTGGAATCTCATTGCCCAGGACCTCGCGCGACGGAAACAACTCAGCGTGCCCGAGACGGCGCGCCTGTTCGCCCTCCTCAATCTCGCGGAAGCCGATGCCGGCATCGCCTGCTGGGACACAAAGTTTTTCTACCGCACCTGGCGGCCCGAGACAGGCATTCGCGAACTCGACACCAAGCTCAACCCCCACGCGAAACCGAATCCCGAATTTATTCCGAACATGGGCACGCCCGCTTTCCCGTCGTATATTTCCGGGCACAGCACGTTTTCCGCGGCCGGTTCGCGGATCCTCGAGGTCTTCTTCGGCACCGACGACATCGAATTCACGGTCACCTCGGATGGTCTTCCCGGCGCCGTGCGCAGCTTCAAGAAACTTTCGGACTGCCGTCGCGAGATCGGCATGAGCCGCCTCTTTGGCGGCATTCACGTGCGGGCGGACGACGTCGAGGGGCAGAAATGCGGAATCAAGATTGCCGACTGGGTGCTCCAGCACGCGTTGCAGCCGATCCAGGAGCCGGTGAATCCATAAATCTCCGGTGCGCCGGCAGAGTGTGCTTGCGCACCTTCGTCCGCCGTTCCGCCATTCCTTCATGCTCAAAATCGCGCTCACGGTTTTCCTCGCGACGGCCGCTTCCACGAGTTTCGGCGCCGCCGCCTCCGAGTACACCGCCACGCCGCTCCGTGTCCGCAGCTCCGCGGGGGCGGGCGCAAAACCGTTCGAACGGCTCGACTCCGCGAAGGCCGGCCTGACGGTCGCCAACGTTTTCGATGACCCGCGGATGTGGGGCGCCCGCTTCCGCGAACTCACGCTCGGGGCGGTCGAGACCGGCCTCGCGGTTGCCGATTTCAACGGCGATGGCTTGCTCGATATTTTCGCGGTTTCAAAAAACGGGCCCTGCGCGCTCTACCGGCAGACCGCTGATTTTCAGTTCCAGGATGTCGCCCGCGCCGCGGGCGTCGCCGTCGCCGACGGCCCCTCGAGCAACACCGGAGCCACCGCCATCGACATCAACCAGGACGGCGCGATGGACCTCTACATCTGCCGTTACGACGCCCCGAATCTTCTCTTCCTCAACAACGGCGACGGCACGTTCACCGAGCGCGCGAAGGAACACGGCCTCGATCTCAAGGACGCGTCGGTCCACGCCACCTTCGCCGACTACGACCGCGACGGCGCGCTCGATTGCTACATCGTCACCAACATCCTCGATTTCTCGAAGAGCCCGCAGGGGCGGCGGGATGTTTTGCTGCGCAACGACGGGCAGGGGCGCTTCACCGACGTCACCGTCAAGGCCGGCATCTGGGGACTCACGCAGGGGCACACCGCCATCTGGTTTGACGCGAATCACGACGGCTGGCCGGACCTCTACGTCGCGAACGATTTCGAAACGCCCGACCGTCTCTACCTGAACAAGGGTGACGGCACGTTCACCGACGTGGTCGACGAGCGCCTCCCGCACGTCACGTATTTCTCGATGGGCGCCGATGCCGGCGACCTGAACAACGACGGTCTCGTCGATTTCATCATCACCGACATGCGCGACCGGAATCATTTCGAGTACATGACCGGCATGGAGGAGATCGGCCGCGGCCTCTGGGAAATGGAACGCGTTTCCGAACTCATCCCGCAGTACATGTGGAACGCCGTCTACCTGAACACCGGCACCGACCGCTTCGCCGAGGTCGCGCACCTCACCGGTCTCGACGCCACGGGCTGGACCTGGTCCGCGCGGCTCGGCGACCTCGACAACGACGGCCGCCTCGACGCCTTCGTCACCTCCGGGATGATCCGCAACTTCATCGACGCCGATCTCGTCGACAAACAAAACGTCGCCCCCACGCTCGTGGCCCGCGCCAACGTCTGGAAAAATTCCGGCGCGCGCCGCGAGGCGACGCTCGCCTACCGCAATCTCGGCGACCTGAAGTTCGCGGATGTTTCGGCCGACTGGGGCCTCGACGAAAAAACCGTCAGCTTCGGCTGCGCCCTCGCGGACCTCGATGGCGACGGCGACCTCGATCTCGTCTACGCCAACTACGACGCTCCGCCGACGCTCATCCGCAATCACACCGCGACGGGACACAGCCTCGTCATCAAGCTCGCCGGCCGCGCGCCGAACCGCGACGGCATCGGCGCCGAGCTGCGCCTCGAAACCGCCTCGGGCGTGCAGGTGCGCCAGCTCTTCAACGAACGCGGCATCGCTTCCAGCGAGCCGCCGGTCGTTCACTTCGGTCTCGGCGCCGACACCGCGATCAAAAAGCTCACCATCCGCTGGCCGCGCGGGCAGGTGCAGACGTTGGAAAATCCAGCCGGCGACCGGCTGCTCACCGTCACCGAACCGCCTCTCGCGGCCGACGCGAAACCCGCGCCCGCGATCTTCAAGACACCCGCCCGCGCCGACTCCTTCTACACCGAGGCTGCCGGTGCCCGTGGGTTGAAGCACACCAACTCCCTCCGGCCCTTCGATGAATTTATCCGCCAGCGCCTTCTTCCGCGCCGGCTCAACGGCCAGGGCCCGGCCCTCGCGACCGCCGATGTAAACGGCGACGGTGCCGCCGATCTCTTCGTGTCCGGCTCCGCCGGCCAGGCCGGCGTGCTTTTCCTCGCGCAGCCGGACGGCAGCTTCAAACCCGCCGCCGATCAACCCTGGGCGGCCGCGGCGGAGGCCGACGATGTGGGCGCGACCTTCCTCGACGCGAACGGTGATGGCAGTCCCGATCTCTTCATTTCCGCCGGTGGCGTGCAGCGCAACCAGGGTGACGCCCTGCTGAACGACCGCCTCTATCTCAATGATGGCCGCGGTAAATTTTCCGCTGCACCTGAAGGTGCGCTGCCGGCCGACGGCGAAAGCACGACCGCGGTTGCCGCCGGCGATTTCGATGGCGACGGCCGGCCCGATCTCTTCGTGGGCGGGCGCGTCGTACCCGGAAAGTATCCCGACACGCCGCGCAGTTTTCTCTACCGCAACACCGGAGGTAAATTCGTGGATGTCACCGACGAGGTCGCGCCGGGCCTGCGCACTCTCGGCATGGTGACCGCCGCGACGTGGGCCGATCTCGACGGCGACAAGCGCCCCGATCTCCTCGTCGCGACCGAGTGGGGCCCCGTCGCGTATTTTCACAACACCGGCGGCAGGTTGGAAAATTGGACGGAGAAATCCGGCCTCGCGACCGCCACCGGCTGGTGGTGTTCGCTCGCCGTCGCCGACATCGACGGCGATGGCCGGCCCGATTTCGTGGCGGGCAACGCGGGCCTCAACACGAAGTATCGCGCCTCGGCGTCCGAGCCGACGCTGCTTTTCTCCGGCGATTTCGACGGCACCGGCAACAGCCGGCTCGTCGAGGCGCAATACGAGGACGGCAAACTCGTGCCGCTCCGCGGGCGCAGCAAACTCGCCTATGCGTTTCCGTGGCTGGGCAAAAAATTTCCGACCTACAAGGCATTCGCGTCGGCTTCGCTCACCGAGATCTTCGACCAGGACAAACTCGCCGCCACCCGGCGCTTCGCCGCGACCGAACTCGCCAGCGGCGTTTTCCTGCAGCAGGCCGACGGCACCTTCCGTTTCTCCGCGCTGCCGAGTGCCGCGCAACTGGCGCCGATCAATGCGATCGTGGCGGCGGACCTGACTGGCGACGGCGCGACCGACCTTTACTGCGTTGGCAACAATTTCGGCCCCGAGCCGACGACGGGGCGCTTCGACGGCAGCCTTGGCGTGCTGCTGAAGGGTGATGGCCGCGGCGGGTTCACGGCGCTTTCGGCGGCGGAGTCCGGGCTGTCGGTGCGGGGCGAGGCGCGCGCGGCGGTTCCGCTGCGCTCGGGTGCGGGCCTGCGTCTCGTGGTCGCCTGCAATCAAGGCTCGCTGCTCCTCTTCGAGCGGCGCTGAATCACCGGCGATGTTGGGACGTTGCCTCATTGCCCTTGCCCTCGCCGGCGCGTTGGGCGCCGCGGAGATTTCACCGCTCGCGTCGTCGACGTCGGAGTTTGTGCGTGCGCAAGCCGCGAGCGCGGTGCGCTGGCAGCCGTGGAACGAAGCCACGCTCGCGCGGGCACGCACCGCCGGCCGGCCGATTTATGTTTTTGTCGGAACGCCGCTCAGCGAGCTGACGCGCGCGACGATCCAGCAAACCTTTTCCAGCGAGAAGACCGTCGCGTGGCTCAACGAAAATTTCTGCTGCGTCCTGGTGGATGCCGACACGCAACCCGACGTGGCCGCCTACGCGCAGCATTTTCTCGCGAGTGTGAAACAGCTTCGCGGCTGGCCGGCGCATCTCTGGCTGACGCCGGAGCTTCAACCCTACGATGGCGCGAATTACCTCCCGCCGTCGGAGGAGTGGGGGAAACCCGGTTACCTCAAGGCGGCGAGGGCGGCGCTTGAGGCGTGGACGATCGATCCGGCGCGGGCGCGGGCGCTCGCCGGTGAGGCCATGACCATGATGAAGCCTGTTCCGCTCTCCGCTGCATCGAAGGTCGACCGCAACGCGAAGCTCAAGAGCGCCACCGCCGCCTGGGTCGCCGCGGCTGATGCCCAGCACGGTGGGTTTGGAGAAGCGCCGAAGCAGCCCGAGCCGGAGCTGATCCGCTTTCTCCTCGCGGGCGACAACGCGGCGCGCGAAGTCGCGTTGAAAGCCGCGCGTGCGCTCGTGGCCGGCGCGGTGCGCGATCCAGTTGACGGCGGGTTTTATCGGCGGGCGGTCGACGAGGCTTGGAAGGAGCCCTATCGGCAAAAAATACTCAGCGACCAGGCAAGGATCGCATTTGCTCTGCTCGAGGCCGCTGACAGGGGAAAAGACGACACGCTGCGGGCGGCGGCCTTGGGTGCGCTCGATTTCGCATTGAAGGAGTTGCGCCTTCCCGACGGTTCATTCGCGGCGGCGCTGGATGGCACGCTCGAGGAAAACGCCGATCCCGCGAAGCGCCCGAATTTCGTCCGAGTGGGTCGTGCGACGATCGCCGCGCAGGGTCTGCTGGCCGCAGCCTTGCAACGCACCGGTGAGAAACGATTCACGACGGTCGCCACGCAATTGGCCTCGAAACTCAGCGACCAACTCCGCACCTCAACGACTGCGACCGCGACGGACTATCTCGCCGTCGCGCTCGCTTGCCGTTACGTCGGAGACGTCAACAAGCAGGAGGATATGGTATTGGTAGCGAACCAGCTCTTTTTGGATCCTGCCGGGGGCGTTTATTTTGCGACGTCGGGAAAACTTCCTCTTGGAATTCCGTTGCGCGTGCCGGTGCTGGCCCACACGCCCTCGGCTGAGGTGCTCGCTTTGCTGGCGGGAACTGAAATCAGGCTGGAAGAAAAGGGCGACAGGACGGGCCGGCTTTTGCAGCGTGCTCTGCTCGCCGCGATCGAATACGACGAGCAGCCGCCCGGCGATGTGTTGCTCGCTCTCGGGATGGGGCGCTGAGTTGGCAGCCCGCGTTGCTTTGCTCAGGCGGGTTTGGTTCCGCCGGTTTCCATCAGCTCTTTAAAGCGGTGCAGCGCGGCTTCGACTTGCTGACCCGGTTCCTCGCCGGAGAGCTTGGCGATCCAAGCCCCGAATTTTCCGCCGGGCGGATCATATTCAAGGGCGACGGTGACTTTCGTCCCTTCATTGCCGGGCGCGGTCTCGAAACGCACCGAGCCGGCGTGCGGAATTTCCGCGCCCTCCCGCGTTCTCCAGGCGATGAGACGGTCGGCTTCGTCGTTAATGATGAGCGAGTCCCACTCCACCCGCCGGTCCCCGGGCGGTGCGCTGACCGACCAGTGCGATTCGATGTCCGACACCTTTATGATGGAGACGGGGTGTTTGATGATGCGCGGGAGATTTTCGGTTTGTCGCCAGAACGCATAGAGTTCCGGCGCCGGGCGGCGAATGACGCTGGAGCGAACGACTTTCACACCATCGTTGCCGGGAACCGTGATCTTTGAAGGCGCGCGATTTTTATGAGTGGTGGAGGACGGGGTTGTGCTCATCCCGTCACTGTGGTCCGCGGGCCAGCGAGGTTCCCGGTGAAAGGGCGACGGTTGATACGGACGCTGGGGTTGCCGACCGGAAATCAGCGGTGTCCCCGGGATGTTTCCCATGCGTGACGTCATTCGGGGCACGTCGCGGAACTGCTCGAAGCAACGTCGGTCAGGGGCCACTCGTTCGAAAATTCAAAACCAAATCCCATCCAACCATGTCAAAATTATCCACTCCCCGCGATCTGCTCGTCGAAGAACTCAAGGATCTCTACAGCGCTGAAAGCCAGCTCATCAAAGCGCTTCCGAAAATGGCCAAGGCGGCTGACAGCGACGAGCTGAGGTCGGCCTTTGAAACGCACCTCGAACAAACCAAAACCCACGCCCAGCGCCTCGAACAGATCATGGCGGATCTGGAAGAGTCGCCGAAGGGAAAAAAATGCAAGGCCATGGAAGGGCTGATCGAAGAAGGTAAGGAAGTCATGGAAGAGGACGCCGTGCCGGTGATTCTCGACCTCGGCCTCATCACCGCCGCGCAGAAAGTGGAGCATTACGAAATCGCCGGCTACGGCTGCGCCCGCACGCTCGCGGAGCTCGCTGGCGAAAAGGACGTCGCCTCGGTTCTGCAGGAGACGCTCGATGAGGAGGGCGAGACCGACAAACTCCTCACCGAAATCGCGATGGGGCTCAACCTGGAGACCGTCTCGGCGGCCAACAGCGAAAAGGACTGAGCCCCGGACAAACGGTATCACGCCGACAACTCACACTCCCGCGGCCGCCACCTGTGTTTTCAACGCGGCGACCGCGGGATCAACCTGGGCGGTGAAGTCGGTCCAGACGGCTTCGATGGTCAGGCGGGCGTTATAGCCCGCCTTTTTTAGCGCGCGGTAATAGGGACGGAGGTCTTCGTTGTTCACGCCCGGCGCGGCGCGGTCTTTGTTTTCCGCGACGTGGGCGTGGTGGATGAGGTGCCTGACCTTCGCGATGTCGTCCGGCGACTCGCCGTTGCGCAGCATGTGAAAGATATCCACGAGCAGGCGGATGTTCGGATGCGCGGCGCGTTCGACGGCCTCGGCGCCCTCGAGGATCGTGTTGACGAGGTTGCATTCGCCGCGGTTCAACGGCTCGACGACCACGGTGACACCGTTGGCTGCGGCGACCGGCGCGAGGTGGCGCAGGATGTCGACGTACTGCTCGAAAGCCTGCGCCGTCGGAAAATCCTTCGGCACCATGCGTGCGCCCGCGCTGCCGAAAACGATGATGCTCATCCCGACCTCGCTCGCGCGCCGGAAGGTGGTGGCGACGTAGCGGTCGAGCCGCGCGTAGTCGATGACCGGCCCGGTGACCTTCAGATCCGCCGGAAAAAAGCAGTTCGCGGCCGGCATCGATCGGGCGCAGTTGCGGAGGGCGGCGGCATTGAAGGAGAACTCGGCGTCGCTGGCTTCCGGCTTCAGGAAATTCTGCACGTGCCCCTCGATGAAATCGAAATGGTATGGCGTCGGCAGCGTGGCGAGGGTCGCAGGGTCTGCGCAGATTCCGATTTGCATGAGGAGTTTTTGGGAGTGGTTGCGTTACCTGTCATCGCGAGATGCGCGAAGCACGCCGTCGCGATCCAGCTGGATTGCTTCGTCGTCCCGCTTCGCCGGACTCCTCGCAATGACAAACGGCATCACTCCGGATTTTTCGGACAACTCAGCCGGTGACGAGATGGGCGCGGATGTAATCGAAACTGATCTTGAGCGAATCGAACGGATCACCGGGGCAGGTATCCTGTTCGACGATGAACCACTGGCAACCCGCGCGTTCGGCGGCGGGCAGGATTTTTTTCCAGTTCAACGTGCCCGAGCCGATTTCACAGTGAATGGGGGTGTTCGCGGGGGTGAAACCGTAATCCTTCAGATGGATGAACGGCAGGCGGCCGTGGAGCTTCTCGCACCACTCGACCACGTCGCCGCCGCCATACTGAATCCAGTACGTGTCGATCTCGCCGACGAGATTGAGCGGGTGGGTGTTGGCGTAGATGAAGTCGAGGACGGGCGCGCCCTGGAACCGCACGAACTCGATCGCGTGGTTGTGATAGCCGAGGACCATGCCGGCGGCGCGGAACCGGGCGCCGGCCGCATCGAGCTTGCGCACGAGCGTGTGCACGTGCTCGGCGTTGGTGAAATCGACATCGCGGGGATACGGATAGGCCGTGAGGCGGCAGCCGAGTCGCTGGAGCCGGGCGATCGACGCGGCGGGATCGTCGAGAATTTCCTGCGAAGGCTCGTGCGTCGCGCAAATCGCGAGGCCGGCCTCGCGCATGATCGCGACCGTTTCATTTTCCGGAATCGGGCCGAGGCCGCTGAGCTGCACGGCGGTGTAGCCGATGGCGCGGATTTTTTTGGCGGTGACCGCGAGGTCCGCCGCGGTCTTGCAATGATCGCGCACGGTCCAGAGCTGCACGGCGACTTGGGAAAGTTTCATCGTCGGAAAGGGATAAGTTCACACCACCGACTTCGTCAAATCCACCACGGCGGCGACGGCGGGTTTCGCTTTCGGTTTCGAGGTGGCGATTTTTTCCAGCAGCGCTTTTTCGTAGACCGCGCCGTTCAACGGGAGGGAAACCGCCTGGTTTTTCCAAGCTGAGAACAGGATTGCATTGGCGAGTTCGACCGAATGGATCCCCTCGGCGGCCGGCGCGACCAGCGGCGTGCCGTCGAGAATCGCGTCGATGAAGTTTTGGAGCACCGCGTTGTGCTGGCCGCCGTGGCCGTCCGCCGCGACTGGCACCGTGGTGGTGGCCGGGCGGCCGAAAGCTTCGGGCGACGTCCGGCTGAATTCGCCCATCGGCACCTCGTTGCGCAGGTAGGAAATTTTATCGTCCTCGTAGACGAGGCGGCCGCCGTCCGCCGCGATCTCGAGCCGGTTCGTGCCCGGCGCTTCGCCGGTGGAGGTGATGAACGTGGCGTGCATTCCGCCGGCGTGCTCGAAATAGGCGGTCACGTCGTCCTCGACTTCGATCCCGTGATAGCGGCCGAACGAGCAGAACCCCGTCACTTTTTGCGGCAGGCCGAAGATCCACTGGTAGAGGTCGAGGTTGTGCGGGCACTGGTTGAGCAACACGCCGCCGCCTTCGCCCGCCCACGTGGCGCGCCAGCCGCCCGAGCCGTAGTAGGCTTCGGTGCGAAACCAGTTGGTGATGGTCCATTGCACGCGCCGCACGGCGCCGAGTTCGCCGCTGCGCACCAGATGGCGGATCGCCTGGTAGTACGGATCGGTGCGCTGGTTGAACATCGCGGCAAAGACCTGCCGGGGATTCTGATGGGCGGCGATCAGCCGTTCCGCGTCGGCGCGATGCACCGAAATGGGTTTTTCGACCATCACATGCAGGCCGGCCCCGAGGGCGGCGATGCCGAGCGAGGTGTGGGAAAAATGCGGCGTGGCAATGATCACGGCGTCGACGCAGTTCGCGGCGAACAGCGCCTCGGGCGTCGCGAAGGCGCGGAGCTGCGGGAATTTCGCGAGGTTGGGCGCAAAGGCGTCGCAGGCGGCGACGAGCTCGCACCGCGCGATTTTACCGTCGAGGAGGTTGCGGGCATGGGCCTGGCCCATGTTGCCGAAGCCGATGATACCGAGGCGAATTTTGTCCATCGAAGGGGTTTGGCCGGTGCGGGACGGGAGCGTCTGCTTCGGCGCGGGCGGGAACGTGGGGTGGGGCAAAGAAGTTCGTCAATGACTCCGTTCACCGGACGGATTGACGGCGATGGAGGAGCGGCTTGACGCCGCGATTTTCGCGGGCTCGCCGGTCGCGGCGTAAAGCCGCTCCTCCCGTTGGTTTGGAGCCCGGAAAAAGCGCTTGCTTACGCCGACCGCATGAGGCTTGTTCACCCCTCCTTGTTCGGGCTGTAGCGTAGCCTGGTAGCGCGCTTGCATGGGGTGCAAGAGGTCGTGAGTTCGAATCTCACCAGCCCGACCATTTTCCCCGCCGTTCCGGCCGCCGCCGGTGAGGTTATTTGGCGGGAGCGCTTGGCCGGTAACTCCGCGGCAAAACGACGCGAAACGTGGTTCCGCTTTGCGCGGAGCTCACGAGCTCCAGACTGGCATCGAGCAACTCGCACAGCCGTTTGACGATCGAGAGGCCAATGCCTTCGCCCGTTGCCTGATGTTTGGTTTTGGCGGGGACGGCCCCTTCCGCTGGCAGCGGCAGCACGGCGGGGGGGGCGCCGGTTTCCTTCGCCGCGACTTCTTCCGCTTCACGGGCGACATCGGTCGCCTCGGTCAGCCCTTTCACCATCGGAGCGCCCGGGCCGGCCAGTATGCCCGGGCCGGTGTCGTTGACGATTACCCACCACGTTTCCTTTTCCTCACCCCAACTGACGGTGACGCCGCCCGACTCCGTGTACTTCAACGCATTCAAAATCAAATTCTGCAGCAGGCGGTGCACTTTCCCCGCGTCCCCTTGGACGTCCAAGGTGGAAGGACCCTCGGTCTTCAGAAACAACTTTCGCGCCGCGGCCATGGGCTGCGTGACCGTGCAAAGTTCCGTCAGCAGCCGCGCCGCGTCGAAAGAGCCCAGGTCGCGACGCTCCTGCCCCGCTTCCAGCCGCGCCAGCGACATCAGATCGCCCAGCATGTCGCTCACCGACTCCACGCCTTGTTGAACAAGGCCTGCAAACTCCGCGCGCTCGTCGTCCGCGAGACCCGCATCGCGCAGCACCTCGGCCGCGGTCGTCACGGACTGGACGTTGCCCCGCAGATCGTGGACCGCCTGGTGAATCAGCACCGAACGCCGGCGCTCCACCTCGGTGGCGTTCGCCAGCATGCGCTGCAAGTCGCGGACGTGGCCCGCCGCTTCCGCCTGCTGCATCCGCGCGTACTGGCCGGCGCTTTCATTGATGCCCTCGTTGACCAGCGCGATCAGTTCGCGATTCGCCATCATGAACGTCTCGCGTTCGATCTCAGGGTGCGCGGCGGCGAACGCTTCCAGCTCGTCGAACAGGCAGAGGTGCAGATGACCCCACTCGTGCATCAACTCCGTCAGAAGATAGCCCTGCTGCCAGCGTTGCAGGCCGTGCTTCACGTCCTCCTCCGTCTTGTCTTTGTCCGCCTCCGCGGCGCGCTGGCCGCCGGGCCGCGCGCGCAGCTTGCGTTCGAAGGCATCGAGCAGCTGTGGGATATGGTCGTTGAACTGGGCGCGGGTCAGAAAGCTGACCGTGGTCTGGGCCGGGTCGGCCGTGGCAGCGGCGCGCCACGCCTCCAGGATCGGCTGACGCCGCGCGGCCAAATATGCGCTCAGCGCCTGAAGTTGTTCCATCGTCTTGTCGGTCACGGGGAGTGTGGATTTGGGCAGTGCCCGGGCGAAACGCGACCTTCTTTTAGCGCGCGGCCGTTCAAATTGCTCGCGCGGCAGGCTTTCGAGTTGCGGAAGGCGGAGCTTCGCGGTGACAACGCTGGCGGTGCAGAACGATTTTCCGGTTTCGAAACGCCAGTGGATCTGGCCCCTCGCGATGGCCGCGTTGATTTTCGCGGCGTCGAGCCGCTCCCACTTGGGCGGACCGGCGGTCGCCGGCATCGACAAGGTCACGCATTTCGCCGTGTACGGTTTGCTCGCCACGCTCGTGGTCCGGCTCGGCCGGGGATCGCGGGCGGCCTGGCTGTCGGTGCTCGTCGTCTCGCTCTACGGCCTGTCCGACGAGTGGCACCAGAGCTTCACGCCCGGCCGCTCGGTGGAACTGGCCGACTGGCTGGCCGACACCGGCGGAGCGGCGCTGGCGGTGGCGATGTATTCCGGCTGGACGTGGTATCGGAAGCTGCTCGAAGCCCCGGTGTTTCGGACGCAGCGGCGGGTTGAAAATGCCGCGACACCCGCAACAGTCTCGTCGCGATGACGCCAGCCGAAGCCCAGAAAAAAATCGCCGGGTTGCGCGCGCAGGTCGTCCAGCACGACGAGCTTTATTACCGGAAAGCCAAGCCGGAGATCAGCGACTTCGACTACGATGCGCTGAAGCGGGAGCTCGCCGCACTCGAGGTGCGGTTTCCGAACGCGGCCGCCGCGCTGGGCTTGGAATCGCCGACGACCCAGGTGGGCGACGACCGCGCGGAGGGGTTTCAAACCCACCGGCACCGCCAGCCGATGCAGAGCCTCGACAACACCTATTCGGAGGCGGAACTGCGGGAGTTCGATGCGCGCCTGACGCGGTTGCTCGAGCGTGAATCGCTCGCGTACGTCGTCGAAGCGAAGATCGACGGACTCGCAGTGAGCCTCACCTACGAACGCGGAAAATTCGTCCGCGCCGTCACGCGTGGCAACGGAGTCGAGGGCGATGATGTCACCGCCAATGCGCTCACCATTCACTCGCTGCCCCGCGAATTGAAGCCGGTGAAAGGCGAAACCGTGCCGGACGTCATCGAAATTCGCGGCGAGGTTTTCATGACGCTGGCGGAATTTGCCCGCATCAACCGCGAGCGGGAGGAGGCGGGCGAGGAGCGGTACGCCAATCCGCGCAATCTCGCCGCCGGCACGCTCAAGCTGCTCGACCGCTCCGAGGTGGCGCGACGCAAGCTTGAGATCGTGCTTTACGGCGTGGGCTATTGTGAACCCGCCGGCGCGGCGGGCGACACGCAGAGCGGTTATCACGAACGCGTCCGCGCGTGGGGTCTGCCCACCGCGGAGAAATACTGGACCGCGAAGGGAGCCGACGAAGTCTGGGCCCGCGTGCAGGAACTCGATCGCGTGCGGAACGCGTTTTCCTACGCCACCGATGGCGCCGTGGTGAAACTCGATTCGCTCAAGCTTCAGCGCGAGGCGGGCGTGACGAGCAAGGCGCCGCGCTGGGCGATGGCCTACAAGTTTGCCGCCGAGCGCGCGGAAACGAAACTCAACGCGATCTCAGTGCAGGTCGGACGCACGGGCGTGCTCACGCCGGTGGCGGAGCTGGAGCCGGTGCTGCTCGCCGGCACGACGGTCGCGCGGGCCACGTTGCACAATCGCGACGAGATCGCGCGCAAGGACATCCGCGTCGGCGATTTTGTTTACGTCGAAAAAGCGGGCGAGGTCATCCCGGCGGTCATCGGCGTGAACCTCGAGCGGCGCACGCCGCAATGCGTGGCCTTCACGTTTCCGGAAAAATGTCCGGCGTGCGGTTCGACGGTGGTGCAGCTGGAAGGCGAGGTGGCGCTGCGTTGTCCGAACTACGAATGCCCGGTGCAGGTGCGCCGGCGCGTGCAGCATTTTGCCTCGCGGGCGTGCGTCGACATCGAGGGCCTCGGCGAGGCGATGGTCGACACCCTCGTGGAAAAAGGCTGGGTGCGCAGCGTGGCGGATGTCTACCGGCTGCGACGCGACGATCTGCTTACCCTCGGCAAGAGCGTGGAGAAATCGACGGACAACCTGCTGGCCGCGATCGACGCGAGCAAACGCGCGGAACTGTGGCGTTTCATCCACGGGCTGGGCATCACGCATGTCGGGACCGCGGCGGCGAAGGATCTCGCCGTTTACTTTGGCAGCCTGCCGGCGCTGGCGCAGTCGAAGCTGGACGATTTTCTCGGCGACAAGAAGGCGAGCCGCATCGAAGGCATCGGCGGGACCATGGCGGAGGCGATTTTGCGCCACTTCGCCGAGCCGCGGAATCGCGCGCTGGTGGAGGAGTTGGTGGCGCTCGGTGTGCAACCCGCGTCGCCGGCGCCGCGCGCGCCGACCAGTTCGGTGCTGGCGGGTAAAACCTTTGTGCTCACGGGCACGCTGCCGTCGATGACGCGCGACGAGGCCGCGGAAAAAATCGAGGCCGCCGGCGGCAAGGTCAGCGGCAGTGTGAGCAAGAAAACCAGCTACGTGCTCGCCGGCGCCGAGGCCGGATCGAAGCTGGAGAAAGCCCAGTCGCTCGGCGTGCCGGTGATCGACGAGGCGGAATTGCTGCGATTGCTGAATGAAAAATAGCCGTCTGACTTTCTGCGCGGGCATGGCGTTGGTGGTGGCGGCGCTGGCCGCGTACCACAATTCGTTCCGGATCCCGTTCGTATTCGACGACGACGCGGCGGTCGTCACCAACTCGACGATCCAGAAACTCTGGCCGCCGTGGGAGGCGCTGAGCCCGCCGATCAATGGCGGGGGCGTGACGGGCCGGCCGCTCGTGAATTTTTCGCTGGCCGTGAACTACGCGATCGGCGGGACCAGCGTGCGGAGTTATCACGCGATGAATCTCGGCCTGCACATCCTCGTGTCGCTGACCCTTTGGGGCGTGCTGAGGCGCACGTGGCGTCAGCCGGTGCTGCAGGCGGCGTTTCCCGGGGGAACGGAACTGGCGGCGTGGACCGCGGTGCTGCTTTGGACCGTTCATCCGTTGCTCACCGAGTCCGTGATTTGCGTCGTGCAGCGCAACGAGATCATGGGCGGGCTTTTTTATCTGCTGACGCTTTATGGTTTCATCCGGGCGACCGCGACCTCCTCGGTGGCGGCGGCTCGCGGCTGGCGGATCGTTGCGGTCGGCGCCTGTCTCGCCGGCATGGCGAGCAAGGAGATCGTGGCGACGGCGCCGCTGCTGGTGCTGTTGTACGACCGGACCTTCGTGGCGGGGACATTTCGCGAAGCGTGGCAGCGGCGGAAATATTTCTACGGTGCGCTCGTCTGCACCTGGGGGCTGCTGGCGTGGCTCATGTTGCACACCGGACAGCGGGCCGGGACGGTCGGCTTCGGTCTTGGCGTCAGCTCATGGGAATATTTGCTCACGCAATGCCGGGCGCTCACGACGTATTTGAAACTGTCGTTCTGGCCGCACCCCCTGGTGGTGGACTACGGCATGGCGGTCGCGAAAAGCGTCGGCGAAGTCTGGTGGCGCGGGTCGATCGTCGTCGGCTTGCTGGCGGCGACACTGGTCGCGCTGCGGCGCAAACCCGCGCTGGGATTTCTGGGGACGTGGTTTTTTGTGATTCTGGCGCCGAGTTCCAGTTTCGTGCCGCTGACCACGCAAACGATCGCGGAGCACCGGATGTATCTGCCGCTCGTCGCGGTGATCGTGTTGTCCGTGGCGGCGTGCGCTTGCTGGTTTGGGCGTCGCGGCTTGGTGGCGCTGGCGGTGCTGGCGATCGGCGCGGGCTGGATGACGGAGCGGCGAAACCTGGATTATCAGGACGACATGATTCTTTGGTCCGACACGGTGGCGAAACAGCCGGAAAATTCGCGCGCGCTTTCCGGTCTGGGGACGGCGTATTTGGACCGCGGGAAACTGCCCGAGGCGCAGCGTTATTATGCGGAAGCGCTCCGGCTCGACCCGACTTCGCCGCACAAGCATCACAACCTGGCTTTGGCGTTCGACCGGGCGGGGATGAAGGACGAGGCGCTCAAGCATTATGAGGAGGCGGTTCGCCTCGTGCCGAGCTATGCGCCTTCCCGCGCCAACATTGCAATGATCCTGATCCAGCGGGGAAGGAGCGAGGAAGCCATCGAGCATCTCAAGATCGCGCTCACCTACCTGCCGGATCTGGCGCGCGGGCATTATGTTTTCGGACTGGCGCTGGTTGATCGGGGCCAGTGGGAGAATGCGATCAAGGCCTTCGAGCGCGCGGTGGCGTTGAAGACCGACTACCCCGAAGCGGAATACAATCTCGGCGCGACGCTGTTCCGCCTGAACCGGGCGCCGGAAGCGCTCCGGCACCTGGAGCGGGCGGTGCAACTCTCGCCGGAGTGGGCGGACGCGCATTTCAACCTCGGGCTGGTGCTCGCCTCGCTGGGGCGCGTGGAGGAGGCGATGCAGCGTTACGCGGAGGCCACGCGGCTCGACCCGGCGCATGCGGAGACGCGGTTGAACCGCGGCGTGATTTTCGCGCAGACCGGACGGTTGAACGAGGCGCTCGAGCAGTTGCAGGCAGCGGTGCGCCTCAAGCCCGCGCTCGCCGAGGCGCACGCCAATCTCGGAATTGTGCTGGCCGAAATGGGCCGGCCGCAGGACGCGGTGGCGAGTTACGAGGAGGCCTTGCGGCTGCGTCCGGATTACCCGTCGGCGCACTACAACCTCGGCAACGCTTTGCTGCAGCTGCGCCGCTGGAAGGAGGCGCGCGATCATTTTGCCGAGGCGGTGCGGCTCGCGCCGGATTGGGCGGCCGCGCGGGAGATGCTGGCGCGCCTGGAAACGCTGCCCGTCGGCCCGTAGGGGCGGGGGCATCGTGCGAAAGACGAAGTGACTTCAAACCTCTGTCATTCTGAGCGGAGCGAGGAATCCAGCAGGAGACTCGAAGCGCTTCAGCGGTGGGAAAGTCAAAGTGGATTCTTCGCTCCCCTCAGAATGACAGGCAAAAACCTCCTTCGAGGATGGCGTTAGATCTGCGCAGCCGGCTCGCGTTGCTGATCGTGGACGGATTCGCGTTCGCCGAAAACGTTATGGTCCGGCGAGAGCCGGCCCGCGCCGCCCGTCAAACGCGTGCTCGTCGTAACCAGTCCAGAAATGTCTTTGCGCCAGCGCCGCGAGCGGGATTGGGTTTCCGGGTGCAACTACCCCGGCTCTGTTTGTTGGCTGCGTTGCAGGTGGTGACAATCGCCGCAAGGGCGGTCGACCGTCTGCCCATCGAGAATTTTACGCGGGAGCCGGACGTGTCGCGCGTGCGGCTGTCGCCCGATGGAAAATCGTTCGCCTATCTGCGGGAGCATCTCGGATTAACGCGCCTGCACATCGGCGAGACCGACGGCAACAACGTGCTCCGGCTCGATATCGGCGGCGCCGGCCTCGCCAATGGAGCGGCCAAGGAAGTGGGGCATTTCGAGTGGGTCAGCGAACGGCGGCTGCTCGCGATCACCACGGTCTGGGACGCGCTCTACGGGGTGATGGCCATCGACCGCGATGGAACGCATCAGGTCGCGATCAGCGGCTACGAGGACGACAAGGCCGGTGACAACAACCCCAAGATTTCCGCGCGCGAGGTGATTCATCGTTTTTATGATAAACCGCAGCGGGTGCTGATGCTCGAACGGCATGACCTCTCGATCGGAAGCCGCAACCGGCCCGATGTGTTGATGGTCGACACCTCGACGGGACTCTCGAGCACGTTGATCAAAAATCCGGGCGAGGTCGGCGGGTGGGCGGTCGACAGTGAAGGGGTGGTGCGGCTCGGGCTGCTTTCGCACGGCGAGCTTTCCGGGGCGATTTACCGCGAGAATGAAAAGACCCCCTGGCGCACGATTCTTCCGCTGGAGAACCGAAAGGGCCAGATGCGGACGCTCGGCTTCGATTCCGGGCGGCAGCAGGTGTTCATTGCCGGGCTGACGCCGGAGAAACGCTGGGCACTGCTGCTCCTCGATCCGGCGAACGCGGCGATCAGTCCGCCGCTGCTGGCGAATCCCGAGTACGATATTTTGCCGGAGCGGTTTGTCCCCAGCATCGATGGGGTTGCGCTGGCGGCGCCGATTTTTCCGCCGCGGAGAGACCGGTTGCTGGGGGTGCGTTACGTGGCGGATGCGCCGCGCGTGAAGTGGTTCGACCCGGAGTTCGCCAGGAACCAGGTCGCGGTGGATCGCGCGCTCCCCAACACGACCAACCTGCTGGTCGATATTTCCCTCGATGGAAAACGCACGCTGTGGTTCGGCTTTTCCGACCAGCATCCGGGGGCTTATTTCCTCGCGGACGCGGAGAAGCGGACCTTCAAGCAGCTCGCGCCGCGCATGAGCTGGATCAAGCCGGAGCAGATGGCGCCAATGCTCGCGATCAAGTACACCGCGCGCGACGGCTTGCTGGTGCACGGGTTTCTCACGGTGCCCGCGGGCCACCAGCCAAAAGGCCTGCCGCTCGTCGTCATGCCGCACGGCGGGCCGTGGGTGCGCGATGTCTGGGGTTTCGATCCCCTGGTGCAGCTGCTCGCGAACCGGGGATATGCGGTGCTGCAGATGAATTATCGCGGCTCGCCCGGTTACGGGGAGGAACTTTATCAGAACGCGAAGCGCCAGATCGGTGGAAAAATTCAGGACGACATCGAGGACGCCACCCGCTGGGCGATCGCCGCGAAAATCGCCGATCCCGCCCGGATCGCGATTTTCGGCATGAGCTACGGAGGATACTCGGCGCTGTTTGCCCTCGGACAGAATCCGGAACTCTACCGCTGCGGAATTTCGATGGCGGGCGTCACGGACTGGCCGGCGATCTATAACAACAGCGACGCCGCGGAATACAAAGAGTCGCGCCGCTACTGGCGCGAACAGATCGGCGATCCGGACAAGGACGCGGAACGATTGAAGACGATTTCGCCGGTGAATTTTGCCGGGAAAATCACGGCTCCCGTTCTGATCATCCAGGGGAAAGAGGATCGGCGGGTGCCGCCGGACCAGGCCCGGCGGATGATCTCGGCGCTGGAGAAAGCGGGGCGGAAACCAGAGAGCCTGTTTCTAGCGGATGTCGGCCATAATTTCGGCCGGCAGAACAAGCGCACCGAGCTTTTCGGAGCGCTGGTGACGTTTCTGGAGAAGAACCTTGGGCCGGGCGTGCCGTAGCGACGGCCCTGCGTGGCTCAAAAACCGCGGCGCTGGAGCTGCGCGCTCAATTCCTGCATGAAGGCCTGGCCGTCGGCCGGGGAGGGGCGATAACCGGGCTGGCTGATCTCGGTGAAGCCGGGCCGCCCGTATTGGTCGACGACCCATTTGCCCGTCACACCATCGCTAAACCGAACGGTGCCGCTCGCGAGTGCGCCGGGCAGCAAAGTCACTTTGTCGACCTCGACGGAAACGGCGCCACCCGCGGGCAAATCCTCGAGGTCGTCGCCGGCCGGCACTTCGGACTCGAGATCGGGCGCGGGACTGTCCGCGGAATCGTCCGCCGCTGGGGCATTTTCCGGGGAAGCGCGGTTGGCGCTGGCGGCCGCGGGCTTGGCGGGGGCCGTCTTGCTCACGTCGGTCGTGTCGACTTTCGGCGCCGGATCCTTGAGTTCGAGATTGAGATCATCGACGAGGAAACGGACATCCCGGTAAGTCAGCGTGATTTGGAATTGCTCGATGAGTTTTTTCTGAACCGTGGAAAGATTGTCGCCGGCGGCGATCCAGCCGGTGACGGCTTGTTTCTGATCGGGCGTGAGGGTCATGGCGGGAAAAGCTAAGAGCGAAGAGCCGATAGTCTAGAGCTAGTTGCGAAATACTCAGGAACGCACCCACCCGAGCTGCCACGCGGAGCGGACTCGCTCCCAGCGCGAGGCTATCGACTCGCAGCTGCAGCCTTACTTCGACAGCTGGCTCTTGAGAAACTCAACGCTGCCGCGGCTCGAGGCATCCTGCTCCATCATGTTGTCCACGGCCTTGCAGGCGTGGATCACGGTCCCGTGGTCGCGGCCGCCGAAGGCATCGCCGATTTCCTGGAGGGAATGCTTGGTGAGCGTGCGGGCGAGGTACATCGCGATCTGGCGGGGAATGGCGATGTTGTTGGGACGGCGCTTGCTCGTCATGTCGCTGTGACGGATCTGAAAATGGTCGGCGACGCGTTTCTGGATGGTTTCCATCGTCAGGACGTTCTGCGCCTGCTCCATCAGCACGTCGTGGAGGAGCCGTTCAGCTGTGGCGAGGTCGATGGGTTTGCTGGTCAGCGCGGAGTAGCTGGAAACCTTGATCAGCGCGCCCTCGAGGCGGCGGATGTTCTTCGTGATGTTCTGCGCGATGAAGTTGAGGATCGCGGGCGGAAGGTCGCATTTGAGGCTCACGCATTTGCTGCGCAGGATCGCGACGCGGGTTTCGAGGTCGGGCGCCTGGATGTCCGCGGGAAGGCCCCATTCGAAGCGCGACACGAGGCGGGCCTCGAGTTTCTGGATTTCGCTGGCGCGCCGGTCGCTCGAGAGCGCGATCTGTTTTCCGGATTCGAACAGGTCGTTGAACGTGTGGAAGAATTCCTCCTGGATGCGCTCCTTGCCGGCGAGGAATTGCACATCGTCGATCAGCAGCACGTCGACGTGCCGGTAGCGCTGGCGGAACTTCGTGAGATTGTTCTCCTGCAGGGCCTGGATGAATTCGTTGGTGAACTTCTCGGTCGAGAGGTAGGCGACGCGGGCTTCGGGGTTGTTGCGGAGAATCGCGTGCCCGATGGCGTGCATCAGGTGGGTTTTGCCCAGGCCGGTGTCGCCGTAGAGGAAAAGGGGGTTGTAGGCCTGGGCCGGAGCCTGCGCGACCGCGAGGGCCGCGGCGTGGGCCATCTGGTTGTTCGACCCGACGACGAAATTTTCAAACGTGTTTCGCGGATTGAGCGTCCCGGCGGCCGGGCTGCGCTCGTCGTAACGCAGCGGGCGGCGCGTGCCGTTGGTGCGGCTGCGCGAAACGGGCGCGGTGCTCTCGGAAGACCCCGTCGGCAGGCCGTGGGCCGTCGAGCCGGTGGAACGCTGGGAAAGGTCCGATTTGCGCAGCGTGACGTTCACCATGCGCCCGGCGGTCAGACGCAAACGCTGGGTGATCAGGTCGAGGTAGTTGTCGTGAATCCAGATCGCGGCGAAATCGTTCGGCACCGCGAGAGCCATCGCATCCTCGGTCGTTTCGAGGCAAACCAGCGGCTCGAACCACATCTGAAAAACATCCTCCGGAAAGAGGGCTTTGAAGTCGCACTTGACGGTCTCCCAGAGGCTGGGAGAAAGAGAAACGGAAGACATGGGAGGCGGGTTTGTCGGGTTTATTCACACTGCGCCACCGGAGGGCACTTTCGGCATGTCTCTCTGGCCTCATCCGCTCTCCTTTGCTGCAACAAAAATTTGAGAACCGGCCACCTCGGGAATGTTCCCGGAGGGGAACGTGTAAAAGGTTGGTGACCAAGTTGAACTAGCGACTGTTGGCAAGGGCCGCCCGGATGGGACGAAAACGACATGGGAAAGAACGAACCAAGCAGAGAACTACAGCTGAACGAGGGCGCAGTAACTTGGAACGCCAAAAGCATTTCAAGGCCAACTTTCTGACAAGTTACTCACAGTCGGGCTGGGCATAAGTATTTTGATTTTTTCGTTGCTTCAGAACGGCGAAGTTAGGCGCCGGATTTGCCCGTCGCGGGGGTGTAATTTGAGCGGTCCTACACGCTCTGCAGCTGGCTTCGGAAGCGGGGTCTCCGGTGACAATGCCGTTACGATCCGGTGACGGCGCGTGGTTTCTGAATACGCAGGGGCGGCGCGCTCAGGTGTGCGCCGGCTCCGCGTCGAACCACTTGCCGTGCTCCTTGATCAGCGCCACGAGTTTCTCGTCCGCCTGCGCCTGCGGGATGTTGTATTGGACGCACTGCTTGCCGACGTAGAGGTTGATTTTTCCCGGGGCGCCGCCGACGTAGCCAAAATCCGCGTCGGCCATTTCGCCGGGCCCGTTCACGATGCAGCCCATGATCGCGATCTTCACGCCCTTGAGGTGCCCGGTTTTTTCGCGGATGCGCTGCGTCGTCGTCTGCAGGTCGAACAGCGTACGGCCACAACTTGGACACGCGACAAACTCGGTCTTGGAAATGCGCGCGCCCGCCCCCTGCAGGACGTTGTAAGCGAGCTTCGTGGCGCGGACGGCATCGGCCTCCGTTTCAATGCTGACGAGGTCGCCGAGCCCGTCGCAGAGCAGGCTCCCGGTGAGAAACGAGGCCTCGAGCAGCTTCGAGAGGAAACTGTTTCCCCCGCTCACGGCGGTGCCGGTGGTGTTGCGAATCCACAGCGGTGCGCGTGAACCCGCCGCCGCCAGTTCGTCGGCGAGCCGGCGGTAAAGCCCAATGCTGTGCGCGGGAGCGCTCGCGTTTTTCGCGCTCTCGAGGGCGAAAATCAGTTTTTCGTCACCGAGTTTTGCCAGGATATCCCGGAGCGCGGCGGCCGCTTCCGCGGTCACGCTGCACGCGAGAAAGTGGCCGTGCTGGCGTACGAGGGTGACGAACGCGCGCAGCGCGTCCTGGTCTTGAGAGTGAAAATGCCGCAGCAGGACGATGCGGCCGGCGCTGCTGGCAAGGAGCGGAGTCAAATCGGCCGGCGGCAGGGTGGCCCCGAGTTCAAGCACCAGAAAATTCACCGGGACTGCGCCGCTCGCGAGGGCTTCGCGCAAAGCGGTGAGATCGGAGGCGTGGGAGACCGCAACCAGCAAGCCCTCGGCGGGCGTGTCCTTGAGTTTCGCGGAGGCGAGTTCGCGCAGTGTGCCGGGCACGGCGGCAATCGACGCGGCGCGCACGATCACCCGCGGCGGTTGCTCGGGGCCGACAACACAGTGCTCGCCAAGCGCGAGGGTCGCCGTTTCGCGTTTCGCGAAATGGTAGGGGTCGATGCGATCGTGATGAGGCGCGGCAGGTTCGTTTTTCGCCGGCGCCGGTTGCCACAGTGACATCGCCTTGTCGGCAATCGAGCGGGCGACGGGGATTTCGTAGACGCTGTCCTCGGTGAGCGAAACGCGGATCGTGTCGCCGAGGCCGTCGAGCAGGAGAGAGCCGATGCCGATCGCGCTTTTGATCCGGCCGTCTTCGCCGTCCCCCGCTTCGGTCACGCCGAGATGAAGCGGGTAGTGCATGTCCTCTTCATCCATGCGCGCGACGAGCAGGCGATAAGCCTGGATCATCACTTTCGGATTCGAGGCCTTCATCGACAGCACGATCTGGTCGTAGCTATGGCTGCGGGCGATCCGGAGAAATTCCAGGGCGCTTTCGACCATGCCGAGCGGCGTGTCGCCGTAGCGGTTCATGATGCGATCGCTGAGCGAGCCGTGGTTGGTGCCGATGCGCATCGCCCGGCCCAGTTCGCGGCAGCGTTTCACGAGCGGGGTGAAGGCATCGTGCAACCGCTCGAGTTCGCCCTCGTAGTCCGCGTCGGAATATTCCCGCACCGCAAATTTTTTCTTGTCCGCGTAGTTGCCCGGATTCACACGGATTTTCTCCACGTGCTCGACCGCTTCCATGGCGGCGCTCGGCAGAAAATGGATGTCGGCCACCAGCGGCACATGGGCAAAACCGGCCGCGCTGAAGTGCGTCCGGATCGCCTGCAGGCATTTCGCGGCCGGGACGTTCGGGGCGGTGATGCGGACGATCTCGCAGCCCACCTCGGCCAGCGCGATCGACTGGGCGACGGTGGCGGCGACGTCCTGCGTGTCGCTCGTCGTCATCGACTGGATGCGAATCGGATTGGCGCCGCCAACGCCGACGCCGCCGACTTTCACCTCAAGGGTGGAGCGGCGGAGGGTTTGAAACCGGGAGGGACAGTAAGGCATGACGGGTTACCGAACGCGTGGAGAACAACGATCTCCCGTTTGGCGAGTGGCAGCGAGGCAGGCTACTTGGCCGGCGAACGGGCCGCCGCTTCCGCCGCGGCTCGTTCCGCGCGTTCGGCGCGCTCGGCCCGGTTCTCGCGGAGGGCGCGCGGCACGTCGGAAAAAATCGTGACGTAGGCCACCATGGAAAGGAGGAGAACGACGAACATGCTTTGCGCCGTCGCCACAAAATTCGGCGGCAAAGCGCGTCCCCGCAGTTTGCTGATGGTGGCGAACAGCATCTGCCCGCCATCGAGCACGGGCAGTGGGAGCAGGTTGAAAATCGCGAGGTTCACGTTGAGGAGGATCGTGATCATCAGCACGGCACGCATCCCGATTTCGGCAGCGGTGTGCAGGATTCGCGCAATGCCCACGGGACCCGACATCTTGTTGAGTCCCACATCGGAATTCGGGCTGACCAGGCTCTGCAGCGTGCGAATCGTCCAGCGCACCACGTCGGCGATTTGTTCAACGGGCGACACATGCACCATGCGGAAGCCGGTGCGCAGCGCCAGGCCGAGGTGGGTGCCGGCCTTCAGGTCGGGCCGGGGCGGAATCGTCAGCGCAACGTCCTGGCCGTTGCGACGCACGACCGCGGGGGTCGCTTGGGTGGCGGTGGCGTCCAGCTGCGCGCGGAAGGTGGCGTCATTGAGGATCCGTTCGCCGTTAACCAGGAGAATCTCGTCGTCGACTTTGAAGCCCGCTTTCGCTCCCACGGAATCGGCGGCGATGGCCTGCACCAAAAGTTCGAAGCCCGGGGCGATGCCGACGCGGCGGACTTTTTCATCCCCGGCGAGAACCGGTTCCAGTTCGAGGTCCTGTCGCGCGCCGTCGCGCTCGATCGAGAAGGTCACCTGGCGCTGTCCGGCCTTGCCGCGGCCCGAACCGAGCACGAGCGAGTTTTGAATGTCGTTCCAGTTGCGCACTTTTTTGCCGTCGATCGCATGCACGAGGTCGCCGACGCGCAGCCCGGCGCGGGAGGCGGGGCTGGCGACCTTGGTGGCGTCCGGCAGTTCGATCGTCGGCGCCACATAACCGATCCGGGTCGAAGCCATGTCGCTGCTCTCGGGCTGCCCGAGTCCCCAGAGGATGCACGCGAGGGAGAAGGCGAACAGGACGTTGAACGCGGCGCCCGCCACGAAAACCAGCATTTTGGTCGAGTAGCTGATCGGCGGGAGCTTGGCCACGTTGACCGTGCTCTCGCCTTCCAGCGGACCGAGATCGGCGAGCTGGGGAAGGAGCACGTAGCCGCCGAGCGGAAACCAGGAGATGCGATATTCGACCCCATCCCGGCCGCGCCGCGACCAGATCGGCGGCCCGAAGCCGATGGAAAAGCGTTCGACCACCACCCCGCGGCGGCGCGCGGCGAGAAAATGACCGAGCTCGTGCACGAAAATCGAGCCTCCGAAAAAGACGGCGACGAGGAAGATCGCCCAGACGTTGGAGAAGAGAGCGGAAAGTTCGAAAGGCATCGAAATCAGGTTTTCGCGGAAACGGACTTGAGTTGGGTTTTGGCGATCCGGCGGGCTTCGGCGTCGGCGGCGAGGACTGCCGCTAGATCGGCGGGTTCAAAATTTTTAATTGCGTGCAGAGTGTGCTCGACCACCCGGGGAATCGCAAGAAAGGGAATTTGCCCGCCGAGAAACCCCGCCACGGCAACTTCGTTCGCCGCGTTATAGATCGCCGGCGCCACGCCGCCCGTGGTCATCGTGGCCTTGGCGAGCCGCAACATGGGGAAACGCGTTTCGTCGACCGGCCGGAACTCGAAGGACAGCAACTTGGTGAAATCGAGCGCGGCCTCCACCCCGGGCGCGCGCCTGGGATGAAGCAGCGCATGCTGAATGGGAAACGTCATCGACGGCGGACACAGCTGTGCAAGCATCGCGCCGTCGGTGAATTCAACCAGGCAGTGCACGACGCTCTGCGGGTGCAGCACCGCCTGGCACTGCTCCGCGCGCAGTCCGAACAGCCACTGCGCCTCGATGAGTTCGAGGCCTTTGTTGGCGAGCGTCGCCGAATCGACGGTGATCTTCGGTCCCATCGACCAGTTCGGATGTTTGACCGCGTCCGCCGGCGTGACGTGCGCGAGGCGCTCGGCCGGCCAGTCGCGAAAGGCCCCGCCGCTCGCCGTCAGCACGATCCGGCGCACTCCCGCATGCGGATGGCCCTCGATGCACTGGAAAACCGCGTTGTGCTCGCTGTCGACCGGCAGAAGTTTGACGCCGTGTTGTTTGGCCGCGGCCATCACGAACTTGCCGGCGAGCACCAGAATTTCCTTCGAGGCGAGCGCGAGGTCTTTTTTCGCGGCCAGCGCGGCGAGAGCCGGCTCGAGTCCGGTCGTACCAACGACGGCGACGAGCACGATGTCGGCCTCGGGGAGTTGCGAGAGCGCGGTCAACCCGGCGAGTCCCTGGTGAAGGCTGACGTGCGCGGGGAACCCGGCGGTCTTCGCCGCGTGATACGCCGCCGTTTCAAACAACGCCACGTGTCGCACCGTGGGAAAATCGCGCGCGATTTCCGCGAGGCGCACGTGGTTTGTGCGGGCGGCGATGCCGACGAGCTCAAGTTTGTCGCGGTGCGCCGTGAGCACGCGCAGCGTGTTTTCGCCGATCGACCCGGTGGCGCCGAGGAGGACGACGCGCTTGCGGGGAAAGTCAGACACGGACGGGGACATCGTTACGCGGCTCCGCTCAAAGGAGGCGGAAGATGGCGTAGCCCACGGGAGCGGTGAGGATGAGGCTGTCCGACAAATCGAACACGCCCCCGATGCCCGGAATGGTCTGGCCCGCGTCCTTCGTGTCGGCGCGCCGCTTGATGATCGACTCGATCAAGTCCGACACGATCGCGAGCATGGCGATGGGCAGCGCAATCCCGGCCGCGAGCAGCGGCGTGAAATGCGGCGGCACCCAGTCGCGACAACCCCACGCAATGGCCGCGCCGACTCCCGAGGAAATCAACACGCCGCCAATCGCACCCTCCCAGGTTTTCTTGGGACTGATGTTCGGGCTCATCTTGTGTTTGCCGAAAGCGAGGCCGGTGAGCAGCGCGCCCACGTCGCAGAACTTCGAAACCGCGATGAGCCAGATTCCCAGGACGAGACCGGTGCGCTCGTGCGGCAGATCGAGGATCAGGATGCGCACGAGAAACTGCAGCATGAACGGCACGTAAACCACGCCGAAGAGGGACCACGCGAGCGTCTCGACGCGATTGTGCGGCTCGCGTTCGCCGAGGATGCGCACGGAGAACACCACCACGGCCAGCGCGAGCAGCTCGGCGGCACCCACGTATTTCTGGAGGTAGTAGGGCGCGAGCATCATCACCGCGGCAATCGCCATGCCGAAACGGTCGAAGGGGTTGAGGCCCATGCGCTCCACCATCGCGTAGAACTCCCGCAGCGTGAACACCGCGATCAGCGTCGCGAGCCAGACGCCGCCTTCGGTGCCGAGATAGCGGACGCAGAGGACGACAAGCGTCCAGAGGAGGAGGGTGCTGAAGATGCGTTTCGCCACGGTGGAGGAGAAAAATTATTTGGCCGCGATGGCGGCCGGTTTCAGTTGCTCGCTGGTCAGACCGTAGCGCCGCTCGCGCCGCGCGTAGTCGGCGATCGCGGCGGCGAGATCCGCCTTCGTGAAATCGGGCCAGAGCACGGGCGTGAAAACAAATTCCGCGTAGGCGGCCTGCAGGAGGAGGAAATTGCTGATGCGCGATTCACCCGAGGTGCGGATCACGAGGTCCGGCTCGGGCAGGTCCGGGGAATAGAGATAGCGGCTGAACGTGCTCCACGAACCGTCGTTGAGTTTTTCCTTCCCGGCCGCGACCGCGGTCGCGTAGGCGCGGGCGGCGTCGACGACCTCCGTGCGCGAGCCGTAGTTGAGCGCGAGCACGAGCGTGTAGTCGTGGAAATCCTTGGTCTGCTCCATCGTCGAATGCAGGAGTTTCTGCACGCTCGCGGGGAGTTCCTCGGTGCGGCCGATCGTGCGCAGGCGGACCCGGTCGCGGACAAACGTCTGCAGTTCTTTTTTCAGGTAGAACTCGAGCAGGCTCATCAACCCGCCGACTTCGTCCTGCGGGCGCTTCCAGTTTTCGACCGAAAACGCGTAGAGCGTCAGGACCTTCACTCCGAGATCGCGCGCGGCGAAGGTGGCCGTCCGCACCGTCTCCACGCCGCGCCGGTGCCCTTCGATCCGGGGAAGGCCGCGCTGTTTCGCCCAACGCCCGTTGCCATCCATGATGATGGCGACGTGTTGCGGGATGTTGGCTGGCGCCCGTTCGACAGGCTCTGGGCGGGCGGGCATTTGGCTCATGCTTGAAGGCGAAAGTTAGGGAGGCGCTCCCAAGTTTGACAAGGGGGAAGGCGGGGAGAGCGTGGGGCATGAGCAAAAAATCCCTTCCCCTCGCGAAAATCCGAACGGCGCTGAACGAACTGCCCGGCTGGACGTTTAAGCGCGACGCCCTCGCCAAGACTTTCGAGTTTCCCAGCTTTCGCGAAGCGATGGGCTTCATGGTGCGCGTCGCATTCGAAGCCGAGGCGATGAACCACCACCCGGAATGGACGAATGTCTACAACCGCGTCGCAATCCGCCTGAACACGCACGACGCCGGCGGGAAGGTAACCACGAAGGACCTCCAGCTCGCCGTCCGCATCCAGAAAATCTCCTGGGTCGGCTGAAAGAGCCGCGGACAACATGTCACTTAATAAGTGACATGTTGATCGGACGACGACGGGGCCGTCGTGGTGCGGTGTCCGATGCGGCCCCTCAGGACGCGCGAATCGCGTGGATGCGCACGCTCACAGCCCGAGCATGAAATTAAACGTGCGGTCCGCCTGGCCCGGCAGCATCTCGTGCGCGAAGTCCGGGTAAACGACCACGTCCTTCTTGCTCGTGATCTTATTGTACGCGGCGAACTGGGAGCTCGGCGGACAGATTTCGTCCATCAGGCCGGTGAACATCAGCACCTCCGCTTTGATGCGTGAGGCGAGGTGCTGGCAGTCGATGTAACCCAGGCGCGTGAAGATCTCCTTCTCGCGTTCATGCCGGGGGTCGAAGAGCCGGAAAAATTCGCGCAATTCCTGGTAGGCGTCCTTCGCGAGATCCATTTCCCACACGCGCTGGTAGTCGCACAGAAACGGGAAGATCGGCGCCGCGCGCTTGATCCGCGGTTCGAGGGCCGCGCAGGCGAGGGTGAGCGCGCCGCCTTGCGACGCGCCGAAGCAACCGACGCGCGACGCATCCACTTCCGGGAAACTCATCACGACGCGCGCGAGTTGCGCGGTGTCCAAAAAAATCTGCCGGAACGCGAGTTTGCGCGCATCGGGATCGTCGAGCCCGCGCACGATGTGTCCCCGCAGCGTCGGTCCTTTCACCGCGCCATTGTCCTCGGAACGCCCGCCCTGGCCGCGGCAGTCCATCGCGGCGTAGCACAGGCCCTCGGCCGGGTAGCCGAGTTTGTCCATCCAGTCGCCGCTGTTGCCCGAGTAGCCGTGAAACTGAATCGCGGCCGGGCGTTTGCCCGCCCCCGCATTTTTTGGCCGGACGTATTTTGCGTAGACGCGCGCCCCGCCCACGCCGGTGAACCACAGGTCGAAACACTCCGCGTGGCGCGTCGCGATGGCCTGGCTCGGCTGCAATTCGGGTCGGGGGTCGGTGGCGTCGAGTTCCTTCAGCGCGGCCGTCCAGTAGGCGTTGAAGTCGTCGGGGCGGGGATTGAGGCCTTGATAGCGGAAAAGTTCCGGCAGCGGTTTGTCGATCAGCGGCATGCGGAGAACAAACGTGGGACGGCGAAAGCGAACAACCAAGAAATCGGGCGGTTGTACCGGTTAGCCTGTCATCGTCAGGTGCGCGAAGCGCGCCGTGGCAGTCGTCGCGATCCAGCGCGGTCGCTTCGTCGTCCCGCAGAGCGGGTTCCTCGCCGTGACAAACGGCAGGCGCCAAGAAATCATTTGTTCTCCGGGCGGAGGCGCGTGATCTTCGCCGCATGAAAGTCGCGTTCATCAGTGGCACGAGCATCGTGAACTCCACGCTTTTCTCGACCTGGGACGTAAAGACGGTTGAGACGGTCCACGGTCCGGTGACCTACAAGACCCGGGGCGATTTCTCGCTGATCAACCGCCACGGCTACGGTGTTCCGCTGCCGCCGCACTCGATCAACTACCACGCGAACATCCGTTCGCTCGCCGCGCTGGGCTATCGCGACATCGTTTCCCTGAATTCCGTTGGCTCGCTCAAGCGCGAGCTGCCGCCGGGGACGATGGTGTCGTGCGGCGATTACGTCTGCCTGCAGGACGGCCCGAAAACATTTTTCGACAACGAGCTCAAGGGCGCTGCGCCCGGTATTTCGAACAACCTGATCCCGCGGCTGATTGAAAAGCTCACCCCGGAATTCACGATTCTCCCGGGCAAAACCTACGTGCAGATGCGGGGCCCGCGTTTCGAAACGAAGGCGGAAATCAAAATCGTGCAGCAGTGGGGCGACGTGATCGGCATGACCGCCGCGCACGAGGCCGACCTGTGCAGCGAGATCGGGCTGAACTACAACAGCCTCGCGATCGTCGATAACTACGCGAACGGCATCGAGGGAACCGAGATCGACTTCGGGAAATTCAAGGACCTCGTGAAGGAAAACCAGGCGAAGGTGAACCGGCTCTTCGCGCGGATACTGGAAATTCTGGCGTGAGCGCGGACGTGGATTGAACCGCGAATGAACGCGAATCGACGCGAATGGCTGGCTGTGGCCGCGGTCTATGACCGCCGTCTGGGAGCGTGCCGAAATCAAGCGTGTTCCCCGGCGTTCATCGACCGCCGCTACAGGCGATCGCCGTCAAATTCCATATGGATCGCCGTCGTGGGCGTGCTGCTCATGCTCGTGACGGCGGTTTCATCCGCTGGCGCGGCGGCATTCGAGGGTTCGCCGTTCGGGCCGGTCGTCGCGAGCGTTTTCGATGCCGCGGACAAGGACGACACTTCGAAGGGCAACCAGCTCGCGATCATCGGCGGCGGCTACGATGCACTGCTGTTGCGCGTTCATCTCATCCGGCAGGCGAAAACCTCGATCGCGGTCCAGACCTTCATCTGGACGAACGACGAATGCGGCCGGCTGCTGATGTTCGAACTCATTGAGGCCGCGCGCCGCGGGGTAAAGGTCCGCATCATCGCCGACCACATGTTCTCGGATCAGGACGCGGCGACCGTGGCGTTTCTCGCGACGGCCCATCCGAACCTCGAGCTGAAACACTACCGGCCCGCGATGTCGCGGATGAAGCCGTCGTTCGTCCACACCATGCTGGCAACCGTGCAGTCGTTTCGAAAAGTGAACCAGCGCATGCACAACAAGGTGATGCTGTTCGACGACGCGATCCTGATCACCGGCGGACGAAACGTCGAAAACAGCTACTACGATCACTCGACCGGAATGAATTTCCGCGACCGCGATGTCCTGGCGGTCGGTCCGGTCGCCCGCGACGCGGCGGAATCTTTCGCGGAGTTCTGGGGTTACCGCTATGCGGTCGCGAGTCGCGACCTGACGGACGTCGCGTCGGCGATCGCGGGAAATTCCTTCCGCCGCTATTCCACGCGGGCCGACTACGATTTCGGAGGACTTTTCAGCGCACTGGAAAAGGAAGCGGACGACGCGGGCGAGATCGCCGCGCGATTTGTTTCGCGGCTGAAGCCGGCGAGAAAAGTCACCTTCCTCTGCGACGAACCGGGGAAATCGAGCCGCTCCCGCACGGCCCGGATCACCCGCGAACTCCGGGGGACGCTGGAAAAGGCGCAGACGAGCGTCGTCATGCAGACGCCCTATCTCGTGCTCAGCCCAACGGCGCGGGATCTTTTCCGGGACATGCACCGCCAGCATCCGGCGATGCGGATAAAAGTTTCATCGAACAGCTTCGGCTCGACCGACAACGTGCTCGCTTATTCCGCCAACTACCGGCTGCGCAACGAGTATGTCGAAGACCTGCGCCTGGAGGTCCACGAATTCAAGCCGGAGCCGGCGGCGCTGCCGGTGCTGTTTCCGCAATATCCCGCCATGGTTCGCCTCGCGAAAAGCCGCGCCGGAGCCGGCAAACCGGAGCGGCTGCCTTTCCTTTGTCTCCATGCGAAGTCGCTCGTGGTGGACGACCAGATCGCGTTCATCGGTTCGTATAATCTCGATCCGCGCTCCGAACGGTTGAACACCGAGGTCGGGTTGCTGGTGGAGGATGAAGTCATCGCCCGGGTGCTGCGGGAGGAAATCGAGCGGGATATGCGGCCGGAAAACAGCTGGGTGATCGGCCGCCGCTCGATGCCGCTCGGCCTCGACGCCGTGAATGGGATGGTGGACGGAATCACCTCGCTTGGGCCGGTCGACCTCTGGCCGATCCAGAACACCAGCAGCTTCGAACTCCGGGCCGGCGGACGGGAGGTCCCGCCTGATCATGCTGATTTCCACCGGAATTACCGCGAAGTGGGTTCGTTCCCCGGGGCGGACGGAGTGATCTCGACGAAGGAGATTCTCACGCGAATCTACAAAGCGGTCGGCGCTCCGCTTACGCCGGTGCTTTGAAACGCGGCGGTGTCGCCCGGTTTTGTGCTGATACGATTTGGTAAAAATAACGTCGAGCGCGCGGGCGGCTAAAATCGCGTTTGTGCGCCGCGGTTTCACGGGTAGGGTCGGGCCTCATGAGCGATTTCGTGCACGCCGCGCAGATTACCGAGGCGAAACAGGCGCTGGACCGTTTGCGGACCAGCATGCGGACCACGATCAAGGGCAAGGACGACGTCATCGAGCAGGTGCTGACCTGTCTTGTCGCGGGCGGCCATCTGCTGATCGAGGACCTGCCGGGCGTCGGCAAGACCACGCTCGCGTACTCGCTCGCGCGTTCCATGGACTGCGTTTTTTCGCGCGTGCAGTTCACGAGCGACCTGCTGCCGAGCGATGTCACCGGCGTGGCGATCTACGACGAGACCACCCGGGAGTTTGTTTTCAAAAAAGGACCGGTCTTCGCCAACGTGGTGCTCGCGGACGAAATCAATCGCGCGACTCCGAAAACGCAGTCGGCGCTGCTCGAGGTGATGGATCGCGCGCGCGTCACCGTCGACGGCGTGGCCCACGCGGTGGGCGCGCCCTTCATGGTTTTTGCGACGCAGAATCCGGTGGACTACGAGGGCACCTTTCCGCTGCCCGAGAGCCAGATGGACCGTTTCCTGATGCGGCTGCAGATGGGCTATCCTGCGGGGAAGGATGAGATGGAAATTCTCCGTTCGGTGCGGGGTGGCTACGATGCGATCGCGCTCAGTCCGGTCGTGACGCGCGAGGATGTGCTGAAACTGCAGGCGACGGCGGCGCAGGTTTTTGTCGAGGACAGCGTGCTCGATTATATTTTGAAGCTGGTGACGGCGACGCGGACCGAGGCGGAGTTTCGCGCCGGCGTCAGTGTGCGTGGCGGCCTCGCCCTGCGCATGGCGGCGCAGGCGCGGGCGCTGCTCAACGGCCGTGATTTCGTCATGCCGGACGACGTGGTGAGCCAGGTCGTGGCGGTCTTCACCCACCGGCTGGCGCTCGCGCGGCAGTCGAGCGATGCGTTGGAGGAGCGCCGCGCGGTTGGCGGAATTTTGAAACGAATCCTCGGTTCCGTGCCGCTGCCGGCGTGAGGCCGGAAGAACTGACCGGCGAACCTTGAACGTTGAACTCTGAAGTGAAGGCTGACGGAGGCCCGGTTGATTCGACGTTAAAAGTTCGACGTTCGACGTTCGATGTTCGTTCGGAAGACGACTGGCACGGTCCCGGTTCGCACCGGAAGCGGCCGTTCAAGTGGAGCCGGTTTCTCTGGTCGCTGGTGTTTCCGCAGCGCGGGCATCGCATCACGCCGACCGCATCGGGGGTGATGCTCGTGGCGTTGTCGATGGGCATTGGCACCGCCGCGTACAATTCGTCGAACAACATTCTCTTCATCGCGCTTTCGCTGCTGCTGGCGTGCCTGATCCTGAGCGGGGTGCTGTCGTGGCTCAACCTGATGGGTGTCGTCTGGCGGCTGGAGGTCACGCCGCCGTTGCGCGTGGGACAGGAAACCATTGTCGCCCTCGAGCTCTGCAACCGGAAAAAATTCCTCCCGACGTATGGGTTGTGGTTCAACCTCACTGCCCGCGCGGTGGAAACCGGGGAGGAGGCGAAGGCGGAATCCACCGTGACGGCGCGCGGAATCGATGTGCGCGCCATGCTGGCGAAGGTGGAGGAGGTGGAGGCCCGCGGCCGTCTGACGCTGCGGGAAAGACTCGATCCGACCGCCGTCACGCGGCTCGAATGGGTGTTCAAGCCGGCGCGTCGCGGCGAATTGCGCGTGGAGCTGGAGGGCGTGGGCTCGTTGTTTCCCTTTGGTTTTCTGAAGAAACAAATTGGCACGGAGGTGCAAACGAGCGCCACCGTCTGGCCGGCGCCGGTGGAGTATCGTCGCTTTGCGGTGAACGCGGCGCGCCGGGGCGAGAGCGGTCAGCGGGCGGTGCGCGCCGGCAGCGGCGGCGATTTGCTGGCGCTGCGGCGCTACGCCTCCGGCGATTCGCACCGGCTGATCCACTGGAAGGCGAGCGCGCGCACGCAGCAGTTGCTGGTGCGGCAGTTCGCCGCCGAAAGCTCGGCCGGATTTTCCCTGTGGCTCAACACGGATTCCACGGTGTGGACGCGGCCGGAGCAGTTCGAGCTGCTGGTGAGTTTCGCGGCGACGCTGGCCGAAGACTTGTTTCGCGCGGGCCGGCTCGAGGCCGTGTCATTAAACAACGAGCCCTCCTCGCAAGTGCGGCGGGTGCGTGACCTGGAGTTGTTTTTGGACCAGCTCGCCCTGGTGCAGCCGGTGGAAACGCCCTACCAGGGTTCCCGTCCGCCGTACCCGGTGAATGCGGGGACCGACCGGCGCGCATTGCTCTCGCGGAAAAATCTCCTGACGTTCGCGCCCGATGGCGCGCGCGGAATCATCGCCTATGTCGACGGACAAAAAATGGCGTCCGCCTAAGCCCCGTCGTTCCGTCCCGCCACGGTCTCTCCGCGGCGCCGGTCCGGCCCCTTGTCATCTACTAGATGACAAAGGGGATTTCCGCTTCCGCTCCGGGACGGGCGGAAAGTGTCATCTATTAGATGACACTTTCCGCCTGGGAAAAAATCCGACATGAGTGGCGGGGCCAAAACGATCCGGGCTCGGCTGGGGCTCGAGGAACTGCATCAGCTGCGCTGGGCGCTGGGCGGTTTGCTGACGCTGCTGGCGATGGGATCGATTTTCTACCTGGAGATCGACGTCTGGGTTTTGACGGGGGTGGCGGCGGCGGCGACGGTGGCGTGTCTCATCTGGCCTTCGCTGCCCGGCAGAATTTCACCGGTGGCGCACGCGTATGCGTTCCCGGTGATCGTGGCGTTTTTCCTCGGTGACCTCTGGCTGAAAGGCGAGGCGCTGCCGGCGATCGTGCGGCTCGATGTGCTCCTGCTCCTTTACCGGGCGATCGGTTACCGGACCCGCCGCGAGGATCTGCAGATCATCGTGCTGGGATTGTTTCTCATCGTGGTGGCGGGCGTGTTGACGGTGTCGCTGGCGTTTGCGGTGCAGATCGTCGCGTTCGCAGCCTGTGCGCTGGCGCTGCTCCTGGTGCTCACCCTGGTCCAGGCGGCGGAGGACGGGGTGCCCGCGACGGTCGCGGCTGCGCCGGCGAATGTGAAACAGCCGGTTCCGCGCTGGGTGGCCCAGACGGACTGGATTCAGCTGGCGCGCCGGTTGAGGGCGGCGTCGGACTGGCGGCTGGTGGTCAGCGGTTTCGTTTTGTTTGCCGGCGTGGTTGGGCTGTCGACTTTGTTGTTTTGGGTCATCCCGCGTTTTCAGCTGGAGAACAGCCTTTTTCTCGAGCGGTTCATGATGCACCGGGCGCGGACCGGGTTCAGCGACTCGATCAAGTTTGGCGACGTGACGGAGATCCAGCAGGACACCGGCGTGGCGCTGAGCATCGATATCTCGGACCGCAGCCAGCTGCCGCCGGCTCCCTACTGGCGGATGCTTGTGCTGGATCAGTATGAAAACGGCGGTTTCAAGATTTCCAGCAACCTGCGCGCCGCGGCGTTTGGTCCGCATTTTAGTACGGGCCTCATGATCAAGGGGTCCGAGCGCCCGCGCGCGCGGGCGCCGGTGTACTGGACATTCTACCTCGAGGCTGGACTGAGCCGTTATCTGCCGATGCTCGGAACGTTCGAAGAACTCCGGTTTCGCGAGACGCAAAATTACCAGTTCGCCCGTTCGCTCGGCCTGGTCGCGCTGCGTGAGGAACCGGCCACGATGATCGCCTATCGCGTGGAAGGGTTTAACACTTCGCCCCTGCTGCCGGACGCCGCGTTCCAGGACCTCTGGCGCGAGCGAAACAAGAGGATGGGGGAGCAGGTGAGGTTTGAACTCGAAGGCGCGGACCGGGATGCCCTGACGCAGGCGGTGGCGGCGGTCGCCGCGGAAAAAATCACGGCGAATCCGGCTGCGACGCCGGCGATGCAATTCATCGAGCGGGTGAATGCCTGGCTGCGGCGCAACCACGGCTATTCGCTTTCGCCGAAGATTCCGGGCGGACCGGGGGATCCACTGGTGAAATGGCTGACTTCGCGCGAGGCGGGGCATTGCGAACTCTTCGCGGGCTCGCTCGTGCTGCTCGCGAGGGCGTCGGGTCTTCCCGCGCGGGTGGTCACCGGATTTCGTGGCGGCTCATGGAACGGTTACTCCAACAACCTGACGCTGCGAAACTCCGATGCGCACGCCTGGGCGGAAATTTTCGACGAAGCGCAGGGCGGGTGGCTGCGGGCCGACGCCCTCGGCGCGCCGATCGCCACCGCCGGAGCCACGGCCACCGCGGAAGTGGGGCGGGTCGCGCGCGTCGACCGCGGCTGGAATGCGCGGATCGAGAGCCTGCGCGTGTTTTGGTATCGCCGGATTGTGAACTTCGACCAGCGCACGCAGGTGGAGACGCTCAAGGCGATCAAGACGTCGACCGAGGACACGGGCCGGTGGCTGCGTGAGACGATCACGCACTACGCGGCAGAATTAAAAGCCTGGCTCCTGGCTCCCTGGGATCCCGGTCGCCTGGCGCGGACGGGGGCGGGAATCCTGGCGCTGGCGGCGATGGTCTGGGCCTGGCGTGAATTTGGCCGGAACGCGTGGAAGCGATTCCTCCGCCGGCTCAACGGAGAGCAGGAAGACCCGGTGCGTCTGGATGCGAGCCGCTGGCTCGCGAAGATTGCCGCCGCGCGGGAAATCCCGCCGGAACAATCGGCGGTGATCGCGGAGTTGCAGCGGCTGCGGTTCGGGGCGCGTGCGACCTGGCCGGAACCGGATCCGGTCTTCCGGCGCGCGAGGCACGCGTTGCGGAGCGCGCGGCGGCGCCGGCGGGTTACAACGGATTGAGCCCCTTGATGAGCGGGGTGACCGGCCGGTTTTTCTTCTCGAAATATTTCTTGAGAATCGCGCTGGCGACGGGCGCGGCGTACGTGCCGCCGGCGTAGGCCTCGCCGATGGTGTCGCCTTCGACGACGACGGCGACGGCGACCTCCGGATTTTCCGCAGGGGCGAAGCAGATGAACCAGCCGTAGTTGATCGTACCGGTTTTGCCGTCCCGCTTGACTTCTTTTTGGGCGGTCCCGGTCTTGCCGGCGATCCGCACGCCGGGGATGCGGTAGGCGGCCACCGTCGAGAGAGGTTTCGCTGAACCATACGTGGTGCATCCCTCCATGCCGGCGAGCAACACGGCGCGCTGCGCGGGAGTGAGTCCGATCGACTCACTGTGTTGGGGAGCGGCATTCGGCTGATGCACGAGGGTCGGCTTGGTGTAGACTTCGTTGCGGGCAACCGAGGCGACGAAACACGCCATCTCCAGCGGAGTCACCAGCACATAGCCCTGGCCAATCGACATGTTGGCCGTGTCGCCCGGAAACCATTTCTCGTGGATGACCCGCTCCTTGTAGGCGGGATCCGGGATGACCATGCGCCCGGTTTCGTTGGGCAACTCGATGCCGGTGCGCTCGTGCATATGAAAACGCCGCGCCTCCTCCGCGATTCCATCCGCCGTGATGAGTTCGCCTGCGGCGTAGTAGTAGACGTCACAGCTGTGGGCGATGGCATCCTTGAGCAAAACTTCACCGTGCTGGCCGTTGCCGTTGGAGCAAACAAACGGCCGGTTGCCGATGCGAATGGTCCCGCGACAATCCGTGATCGGCTTTTCAGGGTCGAGCACTCCGCGCCGCAACCCGGCGATGGTGGTGAGAATCTTGAACGTCGAGCCCGGGGGAAAGGTCCCGCCAATCGCGAGGTTCGTCCAAGCCTTGCGTTCTTCGATGTCGGCCGCCGCCTTGGCGCTCAGGCGCGGGGAAAAATTGGTGAGATCGTAGTCGGGCTTGCTGGCCAGCGTGAGGATCTCGCCGGTTTTCACGTCGATGGCGACCGCGGTGCCGACTTGATCGCCCAGTGCGGTCTCCGCGACCCGCTGGAGGTCGATGTCGAGAGAGGTGGTGAGATGTTTTCCCTGCACGGGCAGGCGTTGCGGAAGGTCGGGCGAGTCGACGCGATAGCCGGCGGGATCAACGCGGAAAATCCGCCCGCCGGCTTCGCCTTGAAGGGTGGAATCGAAGCGTTTTTCCAAGCCGTCGCGCCCGATCGTTCCCTTGAGCTTGAACGTCATGAGCTTTTCGCCCGGAAAATCCTCGGCGTCGATGTCTTCATTCTGACCCACGAATCCGAGCGTATGGGCGGCCGCGGAGCCATAGGGATAATAACGCGTGCTCGAGGTGTAGACTTGGACGGGCGAGACCACCGGGAGGCCTTCGAGCAGGTGCGCGTAGTCCTCGGGGCTGAGATCTTCGAGCAGTGTGTAGGGCAGGAGCAGGCGTCCGCGGAAATGTTTGTCGAGTGACGCGGAATCGATTTTTGCGGGCCGGCCGAGAAGGCGTGAAATCTGGTCGAGGTAGCGTTGGGCGACGGTGACGCGGGCGATCCGCAGCATCTGCGAATCGGTGGGAAGATCCTTGTCGCCGGTGGCGCGGTAGGCTTTGCGGATCTTCCGTTCCTCGCGGTTGATCTCGCCGCGCAGTTCATCGAGGTAGAGCACGACGGCGAAACGCGGGCGGTTGCCGACGAGCAGCCGGCCCTCGCGGTCGTAGATGTTGCCCCGCGGACCGGGGACGAGGACGCGGCGCTGGTTCTGCTGCCGCTCACGCTCGTTGTGCGCCCCGGTGTTGATCAGCTGCTGGTAGGCCAGGCCGCCCATGAGCACGAGCATCAGGCCGGCGATGATGAAGTAGAAAAAAATGACCCGCGGATCGTAGCCCTTGAACGACTCCACGAGGCCGCCGGAGCGGTCGGAGAGATTCTTGGTGGTGTCCATGGCGGCTCAGGCGAGGTTGTCGCGCTCGGTCGCGGCCAAGGCAAGCACGCGAGTCTGCAGGGCGAAAAACCACGGGGCGATCAAGGCCAGAAAAACCTGCGAGCAGGCGAGGTCCGCGATCAAGCGTGGCCAGACGGAGGCGGGGGAGGGTGAGCGCGTGACGTGGATGAACGAAAACAAAAGGAAGATTCCCAGATTCGCGAACAGGGCGACCAGCACCCGCGCGGCGGTTTCGTTCCGGGGAATGCGATCGCGCAGGTTATACACCACGGCATGCGCCAGGCAGAACAGCAGCAGATGCGTATGCGCCAGACCGTAGCTGACCGCCGAGGTGTCGACGCTCACCGGAATCGGCATCGCGGCATCGCAGAGAAGTCCGGCCAACGCCGAAACCAGCATGCCCTCGCGCAGGCGCAGCGTGAGCGCGGAGTAGGCGACGAACAATCCGCCGACGAAAAGATACACCTGAAAATCGCTCAGCACGTGATTCACCTGCGCGACCGCCACCCACAGGAGCAGCAAGGTCAGGAAAGTGGCGGGAATGCGGAGCACGGCGGAAAAGAAAAGGTGAGAGCTGAGAGCGCGGAAAGAAGCGGCGATGGAAGACCTGGCTTGGTTCGTTTTGCTCTAGGCTCTCAGCTCTTGGCTCTAGACTTCGTTCACGGCTCCCCGCCCAGCGGGATCAGCACGGTGACCTCGGTGAGCGACGAGAGGCGTTCGTCGAGTTTGACCACGCCGGTTTTGAACAGGCCATCGTCGCCCATTTTCAACTGTGTGATTTCCCCCAGCGTCAGGCCGGGGGGGAAAACGCCGCCCAGCCCCGACGTGGTGATGCGCCGGGGTTTGTTCTTCTGCAGCGAATCCTCCGTCGAAATATCGAGCGGCACGAACTCCACGATTCCGCGCGGGCGGCCGAACGAGGGATTGCTCACGCCTTGAAAACTGAAAGGCCGCGTGTCGCCTTCCACCACGGCGGCGAGCCGCACGCCCGGGCTGCTGATGAGTTCCACGACGGACGTGGTGGCGCGGACCTCGGCGATCCGGCCCACGACTCCGCCGCCGAACACGACCGGCGCACCGAGCGGGATGCCGTGGTTTTTCCCCTTCCGAATCACGAGCTGCTGCCACCAGCCGGAAAAATCGCGACGGGCGACCCGGGCGTGTTCGAAACGGTGTTTTTCGAACGCGGGAATGCGCAGCAGACCCTCGAGCCTCTCGATCTGGGAGTGCAGCTCGTTGTTCTGCTGGACGGCGAAGGCGTACGTCGCGGCGACGTGCGCGGTGTCCTTGCCGGCGACGATGAGGTCGTGATTCGAGTGGAGGCGGAGCGCCCAGTACTCCTGGAGATCGCGCGCGAACGAGGCGGAGACCGTCACCGGCGCCTGCAGCTCAAAAAAACTGGCGCGGGTGAACGTCTTCACCGCCACCGGCAAAACGAGCCACACGGCGACGACAAGGCCGAGCGCAAGAAAAGGGCGGGCTTGATCGAAGCGTTTGAAGGGCACGGGCGGGTGGGAACGAATTAGCCCACGGAACGCGCCGAACACACGGAAAAACTTTCGCCGCCCGGGGCGGCGGCATCGCGCTCAGGCGAGAAGCCGCGAGAGACGCGTCAGCAACAGCGATTCGTCCGGGCTGACGCCGTCGACGTTGAAAAGCTGCTTGCAGACATCGAGAGCGAGGGAGCGCGACGTCGGGGTGTTCAACCGGAGCTTGATCGAATCGAGGAAGGCCTTGCGCTGCGGGGCGTCTTCCTTCGCAGCGCGGGCCTCGGCGACCGAGCGGGCCTCGAAACTTTCGAAGGCGATATTGGGATCCCAGGCAAACGTTCCCACCACGTCGGCAATGGTTTTGGTTTCGGCGAGGGCGATGTGGTTGTCGGCGAACATGCAGTAGTGAAGCAGATCGGCGATCGCTTCCCGCTGCAGCTGGGTCAGACCATCCTTAACCGTGGTTTTCGATTGGAAGAGCCGGGAAATGCTGAAGGCCATGGCCGAAATTCCCCGGGGCCATCCGCTCACACGTTCTGCATCAGCCACGAAAGGTCGTTGAGCACGGCGCCGGTGCCGTTGGCCACGGCGGAAAGCGGATCGTCGCTCACGGTCACGGGCAGGCCGGTCTTTTCGCTGAGGAGCTTGTCGATGCCGCGGATCAGCGCGCCGCCGCCGGCCATCACGAAACCGCGGTCGACGAGATCGGCAGAAAGTTCGGGCGGGCAGCGCTCGAGCGTCGTGCGCACGGCGTCGACGATGGCGGAGATGGTGTCGGCGAGCGCCTCGCGGATTTCCTGCGAGGTGATGTGAATCGTCTTGGGCAGGCCGGCCACGGAGTCGCGGCCCTTGACCTCCATCGTGAGCTCGTCGTCGAGCGGGTAGGCGGAACCGACGCGGACCTTGATCTCTTCCGCGGTGCGCTCACCGATGAGGAGGTTGTAGGCGCGTTTCATGTAGTTGATGATCGCGCTGTCCAGCTCGTCGCCGGCCACCCGGATCGATTTCGAAAACACAATGCCGTTGAGCGAAATGATCGCGATCTCCGTCGTGCCGCCGCCGATGTCGACGATCATGTTGGCCGCGGGTTCGTCGATCGGGAGTCCCACGCCGATGGCCGCGGCCATCGGTTCCGGGATCGTGATGACGTCGCGCGCGCCGGCGTGCATTGCGGATTCCTTCACCGCGCGTTTTTCCACCTCGGTGATGCCGGAGGGAATCGCGATCACGACGCGGGGCGGGGCGCGGAACGAGTTGCTCGAAACCTTGCGGATAAAATAGCGCAGCATCGCCTCGGTGACATCGAAGTCGGCGATCACGCCGTCCTTCATCGGGCGGATCGCGGTGATGTTGCCTGGCGTGCGGCCGAGCATGCGTTTGGCTTCGTCGCCGACGGCGCGGACCTTGCGGCTGACGGTGTCGAGGGCGACGACGGAGGGTTCACGAAGAACGATGCCCTTGTCTTTGACGTAAACGAGCGTGTTGGCGGTGCCGAGGTCGATGCCGATGTCGTTGGAAAAGTAGCCGAAAATATTGGCCATGGTGTCGTAAGCGGGGATCGAAGCGGCGGCGTTGCCGCCGACGGGAACGAATCGCCGCCGGAGCGGACTGTCAACGAGGGAAATCCGCGGGCGCTTCATTCACGAATTTGTGGCGGTTTTTCCGGTGAAATCATCGTCAGGTCCCGCCGCGCCGCGGAACGATTAGGTTGACGGGCTTGCCGGTTGACCAACTTTCACAGGACTCCGCGATGCACGGCATTCATTTCATTCAGGATCTGGCGGTCATCCTCGTCGTCGCGGGTGTGGTCGGCTGGATCTGCCAGCGAATCGGGCTTTCGGTCGTCGTGGGATTTCTTGTGGCGGGAATTCTGATCGCGGCGAAGCCGGCGCCGCATTCGCTGCTGACCGACGCGGGGAGCATCGAGCCGCTGGGGCAGCTGGGGCTGGTATTCCTGATGTTTTCGATCGGGCTCCGGCTCAGTCTGCGGAAGCTGCAGCGTTTGGGGTTTTCGCTGATGCTGGCGACGTTCGTTGGCGCGCTGGTGATGTACTATTTGTCCCGCGTGCTTGGGGCGGCGTTCGGCTGGAACAACACGCAGAGCCTTTTTCTCGCGGGGATGCTGATGGTTTCCTCCTCGGCGATCATTTCGAAAATCCTGCATGAGACGGGCGCGAACCACGAACGCGCCGGGCAGCTGGCGATGGGCGTCGCGGTGTTGGAGGACGTCGTCGCGGTGGTGATGCTCGCCCTGCTCGGATCGCTGTCCCACATCGGGTCAGCCCATCACGGCGGCCCGGCGGCGCTGGGGAAAACCCTGCTCACGCTCGGCGCGTTTGTGGTGCTGGCCGGGGTGGGCGGATTGCTGCTCGTGCCGTGGCTGCTCAAGCGCCTGAGCATTTCGGCGGACGAGGAACTGCAGACGCTGGGAATGGCGGCGCTGCTTTTCGCGCTGGCGGTGGTGGCGACGCAGGCGGAGTACTCCCTTGCGCTCGGCGCGTTTCTGCTGGGCACGGTGGTGGCGGAAACGTCGCACCGGCATCAGGTGGAGCGGACGTTCGAAGGCATGCGCGACGTTTTCAGCGCGGTTTTTTTCGTGGCGATCGGCATGCAGATCAAAATTCCGCAGCTCTGGGAATGCGCGGGGCTGATCGTGGGGGTGGCGGTATTCACGCTCATCGCGCGACCCCTGGCCGTGACGACCGGCCTGACCGTGATCGGCACGCCGCTGAAGGATGCCATTCGCACGGGCCTGACCGCGACCCCGATCGGCGAATTTTCCTTTGTGATCGCGCAGCTCGGCGTGGGCACGGCGGCGGTGCGCGGCCTGGTGCCGGCGAAATTTTATCCGCTGGCGGTTGGCGTTTCGCTCATCACGACCCTGGCGGCGCCGATTTTGACGCGGCGTTCCGAGGCCATCGCAGACTCGCTGCTCGCGCGCCAGCCGCGCTGGCTCGCCGACTGGCTGCGGGTTTACCACGGATGGCTGGACCGCTTTCGCCGCCAGCAGAAGCGCAGCAAACTCTGGCAGCTCAGCCGCAAACGCTTTCTGCAGATCGGCATTGAGATGCTGTTCGTCACCGGCCTCCTTATTTTTTCCAGCCAGATTTTCGAGGTGATTGAGCAGGCGGTCGGCCGGAACTGGCTGTTTAAAAACGGGCCGGAAAAAATGTTCTGGCCCCTGCTGGGACTGGTGTTGCTCGCGCCGCTTTTCGCGATCTGGCGAAACTGTTCGGCGGTTGCGCTGCTCTTCGCGCAGGTGGCGACGACCGGGCATCCGCGCGCCGCGCGGCTGGCGCCGATTATCGAGGCGACGCTAAAGATTCTAGCGGGTGCGGGACTGTTCGTCTGGCTCGCGGCGACCTTGCCGACCGAAGGAATCGCCGGGCAGCTCCTGCTGGCGAGCGGCTTGGTGGCGCTGGTGGCGCTGCTCCTGCTCCGGCGGCGGCTGGTTTTCTGGCACAGCCACCTCGAGGTGGAATTGCACACGGTGATGGAAACGGGCGACAAGAAGATGAGCGCGACCACCGCGCCGTGGCTGCAGCCGCATGGGGACTGGAACCTGCAAATCATCGACTGCGTGCTGCCCGACTTGGCGGACTGCCAGGGAAAGAAAATTTCGGAGATCGGGTTGCGCACGCGCTTCGGCTGTTCGGTCGTCGGCATCGAACGGCAGGGTTACATGATCCCGTTACCGCCGCCCGATTCCGTGCTTTATCCGCGCGACAAGGTGCTGCTCCTCGGCACGTCGGATCAGGTGAAGGCGGGGCGGAAATTCCTGACGGGTGTGACGGGAAGCTTTGAGGCGGATTCGCAGTTCGAAGAAGTCTGGATGCAGTCGATCCTCATTCCCAAGTGGAGCCGGGCGGTCGGCCGCACCCTGGCGCAGCTTTCGCCCGCGCAGAATCACGGGGTGCAGATCGCGGGCGTGAATCACGACGGCGAGCGCGTGCTGAATCCCACGGCGAACGAAACGCTGCGAGCCGGCGATGAGGTGCTGGTCCTCGGGACGCCGGTGCAGATCCGCGATTTCAAACTCTGGCTGGAGGAGCAGGCCGACGATTTGAGCAATTCCCAGGCGGATTAAGCGGAGGATGTTTTCCCCGGCACGCAAACCGGCAAATCGCAGACACAAAAAAAGCGCGCTTGAACGGCGCGCTTTGGAAAGGGGAGGAGGCCGGTTTAGTTCGGGCCAGGTGGCTTCGTCGACTCGGCTTTCTTTTCGGCGACCGGCGAAGCCGGGTCTTCATCCCGCGAGGCCTTTTTGAATTCCTTGATCGACTGGCCGAGGCCCTTGGCGAGGCCGGGAAGTTTGGTGCTGCCGAACAAGAGCAGGATGATCACAAGGATGATCAGCAACTCGGGCATGCCGAAAGCCAGGGCGAAGAAGGCGGGAAACGCTGTCATTGCGCGATAAGCTAAATCAGAGGAAAGCCCTGTAAAGCGGTAAAGCGGTTTTGCGGTTCCCCGCGGACAACCTTGCTGGCTGGCCGCGGCGCTCGCGTTCAGAGTTTAGGCGGAGGAAAACCGGGAAGACTCCCCCCCGTGCCGCCGATGCCGCCGCCACCCGGAATGGGTGAGCCCGTGCCGCCGGGGCGATTCGTCGCGGCGATCTTCAAGAGGTTCTGGGCGTTATCGATCTGTTCCGCATCGAAAAAGCCGTGGAGCTGGCGGATGCGGGTCGGGTGACGCATCTTGCGGAGCGCCTTGGCCTCGATCTGACGGATGCGTTCGCGGGTCACTTTGAACTGCTTGCCGACCTCTTCGAGTGTGCGGCTGTAACCGTCGACCAGCCCGAAGCGCAGCGACAGGACCCGGCGTTCGCGTTCCGTGAGGGAATCAAGCACATCGACGATCTTTTCGCGGAGGAGCGAATAGGCCGTCATGTCGTAGGGATTTTCCGCGGACTTGTCCTCGATGAAGTCGCCGAAACTCGTGTCGTCACCGTCGCCCACCGGCGATTGGAGCGAGATGGGCTGTTGCGCCATCTTCATGATCTGCTGCACGCGTTCAACGGGCAGGTTCATCTCGTCGGCCACTTCGTCCGGCGTCGGCTCGTGGCCGTATTCCTGAAGCAGCTGCTTCTGCACCTGCATGACCTTGTTCAAGGTCTCGATCATGTGCACCGGGATGCGGATGGTGCGCGCCTGGTCGGCGATGGAGCGGGTGATCGCCTGGCGGATCCACCAGGTGGCGTACGTGGAGAACTTGTAGCCGCGGCGGTATTCGAATTTCTCGACGGCCTTCATCAGGCCCATGTTGCCCTCCTGGATGAGGTCGAGGAACGAGAGGCCGCGGTTCGTGTATTTTTTCGCGATCGAAATGACGAGGCGAAGGTTGGCTTCGACCATCTCCGTCTTGGCTTTGTGGGCTTCACGGACATGGACAAAAGTCTGCGCGACCACTTTCAAAAGGTCGGCGGGAGCGATCCGCTGGGCGGCCTCGATTTGCTTCAAGCGAGCTTGGACGGCCTTCGTATCGATGCCGGCGTCCTTTTTCGTTTTCGGATTCTTGGAGCGTTCGATTTGCTGCTGGAGCGATTCGATCTCCTCGAGGGTGGGGCGGAGCTGCTCGAGGTATTCCTCGTAGACCTTCAGCTTGAAATAGAATTTCGAGAAATTCGCGCGGAGCACGCTTTCCCGTTTCCGGAACTTCGACATCACCTTCTTCTTGTCGGCGTCGGTGCGGGCCTTGAGGTATTCGTCCCAGCCTTCGGCGGTGGTGGCCTCGGCTTTTTGCGTGCCCTCGACGAGTTTCGGCAGGCCTTTGAAGTAGGCTTCGCGCGAATCGATTTTCTTGTCGATGACGACACGGTCGAAGCGTTCCTCACGGTTGAGGAGCTTGGCGCCGAGCGTGCCGATGTACGCGCCGATGGCGGATGCCTGGAACAGCGCCTCCTGCGCTTTCAGCTCGGCGTTCTCGATGCGTTTGGAAATTTCAACTTCCTGTTCGCGGGTCAGCAGCGGGACCTGGCCCATCTGCTTCAGATACATGCGGACGGGATCGTCCAGGATGTCGTTTTGCGAGGTGCGGCTCTCCTCCTCCTCCGTCTCCGCCTGGCGCGCCTTGTAATCCTCGACCTGATCCGGCTCGAGAATCTCGATCTCGAGGTTCTGCAAAATCGAGAGGACGTTATCGATCTCCTCCTGGTTCTCGACCGACTCGGGTAGCGCTTCGTTGATGTCGTCGAACGTGAGATAACCCTGTTCCTTCGAGAGGCGGATCAGGTTGCGAATCTTGTCATTGATGCCGCCGGCGGGCAGATCAGCGCCCGGGGTGCCGTCAGCATTGGCCGCGGCGGGTGGATTTTTGGCGAGAACGGCTTCGACAGCCTCAGATTGTTCGGAGTCGGCGGACTTGGCTTTGCGCGGCATAATGGGAATGAAAAACGAGGCGCTGAGGGCTTAAACCACAACGGCTAAAGTGATCGGTTGGCGGAGCTGGCGGTGCAGTTCGGAACGTTCTTTTAAGAGTGAAATTGGGTCAGAATTACTGTCCGCATGGCTCGTGGCTAATGCAAGTTCTATTTGCCGCAAGCGCGGCTCGAGCGCGCGGCTGCGGAGTTGACGAAGCCCTTCCACCGCAACCTTCACGGGATCGTCGATCACCGGTGCGGTAAAAATAAGCGAAGCGACGAGCGCCCGTTCCTCGGCGGTCTCGAGGAGGGGATCGAGATGATCGCGACCGGGCCAGTGCCCGTGTTCCGCTTCGCCGAGGAAACGGCTCAGCAACACTCCTGCGGGATGGGTCGCGTCGATCCATTCGTGGGGCAGGGTGCCGGAAAGCGGGGTGAGCAGCTGGTCGAAATGGAGGCAAAGCATCAGCAGGTGATGCTCCGACGTGATGTTTTTTGCTCCGGGCGACGGGGCGTTTTCCGTCGCGGAGCTCGTCTCCGGGCTGGCGGCCGGGCGAGCGGCCAACTGCCGGTGCTGACGTTGAAGAAAAGTCTGGAAATCTTTCTGCACGGCAGCGGTGGGAAGGCGGAGATGAGCGGAGGCTTCGCTCAGGAATTCAGCGCGTGCGACCTCGCTTTCGGCGGCGGCGACCAATTCGAAAAGTGCCTGCGCCGCGCGGGCTTTTTGCTCGGGCGACGCCGCTGCCGGGGTGGGGAGGACGGCGCGACAGGCGAAGGCCATGGCGCTGAGCGCGCCGCGTTTCACTTCGTCGTAGGCAGCGAGACCGCGTTCGAGGAAAAGCAGATCGGGATCGATCTTGTCGGCTCCGGCGAGGGTGAGAAACCGGACCTCGAGTCCGGCTTTGAGCGCCATGGGGAGAAAACGCAGCGAAGCCTTCTGGCCCGCGCTGTCGCTATCGAAAAAGCATTCCACCTGGGTTTGGTAACGGCGCAGCAACACAAGCTGCCCCTCCGTGATCGAAGTGCCTTGGGGGGCGATCGCGGTTTTCAATCCGACCGACCAGCAACGCATCGCGTCGAGCTGGCCCTCAACCAGCACGAACGGCTGGCCTTTCGCCGCGGTGTCGCGGGCACGGTCGAGATTGAAGAGCAAATTTCCCTTCGTGAAGATCGGGGTTTCGGGCGAATTGACGTATTTCGCCTCACGCGCGGGATCGTCTTCCGGGGTAAGGTCGGTCTGACGGGCGGTGAACGCCACCACGCGGCCCTGATGATCCCGGATCGGAATCATCAGCCGGCCACGGAAACGCGGCCGCAGGGCGTGCAGTGTCAGCTCCGCGTCGTCGTAGATGAAAAACAGTCCGCAGCGGCGCAGTGCCTCCTCGGAGAATTTTTTCCTGAGCAACAAGGCGCCGAGTCCGCTGCCGGTGGCATCGGCGGCCCCGATCTTGAACTCGGTGGCGAGTTCCAAAGGAAAGCGGCGCTTTTCGACCCAGAGCTTCCGCATGAATTCACCAGTGGCGTCGCTGGCTTTGAAGGCTTGGTGAAAGTGCTCCGCGACCGTGTCATGGAGGTCGAAAATTTCCTGGCGCAGCGAGCGTTCCTCGCGGCTGGGGCCCCCGCCGCCCTCCTCGTATTCGATGGGGATGTTGAAGCGCTGGCCGAGGGCTTCGACGGCTTCCGTGAAATTGAGCTGTTCGGTCTCGCGGACGAAGGCGATCAGGTCGCCGGATTTGTTGCAGCCGAAGCAGTGATACAGGCCTTTGTCGGGATCGACGTGAAACGACGGGGTCTTCTCGTTGTGAAACGGGCACAGGCCTTTTAACCGGGAACCGCCGGCCTTGCGGAGAGTCACCACACGCGAAATGACGTCAGCAAGGTTCACGCGCAGCTTCAGGTCGCGAACGCAGGTGGGTTTGATGACAGGCATGTGGCGTGGGGCGGAGAGTTTTTGGCGTTACCCCTCCATAGATAGGCGCGGCGCGCGGCGAAGAATGCACTTTCAACCCGCATACCCGGCTGTCAAGTTTCGCCACTCGCGGAGGAAACTTCGCCCGCCGCCAGGCGACTCACTCCCATGCGCTTCCTTACCGCCCTCCTGATTTGCTCCTCCATTTGCCCGGCGCTGCGCGCGGCGGCTGCAGCTGCCCCCGAGGCTCCCCAGGCGGTTATCTGGCAGGCGAAGCTGACGGATTTCGACGTGCTGACTTATTCGCGGCAGGTCGAGGCGCTGATCGCGAATTTCGAGCAGACCACGGGGCGCAAGCTGGCCCCCGGAGCCAAGAAGAAGGTCGGCCTCAAAATCTACAGCGACTCGGGCCCGGGAATGGCGACGCCGGTGGCGCTGGTGCGGGCTGTCATCGCGGCGCTCGAGCGGCGTGGGTTTGAGGAGCAGAATATTTTTCTCGTCGGTTTGAATGCGTTGCGCCTCCGCATGACGGGTTACCTGCCTTCACTGGTCACGGGGCAGTCGGCGTTCAAGGGTCACCCGGTCTATGTGCTCGAGTCGGGCAAGTTCTACGATCCGGTGTGGTTTTACGACAGCCCGCTGCCGCAACGTTTCGACCCCGTTTTTGCGGAGCAGCAGACGAAGGACGTCCCGAACACCTCAACCAAGGATGAGGATCGGAAAAGCTTCCTCGCGACGCCGCTATTTCTCGAAACCGATTTCTGGATCAACCTGCCTGTTTACACGGATCACAACATGCTCGGCATAAACGGTGCGCTGGTTAACGCCACGCTGTGGAACGCCTCGAACACCGCGCGGTTCTTCCGCTCGCCGGCCAATGCTCCGGCCGCGGTCGCCGAGATGAGCGCGATTCCCGAACTGCGGCAGACGTGGCTTTGCACGATCGCGAGTCTGCAGCACTACCAGTTCATCGGCGGACCATTTTTCAATTCGCTCTACACGGTTTCGGAGCCGCTCCTCTGGTTGAGCACGGATCCTGTGCTGATGGATTCGATGATGCGCGACCGCATCGACCAGCGCCGCAAACGGGAGGGCTTCGAGCCGATCTCCGAGGAGATTCGCACGCTGGAATTCGCCGAGACGCTCGGCGTCGGATCGACGGACACGAAATCGGCAAAGATTATCCCCATCGGGGACTAGGAGGAGGCCCGAGCGCTCTTTGGGCACGACGTTCCCCGCGCCGCGAGTCGCGCGTCTTCGAATTGCCATCGCCTTCGGGCGGTTCGCGGGTATCACAGCGGGCTCCAGACTTCCGACCATGGCCCACGATGTTTTCGATCGCACGCAACAGGAATCCCCGGGTGCTGAGTTAAGCGCAGGGACCTATAATTTGATCATTGGCCTGGTGCTGCTGTGGGGCTTCGGCCTGAACTGGGCCATGGTCGTGATGATTCCCGTCGAATCGATCCTCGCGCTCAACCCGCTGGTTTTTTTCGGGGGTTACTTTGCCCTGGCTTTGGGCGGAGTGTTTCTCTTTCGGAAATCCTCGAATCCCGTCTGGAGTTTTGTCGGCTACAACATGGTGGCCGTGCCGTTTGGCGCCATCGTGAACCTGGCTGTGTCCCGGTACGACCCCGCCGTCGTGATCGAGACGATCCAGCTCACTGCCGCCGTCACCGTAGTCATGATGATTCTTGGGACCTTGTTTCCCCAATTCTTCGCCCGCATCGCGGGTGCGCTTTCCATCGCGTTGCTGATCGTGATCGTGATCGAGGTCGCGAACATCTTCATCTTCAAGCGGGACGTCGCGGTGATTGACTGGATTGTCGCGCTGATCTTCTGCGGCTACATCGGCTACGACTGGGGCCGGGCCAACCGGATTCCCAAGACCGTGGACAACGCGATCGACAGTGCCGCGTCGCTGTACATGGACATCATCAATTTGTTTTTGCGCCTCCTCCGGCGCCGCCGCTGAGCGGGTCGCGGTTCGGTTCCCGGGACATTTCAACCCATCGCACAAGGCCGCGAAAAGCCGGTCGCTTCGCCTTGTAAACTTCCCTCTTGCGGCGGACGCGCGTCTGCGCCCATTTCAAGGGAGAGCATGACTTCTGCCGCTTATCTTCCGTTTTTGATTCAGGCGCTTCTCGCCGCGGGCATTACCGGCGTGGTTATCGTGGCGAGCCATATTTTCGGGCAGAGGGCGCGGCACAGCCAGATCAAGGACTCGGCCTACGAATGCGGCGTTCCGGCTGAAGGCGTCATTCACACGCGCTTCTCGGTGAAGTTCTATCTGACGGCGCTGTTGTTCATGCTGTTCGATCTCGAGATCGTGATTCTGGTGCCGTGGACGTTTATCTATCGCGAATTTCTCCACGAGAATATCGCGATCCTCGGACCGATCATGTTTTTCATCGGGGTTCTCGTGCTGGGGCTGGTCTACGAGATCAAAAAAGGCGCGCTGGAGTGGGAGAAGTGACGTGCGTGAAGCTCAGAGCCGAGATCAGCTCTAGATTTTTCTAGCATGCGGCTCGATAAAATCATCGCTCGCAGCCGGATCATTGACCTGCGGAGTCACGATCTCGAGGGCGCGTTGCGCGAGTTGCTCGACGTGTGTGTCGACAAATTTCCCGACCTGAGGCCGGACGCGTTGCTCAAGGGACTGCTCGCGCGTGAGAGCACGATGACGACCTACCTTGGCCTCGGTGTCGCGCTCCCGCACGTGCGCGTGAAGATGAGCCGGCGTTACATCCTGGCCATCGGCCGCAGCCGCGTCGGCATTCGTCATGACGGCGCGATGGACGAGGAGCGCGTGAAGCTCATCGTGATGCTCATCGCCGGCGAGAAAGCGCGCGATTACCTGCAGGTGCTCGCGTCGATCGCCCGGCAGGTGAAGGAACAGGAGCTGGTCGACAATCTCGTCAACGCCCCCGATCTCGATGCGCTTCACGAGCGGCTGGTGGGCGGTTTCGGCGGCATCCGGCCGGTGCAGGCCCAGCAGAACCGGATCAACCGGCTGATGTTTCGCGAAGCGGACCGGGTGGCGCAGGGCGCGGGTTGCAACGCGATCATGATTTTCGGCGATACGTTCATCGGCGGCATCGAACCCGGCGCGCTGGAAATCAAACCGAAGCAGAAGCTCATTCTGGTGACGCGCAATCCGATCGAACCCAGCGACACGTCGAAGGATTTCGCGGAGACGATTCAGGTGAGATCGTTTTCGAGCCAGCGTCTGGCGCAATTGCGCAGCGCGATGCTGGTGGCGCTGACGCGCGGGATTATCACCTTCACTGATCGCGTGTGCTGCGTCGGGGGCATGACGGGCAGCAATCAGTTCGACACCTTGGTGGTCGTGGACATCGAGCGGGAGTTTCAGACCTTGCTTACCGGCAAGGCTGATCTGCTTCCTCCGGACGTTAAACCGGAGGTGCTCGAGCGGATTATCGCGGTGGCGACCGAACTGGCGGTCGAGGGCCGCGAAGGCCGGCCCGTTGGCTGCCTGTTCGTCGTGGGGGACACGGCGAAAGTGGAGAAGCTGACCAAGCCGCTCGTGCTCAATCCATTTTACGGCTACAAAGAGGAAGATCGGAATATCCTGAACCCGTTCATGGATGAGACGGTAAAGGAGTTTTCCTCGATCGACGGCTCGTTTGTGATTCGCGGAGACGGGGTGGTGGAGTCCGCGGGCAGTCTTATCCAGGCGACGGACAACGATCACTCGCTGCCCAGCGGTCTGGGCACCCGGCATGCGGCGGCGGCGGCGATCAGCGTGGCGGCGGATTGCATCGCGATTGTCGTTTCCTCCAGCACGGCGCAGGTGACGCTTTTCCGTCGCGGGGTGATGCTGCCGTTGACCGAGAAACGCCGTTAAGGCCCGACCGTCAGAAGGTGGAAGTTTGGGGTTGCACCCCTCTGCCGGCGGTCTTTCCTCTGACCCTTCAATCTTTTTACACCATGCAAGAACAAGTCACACTAGAGTGCACCGAGGCCAAGAAAGAGGGCAAACCCGCTTCCCGTTACCTCACTTTCCGCAACAAGAAGACCGTCACCGAGCGCATCGAGAAGAAGAAGTACAATCCCTTCCTCAAGCGCCACACGCTGCACAAGGAGATTAAGTAATCCCTCGTTGCCATCCCACTTCCCCAGCCGGGCCGTTTGCGCCCGGCTTTTTTATGCCCGGATTCTTTTGCGCCGGTCACGCCGCAATCGGGCAACCGGCCTCAATTCGTCTTCTCTTTTTTCTCGGGAAGCGGTGCCGTGGCAAAAGGACTGTTCGAGCCGCCGGAGGTTTGCTGCTGAAGCCGTCGTGCGGCGCGCCAACCTTCCCGGTGCTTGCGAATCCAGTCCAGCAGCGCCCGTTCGAAACCGATATCGTAGCCGAGTCGCTCGGACTCCAGCCACTTGTGCTTCAGGATCTCTTCTCTTTCCGCCAGGAACTCTTGGTAGAGGCTGGATTGCTTCACGAACTCGCGGGACGTTGAAGACTCTGATGCGGTAGATGTCATGCTGGCGGCTCGAACAGAGATGAGAGCGAGCGCGGCGTCTCTGTCAATGCCCGCAAGTTTTCCAAATCGTTACAAGATTTGCCAAGGCACCTCTCAACCACGGGGTATCGTGGGTTGTGCCAATCTCGCAAGCAGCGTTTCCCCGATGCTGCGAAATGTTGCGGCGGCAGAACTTTCTGGAGCGCTGACGACCACGGGCATGCCGTTGTCCCCGCCGACACGGATCTCCGGAATCAGGGGAACCTGACCCAGCAAAACCGTCCCGAGTTTCTCCGCGATGACGATACCGCCGCCGGAACCGAACAATTCATGCTTCACTCCGGCCGGATCAACGAAATAGCTCATGTTTTCCGCCACACCGAGGAGCGGCACATTCACTTTCTGGAACATCAGGCCTCCTTTCCGCGCGACATTGGTCGCCGCGGGCTGGGGAGTGGTTACCAGGACCGCGCCATCGAGCGGGAGCGTTTGCACCAGCGAGAGCTGCGCGTCGCCGGTGCCGGGTGGGAGATCGACAATCAGGATGTCGAGCTCCCCCCATTTCACATTTTGGACGAACTGTTGAATTGTTTTCATGATCATCGGCCCGCGCCAGACGACCGGGGTGTTGTCATCGACCAGAAAACCCATGCTCATGACTTTCACGCCATGACGCTCAAGCGGGACCAGCGAGTCGCCGTCGACCTCGGGCCGCCCTTGGATTCCCATCATCAGCGGCACGCTGGGCCCGTAGATGTCGCAATCCATCAAGCCAACCCGGCCCGGCCGGCCTTGCGCCGTGAGCGTCTGGGCCAGCGCGCAGGCGAGATTCACGGAAAACGTGCTTTTGCCGACACCGCCCTTGCCTGACGCAATTGCGATGGAGTGCTTGATCGTTTTCGGGGCGGCGTTGGTGCCGCCGAGATTTCCGCCACCCGCAGCGGGCGCGGCTTTCGCCGCGGACACCGCAACGTCGATGATTGTCTCCTTCACGCCGGGAATGGCGCGGAGACATTTATCGACCTCGTTTTTCAAATGCAGCGGAACCTTCGGATCGCTGGTCGTGATCGCGAGTGAGACTTTCGCGGTGCCGTCGACGAGCGCGGCGGAACGCACCAGCCCGAAGGAGACGATGTCACGGCTGAAGCCGGGATACTTCACTTGCTTGAGATGCTCTTTGATTTCGTCGGGCGTCACGTGGCTGGGAAAAAGAAAACGGGAAAGTGAAATTGTGAGGAAATAAGAGTTGTTATGCGCGGAGCGCGTGCAAATAGAAATGCCGCCGCTGGCCCGAATCCCAACCCGCTTTTCGCTCATGCAAAAACTCCTGCGCCTTTTCTTTCTGCTCGGTCTCACTTTTCTCCCCGCGATCCTCCAGGCCCAGCGGGACGTCGTCGTCGACATCTTCGTCGACAAAAACACCATTCCGGTGCGCGTTTCCGCCAACAATTCGGAGCTCAACGCCCTCGCGCAGCAGGCCTTCGGCGTTCACGGCCGGTACAAGCTCGTCGCGGCTGACTACGCCTACGATATCAAGTTCTCGCTGCTGACGCCGACACAGGTGCGGGTGGATATCACCAAGGGCAAGGGAGCAGGCGTGCCGTTTTCCTCGGACACCGCCACCGGTTCCTCCAGCCGCAATGCGCTGCTCAAGGCCGCGGATATTGCCGTGACGAAAACCAACGCCCTCGGCCTCAAGGGATTTTTCACCGCCAAGCTCGCGTTCATTCGCGACCTCGGCCGCGCCAAGGAGGTCTGTGTCGCCGATCTGCTTTTCGGCGAAGTCAAACAACTCACGCACGACAACGCCGCCGCGCTCACCCCGCGCTGGGCGCCCGACGGGTCGAAACTGCTCTACACGAGTTTCTACAAATCCGGATTTCCGGACATTTTTCAAATCGAGCTCGGCAGCTACCAGCGCACGACCTTCGTGAGCTTCCGCGGCACGAACAGCGGTGCGCATTTCAGCCCCAATGGTTCGCAGGTGGCGATGATCCTCACTGGCGAAGGCACTCCGGAGGTCTACACCTCCAACGCGCAGGGCCGGCAGGTCACGCGCCGCACGCGTTCGGACGCGGTGAAATCCTCGCCCTGTTTTTCGCCCGACAGCGGCCGGCTGGTTTTCGCAATGCAGCCCGGTCCCCAGCTTCATGTCATGCCGGCCGGAGGCGGAACGCCGCAGCGGTTGGTGTCGGGTTTCAACTACAACGCCGAACCCGATTGGAACATGACCAAACCCAACTTGATCGCGTGCACGGTGAAGTCCGGCAGCGGGTACCAAATTGCGGTGTATGATTTTTCCAAGGGAAAGGCGGAGGTCGTTTCGAAAGCCCCGTTCGACGGCGTGGAGCCCAGCTGGCTCGATGACGGACGCCACTTGGTTTACACGGCGCGGACGAGGACCGAGAGCCGGATTTGCGTGCTCGATACCGAGACGGGCAAGAGTGTCGCCGTCTCACCGAAAACTTTTGGCAACGCTTCGCAGGCGAGCGTCTGGACGCCCTGATCGGTTCGGGCATAAAGAAGGGCCGGTCAAAGACCGGCCCTGTTTCAGGAATGGAGATGGGTGAAGAGAAGTGGGCGGTTACTTCGTCGCGGCGATGTAGTTCGCCTCCGCCGCGTCCCAGTCGACCACATTCCAGAACGCGGTGACGTAGTCGGGCCGGCGATTCTGGTAGTTGAGATAGTAGGCATGCTCCCAGACATCGAGGCCGATGACGGGTTTGCCTTCGATCCCGGCGACCGCCTTGCCCATCAGCGGGCTGTCCTGATTCGCCGTCGAGCCGATGGAGAGTTTCTTGTCGGCGTCGACCACGAGCCAGGCCCAGCCTGAACCGAAACGCGTTGCGGCTGCCTTCGCGAAGTCTTCCTTGAATTTCGCGAAGCCGCCGAGATCCGCATCGATGGCGGCGGCGAGCTTGCCCTTCGGGGCGCCCCCTTTGCCGGGTCCGAGGATCTTCCAGAAAAACGCATGATTGCTGTGACCGCCGGCGTTGTTGCGAACGCCGCCGCGAATGGCGTCGGGCACTTTGGTCAGGTCGGCGATGAGCGCATTCACATCGAGGTCAAGCAGGGCCGGGTGATCCTTCAGGAGGTTGGTGGCGTTCGTGATGTACGCCTGGTGATGTTTGCCGTGATGGATTTCCATCGTCTTCGCGTCGATGTGGGGCTCGAGCGCATTCGGGGCGTAAGGCAGGGGAGGCAGAGTATAAGCCATGGGAGTGACGTTGATTTCAGGTTGAGATGAGAAGCTGGCGGGAACGGCAACTGATGCACCGGAGCTGGGATGCGTCAACTTTCACGTTCGCCCTGTTTCCCCTTGACGTTCTACAGGAGCAGCGCTTCATGTAGAACATCTAGGAGAGAAGCCATGACCAAGGAAAAATCCGATTTGCTGCAGGGGACGCTGGATTTGCTCGTGTTGAAGGCGCTTCAACTCGAGCCGATGCACGGATTCGGAATCTCGGTGCGAATCCGGCAGATGTCCGAGGAAGTCCTGCAGGTGGAGCAGGGTTCGCTCTATCCGGCGCTTTACCGACTTGAGGAGCAGGGCTGGATAACGGCGGAGTGGGGCGTCTCCGAAAACAACCGCAAGGCGCGCTTCTACAAACTCACTGCCGCAGGCCGCAAGCAGCTCGGCGCGGAGACGGAAAACTGGGAGCGCGTTTCCGCGGCGATCAACCTCGTGCTCAACGGAACCTAAGCCTTCGCCGCCCGCTTTCGTTGGACCATCGCCGTGAATACCAGAATACCCCGCCTGATTTTTTCCCTGTGCCTCGCCCCGTTCCTTTTGGAGGGACGCGCCGCTGAGCCGGTTTCGCAGCCGCCAGCCCCCGTTTTGATTTTCATCGTCCGTCATGCGGAAAAATCCGCGGTGAGCGGAGATGTCCCGCTCAGTCCGGAGGGACAAGCGCGGGCGGAAAAACTGGCCGCAATGCTGGCACCGGCGGAGTTTTCGGCGGTGTACTCGAGCGAGCTGACTTTCGCGCAACAAACGGCTGTTCCCGTGGCACGCCAGCGGAAGCTCGAACCCATCATCGTTTCCGTCCGCGAAACGGAGAAACTGCTCGCCGAATTGCAGAAGCTGGCTCCGGGCAGCGTCGCGCTGGTGGTGAATCACAGCGGGACGATCCCCGCTCTCGTGGAAAAACTCGGCGGCGCCAAACCATCGCCCATCGAGGGCCATGACCGTCTATTTGTCGTCAGCCGGCAGACCGGGGGCGCCGCGACGGTCGCGGAACTCCGCTATGGCGAGTGAGGAAATGAGAGTTGGCCGGCTCATGCATGCGTTGCTCAGACCGTTTCGCCGCCTGCGCCGTCTGTTGTTCCGGCGTGCGACGGAGACGGAGATGGACGAGGAAATGCGCCATCATTTTGAGACGGAGGTCGAGCGGAACGTCGCCGCCGGGATGTCGCGCGAGGAGGCGCGCTATGCCGCGCAGCGCAGCTTCGGCGGACTGGATCAAATCAAAGAACGCTGCCGCGACGAGCGCCAGTGGGTGTGGATTTCCCAACTGGGGCAGGACTTGCGCTATGCTTTCCAGGGTTTGCGCAATCATCCCTGGTTCACCGCGGTGGCCGTCCTCGCGCTTGCACTCGGGATCGGCGCGAACACGGCCATTTTTTCCGTTGTCCATGCGGTGCTGTTGCGTCCCCTGCCTTATCCCGAGCAGGACCGGCTGGTCGTCATCAATGAATCGACGGCGCAGCAGCCGAACGTTTCGGTGAGCTTCCCCAACTTTGTCGATTGGCGCGCGCGCCAGCACAGTCTTGTCGCGATCGGGGTGGCGCGCGGCCAGTCGTTCACGGACGTCGCACCCGGCGGAGCGGAGCGGCTCTCCGGCGCACAGGCGTCGCACGATCTTTTTACCGCCTTGGGGATTTCAGCATGGCGCGGGCGTTTGTTTACCGCTGATGACGATCGTCCGGGCGCAAATCCCACCGTTGTAATTCGCGAAAGCTACTGGCAGCGGCGTTTTGGCGGTCGCGATTCCGCGGTCGGCGAAACAGTCCAACTCAATGGGGTCACGCACACCATCATCGGCGTCATGCCCGAGAGCGTGCAGTGGCCCACGCAGACCGAGGTTTGGGTTCCGCTCGGTCTCTCGGTTGATCATCCGTCCTATCAAAACCGGGGTAATCATCCCGGACTTTATGCGGTGGGCCGCTTGAAACCGGGTGTGACGTTGGAGGCCGCCCGGGCCGATTTGCGCGCCGTCGCGGATCAGCTCGCCCGCGAGTATCCGGCGAGCAATGCCGGCCAGTCCGTCGCGGTGCAATCGCTGCCCGACCGCGCGTTCGGCAGTGTCGCGCCGATCCTCTATCTGCTCCTCGGCGCGGCCGCATTTGTCTTGCTGATCGCGTGCGCGAACGTCGCCAACCTGCAGCTGGCGCGCGCCCAGGCCCGCGGACGCGAATTCGCCGTGCGGGCGGCGCTCGGCGCGGGTCGCGGACGGCTGATCCGGCAGGTGCTGGCCGAGAGTTTGCTGCTCGGTGCGTTCGGGGGTGTGGCCGGTCTGCTGGTGGGCGGCTGGTCGCTCGCGGGACTGCGCTCGGTGCTGCCCGCCAACATGCCGCGACTCACGGAAATAAATCTCGATGGCTGGGTGCTGGCGGGTGCGATCGGGGCGGGCCTGGTGACGACCACGGCGTTCGGTCTCATCCCCGCGTTGCACGCCGGCCGCCTCGATCTGCGCGAAGCCCTCGCGCAGGGAAATCGCACGGCCGCGCGGGGCAATCGCTGGCGCACCTGGCTCATCGTCGGGGAATTTGCGCTGACGAGCGTGCTGCTCGTGGGCGCGAGTTTGATGCTGCGCACCCTCGCGAACCTGTATCGCGCCGATCCCGGTTTCAGCACGGAGCGCGTGGTCACATTTAACTGGGCGCTTCCCTCGCTGACCACCTACGCCGAGCCGTCCAAGCGGGTCGCCGTGGTCGAACGCGCCCTGGCGCGCCTCGCGGAAGTGCCCGGGGTGGTTCAGGCCAGTGTCGTCAGTCCGCTGCCGCTGGGCGGATCGGGCAACAACGGCGCTTTCTACGTCGAGAGCGCGCCGCCGGCGACGTTGAGCGAAGCGCCGTGGTGTGAACGCGCCCATGTCAGTTCCGGCTATTTCGCGACGCTCGAGATTCCGCTGGTGGACGGACGCGTTTTCGACCTCCGTGACACGCTCGCCGCCCCGCGCGTTGCGATCGTCGATGGCGAGTTCGCGAAAAAATATTTCCCCAACGGCGCCGTCGGCCAGCGATTCGCCTACGGCAACAAGCCGCCGGCGGCGGAGAGCGACTGGCATCGCATCGTGGGTGTCGTGGCGCACATTCAAAACAACGGTCCCGTCGGCGCGACGCGTCTGCAAACGTACGTGCCGTTCACGCAGCTCCCGCCGGTCGCGATGTCGTTTGCGGTGCGCACACCCCAGGCGTTCGCCGCGATCATGCCCGCGCTGCGGGCCACGATGCGCGAGGTGGATCCCGAGCTTCCTATTTACGGCGAGTCCACGCTCGACGCCTTGTTTGCGACGAACATCGCCACCCCGCGGCTCACCTCGATGTTGCTGGTGGCGTTCGCCGGGCTCGGTCTCGTGCTCAGCGCCTTTGGACTTTACGGCGTGCTCAGTTATCTGGTGGGCCAGCGCACCCGGGAGATTGGCGTGCGGCTGGCGCTCGGCGCGGAACCGCGGGACGTCGTGCGCCTGATGGTTCGGCAGGGAATGAAACTGGCCGGATTTGGCCTGCTGCTCGGGCTGCTGGCCGCGCTGGGACTCACGCGATTGTTGACGCGCGTGCTCTATGAGGTGTCGCCGCTCGATGCGCAAAGCTATGTGACGGTGGCGGTGGTGCTGGCGATCGTCGGCGCGCTGGCCTGCTGGCTGCCCGCCCGCCGGGCCGCGAAGGTGGCGCCGATGATCGCGCTGCGCACCGAGTGAACGAGGGCGAATTTTCCCCGCGATCATGAAACTGCTCCGAAATCTGCGCGCCTTTTTCCGCCGGAAAAAAATCGATGCCGACATGGCCGAGGAAATGCGCGCGCATCTCGCCATGCAGACCGAGCGCAACGTCGCCGCGGGCATGGCGCCGGAGGAGGCACGCTATGCCGCACAGCGGCAGTTTGGCGGGGTGGAGCAAATCAAGGAGATCGCGCGGGAGCAGCGCAGCGGCCAGTGGCTCGAACAACTCGGGAGGGACTTCCGGTACGGTTTCCGGCAATTGCGGCGGAGTCCGATCTTCACCGGCTTTGCGCTGCTGACGCTCGTCTTCGGAATCGGCGCATCCACGGCGATTTTCTCGGTCGTTCATGCTCTGCTGCTTTCCCCGCTGCCCTACCATGAGGCGGACCGGCTCGTGCAGCTGCAGTCGCGTCACTTGGAACAGGGCGTGTCCGGACTCGCGCCCGCCACCTTCGGCGATCTCGCGGCAAACAACGCCTCCTTCGCCGCTCTCGCCGCGCAGTATTATTTCTACGTCAACCTCACGGGCGCCGAAACTCCCGCGCTGTTGAACAGCGCGGATGTCACCGCGGATTATTTCCGCCTCTTTGGCGTCGCCGCCCTGCGGGGCCGGGTTTGGAGCGCGGATGAAATCAAACCCGGAAACACGCGCGTGGTGGTTCTCAGTCACGCGCTGTGGAGCAGTCAGTTCGGTGCGCGCGACTCGATCGTGGGCCAGCCGATCATGCTCGATGACCTTGCCCACACGGTCGTCGGTGTGATGCCGGCGTCGTTCAAGGATCCCGCTCAAATCGCGCAGCTGTGGCGTCCGATGCAGCACGGAGCCGACAACCTGCAGGAGCGCTCATCGCGCTACTGGACGGCTTTCGGCCGGCTCAAGCCGGGCGTTCCTCTGGAGCAGGCGAACCTCGAACTCGCCACCGCGGCGAGACAGTTGGAGCAGGCGCATCCAAAAAATTACGAACGCTGGACCCTGCAGGCCGCCGACCTGCATCGCCTGGTGGTCGGAGATTATCGCGCGGGATTGTTCGTTGTGCTCGGCGCGGTCGGATGCGTGATGCTCATCACCTGCGCGAACCTCACCGGCCTTTCCCTCGTGCGGGCGACGGCGCGCCGCAAGGAGCTCGCCATTCGCAGCGCACTCGGATCGTCGCGCGCATTGCTCGTCCGCCAGCTTCTCACCGAAAGCCTCATCCTGTCGGTTGCGGGCGGCGCGGGCGGCGTCCTCCTCGGACATTGGGGTTTGGATCTGCTGCTCGCCAGTCTGCCCCGGAGCTGGCTGCCGCGCGCCGACGAGATTGCGCTCAATCTGCCGGTGCTTGCTGCCAGCCTGGCCTTGACGGTGTTCACGGGTGTGGTCGCGGGTCTCGCGCCGGGTTTCACCGCCTCGCGGGTCGATGCGGGCGAAGCGCTCAAAAACAGTTTGCGCGCCCCGGGCGGTCCGTCCGCCCGAAGACTGCGGAGCGGTCTGGTCGTCGCCGAGATCGCGCTGGCCGTCGTGTTGCTCGCCGGCACCGGGCTCCTGGGACGAAGCTTCGTCGGGCTGATGCAAAAAAAACCGGGCTTCGATCCGAAGCGCGTGCTTTCGCTGACCGTGTCGCTTTCGGCCAAACGCTACGACAGTCCCCAAAAATGCCGGGAATTTTTCTCCCGTGCGCAAGCCGAGGTTGCGACGATGCCGGGTGTCGAGGCGGCGGGTTTCACCCAGACCTCGCCTTTTCGCTGGGGGATTCCGCTTCCGTTCGCGCCGCTGCGGCTGGATGGCGTGGTGAATGCGACGGATCTTCCGCCGGCTTTCACCGATCCGGTCAGCGAGGATTTTTTCAAGGCCATCGGCATTCCGTTGCGGGCCGGCCGCTCCTTCACGGCGGCTGACGACGAGCGAAAGAGCCCGGTGGTGATGATCAGCGAGAGCACGGCCCGCCGGTATTTCGGCCGGGAGGATCCGCTCGGCCGGTTTCTCGCGTTGAACAACGGCTCGCGTGCGCGCTTCGAAGTCGTGGGAGTCGTCGGTGATGTTCGCCGATCCGGTTTAACCTCCGACATCCCGCTGCAGGTTTATCAACCGCTCGCCCAACGGCCGCCCGGATTTGCGGCGCTGATGGTGCGCACGGGGCTTCCGCCGGCGACGCTGGTGAAATCCGTGCAGAGCGCGGTGTGGCGCATCGATCCCGACATCCCGATCACCGACGTCGCCACGATGGACACGTTTGTGAACCGCAGCGTCACGCAGCCGCGGCTTCACCTCACGCTCTTCGTGCTCTTTGCCGCCCTGGCGCTCCTGTTGTCGTGCATCGGACTCTATGGGCTGGTCGCCTACAGCGTGGACCAACGCACCCGCGAGTTCGGCATTCGAACGGCGCTGGGCGCGAATTCGCGCGAGGTGCTCGGGCTCGTGCTGCGCGAAGGCGCGGTGCTGGTGGCACTCGGAATTTCCTTGGGACTCGCCGGTGCGTTCGTTGCCGCCCGCTGGCTGCGGGCGATGGTTTTCGAAACCTCGCTGCACGATCCGGGAGTTTTCCTCGCCGCGCCCTTTATCCTGGCGGCGGTGGCGGCCTTCGCCTGCTGGGTTCCCGCGCGGCGCGCGACGAAGATCGATCCGATGGTGGCGCTGCGCTGCGAGTAACCTCCCCGGTCCTTCGCTGCGCGGGAGTGGGAGGATAGTTGGTAACCGCGACCGCGAAGCGCGGTTAATTAACACACCCGACGCTTCTCCCCTTGACTAACTAGGGAAGAGAAACCTTCTTCCCTAGATAAACTCTGGGAGAGACGAAATCTATGGCTAAAATCGAACTTATTCCCGGCACGCTCGACATGCTGGTGCTGCGGGTTCTCAACGGCGGCTCGACCCACGGGTGGGGCATTGCCCAGCGCATCGACGTGCTGTCGAGCGAAGTCCTGAAGGTGGAGGAGGGCTCGCTCTATCCCGCGCTCTACCGGATGGAGCAGAAGGGCTGGATCGAGGCGGAGTGGGGCCAGTCGGAAAACAACCGCCGCGCAAAATTCTACACGCTGACGAAGTCGGGGCGGAAGCAGCTCGAGGCCGAGCAAAAAAGCTGGGACCAGCTCGTCCTCGCGATCGGCCAGGTGATGCGTCCGACCTGACGCCTCCCATGAAACTACTCCGCTTCCTTTCGTTTCTCCTCGTGGCCATCGGACCCGCTCGCGCCGCCGAGTCGCCCCGGGTGCTCCACGATCTCGCGCACGGGCAGACGCCGCTCGCCCGGCCGCTGAAAGAGGTCGCGACGAAACTCGGCATCACGGTCGCCGACTCCAAGGCGCCGATCACCGCGCAACTGCTCGAAGGGGTGAGGCTGCTTTATTTGCGCGCGCCGTCGGGTGAGTTCACCGCGGCGGAAAGGGAAAGCATCGTTGGTTTTGTAGAGGGCGGCGGATCGCTGCTCCTCGTGCTCGACGAAGAAAACCGCCAGAGCCTCGCCGTCACGCGCGTGAACGACCTCATCGCGCCCTTCGGCCTGAAGCTTTCGCCGGACCTTCCCTATCTGCACAACTGCGGAGGCGTCGCGAAGGCCGGAGCGATCAACGCGGCGGATCGCGAAATTCCGTACAGTGGCGGACGGGCGGTCGAGGGCGGCGTGCCGTTTGCCTTTGTCCTCGATCAGGACGGCAAGCCCGCGGCCCCGTTCGCCGCGAGTGTGACACGCGAGAACGGAGCGCGCATCGTGGTGGTGGGTGAGGGCATGGCCTCGCTCTTTCTCGGCAAGCCGGAAGGCGTCCGGCTGACGGGGGTGTCGCGCGATTTCTCCCAGACGACCTATTGGGGCAAGGACAGCGCGGTCTTCATGGAGGAACTCATTGCCTGGCTCGTGAAAAAATGAACCGCCTCGCAGAAATCGTGCGTCGGCTGGCCGGGTTCTTCGGCAAACGGAGGATCGAGTCCGACATGGCGGAGGAGATGCGGCAGCATCTCGAGTTGCGCACCCTGGCGAATCTCGCCGCGGGCATGTCGCGGGAGGATGCGCGCTACGCGGCGCAGCGGCAGTTCGGCGGGATGGATCAACTCAAGGAGATCGCCCGCGAGCAGCGGAGCGTGAGATGGCTGGAGGAAATTTTCCGCGACGTCCGCCTCGCGCTGCGGCAGCTCCGCAAGACTCCCGGATTCACGGTCGTCGCGCTGCTGACGCTGGCCCTGGGGATCGGGGTGAATACTTCGATGTTCAGCGTGTTGCGGACGATTTTCCTGCGCACGCTGCCTTACGCCGATGCCGACCGGCTCGTGCGGGTTCACCGCGTGAACGGAAACTCCCAGTCGAGCCCGTATGCGGCGGCGAACTTTCTCGATTTGCGCGAGCAGAATTCCGTCGTCGAACACATGGCGGCGTTCGAGACGGCCGGCTTCAGCCTGACCACGGCCGACCAGCCGCCCGAGTGGCTGCAGGGTATGCGCACGACCGCCGATTTTTTCCCGCTGCTCGGTCGCACCGCCGCGAAGGGTCGCGTGTTCACGGCGGAGGACGACCGGGAGGGGCAGGGCAACGTGCTGGTCCTGAGTCATCCTTATTGGATGGGACGTTTCGGAGGCGATCCCGACATCGTGGGGAAACAGCTCGTTCTCAATGGACAGCCCGTGACGATCATCGGCGTGATGCCGGTTGGCTTTGAAGAGCCGCTGCTCTGGGGAACGGTCGATGCGTGGCGGCCGCTGGCACTCACGGCGGCGACCCGGACCGATCGCGGCAATCATTCGCTGCGGGTGGTCGCGCGGCTCAAGCCCGGTGTTTCCCTCGCCCAGGCTGACGTGGAGCTGAACACGATCGCGGCCCGGCTGGCCGCCGACTATCCGGCGACCAACGCGAAAAGCAGCGCTCGGCTCGTGCCGCTTTCGCGCGGGAGCCAGGTCGATGGCGACGGCGAGATCACGCTGTTCGTGACGGGTCTCGCGCTGTTCGTGTTGCTCATCGCGTGCGCCAATCTTGCCAACCTCCAGTTCGCCCGCACCGCGGCACGCGCGCGGGAGCATGCGGTCCGCGCCGCGCTCGGGGCGTCGCGGGGGCAAATCATGCGGCAGGTTCTGACCGAGAGTGTCCTGCTCGCGCTCGGGGGCGGAGTGATCGGCGTCCTGGTTGCCTTCTGGTGCAATCATGCGCTCGGCAGCCGCGTGGTCTTCGGCTCCGCCGTGGGCATCGAGGTGCCGCTCGACTGGCGCGGGCTTGCGTTCGCCTTCCTGATTTCCACCGCGACCGGCATCCTGTTCGGACTTCTGCCCGCGTGGCTGGCGTCGCGCACGCGGGCGAATGCCGTGTTGCAACAAAGCACCCGCGGTACCGGCTCTCCCGCGCAACACCGGGTGCGCCACGCCCTGATCGTCACGGAAATGGCGCTCGCACTCGTGCTGCTCACCAGCGCGGCGTTTTTCCTCGGCGGCTTGAAACGCTTCATCGACCACCAGCGGGGTTACGATGTCGACGGGATGCTGTACGGCTACGTGACGATCTCGACGCCGCCGAGCGCGGAGACACCGGAAAGCCGCTCCGCCTTCCGGCGCGATTTTGTCACCCGGCTCGAAACCCGGATCGCGGCCATTCCCGGAGTCGACTCCTTTGCTTTCACCCGCGCGTTGCCCACCTGGGGTTCCGGCCGTTCCCACTTTCGGGTCGAGGGTCAGCCTCCCCCGGTGCCGGGCAGCGAACGGAGCGCGATCGTGATGTCGGTTTCGCCCGGCTTCTTCGAAACGTTCGGCGTCCGGGTCCAGCAAGGCCGGGCCTTTACCGCGGCGGACCGCGCTGACGCCCCGCCGGTCGTGATTATCAATCAGACGATGGCGCGCCTGCTTTGGCCGGGACAGGATCCGATCGGCCGGCGGATCGGCGGCACCGATCCCGCGCGCCCGGAGTGGCGCGAAGTCGTCGGCGTGGTCAACGACACGCGCAATCCCGACGTCGCGGCAAGCGGTGCGTTTCTGCAAACCTACCGCCCGTGGTCGCAGTTTCCGCTGGGCGGCGGCGCGGTGGTCCTGCGCACGCGGCTGGCGCCGGAATCGTTTGCGGGGGAATTGCGGCGCGCGGTCGCCGACCTCGCCCCCGGTTTGCCGGTGCGCGACATCGGCACGGTCCGCCACGATATCCAGCGCGGCGTCGCCAACCTCGAGCTGGGAGGCTGGATGCTGACCGCTTTCGCGACCCTTGGCCTCCTGCTCGCCGCGATCGGGATCTACGGGGTGATGGCGTATCATGTGGTGCAGCGGACAAACGAAATCGGCATTCGCGTGGCGCTCGGCGCCCAGGTGCGCGACGTGCTCGCCCTGGTGTTCGGCCAGGGCCTGCGGCTTACGTTGGTTGGCGTGGTCTTTGGTTTGGCGGGTGCGGTGGCGGTCGGCCGGTTGATCGGAGCGATCATGCCCGGACTTCCTCCCGCCAGCGTGTCGACGGCGCTCGGTGCCACCGCGCTGCTCGCTGCCGCCGCGGGACTCGCCTGCTGGCTGCCGGCGCGCCGCGCCGCGAAAGTCGATCCGGTGATCGCGCTGCGCGCGGATTAAATTTATGAACTGGCGAAACAAAATCCGCGCGCTGTTCGGCAAAAAGAAACTCGACGCGGAGATGGACGAGGAGATGCGGGCCCATCTCGCCCGTCGCACCGAGGCAAACATCGCGGCGGGCATGTCGCCCGGCGAGGCGCGTTACGCCGCGCAGCGGCAGTTCGGCGGGGTCGATCAGCTCAAGGAAATCGCGCGCGAGCAGCGCGTGGGCAGTGGACTCGAGGCGCTGCTGCGGGATTTCCGGCACGCCGTCCGCCACCTGGGAAAATCGCGCGGGTTCGCCGCGATTGCCACGCTCACGCTCGCCCTCGGCATCGGGTTGAACACCTCGATGTTCAGCCTGATGAACCTGCTGCTGTTTCAGCCGCTGCCGTTTCCGGACCGCGATCATCTCGTGCGGGTGTTTCGCACCACGCCGCAATCGCAGAAGGTGGATCATCTGCCCGCGGACTACCTCGAGCTTGAACGCGAGTCCGAACCGTTTGCGGATCTCGCCGGGTACCGCCTGTGGGGTTTCACGCTCGCGCAAGGCGACCGCCCTCCCGTCCACCTCAACGCCCTGCGCGTTTCCGCCAGTTTCTTTCCGGTGCTCGGCCTCCAGCCTGAGCTCGGCCGTTTTTTCGCCGCCGATGAGGATCGCCCCGGCAACCGCGTGATCATTCTGAGTCACGCGATGTGGCAGGCGCAGTTCGGCGGGGACCGGGGCGTCATCAACCGCACCGTCCGGATCGACGGCGAGCCTACGACGATCATCGGGGTGATGCCGGCGGCGTTCGCCTCGATTTTTCTCTGGGGACCGGGCGACGCGTTTCGTCCGCTGGCCCTGACTGACTTGGAAATCGCCGACCGCAACGAAGCGTCGGTGCGCGTCCTCGGTCGCTTTCGTTCCGATCTCTCGCTTGAGCAAATCAACCTCCGGTTCGCCGCGCTCGGCGCCCAGCTCGCGCGCAATCGTCCGCGTGAACAAAGCCAGGACGGCCTGAACGCGGTCACGCTCCAGGCGACGACCACCGATTCCGTTTCGCGCGGGCTTTCCTTCATGTTGCTCGGGCTCGCCGGGTTCGTGCTGCTGATCGCCTGCGCCAATCTCGCCAATCTCCAGCTGGCGCGGGCCATCGTGCGGCGGCATGAATTCGCGATTCGCGCGGCGCTGGGCGCGTCGCGGGTCTCGCTGCTGCGTCCCCTGTTGTGCGAGAGCATTGCCCTCTCGCTGGCGGGTGGCGCGCTGGGCGTGCTCATCGCGATTTGGGCGAACGCCTGGATGTCCAGCCGTCTTTCCGCGAACGGCGTCGCAATCTTTACCCTGCACCTCGACTGGAAGGTGTTGAGTTTCGCGCTCGTGATTTCGGTCGTCACGGGACTGATCTTCGGCCTCGTCCCGGCGTGGCTCATGTCGCGGATTCGCGTCGGCGCCGGGTTGAAGATTTCCGGCCGGGGCAACACCGGAGACCGCACCCAGCATCGGCTGCGTCACAGCCTCATCGTCGCGCAATTCGCCCTTGCGCTCGTCCTGCTCGCCGGCGCCGGCGTGTTCATCCGCGGCTTCAACCGCATCCTCGCGCGTGAAACCGGCTGGGACCAGCGCTCGGTCCTTCAGGGCGTCCTCAATCTTTCGCCCAGCCGGTACGCGACGCCCGCGCAATCCTATGCGTTCTACACCCAGCTGCAGGAGCGGCTCTCCGCGCTGCCCGGGGTCGAGAACGTCGCCGTCGGCTGGACGCTCCCGCTGTTTCAATTTCTCACCAATCGCGTTTACGTCGTGGAAGGCCGCGAGCTTCCGCCCGCCGGCCGCGAACCGGTGGCGAGCGTCAACGGAGTCTCGCCGTCGTTCCTGCCCACGCTGAAAACCAAACTGGTGGCCGGCCGGAATTTTTCCGAGACCGACACGGTTTCCGCCCCGCCCGTCGTGATCATCAACGAGACGATGGCCCGCACGCTGTTCCCCGGGGAAAATCCGATCGGGCGGCGTCTGGGTGGAGCCGACGCGAGCAACCGCGCCTGGGCCGAGATCGTCGGGGTGATGCCGGACCTGCGTTTTGCGGTCGCCGTGCTGGCGCCGCCGGCGCATTTCCAGGTTCTCCGGCCGCTCGCGCAGGAAACCTGGAACTATGTCACTGTCGCCGTTCGCGCCAGCAATGCGGCAGCGCTGGCCGGACCGGTGCGGCGCATCATCGCGGAAATGGATCCGGATCTGGCGGTGCAGCAGTTGAACACCGTCGAGAAACTGGCCGAGCTCAACAGCGCCGGCACGTTTCGGATGATCAACACCCTGCTCGTTGCCTTCGCGCTTCTCGGATTGTTTCTCGCCGCGCTCGGGCTCTATGGCGTGATCGACCACCTCGTCGTGCAGCGCACGCCCGAGATCGGCGTGCGCGTGGCGCTCGGTGCGTTGCCGGGCCAGGTCGTGTGGCTCGTCCTGCGCACGGGTCTCCTGCTCACGGCTGTCGGCACGGTGTTTGGGCTCGCGGGATCGTTTGGCCTCGTACAACTCGTCGCGGGCTTCCTGCCGGACCTGGCGGCCCATGATCCGGCTGCCATTGGCGGGGTGACGCTGCTTTTGCTGGCGACTGCATTGCTCGCCTGCTGGCTCCCCGCGCGGCGGGCGGCGGGGACGAGCCCGCTGATCGCGCTGCGCGCGGAGTGACGTGTGAAATGTGACAGGTGACGAGACCATGAATCCGCTTCGAAAACTCCGCGCGCTCTTCGGCAAAAAGAGCCCGGTTTTGCTCCTTGGCTTCCTCGTCCTCGCGTCGACTGCGCGCGCGGAGGGGGCGGTGCACAAAGTTGTCTGGCAACGCGTGCGAGAGGACGGGCTCGTTGCGACCTATCTTCGTCCGAAGGGCGACGCGGTTCTTCCGGCGATCATGGTTGTCGGTGGTTCGGAGGGCGGGATCAAGTCGGCCGAAAGCCTGGCGTATCGCTTTGCCGAGCGGGGTTGGGCGGCGCTTGCTGTCGCCTATTTCGGCGCCGAGGGCTTGCCGCCGAAACTGGCCAACATCCCGCTCGAATACTTCGACCGCGCCGCCGCATGGGTGCAGCGGCAGCCGCTGATCGAGCCGCATGCGCTGGCCGTGGCGGGAACTTCGCGGGGGGGAGAGCTGGCGTTGCTCGTCGCTTCGCGCAATCCGGCCTTCACCCGCGTGATCGCGTGGGCGCCGAGTCACGTCGTGTGGGGGCCGGTGGGTCCGTTTAATGATTCCTCGATTTCCGCCTGGACCGTGGGCGGCCGGCCGCTGCCGTTTGTGCATCACCTCCGGGAGCCGGACTATTCGGCAAAGCCTTACCGGGGCACGCCGGATTTTCTGGCCGATCTCCGGCAGGTGGCGGTCGTGGCGGCCGCGGGGATTCCCGTGGAGAAAATCCAGGGGGCGGTGCTGCTGTTGTCCGGGGAAGACGATCAAGTCTGGCCCTCGACGGCGATGTCGCGGCTCGCGATGAAGCGGCTCGCCGCCGCGCATCATCCGTTTTGTTTCGAGCACATCGCATTTCCCGGCGCCGGGCATCTCATTGCTCCCGGGTCGGACCCGGGGCTGATCGAAGCGAAGCATCCGACCGGCGTCGTCCTGGCGTTTGGCGGAAACAAGGCGGCGAACGGGGCGGCGCAGGAAAAAGGCTGGGCGAAGGTGCTCGAATTTTTGCGCGCGGACATCCGCCCGGTTTCATCCGCCCCGGCCCCTTCGAATTCCCGGCCATGATCGAGAAACTGATTTTCACCGCATTGGTTGTCGCCTCAACGGCCCTGCCCTTGCAGGTCGACCCCATGGTGGCGCTGCGCTGCGAATGACCGGGAGCCACGGAATGAACCCCATTAACCCGCCACCGTCTCCTGTAACTTTACACCCGCTCGCGGGTTTTCCTCGCATGAACTCCCCCTCACGTTCCGTTGCCCTTGGCTTGATTTTGCTTTTCACCGCCGCGTTCGCGCGGGCCGGCTATGATTTTAAAGAGACCTTCACCCGCGCTGGCGCCTTCGACTCCACCGGCGCCGTCGTCCTCGAGAACGTCAATGGCAACATCGACATCCGCACCTGGGATAAGAATGAAATTCTGATCGAGGGCGAAAAAAGCGCGAAGACCGGGGAGGAGCTGGCGCTCATCGACCTGCAGATCGAGCTTTCCGCGGAGCGCGCCGCCATCGAGGTGCGGCTCCCGAAACGCGCGGGCGGGCTCTTTTCCAGCAACGGCAACATTCGCGCCGCGGTGCGTTTCAAGATCACCGTTCCGAAAAACGCGGTGCTGGAAAAAATCTCCGGCGTGAACGGTTCGGTGGCCCTCGAGGATATTCGCGGGTCCGTCAACGCGGGCACGGTCAACGGCGGCGTCAAGGCCAGCAATCTCGGCGGCGACGCGAAACTCGCGACGGTCAACGGCGCGATCGACGCCGGATTCAGTCACGTCACGGCGGAGCAGAAACTTTCCTTCAACACGGTCAACGGGCAGGTCGTGGTCCGCCTGCCGAAGGATGCCGGGGCCGTGGTCCGCGGCTCGGTCGTGAATGGCGGGATCAGCTGCGATTTTCCGCTCACGCTGGGCACGGCGAAGGGACGCAATATTTCCGGCACGATCGGCGACGGGCGCGCTTCGCTGAAGGCGGAGACGGTGAACGGACGCGTTCACATCGAATCGATCTGAAAACGCCGCACCCCGACTCCGATGAACTCTTCAGCCCCGTCCCGTTTGGCGGACGTCCGCAGCGCCGGCTGGTTTGACCAGCTCGGTCGCGATTTTCGGCACAGCCTGCGGATGCTGGTGCGACAACCCGGTTTCACCGCGACCGCCCTGGCCACGCTCGCACTCTGCATCGGGGCGAACGTCGCGATCTTTGCCGTCGTCGACGCGATCCTGCTGCGGCCGCTGCCTTTTCCCGAATCGGAACGGCTCGTGACGGTTTTTAATTCCTATCCGAAAGCCGGCGCGGAGTTCTCCGGCGCTTCCGTGGCGAACTACTACGACCGGCGCGAGGCGATCAAAGCCTTCTCCTCGGTTTCCGGGTTTCAGGACGGAAGCGTCATCGTCGGAGCCGCGGGTTCCCCGCAACGCGTGCCGATCGCCCGGGTTACCCCGGAATTTTTTGCCACGCTCGGCGTGCCGTTCGCCAAGGGGAAAACGTTCACGGATGCCGAGCTGGCGTACGGGCCGGATGAGGTGGCGGTGCTCACGGATGAATTCTGGCGCTCGCACTTCCACGCCGATCCGCAGGTGCTTGGGCAGAAATTTTTCAACGACGGCCTGACGGTCACGGTCATCGGCGTGCTGCCGCCGGATTTCCGGTTTCTCTCGTCGCGCGCGCGTTTCTTCCGGCCGGCGTCGCACGAGCGGAATGCGCGTGAGGCGAGACAGCGCCACAGCAACAGCTGGCAGATGATCGCGCGACTGGCGCCGGGCGCGACGCTCGCGCAGGCCCAGGCGCAGATGGATGCGTTCAACGCCCAGCAACTGACCGACGATCCGCTCGCCGACCTCGTGAAGGGCGCGGGCTATCACAGCACCGTCCGGTCGCTGCACGGCCACCACGTGCGCACTGTGAAACCGATGCTCCTCCTGCTGCAGGGCGGAGTGTTGTGCCTCCTGCTGATCGGCGCGGTGAATCTTGCGAATCTTCTCCTCATCCGCGCGAGCGGCCGCGCCAAGGAGCTGGCGGTGCGCCAGGCGCTCGGCGCCACGGGCTGGCACATCGCGCGGGAAGTCTCGGTGGAAACGCTGCTGCTCGCGGGCGCCGGCGGGATGCTTGGACTTGCCCTGGGTGCGCTCGGCATCCGGCTGCTGGCCACGCTCGGGACCGATCAACTTCCTCTCGCGGGTTCGATTGCCTTCGACGGGCGGATTGCGGCCGTCTCGCTGGCCGGCGCGGTGGTCGTGGGCGGTTTGCTCGCGTTGCCGGTGATCTGGCTGAATTTGCGCACGCGGCTCGCGGGCACGTTGCAAAGCGAATCGCGCAGCGGCACGGCGGGACGCGCGGCGCAGCGGGTGCGGCACGGCTTTATTGTCGCGCAGGTGGCGCTCGCGTTTGTGCTTCTGTCCGGTGCGGGATTGCTCGGGCTCAGCCTGAAGCGCGTGCTGGAGACGCCGCCGGGATTTACACCGGAGCAGGTGTTCACGGGCCGCCTCGCGCTGCCGTGGAAGAGCTACAAGGACAACGCGGCGCGGCTCGCGTTTATCGAACGCCTGCTGCCGGCGCTGCGGAGCATTCCGGGAGTGACGCATGCGGCGATCAGCAGCGGCGTGCCGTTTTCCGGAGTGACCAACGACAGCGCCGTTTTTGTCGAAGGGCACGTGCCGCGGCCGGGGGACAGCGTGCGCGCGCACTATCTTTCCATGGCCTCGGGCGAATACTGGCGGGCGATGAACATCCCGCTGCGACGCGGACGGTTTCTGGAGGACTCGGACAATCAGGGGAAGCAGCGCGTGTGTGTCGTCGACCAAGCCTTCGCCGATCGTTACTGGCCCGGCCTCGATCCGATCGGCCGGCGTTTGGCGCCCAATGACTCGTTCAAGGAGGAGAACGCCAACACCGTGGTGGGGGTGGTCGCCAGTGTGAAACAAACGGAGCTGGCCGAAGCCGGCGGCCACGGCGCGGTCTATTTTCCCTACGTCAATTACGCCACAAACAATTTTGTCGTCGTCCTGCGCACGTCGCTGCCGCCGGCGTCGTTTGCGCCCGCGGTGCGGAAAACGATTCTCGAACTCGATCCGTCGCTGCCGGCTGACGACTTGCGGCCGCTGCAGGCGCGGATCGACGAGAGCCTGGTGGCGCGCCGCTCGCCAGCGGTGCTCGCGGGTATTTTCGCCGGCGTTGCGCTGCTGCTGGCGGCCATCGGCACGTACGGGGTGCTGGCTTACAGCGTCAGCCAGCGTCGCCGCGAAATCGGCGTGCGCATGGCGCTCGGGGCGCTGCCGCGGCAGGTGCTGGTGCAATTTCTGCAGATGGGCGCGAAGCTGCTGGCGCTCGGTGTCGCGCTCGGAGCGCTCGGCGCCTGGGCGGTGGAGCGGGGGATTCAGAGCGTGCTCGTCGATGTGAGTTCGGCCCGCGTCGAGATTTTCGCCGTCACCGCGGTGTTGATGGGAGTGGTGGTGCTGCTCGCCTCGCTGCTGCCTTCCCGCCGGGCCGCGCAGGTTTCACCGATGGAAGCGCTCCGCGCCGAATAGCCACCCGCGCGTTCCCCATGGATTCATTCTGGCAGGATTTTCGGTACGGGTTGCGGGGGCTGCGGAATCAGCCGTCGTTCACCGTGCTGGCGGTCCTGACCCTGGCGCTCGGCGCGGGTCGCGGAGACGTGCTGGGTCTCGTGCTGCGCATGGGACTGCAATTGATCGGAGTGGGCGTGGTGATTGGTGCGGCGGCGAGTTTCGCGACGACGCGGGTGGTGGCGAGCCAGCTGCGTGACGCCGTTTCCTTCGACGGCCTGACGCTCGCCCTCGTGGTCGCGGTGGTGGCGGCGGCCGGGCTGGCGGCGTGTTACTTCCCGGCGCTGCGCGCCACGAAAGTCGACCCGATGATCGCGCTGCGGGCGGAATAATTTCCCATGGATATCCAACGTCCCGATCAATCCAAAGCCCGGCGCAAGAAACGCATCCTCCTCGGCACGGTGGGTGTGCTCGCGCTCGTCGCTGTCACTGTCGTGTTGTCGCAACTCAAGCCGGCCGCGCCGACCGTGGAGCGTAACAGCGTCTGGATCGACACGGTGAAGCGGGGCCCGATGGTGCGGCAGGTGCGCGGGCTCGGGACGCTTGTGCCCGAGGACATCCGCTGGATCGCGGCGCGCACGCCGGGGCACGTCGATCGCATCGTGCTCCGGCCGGGCGCGAAGGTTGAACCAGACAGCGTGATTCTGGTTTTGAGCAATCCGGACGTCGAACAGGCGGCGGCCGCCGCCGAGTCGCAGCTCAAGGCCGCGGAGGCCGAACTTGTGAGTCTCAAGGTTCAGCTCGGGCGCGATGTGCTCGCGTCGGAATCGGCGGCGGCCACGGCGAAAGCGGTGTTCGAACAGGCCAAGCTCCGCTCGGAGGTGAACGAGGAACTTTTCAAGGACGGCCTGGTTTCCAAGCTCGAGATGCGGCTCTCGAAGGTCACCGCCGAGCACGCGGCGACGGCGAACGCCATCGAGCAGAAGCGTTTTGCCTTCGCCCAGGAATCCATCGTGCCGCAGGTGGCGGCGAAGGACGCGGAGGTCGAGCGCTTCCGTGCGGCGGCGAAGTTGCGGCGCGATGAAGTGGCGGCGCTGTCGGTGCGCGCGGGCGTGCGGGGCGTGTTGCAGCTCGTCCCGGTGCAAGTCGGCGCGCAGGTGCAGCCCGGTGCGAATCTCGCGCGCGTGGCCGATCCGACGCGGCTCAAGGCCGAGGTGATGGTCGCCGAGACCCAGGCGAAGGATATTTTGATCGGCCAGCTCGCCCGCATCGATACGCGCAACGGCGAGGCGGGCATCGTCGAGGGCAAGGTCGCGCGCGTCGATCCCTCGGTGCAGAACGGCACGGTCACCGTCGACGTCACGCTCGTCGGCGAGCTGCCCAAGGGCGCCCGGCCGGATCTATCGGTCGACGGCGTGATCGAGTTGGAACGACTCGACAACGTCGTGTTTGTCGGCCGCCCGGCCTTCGGCCAGGAGCGGACCACCGTGGGAATTTTCCGGCTCGAGGGCGACGGCGTCTACGCGATCCGCAGCCCGGTCGAGCTCGGCCGGAGCTCGGTGAACTCGATCGAGATCGTGAAAGGACTCGAGCCCGGCGACCGCGTGATTCTCTCCGATATGTCCCAGTGGGACGCCAACAACCGCATCAAACTGAACTGAGTTCCCCATCCACTTCCAACCATGCAAAACGAACCGCTCATCCATCTCGACAACGTCACCAAGGTTTTTCTCACCGATGAGGTCGAGACCCACGCCCTCGCCGGCATCAACTTTTCCATCTTCAAGGGCAACTATGTTTCGATCGCCGGGCCCTCCGGCTGCGGGAAGTCGACGCTGCTCTCCATCCTCGGACTGCTCGACACGCCCAGCTCCGGCACCTACATGCTCAACGGCCGTCCGGTCCAGGACCTCACGCTGCCCGAGCGCGCGCGGATCCGGAACCGGGAGATCGGTTTCATCTTTCAATCGTTCAACCTCATTGGCGACCTGACCGTCTACGAAAACGTTGAGCTGCCGCTGACCTACCGCGGCATGCTCGCGGGCGAGCGCAAGGAACGCGTCAACGAGGCGCTGGAGAAAGTCGGCATGGCGCACCGTGCGAAGCATCTGCCTTCGCAGCTCTCGGGCGGCCAGCAGCAGCGTGTCGCCGTGGCGCGCGCGCTCGGCGGACATCCCGCCGTGTTGCTGGCGGATGAGCCGACGGGAAATCTCGATTCGAAGAACGGCGATGCGGTGATGGAGTTGTTGCACGAGCTGCATCGCGGCGGGGCGACCATCATCATGGTCACGCACGACACCCGTTTCGCCCGGCACGCCCAGCGCACGGTGCATGTCTTCGACGGCAAAGTGGTCGACCAGCCCATGGAAACCGCGGTTCGCGCCTGACCGGCCACGCATCCCGCTTCAAATCATGATCCAATTAAAAAGCATCGAGCGCGTTTATCCGCTCAAAGGCGGCCCTTTCTACGCGCTCCGCGGCATCAATCTCGAAATCCAGGAGGGGGATTTTCTCTCGATCATGGGGCCGTCGGGCTCGGGAAAATCCACGCTGCTCCACATCCTGGGGCTGCACGATGCGGCGTGGGGAGGGGAGTATTGGTTTCGCGACCAGCCGGTGCACCGCCTTGACCAGAAAAAGCGCGCGGAGGTGCAGAAACAAAACATCGGCTTCGTGTTTCAACAGTATCACCTGCTCGACGACCTCACCGTTTACGAGAATCTCGAGATCCCGCTCTCGTACCGCAACGTGCCGAGGAAGGATCGCGAGAGCATCGTATGCGACGTGCTCGATCGCTTTCACATCGTCGCGAAAAAAGACTTGTACCCCGCGCAGCTCTCCGGCGGCCAGCAGCAGCTCGTCGGCGTCGCGCGTGCGCTGGTCGCGAAACCCTCGATCATCCTCGCGGACGAGCCGACGGGAAACCTGCACTCGGAGCAGGGCCGCGAAATCATGGAGCTGTTTCGCAAGCTGAACAAAGAGGACGGCGTCACGATCGTCCAGGTCACCCATTCCAATGAAAACGCGACCTACGGATCGCGGATCGTCCGCCTGGCCGACGGGTGGATGCTGAAGTAACCCCCGATGCGCCGGATTATTCTCCTGGTTTTTCTCTCGTCGTCTCTCGCCCTCGCCGCTGCGGAGGAAGCGCTCGCGCCGACTGCGCCCGCGGGGCCGCCGCTGTCGCTCGGGGACGCGATCCGGCTGGCGCTCGATCGCAACAAGTCGATCAAGGTCGACGCGTTTTTCCGGACGATCGCGCGCGCGAACCTCCTCGAGGCGAAGGGACGCTTCGACCCCGCGCTCACGTTCCGCCGTTCGTACGACGAAGATCGCAGCCCGCTCTCGACGGGACCGCAGGAAACGCAGACCGACGACTACAACCTGGCGCTGGAGGGACTGATGCCGTGGGGATTGACTTACAGTCTCGGCGGCAGCGCGCGGAACCAGCGGGGAAGTTTCAACGGGTTCAACGACAGCTACGACACGTTTGGCGGCATCGTCGTCACGCAGCCGCTGCTGCGCGGCTTTGGATTCGGGGCGAATCTCGTCAATGTCCGCATCGCGAAAGCCGACCGCGCCATGGCGGATTGGGCGTTCCGGCAAAGTGCGATCGCGACGGTCACGCGCGTGATCATCGCCTACAGCGATTTGGTCCAGGCAAAGGAAAATCTTTTGATCGCCCGGCGCGCTCGCGATCTCGTCGACAGCCTCGTGGTGAGCAATGAACGCCGTTTCAACGCCGGCACCATGTCGGAGAGCGACGTGCTGCAGGCTCGCGCCCAGGCGGCGCAGCGCGGTGAGGCGATTTTGTTCGCCGAGCGGGCGGTGCGGGACAGCGACAACGCGCTTCGCCACGTGATCGGGGAGGAAACGTTTTCGCTTAACGGTCCGATTCTCGCGGTCGAAGCCCCCGCGCTTCCCGCGGAGACGCCCGTGAGCCCGGCCGAAGATCTGAAGACGGCGTACGAACTGCGGCCGGACTATCAGGGAGCGCGGCTGGGATTGGTGAAACGGCGGGCGACGGATTCGTTCGCGCGCAACCAGCTTCTTCCGACGGTCGATGTGGTGGGCAGCTACGGTTACAGCGGGCTCGATCGCGATTTTTCCACGAGCCGGCGGATGGTGGCGGATCAGGAGCATCGCTCCTATTCGGCGGGTGTGGTGGTGAGCGTTCCTCTGACCTTCGCGGAAGGCCGGGGTCGCGCGCGCGCGGCGCGGCTGGAGCTTCGCCAGGGCGAGACCGACCTCGAACGGCTGGCGCAGGATATCGCGTTGAACGTGATGAATGCGGCGGGGCAGATCGAAACGACGCGGCAGCGGGTCGCGTCGACGCAGCGGGCTTTCGAACTCGCGAACGAGGCGCTCGCGGGCGAACTCAAGAAATTGCAGGCGGGCACGACGACGACGTTCGTGGTGCTGAACCTGCAGACCAACCTCACCCAGATTGAAAGCAGCCGCTCCCGTGCGCTGGCTGATCAACGCCGGGCCCGCGCAAATTACGAGCGGGAGATCGGTGTGACGCTGCAGCGCAACAAGGTCGCGGTGGCGCCCCCAGCGGGGAACTAGGCGGAAATTCTTTGTAGCAGCCGAGGTGACGAGGCTGACGGCGGCGGATCTCCCTCGCTCAGCCTCGTCACCTCTGCTGCTACGAGAAAAGTCCTGCGGCCAGCGGGCATCGCCGTGCCGCCGATCCTAATCGATCAAACCAGACATCAGGCCTCTTCGCGGCGTTTCAGCCGGAAGAACGCCTGGAGCAAGTCGCGGCATTCGGACTCGAGCACGCCGCCGGCGGTGAGCTCGACATGATGGTTCACGCGCGGGAGGTCGTTGAGATTCGTGGCGCCCCCGAGGCAGCCCATTTTCGGGTCGGGCACGGCGTAACAGACGCGTTTGACGCGCGACATCAACATCGCACCCGAGCACATCGGGCACGGCTCTTTTGTGACGTAAACCGTCGCCCCTTCGAGCCGCCAGTCGCCGAGTTTCCCGGCGGCCTGGGTGAGCGCGAGCATCTCGGCGTGGGCGGTGGGATCCTTGGCGCCCTCGACCGTGTTGTGCGCGGAGGCAACGACTTCGCCCGCGATTTCGATCACGGCGCCGATCGGAACCTCGTCCGCCCGCCACGCGTCGATCGCCTGGTTGTAGGCGAGGGCCATGAAGAACGCATCGTCCCGGATCAGTTGCGAGGGGAAGCGTTTTTCAAACGGGCAGGTGGGCGGTGAAGGCTGATCCATGGAAAATGGGCGGAACGCGCCGAGGGAAACCTTGACTAAGCCGCCCTAACTCTGCCTTACAAGGTGCTTTTACGAACACCATCATGACCCTGCGCCGCGCGACGAACACACCCAACAACCATGGCTGAAGGCAATGCGATCGAAGTAGAGGGCAAGGTTGTCGCCGTGCTGCCGGGCACGATGTTCAAGGTGCAGCTCTCCAACCAGCACGTGGTGCTCGCACACATTTCGGGCAAGTTGCGGAAGAACTTCATCAAGATCGCCGCAGGCGACATGGTGAAAATGGAGATGAGTCCCTACGACTTGGAAAAGGCGCGGATCACTTTCCGCATGAAGGAAACGAATTCGAACTACGTGCCGCCGCCGCGGCGCCGGCAGTATTGAGCGGGAGGGATGGATTGAACTGTAGCGGCGGTCTATGCCGCCGTTTCGGTTTCTGAAAGCGGAAACGCCTTCGACGCGGTCATCGGCCGCCGCTGCAGCCGGCAGGGATCGAACGGTGATTGGGATGGACGGCGTTCCCGGCCGCGGTCTCTTGTTTCTCCCATGCCGTTGAAGCACGACGAAAAGCCATCGCCTTTCGCGAACGAGATCGACGCGTTCATCAGCTTCATCGATCTGGAGCGCGGGCTTTCGCGTCACACGCGCGAAAACTACCAGCGCGACCTCGAACAGGCGGCGGCTTTTTTTGCGCGTCGCGGCGCCAGGGATTGGAGCGCCGTCACGGGAGCGCGGGCGGCGGAGTGGATTCACTCGCTGACCGGCGACGACTACGCGGTGGCAAGCCTGGCGCGGAAACTCACGGCGCTGCGGGTGTTCTCCCGGTTTCTGATTCGCGAAAAAATCCGGGACGACGATTTCACCGCGCTGCTGACCGGTCCGAAGCTGGTGCGCCGGATCCCCGGCACGCTCTCGCCGGAAGAGGTGGGGCGCCTCATCGCGGCGCCGGCGGGCGGCGATGCACCGGCGTTGCGGGACCGGGCGCTGCTGGAGCTTTTCTATTCGAGCGGATTGCGCGTGTCGGAGCTCGGCGGGCTGCTGATTCAGCAGGTGGATTTGGAAAACGGTTTCCTGCGGGTCTTCGGCAAAGGCTCGAAGGAGCGCGTGGTGCCGGTGGGCGGAAAGGCCTGCGCCGCCCTCAGGCTCTGGCTGGATGCGGGCCGGCCGCATTTCGTGAAACCGCGTACCGGCAGCCAGCTTTTCCTCAATCACCGCGGCGGGGCGCTTTCGCGGGTGGGGTTGTGGATGCTCGTGAAGAAATACGCGAAGCGCGCCGGCATCGCGAAGAACGTGAAACCCCACGCGCTGCGCCACTCGTTCGCCACGCACCTCCTCTCCGGTGGCGCCGACCTCCGCGCGATCCAGGAAATGCTCGGACATGCGAGCATCTCGACCACGCAGATCTACACCGCCGTCGAGTCGAAGCGCCTGCTCGACCACCACGCGAAATTCCATCCCCGCAACCGGGCCTGATGCGAACATGTCACTTAATAAGTGACATGTTCGAGATGGGCGGTTTGGGCCTGTCCGGGCTTGCGGTGGGGTTGCGCGTGACGTTTGAGTGTTGCGCAGCATGCCATTTCTCGAGGCGTACCCCGTCCAGACGCTGATCGAGCTCGCCGCCAAGGTCGCTTGCATCGTCCATGTGATCCGCTCCGGTCGGAACACCCACTGGATCTGGCTCATTCTCTTTTTCCCGATCGGGGGACCGCTGATCTATTTTATTGTCGAGGTCTGGCCCGATCTGAAAAACCGCCGCGGGGGAGTGGGGATCAACCTCCGGCTGCCGAAAAATCCGGCGAAGGCGATCGCCCGGCTCACCGAGGAACTGGAGTACACCAATACCGTCGAGAAGCGCGTGCAGCTCGCGCATGCCTACGCGGCGGCGAAACGGTTTCCCGAAGCGATCGAAACCGTGAGCGCGTGTCTGCGCGGCGTGTTTAAGGACGATGCCGTGCTGACTTTCGAGCTGGCGAAGCTTCATGCGGAGGCCAGGCAACACCGCGAGGCGCTGGAAAGCCTCGAAGCGTTGAACCGCTTGAAGTCGAAGCACGCGCGCTACGAGCGGCAGCTGCTGACGGCCCGCTGCCAGGAAGCGTTGGGAAATGTTGCGCAGGCGCGGACGGACTACGAACAGGCGCTCGTGCTTTCGGTGGGCGAGGAAGCCCGCTGCGGCTACGCCCAGCTGCTCGCCGCGCAAGGCGACCGCGAGACGGCGCGGCAGCTGTTCGAGGAAACCATCCGCAACGCGAAGCACGGCGGCGGCGCCTACCGCCGGATGAACCGCGAGTGGATCAAGCAGGCGAAGACGCAGCTCGCGGTGCTGTCGCGCTAGTCGACCTGGTGTTCGGCGAGCGAACGGACGAGGTTTTGATAGCCCGTCAATTTCAGGGTGGCGACGAGGCTCTGGTCCTTGTTCCGACGCGTGACGATGGAGCTGAACTCACTGCTCGAAACCGGCGGCGGCGACACCAGGGACCACTGGCCGGACGCCACGTCCACGACCGCCGCCTTCAGGCGGAGGCGCATGTTTTGCCGCTCGTCAGGAATGGCAAAGCCGACGATCGGCACCCACGAAACGGTTTTGGTCGCCTGGCTGATCTTCTCCGATTCCAGAATTCCCCAATAGCAGAAAATTTTGTCGTAGCCCCCGCGTGCCGCGGCGAGCCGGATGGATTTTGCGTACGAGGCATTGGCTTTTTCCTCCCGGGGCGGTCGTCCGGAGAAAGGGGCGACGGTGAATTGAGCGTTCAACGCCTCCAACATGGGCGCGTCCGGAAAGTCCGCGCCGGACTGGATCACGAGGACTTTGCTGGCGCGGGTGAGCCGGGCTCCGCCGCGCGTCTGCAGCGCGGTTTGAATCTCCGCCTCGGAGACCGTTGTCTCGGCGGTGATGCCGAGCACCTGAAACTCCGACAGCTCGCCGGTGTAGCCGAACCGGGCCGAGCCATAGCGGCCGGAATCGTACCCTGAATCCGAGATCGAACGGGTTTGGCAACCCGTGAGAAACAGCAGTCCCGTCGCGAGCAGCGTCGCGGCGCCTGTTTTGAATTTCATGCGAGGGGATGTGAGCCCATGCCCCGACGCGTTGTTCCATCATCTGCCTCGGCGCTCCGTCGTGTGAGAACACGGCTGGAGCGGTCCTCTTGCGTAACTGGAATTATTACATTTCGTCCGGTCAACATGGATTCAGCCCTTCCCCTTCCTTCCGCTGCGCCCAATGACGCGGCGTTGATCGACGCGTATTCCGAGGCGGTCACGGGTGCGGTGTCGGTCGCTCATCCGGCGGTCGTGCACATCGAGGTTTCCGGCAACAACGCCCCGGGCGGCTCCGGCTCCGGTTTCTTCATTTCACCCGACGGCTACCTGCTCACGAACAGCCATGTCGTGCATGGCGCCCGCGAGCTGAAGGTTTTTCTCGCGGACGGACGCAAGCTTTCGGCCGATCTCGTCGGCGACGATCCCGACACCGATCTCGCGGTCCTGCGCGTCAGCGCGGACGGGCTCGCCCACCTGACGCTGGCCGATAGCGACGCGATCCGGGCCGGCCAGGTGGCGATCGCGATCGGATCGCCCATGGGGTTTCAGCAGACGGTCACGGCCGGGATTGTCAGCGGGCTGGGGCGTTCGCTGCGCGGGGCCTCGGGCCGGCTGATCGACAACGTCATCCAGACCGATGCCGCGCTCAACCCCGGCAACTCGGGAGGCCCGCTCGTCAATACGCGCGGCGAAGTCATCGGTGTGAACACCGCGATCATCCGCCCGGCGCAGGGCATCTGTTTCGCGATCGCGAGCAACATCGCGCGCTGGGTCGTGGGCTGGCTGATCAAAGACGGACGCATCCGGCGCAGCTTTATCGGCGTCGCGGGACAGACCGTGCCGCTGATTCGCAAGGTCGCGCGTTATCACCACATCAAGCAGGAAACGGGAGTGCTCGTGGCGGGCTTGGAACCCGAAAGTCCGGCCGGAAGGGCCGGCTTGCTCGAGGGCGACATCCTGATCGCGCTGGATGATGCGCCGACGCCGGCGGTCGACGCGTTGCACAAGCTTCTCACCAGCGATCGCATCGGCGAGCGGGCGATCGTGACGTTTCTGCGCGGCGTCGAGCTGCGCCGGCACGCGATCATCCCGCTCGAGGTGCCCTCACGAAAAGCCGCGGGCTAGCGTGGCCCTCCCCGGCGGCGCGAGCGCGATGCAGCCGGCTCAGAGGCAAAGTAACCTATTAGGTTACTTTGTCTTTGGGTGGTGGGATCGCCGTGGGAACTGGCGCCCTCGTTCCTGGCGAAACCTGTGCGGAAACCGCGAGGGAGCTTGCTTGCGTGCAGCGCGCCGTTCGCCGGCATGGACGGGCATGGCCCTTCAACTGCGTCCGACCTGCGAGCATTGCAACAAGCCGCTTCCGCCCGATTCGCTCGAGGCGATGATCTGCACGTTTGAGTGCACGTTTTGTCGCGGCTGTGTCGCCGACGTGCTGGGCAACGTCTGCCCGAATTGCGGGGGCGGGTTCTGCGATCGTCCGATTCGGCCCCGGACCAATTGGAAAGAGGACAACTACCTCGGCGCCCGGCCGGCGGCGGCCAAGGTTACCCACAACCCGGTCAACGCCGCCGCCCACGCCCTCTTCTCCGCACCGATCCGGAAGCTTCCGCCGGAAAAGCGCTGACAAGGCTCGGTATCGACCTGGCACGGGATCGAACTGTAGGAGCGGCTTTACGCCGCGACCGAAACCGGGCCCGTCATCCCATCGCGGCGTAAAGCCGCTCCTACAGCCAAACGGCTGAGGGATTTTCAACCCGTCGCGGCCAAGGGGCGTTCGACTCCCAGAAGCTGTCCGTTATGCGCGTCGATCCGCACCCGCGCTCCGCTGGCTGATTCCGCGATCAACGTCTTGCCTGTGGTTTCGAGGATTCGCACACACGGGTCCGAGGGATCGGGCCATTCTGCCATCCATTGCAGGCGGAGGGCGGCGTCCACGCAGTAGAGATTCGGGATGCCGGGGAGCAGGCCGTGGGGATGCTCCCGGACATAAATGCACATCGGGCCGCGGCGAAACTCCACCACAGCCGTGGCGATCGGGGCGAGAAATCCGGCGGGCGCGCCTTTGCGCGTCAGTCGAACAAGTGAGCCGTCAATGACGGCGAGGGCAGAGGGTAAAGGGGTCACAGCTGGAGCCTTGGAGAGGAACGGTTTCCGTCCGGCGGGGCGATGAAAAATTTCAGAGGTGGTATTGACCGCAGAACCCCGGTTTGGAGGCGCGGGATTCGGGATTTCGAAGCAGGGGCGGGTCCGTGACCCGCTCTTGGAGACGGCAAAGGCCGGAAAGGGCGGGTCACAGACCGCCCCTGCTTCCAACCAACTTCGTTCGAACGCTTGAAATGTCGCCCGCCTCCTGCCTCATCGGGGCCGTGTCTCTTCGTGTTGTCGGACAACGTTGCATGAGCGAACGGGAGCCCGAACTGGGCCTCGGGGTGGTGTCCAGCGTGGACCAAGCGGGACGTCGCATCGCCGTGGAGTTTCCCGCCACGCGGGAAAAGCGCCTTTACGCGCTGGGCACCCCCGTGCTCAAACGGGTGCAGTTTCGGGTCGGCGAGACGGTCATAACGCGGGAGGGTCTCTCGCTCGTCATCGAGTCAGTGGCGGAGAACGCGGGGGTATTGACTTATCTGTCCGGCGGCCGGGGCGTTCGGGAGGATTCGATCTCCGATGTGACCAGCGTGAGCCAGCCGCAGGAACGGCTCATGGCGGGCCAGGCGGATCCGGGGGAAGTATTCGACCTGCGCTATCGGGCCTTGCAGGCGCAGGCGCGTTTCCGGCAGTCGGATGTCCGGGGCTTTCTCGGCGGGCGGATCGAACTGATCCCCCACCAGTTCTACATCCTGCAGGAGGTTTCCTCGCGACAGATTCCCCGCGTGCTCCTCGCGGATGAGGTCGGCTTGGGCAAAACCATTGAGGCCTGTCTCATCCTCCAGCGCCTGCTCGCGGTCGGTCGCGCCCGTCGCGTGCTCATTCTCGTGCCCGAGTCGCTGACGCATCAGTGGTTCGTGGAACTGCTGCGGCGGTTTAACCTCTGGTTCAGCATCTACGACGAGGAGCGCTGCCTGGCCTGCGAGCAAAGCGACCCGGGGCAGAACCCGTTTCTCGCGTCCCAGCTCGCGCTGTGCAGCGTGGGCTTCCTCGCGGGTAATCAGAACCGCCGGGAACAGGCGGTGGCGGCAGGTTGGGACATGGTGGTGGTCGATGAAGCGCATCACCTCGCCTGGACGTCGGAACACATCTCGCCGGAATACGCGCTCGTCGAACAGCTCGCGCAGCGCTGTCCCGGCCTGCTTTTGCTCACCGCGACGCCGACGCAGCTCGGGCTGCCCGGGCATTTCGCGCGGCTGCGGCTGCTCGATCCGAATCGCTACGACGACCTCGACCGCTTCGTCGCGGAGGCCGAGCGTTTTGGGGCGGTGGCGGAGATCGCGGAAAAGATCCTCGAGCGAACGCCGCTGCGGCTGAAGGACCACGCCGCGCTCAAAAAGATTTTCAACAAGGACCCGAAACGCCTGGCCCAGCTGCTGGACTCGCTCGAGCAGGGCAAGCCGGGGGCACGCGAGGCGTTGATCAAGACCCTCCTCGACCAGCACGGCACCGGCCGCGTGGTTTTCCGGAACACGCGGGCGACGATGACCGGGTTCCCCGCGCGGAAATTTTGTCCCGCGCCGCTGGTCGAGCACAACCTCGTGCAGCTGGCACGGATCGCGCGGGAGTTGCAGGCGGAGGAAACCGGCGCCGATGCGGCCATCCGCTACTCCTTCAAGGAGGATCCGCGCATCGACTGGCTGGTGGAATTTCTGAAAGCCGACCGGTCGGCCAAGGTCCTCCTGATCTGCAAATCCCAGCGCAAGGTCGCGGCGATCGGCGCGGCGTTGCAGGAAAAAATCAACCTGAAGGTCGGGCTTTTCCACGAAGGCCTGCAACTGGTGCAGCGCGACCGGAATGCCGCGTGGTTTGCCGAGCCCGATGGCGCGCAGCTGCTGATTTGCTCCGAGATCGGCAGCGAGGGGCGCAACTTCCAGTTCGCGCATCATCTCGTGTTGTTCGATCTGCCGCTTAATCCCGGGTTGCTCGAGCAGCGCATCGGGCGGCTGGATCGCATCGGCCAGACGCAGACGATCCGGATCCACGTGCCGTACATCACCGGCAGCAGCGAGGAAGCGGTCATCGAGTGGTATCACCGCGGGCTCGATGCGATCGAGACCCCGCTGCACGGCGGCAACGATTACCAGGAGAAGTTCAAGGAGCGCCTGCTCGCCCTGGCCCTGGCTTACGGCGAGGGCCGGGAAAAAGCCGGGCGCAAGGAACTGGACGAATTCATCGGCGAAACCGTGGAGTTCCGAAAAGTTCTCTCGGCAAAAATGAAGAAGGGCCGGGACCGGTTGCTGGAACTGAACTCCTTCAATCCGGAGCTGGCCGCCGGAGTGATCGAGCGCATCCGTGCGGTCGACGCCGAACCGTTCCTGAGAAATTTCCTCGTGGAACTGCTCGATCATTTCGGCGTGCGGATCAAGGAGCACGAGGAAGGCGATGTGTTTCTCGATCCGAGCCACGCCTACATCGAGGGCTTTCCGTCGATTCCCGCCGACGGGATGCTGGCGACGTTCAAACGCGAGCGCGCGATCGTGCGCGAGGACATCCGGTTCATCTCGCCGGACCACTCGCTCGTGCAGGATGCGATCGATCTCCTGATCGATTCGAAGGCGGGCACCACGGCCTTCGGGCTGATCAAGTCGGACAAACCGAATCTGCTGCTGGAAGCAGTCTTCGTCCTCGAAACCGTCGCCGATTCGCGCTGGCACGTGGATCAATTTCTCGCGCCGACCCCGGTGCGGGTCCTCGTCGATGTCCGTGGCAACGAACTCACCGACCAGCGCAGCGCGGCAACGGTGGCCGGCGATTTCACGGACGGCACGATCCAGCGGTTTCTCGAGCAGCCGGGATTCAGCCCCAATTTCCTGAAAACGCTGCTGGGATCCGCGACCGCGCGAGCGGAGGAACGCATCCGCGTCCTCAAAACAGCCGCACGGCAGAAAGCGACGGCGGCGTTGACGGCGGATCGCCAGCGCCTCGTCGACCTCCAGAAAATCAACGACCACGTGCGCCCGGAGGAGATCGACCTCGCCGGCGAACAGCTCGACCGCACCTGCCAGGCGATCGATCAGGCCCGGCTGCGGCTCGATTCGATCCGCCTCATCTTGGAGGCCACGGGCGACATTTGAGCGCGGCCGCGCACGGATGGAGAATCAAAGGTTTCTTACGTTCGTCCGCTTGCGCCGGGTGATCGATTGGTATTCGGTCCGAAGCTCCCCATGAAATTCTTCCGTTCCGCCCTCGGTGCGCTGATTTCGCTTTGTTTTACCGCGGCTGCCTTGGCGGCCGATCCGTCGGGTTCCTGGCGATGGGCCATCTCCGCCCCTGACGGCGAAAAAATCGAAGTTACCCTGAAACTGTCGCTCAAGGACGGGAAACTCTCCGGCAACTATAAAAGTCCCTTTGGCGAGGCGGCGATTTCCAACGCGAGCATCAAGGAGGACGCGATCGCCTTCGACGTGCAGCGCGAGTTCAACGGCACCAGGTTTGTCGTCAAATACGCGGGGAAAATCGCGGGCGATGCGATCACCGGCACCGTCGAGATTTCCCGGGACGCCGACGCCGAAAGTCCAAAGCTGGAGTGGAACGCGACCCGCTTGAAGTAAGGGGCGGGCCGTTGGCGCCCGAGGCAGGGAGCCGTGTTCAGCGGAAGGCGGGGATTTCGCAGTCTGGTTTTTCCAGGGTCAGGCGTTCGTGCACGGCCTGATCGTGGCGTCCGCGCACGAGGAGAAACACGGTGTAGCCATCGGTGGCCAGCATCCGGAGCAAGGAGGCCTCGAAACGGAATTTCGGAGCGTGCGACGCGGGGAATTCCAGGAGAATTTTCACGTCATCGTCCAGGGTCAGTTCAACTCCGATGCGTTTCGGAACGAGCGGTGTGTTGTCCGCGCTCACCCTCAGGAATTGGGACGCGCGTCGTTCGATCTCCGCCCGGAAGGCGGCGAACTCTTCGGGCCGGATCGTCCCCGATTTTCCGTGGAGAATCCGCCGGGCGGTCGATGACGCGAGCGTGAGGCGAAGCTCGATGCCCCCGGGCAGCAGCTGCGCTTGCGAGGTGATGTCGAAAGGATCGTGGCCGAGCATCGCTACCGGACACATCAGAACCAGCAGAACCCACGCAGAAACGACACGAAGCGGAATCATAACGGGGACGGCAGCACGGCTCCCCAAACCAACATGTCATCTATTAGATGACATGTTGGTTTGGGTGGGCGAGGGGGCGCCCGGCGGAACCGTGTGCAGAATTTTTCGGGTGAGGTTGCAGGGGGGATGGAAAGGAGGGCGGGACTGCAACCCGCCCTCGAGGGCTTGAAAGGGCGGGTCACAGACCCGACCCACCTGAGACTACGGGATCGTGATCTGGTCGATGTTGGCGAGGTCCTGTCCGTTGGACTCGAGGCGGATCGTGTTGTTGGTGCCCGCGGCGAGGGTGACGGTGACGTTGAGGGTTCGCCAGCTGGTCCAGTTCAGATCGGACGTGAACGTGATGTTCTGGGCGGCGCCGCCGTTGACGAGCAGGCGACCGACGCGGGTGCCGTTGGAGGAACCGTTGGCAAAGCGAATCGAGATTGTCTTCGAGCCGCCGGAGCCGCCGTTGAGGTTGCGGAATTCCGCGGAGCCGCCGGTCACCGGGAAGTTCAGGAAACCCGTGCCGTTGAAACCGGCGCGATCGCTGTCGATCGTCACGCCGCCGGCGATGACTGCGGCTTCACCCTGAATCGTGACGCCGGTGGGAGCGGTGCCGACGTACTTGATGTTCGGGACCGGTGGCGTGGCCATGCCGGCGCCGAGGTAGTAGTCGAGCAGGGGAGATTGCAGGTACCCCTTCACCGTCATGTGGGTGCGGTAGGCGGGATTGTGCGGCATCGTGTAGATGCGGGTGCTGCTCGGGATGTTCGTGGTGAAGATGATCAGCTCCGTGTGCGTGGGGTTGAGGAGAATCACCTCCGAACGCCAGTCGCCCATGATGTCGCCGAGGAACATCGGGTTGTGGTTCGAAATGACCGCACCGTAGTCGCTCGTCAGCAGCAGGCGTGGCGCGGCATTGGTGGGCGTGGGATTGGCAGGGTTCCATTTCTCGAATTTTGCATCGTTCAGATTTTCGCTGGTGATGTCGCCGTCCCACCAGAAGGTGTGCACCGGGTACGGGTAGAGATCGGCGGAAATGAGCTGGTTGGAGCGGCCGTTGTGGAGGCCGTGGAACGACCAGACCTCGTAGCCCAGGTAGGCGGGGTCGACGTCGCCCACGATGCCGCGGCCGACATCGTCGCCGGCCTGGCCGGTGTGCGTCCAAAGAACGGCGCCCGTGTTGGCGTCGTAGTAGTATTCCAGAATATAGGGCGGCCCGGGGTTTTGCTGGATGCCGTAGCCCTGCAGGCCGGCGCGGTTGGGATCGAGTTTCGCGACGTAGAAACGATCACCGTGGCCGATGCCGCTGAGTTGGTAGCGCATGGTGCCGTCGGCGTTCACGCACATGTTGCCGGTCATCATCTCGTCGGTGCCGTTGCCATCGACGTCGGCGATGCGCATCTGGTGCGAGGCGGCGACTCCGGTGGTGCCGCTGGGCACGAGGCGCTTCCAGCGCTGGCTGAGCGAGGAACCGTTGTAGTTGTAGCAGGCGAAGACGTCGTTGAATCCGCCGCTGCCCACGCGATTGCGACCCCACAGGTAGACGGCGGGATTCACTCCGTCGGGATAACCGATGCCGAGCTGGGTGCCGAGCGATCCGTCGGTGAGGTAGTCGGTCGGAAACGCGATGTTCGTGATCATGTTTCCGGTCATGCCGTCGATCACGGCGAGGAACTGCAGGAGATTGTTGGCGTTGGTGAACGTGGTGCCGTTCGGGAAGCGCACGCCGTTCGAGATCTTGAGGATGACCTCGGCTTTGCCGTCGTTGTTGAGGTCGTAGACGGTCGCGCCGTCGTACATGCCCATGCTGATCGTCGAGGAACCGGGCTCGATGTTGTAGGTGTTCCGGCTGTTCGGGCCCATGTCGATGCGCCACAGGCGCGTGCCGTCGCGCTTGTAGCCCTCGAGGAATTGATTCCCGAGGCCGATGTCGTTGTTGGCCGGATCGAAGGGAGCGAGCCGGTCGATGACGTAGTCGTACTCCTTGTCGCCATCGAGATCGCCGACCCAGATGAACTTCGTGTAGTAGTCGGCCGGCGCGGGGACGAGGGGCACGCGGACGATCGGCTCGACGGCATTGTTGGCCTTGAGCGTGAACGCCGCGCCCGCCGCGGGTTGCTCGACGCCGCCGATTACCGTGCGAACGGAATAGGTGTTCGCGACCGCGAGGTTCGCCGATGTGTCGACGAAATTGGTGCCGGCGGTGAGGACCGAGCTGTTGAGCTTGGTCGAGCCCCGGTAGACGTTGAAGCCGATGCCGGCGGGATCGAGGCCGAGCAGGCGCCAGCTGACGAGCACCTGCGTGCTGCTGCTGCGGACGGCGACGATGCCGCGGCCGAGATTTTCCATATTGCGCTGCGCGTGCAGCGCCGTGGCGGCGACGAGGAGGGTCGCGCTCGCCAGAATGGCGCGGGCCAAGCCGAGCCAGTGACAGGGGGTCGTGATGCGATAGTTCATGGGGAATTCGCCGAAACGCTCGGGCGCGTTCTAGCGGTGTGTTGGGGGTTGAGCCAGGGCGAAGCGCCGGGCGGGGAGTGGGAGATTATCAAAGCGGCGCGGACGCGCCCATCGCATCTTTGGGTGAGCGGCGGAGTCGGGGATTGCGGCGGGACCGCGCAGCGGCAGCGTGGCGGCGATCCGTATGCCCGGTTACCCCCCGTGCAATTTCCCCGGCCGGCTGGCGCGGGCAGGGTGGCGAATTATTTTTGCCTGCCTCGCCCTCTCCGCCCGCCTCGATGCGATTCCGCTCCCGCTGGAATATCACACGCGCACGTGGACGGTGGAGGACGGTCTCCCGCACAACAGCGTCAGCCAGACGATGCAGGATTCCACCGGCTTCCTCTGGTTTGCCACGCTCGGCGGGCTGGCGCGTTTCGACGGGAGGGAGTTTCGCGAAATGCGCCCGCCGGCGGAATATCGTCCGCGCGGTTTCAATATTCGCGGCCTGGCCGAGGAGCGTCCCGGCACGCTGCTCGTCGCCTCGACCGGGCCGGCGGTGCTGCGGCTGGCCGGCACGCAGTGGAGCGTCCATCCGGTGACGCAGTCGCTTACTGCGCTGAACGATTCGGCGGATGAAATGCTCGTCGATCGCGACGGCAACGTGTGGGTGACGACCTATGGCCGGCGGCTCCTGCGCTGCGGTCCGGACGGAAAAACCGAAACGGTCGTGGACGCGGGCCCGCCGGGGCGCGGACGCCGTTTCACCGTGGCGAGCGACGACAAGGGGCGGGTCTGGATCGCGGCGGATTCGACGCTCGGTGTTTTTCGCGACGGCGCCTGGCAGCGAGACGAATCCACGCGCCATGAGCAGCTGATGATCGCGCCGGGCCGGAGTGGCCGCATCTGGGTTTGCACCGCGCGACGACTGCAGCGCCTGGAGGACGGGGCGTTGAAACGGGAGCTCGAGCAGGCGCCCTGGGGTGGGGAACTCGGATACGTCAGGTTTCTTTTCGAGGATTCGCGGCGTCGCATTTGGATTCTGACGAGTCGCGGCGGCTTTTTTTGCTATGAAGACGGCCGCCTGGCGGCCGTGCCGGTGCCGCACCCCAACCCGCGCCACATCGCCGAGGATCGCGAAGGGAACCTCTGGGTGGCGACCGACGGGCACGGGGTCGGCCAGCTCGGGGAAAAAGCCCACCGCATTTTCAGCGTGGCAAACGGCCTCGAGCATGAAGTGGTCAGCGGCGTCGCCGAAGCGCCCGACGGCCGCATCTGGCTCGCCAACCGTCCCGGCGGACTGGTGTCCATCGCTCCCGACGGCACGAGGGAGGTCAGCGCGAGCCGCGGTCCCGGGCGTTCGTACGCCAACATCGTCTGCGTGGACGCGAAGAACCGGATCTGGTTTGCCGGTGCGCGGAATGGCGTGCGGCGCTGGACCCCGGGCACGCTGGAAATCGCGGAGCTGTTGCCGCGGCCGCATCCGACGGTGCACCTGCTTTACCGGGCGCGGAACGACGATATCTGGTTCGTCGGCGATCCCGGCGTTGTCGGGTACTATCGCGACGACAAACTTCACCTGCTCTCCGGGGAAAAGGGTTTCACCGCCGCCGACGTCCGCGCGATCGCGGAGGACCGGGCCGGCGACATCTGGCTCGGCGGCCGCACAGGCGAACTGCTCCGCTGGGATGGAACGCGCATCGAGCGTTTCAATGCGCCGCAGGGATTGCCGGCGAATCCGATCCACGGCATCGCGGTCGATGCGGCCGGCCGGCTCTGGATCGCGACTGCGGCGGGACTGGTGATCAAGGAGGGCGATGCCTTTCGCCTCCTGACGCAGGCGGACGGGCTCGCGGACGACCTGCTCGAACAGGTGTTGGAGGACGATCACGGCCAGCTCTGGTTCGCGTCGCGCCGCGGGATTTTTTTCGTGGCGAAGTCAGAGCTGCTGGCGGTCGCGCGGAATGGCGGCCGTGTCACGTCGCATCTCGTGGGCCGCAACCAGGGACTGCCCAGCGTGCAGTCGATCATGAATTACGCTCCCGCCGCCTGCAAAAGCCGCGACGGCCAGCTTTGGTTCGCGACCGCACAAGGCGCGATCGTCATCGATCCGCGCAAGCTGCCGCGCGACCTGCCGTCCCCTCCCGTGTTGATCGATGAAGTGCGGATCGACGGCCGCACGGTTGCGCCGGTGAAAAATCTGCGGGTCGGGCCCGGGGCGCAGCGCGTGGAGTTCCGCCTCGCCGCGCTCACGTTCACCACGCCGGAGAATGTGGTCGTCCGCCATCAACTGGAAGGCGTGGATCGCGATTGGACCGACACCGGTGCGGAGCGGACGGCGAGCTATCTCAATCTCGCGCCGCGCGACTACCGGCTGCGCGTGATGGCGCGAAACAGCGCCGGCCGGTGGAACACCGCGGGCGCCACGCTGGCGTTCACGGTGGTGCCGGCGTGGTGGGAAACGTTTTATTTTCGCGCCGGCCTGGCCGCGTCGCTCACCGCGCTCACGGCCTGGCTCGCACGCACGTTCGCCCAGCGGCGGCTCCGCCTGAAGCTCCGCCAGCTTGAGCAGGACCACGCGTTGGAAAAGGAACGCGCCCGCATTGCCCGCGATCTCCACGACGATCTCGGCGCGAGCCTGACCGAGGTCGGCTTGCTGGCGGACCGCCTGGTCGGCTCGGCGCCGCGCGAATTGGGTCCGCAGCTCTCCGGGCTGGCGTGGCGGACGAGGCGCCTGGCGACGGAGCTCTCCGGCATCGTGTGGACGATGAGCGAAAGCAATTCCTCGCTCGACCGGCTCGCGGAGTTCCTCCGGCGCTATGCGGAGCGGTTGTTCCGCAACACCGGCGTGAGCTGTGTCGCGAGCGGGGTGGAGGCAATTCCCGCCGTGCCGCTCGCGCCCGACCCGCAGCACCAGCTGCTCGCGGCCTCGAAGGAGGCGCTCAACAACATCCTCAAGCACGCGCGGGCGACGGAGGCGCGCATCGAGCTGTCGTATGTCCGGGACATTTTCGAGGTGCGCATCGTGGACAACGGCACCGGCTTCGTCCTCGAGGGATCGGCCAAGCCGCGGGGCAACGGTCTGCGCAACATCCGCTTGCGGCTGGAGGAGATCGGCGGCTCGAGTGAAATCACGAGCGGGCCCGGGTGCGGCACGCAGGTCGTATTGCGGTTTCCGTGTGTCGCGGGAGCGCCGCCGTCCTAGTTTTTCCATGCAAATCAAAGTCGCCATCGTCGAAGACAACGCCGGACTCTGTGAGGAGCTGCAGCACGTGCTCGCGAGTGCGGCGGACCTCGTCTGCGTCTGCGTGTGTTGCAACGCGGAGGATGCGTTGCACGCCATTCCAAAGATCTCACCCGACGTGATCATCATGGATATCCGCCTGCCGGACGCTTCCGGGATCGAGTGCACCAGCCGGCTCAAGCGCCTGCTGCCCGAGGCGCAAATCCTGATGTTCACCATTCAGGACGACACCGAGAAAATCGTGAAGGCGCTCGAAGCCGGGGCGAGCGGCTACCTTTTAAAGGACACCGCGCCGGCCGAGATCATCGCCGCGGTGCGCGACGTGCATAACCACGGCGCGCCGATGAGCCGCGATGTCGCGCGCAAGCTGGTCGCGACATTTCACCACCCGGCGCGCGACACCGGCGAGCCGCTGACGCTGCGCGAAAGCGAAATCCTCGGGCTGCTCGGCGAGGGTCTGCTCTACAAGGAGATCGGCGACCGGCTGACCATCAAACTCGATACCGTCCGCACGCACGTGAAGAACATCTATCGCAAGCTGCACGTGCGTTCGCGCACGCAGGCGTTGATGAACAAGCCGCGCGGGGCGCAGGGTGGTCCTCCGGCTCCGTTGCGACAAAATCGCGAGTGGTGAACCGGGCGCGAGGGTCGCGTCTCACCCGTTTTGGTGAAGCAAAGCCACCCGCGGCCAGAATGAGGGGCACCTAACCCGAACATGGGATGGGCGGCTGGCATGCCCGCAGGCATGGTGACGCGCGCTTTCGCATCTATTTTGTGAAGCGACGACCGTAACCCGTCCCCTTTGCCCCGCATGAAACGTTTCCCCGCCTGGTTCCAGGCATCGCTTGTCGCGCTCAGCTTCCTCGTCCTCGCCTCGCCGTCTTTCGGCCAGCGCCGAATGGAAAACCTGGGACGCGGCGTGGTAGCCGTTCGCTCGTCGGCCACCGACGTCTTCGTCAGCTGGCGGCTGCTGGGCATCGAGCCCGCCGACACGGCCTTTAATCTCTACCGCTCGGCCGCGGGCGGGTCCGCGCAGAAACTCAATCCTGCGCCGCTCACCGCGGGGACGAATTTTACCGACACGACGGCCAATCTCGCCGTGACCAACGCCTATTCCGTCCGGCCGGTGATCGCGGGTGTCGAGCTCGCGGCGAGTGCGCCCTTCACGCTGGCAGCGGCTTCGCCCGTGCGCCAGTTCCTGTCGGTGCCGCTCCAGGCAGCGCCGGATACCTACGTGCATTTGATCTGGGTGGGCGACCTGGACGGAGACGGGGAATTCGACTTCATCGTCAGCCGGCTTTCGCTCGTCGCCGGCGCGCCGGCCTTGATCGACGCCTACAAGAGCAACGGCACTTTTTTATGGCGGGTGAATTTCGGCCCGAACTCGGTCGATCCGGACAACATCGAACCACCGTCGGCTTCCATCAACGCCGGTCACAACGACGGCGTCACGGTCTACGACCTCGACAGCGACGGCCGCGCCGAAGTGATCATCAAGTCAGCGCACGGGGTGATCTTCGGCGACGGCCAGACACTCACCGCGGCGAACAACGTGGTGCAGTTCATCTCCGTCCTCGATGGGCTGACCGGCGCCGAGCGCGCGCGTGCACCGGTCCCAACCGACTACATCGCGGACGGGCCGGTCGCCGGTCACTTCGGCATCGCGTACCTCGACGGCGTGAAACCGAGCTTCATCTTCAAGGCGAAGAATCGTGTCGGCAGCGGTCCCTTTAACCTTTTTGTCGCGGCTTGGGATTTCAACGGCAGCACGTTGACGCAGCGCTGGAAATTCCTCCGCGGAAATCAGAATTGCCCTGACAACCACCAGATCCGGATCGTCGACGTCGATCGCGACGGGAAGGACGAGATTTGTGACGGCGGCTACGTGCTCGATGACGACGGCACGCTGCTCTACTCGCTCGGGCCGCTGGGCGTGGTTCACGGCGATCGTTTCCACATTGGCGATCTCGACCCGGACCGGCCGGGTCTCGAGGGCTTCGGCATCCAGCAGAACAATCCGAGCGGCCTGCTTTATTTTATCTACGACGCCGCGACCGGGGCGATGATCCGGCAGCATTTCGGCGGGATCGAGGACACCGCGCGCGGGACGGCGGCGGACATTGCGGCCGCCCATCGCGGCTACGAATACTGGTCGTTCCACGGCATTCACGAGATCAAGACCGGCACCGTCATCTCGCCCGATCCGCAGCGCCCGTGGCCGAATTTCCGCATCTGGTGGGACGGCGACGTGCTGAGCGAAAACCTGAATCGCGAGATCGTGGAGAAATGGAATCCCGCGACCGGCGGCACCACCCGGCTGCTGACCGCGAGCAGCGACGGAGCGCTGGATTCGTGGCGCGACGCCGCCCAATTCTACGGCGACATCATCGGCGACTGGCGCGAAGAAGTCGTGTTCGAGAAAAGCGATCATTCGTCGATCATGATTTTCACCACGACGACGCCGTCGGCGACGCGCCTCTACACGCTTCCCCACAATCCGGAATACCGCCTGTGCTTCACGGTGAAAGGCTATCTCCAGTCGAACATGCTCGATTACTATCTCGGCGACGGCATGGCGCCGCCGCCCGCGCCGGCGATCGTGCCGGTGCTGTCGTCGAGTTCGACGACACCGGTGATCGTTTCCTTTTCCACGGACACCGGCGCAGCGACCGATGACCGCATCACGAGCGACAACACGCCGACGCTCTCCGGCACGGCGCCGGCCGGATCGGCGCTGGTGATTTCCCGCATCGGCGGCGGCGATGACGGCCTGGCCACCACGGACGGCAGCGGCCACTGGACGTTTGCCTACCCCGCGGCGCTGGCGGATGGACAGCACTACTTTCTCGCCCGGGTAAACGATGGGCTGAACAACTTCTCGTTTCCGTTCTCCATCCAGATCGATACTGCCGCGCCGCTGGCGCCCGTGATCGGAGCCGTGGTGTCGGATGGAGCGTTCGTGGTTCACGGCACCGCGGAAGCGGGGCTGCGGGTCGAAGTTGAAATAGATGGGGTAGGCTTGATCGGGACGACGGTGGCATCGAGTGGCGGAATCTGGTCGGTCGCCTACTCCGGTCCCGCGCTCCCGCCCGGCAGCTACACGTTTCGCGCCGTGACGGTCGACGTGGCGGGAAACGCCAGCCCCCCGGCACTGCGTCTCGTCGACTCGTCGGTGGCGATACCGGTGATCGGCGGCATCGCGGCCGACACGGGAGTACTGTCGGGAGATCACGTGACGAGCGATCGCACCCTCGTATTTTCGGGCACGGCAACTCCCGGTGCCACGGTGACGATTTTCCGTTTCGATGTGGGGAGCCTCGGCTCGGTGCTGGCGGACGGCGGCGGTGTCTGGAGCTTCGACTACAGCGGCGTCTCCCTGGCGGACGGGAGTTACACCTTCACCGCGTTCACGGGCGCGAGTGCGGGGGCGGCGGCATTCGCCGTCACGATCGATGGCGCGGCTCCCTCCCCGCTGTCGATTAACCGGATCGCGCCCTCCGCGGCGTCCGCGAGCGCGACGGAAGCGACCTTTCGCGTGACCTTCAATGAAGCGGTGGTCGGGGTGGATGCGGGCGATTTCACCGCGGTGTTCACCGGCGGAATGACCGGCGCGATCAGTGGCATCGCTGCGGCCGGGCCGGCCGCGTTCGAGGTGACCGTGGGTCCGTTCAGCGGCGAAGGAACGGTGCGGGTCGATTTGAACGCCAGCGGCACCGGCATCGCCGATGTCGCCGGCAATGCGCTCCCCGGCGGTTTTAATACCGGCCAGATCTTCACCCGCCAGCTGCTCGGCGACGGCGTGTGGACACGCACGCTCACCGGCGGAAATTGGAGCGACAATACCAACTGGTTGGGCGGCGTCGTGGCCCATGGCGCCGGCACCACCGCGGACTTCAGCACGATCGAAATCGACGACGACAATGTCGTTCATCTCAACACCCCGCGCACGGTCACAAATATTTTGTTCGGCGACGAGGATACGACCTCGGCCGCGGGCTGGCTCATCGATCACAACGGCAATGCCGCCAACGTCCTGACGCTCGCGAACGGAACGGCCGCACCGAGCATCACCGTGAATCCGCTCGGTGGCGGAGCGCTCGCGACGATCGCGGCGCCGCTTGCGGGCTCGAACGGTTTGACCAAGGCCGGTGCCGGAACGCTGGTGTTGGGCGCGACGAATCCGCTGACCGGCACCATCAATATCAACGCCGGCATTCTCCGCGTCGGCCCTGCTTCCACGTTCACGCCGGGCACCGTTAATATTTCCACCGGCGGCGCACGGCTTCAGGTGGCGGGTGGTGCGTTCAATTCCACCGGCACGACGAATGTCACCGGCTCAAACTCGACGGTGGTGGTCGATTCCGGCACCGCGGCGTTCAACGCCGTCGCGGGCAACAACAACACCGGCAGTGTCGTCCGCATCAACGGCGGCACGGTCACGGCCAACAGCATATCGTTCATGCGCAGCACCGACGCAGCGTTGAATTATGGCACCGGCCTGATTGTCACGGGCGGCGCCACCACCGTCGGCACGATCAATCTCGGGACCAACAATTCGAACGCAATGATGTCCGTCGAGGGCGGGGTCATCACCGCGACCGGCGCTGTGACGCTCGGCAACCAAAGCTCCGGCGGTCGCGGCGGCCACGTGCGCGTCTTGGGGGGCGCTTTAAATTCGACCGACGCTTCTGCGACGGGTGGGTTCATTGTCACGCGCCGCAACAACAACGCCTCGACCGCTAACTTCCTGGGTGGCGTCAGCACGCTCGAGAAAATCACCCTCGGTTTCGACGGCACGGTCATCACCGGCTCCGGCGTCCTCAACGTGAACGGCGGTGCGCTTTACGTCGGCTCCGGCGGAATCGTGAGCAATGCCGGCGGTACCTTTGCCGCCACGATCAATCTCACCACCGGCGTGCTCGGCGCCAAAACCGACTGGTCAACCAGCCGCAGCATCACGCTGCCGGCGGGCGGAAACATCGCAATCAAAGCGGCGGACGCGCTCGACGCGCCGCGGACGATCACATTGTCCGGCGTGCTTTCCGGTCCGGGTGGATTCACCAAAACCGGCGCGGGCGCGCTGGTGCTGACCGCGGCGAATATTTTCACCGGTCCCGTTGCGATCAACGCCGGCTCGTTGCGCGTGAACGGCACCTCGGTTGCCGCCAGTGCCATCGCGACCAACGCGGGCGGCACGCTCGGCGGCACCGGCACGATCAACGGTCCGGTCACGCTCAACGCCGGCGGCGCCATCGCGCCCGGCACGGTGGGGGCGGCCGCAACTTTGACCGGCGCGGGCGTCACGTGGAATGCCGGCGGCAAACTGGCGCTCGATCTCGGGGCGACGGGCGTTTCGGACAAGCTCGCGCTCACCGGAGCGCTGACCAGGGGAGGCAGCGGCAGTTTCGAAATCGCGTTGAGTCCCGGCGGCGGTTTTGCCCTCGGCAACACCTACACGCTCGCGACGTTCGCCTCGACGAACTTTGCGGCCAGCGATTTTTCGTTCACCGGCCTCCCGGCGGGAACGGCGGCGAATGTCACGCTCGGTAGCACCAGCCTGCAGCTGACGGTCGTCTATCCCACGCGAAGCTACGCCGCCTGGGTCGCCGCTTACGGTCTTTCTCCCGGTCAAAGCGGTTTCACCGCGGATGCGGACGCGGATGGAATCACCAACCTGCTCGAGTACTACCTCGCGCTGAATCCCACGCTCACGGAAGCGGCGGGCCTGCCCGCGGGAAAAATCGAATCCGGCGAATTTGTTTTCCGCTATACCCACGCGAAGAGCACGACCGGTGTCCTCGCCGAAGTTCAGGTCTCGACCGATCTGATTACCTGGTCGCCCGCCGGAGTCGCGCCCCTGCTTGAATCCCAAACCGCCGAGGTTGAGACGCTCGTCGTCAAGCTGCCCATGACGGGGCCTCGACTCTTCGCCCGGCTGGTTGTCACCGTTCCCTAGTTCCACTGCCCATGATTGCCTCCCTTCGTTTCTCATCACGGACGCCGCGGTTGTTCGGCGTACTGGTTTCCCTCGCTGGCGCCGCCGGCCTTTTGCCGCCGGCTTCGGCTGCAACCAGCGTGGCTGGCGTGCCCGTCGGTTATTTGAAAATTGAAATCGCCGGCGCCGCGACCACGCCCTTTGGCGTTCCTCTCGCCGACCTGAGCGCGCCACCGGCCGGCATTCGTGCGGGTCGCATCGAGTCGTTCACGGCCAACACAATCTCCTCGAGCGGGGCGGGGTGGAGCACGAATCTCGCCGACCCGGGCGCGCCCTGGCTCGTGCGGATCGCGAGCGGTCCCTCGGCGGGGAAGCTCCTCGACATCGCGGCCAACACCGCGACGACGCTCACGATCAGCGGTGCAAACCTGACGGCACTCGGACTCACCGCGGGAACGGACACGTTTGAATTGGTGCCGATGGACACGCTCTGGTCGCTCCTCGGCAGCGACACCGTGCAGGGCGGCGTGAGCGCTGCGACGGCGGACAACGTGCAGGTGCGCAGTGGCACGTCGTGGCTCGCGTACTATTTCGACACGGGTCTCGGCTACTGGCGGCGGACGATCGGTCCGGCGACAAATTCCAATCACGTCCGCATCCGGCCGGAAAGCGGCGTGCAGATTGTGCGGCGCGGCGCGGGCGGTCTCACGCTGACCTTTGCCGGCCGCGTTCCGGCGCATTCGTTTCGCGCGCCCGTTAACAATGCCAGTTCCACGGTGATCCATGCCGGCTTCCCCACCGACGTCACGCTTGGGGCACTGGCGATGGAGACGCTGCTCCCGGGTTGGCGCAGCCATGCCGTCGCGGCCAGCGCCGACCAACTCGCGCTTTATCAGGGCAACGCGTGGGTGGGCTATTTTCATAACGGTTCCTTTTGGCAGCCGGTGAGCGGTGCGGCCGTCGACAGCGGTGGTCTCGCGATCCCGGCTGGCGCGCTGTTTACTCTCCAGCGTCCCGGTGTCACGCCGGGCACGACCGATCTCGTCCGCCTTGTTCCCTATTCGCTGTGAGGGGTGCTTTTTCCCGGCTGACCGCCCTGCTGGTCGTCACCGCAACGGCGGTGTTGGCGCACGACCCGCTTGAAATCACGGCGGACGTGCGCCTCGCGGGAGAATGGATGGAGGTGACGATCACCCAGTCGCGGTTTACGGCGCTCGCGCTGTGCGCGGAGGCGACGGGCGGCCGGAAAACTTTCGGTCCGAATCAATTCGACGAAGTGAAACCCGCGCTGGAGAAATGCGCGCGCGGTGTTTTTCCGGTGAGCGTTGCGGGCCGGAAGCTCGTCCCGAAACTTGTCGAGGCGACATTGACCCGGGAGAGCGACATCGAGTTTCGCCTCGTTTTTCCGCGCCCGGCGAAGGGGCCGGTCCAGCTGGATGCGGCGCTGCTCCGAACGCTGAAGGATCCCGGCTATGGCGTCCTGGTGACGGTGATCGCCGACCACGCGCTCGTGGTTCGGCGGACTTTGCACGTCGACGATTCGACGATGGAAGCGGCGCTTCCCACGCGCTGAAACAAAAACGCCCGCCCGCGGTGAAGCGGACGGGCGTTCGCCGGCCGGAGGATAAACCTACTGGCAGCTCACGTTGACGGAGTTGCCGCTGCCCGCGGGATTGCTGTCGGTCCAGCAGCCGCCGGCGTTACTTTTCACAACGCCGCCGTTGACCCGCACGTTGACTGAAACCGAGCCCAGCCAGATGCCGATGCCGGTGCAGTTGGAGGCGTTCACGGTCGTGATGATCGTGTCGCGGCTGTTGGTCGTGCTGTAGAAGCCGCGGCCGCAACCGTTCGTTGCGTTGACCGTGCCGACGCGCGTGGGTCCGAGATTGTCGTTCGCCGTTCGGAAAGCGGCGTAACCGGTGCCGTTGCCGCAGTGGTTTCCGTTCACGGCGGTGCCTGAGGCCGAGGTGGATTTGTTGAGCAGCAATCCGCAGTTGCCCCAGTTCTGCGCGGTGACGGTGCCCCACGTGACGCCGTTGATCCCGTAAGTTTCGACGTAGTGGCTGCCGCCGCCCTGGGAATTTGCCACCGTGGAATTCGGGCTGCCGAGGGAGAGATTCGATCCGGACCCGCCTTTGCAGTTGTCGATTCGGAAACCGAGATTGGCGCGGCCGTTGACGCCGCTGAAGGCGATGCCCTGACACGTTCTGAAATACATGCCGAACCACGGAAGGCCGTCCATCGTCAGATTTTTCGCGCCGGTGTTGGAGGAGTTTTGCGCGTAGATGATGCCCTGCTCGCCGGATCCCGTGATGCGACAGCCATAGCCGTCGATCTTCACGTTGCTTTTGAGATTAATCTGGCCGCTGGTGTTGCCGGAATTCCGAATATTGACGGTGCCGGAACTCATCGCGGCGACGCAGGCGTTGGCGGCGGCCGCCATGCTGGAGCCGGTGTACTTGGTGGAGCCATCGACCTTCCCGGTCCAGGTGCTACCCGAAAGCGTGACGTCGCCCGTGGCGGCAAAGGACGAGGGGATAACCGACAGGCCGAGGACGGCCGCAGCAGACAGCGCGAAGCGCAGACGGATTTTCATACGAGGTGGGGTTGGGGTTGCCGGTGCGCGCGATCCAACAAGGGGAATGTCGATCGCGAACACCTGGCCCTGAGACTACCCGGTACGCATCGCCGCAACCATCGCCGCTTCAGGTTACCCTTGTTTGATTAGGGTGTGATCTTCAACGGCGCGGCTCGGGTTGCCTCCTTTGAATTTGTCATCGCGAAGCGCGCCGTGGCCGCCGTCGCGTGGCAGCCGTCGCGATCCACCTGATTACTTCGTCGTCCCGCCGGGCAAGATTGCTCGCAATGACAAGTAGTCCTCCCGCGGTTCGTCACCGCTAGTCCGGGACGGTCACGGTGAGTTGCATTTTGGCAGACGAAAGCATTGCCGAATCCAGTGGGCCAGTGGGCTCGTCCTCGATGAGCAACACGCCTTTGTGCAGTCCGGGGATGGTCTCGTAGCACGTCGCCCGCACAACCAAAGTCCCGGGCGCGGGGCGCGGGAAGATCACGGTGAGAAGAATTTCGGCTCCTTCCGAAACGCTTTTGACCGTCTTCGCGACCAGCGGCTGTCCGTTGCTCACGCAGGAGAAGAAACGGGCGGCGACGCGCGGGGCGTGAAGCACCGGCTTGTCGGGACCGAGACTCCTGAGGCTTTCCGCGATTTTCGCGGGCGAGCTGCCGGTGCTGGCCAGGAGCTGGCGCATGCCGTCCGTGCCGAGCGTGGAAACCAACTCGAGCCGGTCGCCGTGGATCGTGATGCGGGTGGAGATGTCGAGCGGCTCGTGTGCGACGGCCCGCGAAACCGCGAGCCAGCCCGCGAGCGCGGCGAAAAAAAATCGCCCCAGGCGCGGGCGGCCCACGCCGTCGCACCCGCGCGTATTCGGTTTTCCGAGTAGTGTCATCTAATAGATGACACTACTCGGGGGCCGTTGAGGAGGGGCGGATGGGGGAAGGCCACGGTTGTCATTTGTTTTCCGGCGCTGTTTCCACGACGCAGCGGAATCCGTAGTAGCGCATGAGGATGTTCGAGCCGTCATCGTAGCGGAAGGTGGCGTTCACGTGGTTGGCGCTGTTGTTCCAGGCTCCGCCGCGCAGGACGCGCGTACCCGAGCTGGACGCGGTGGGGCCGGTCGGATCCTGCACCGCACCGGCCGGGTACGGGCCAAACGGGTCCTGGCACCATTCCCAGACGTTGCCGTACATGTCGTGAAGACCCCAGGCGTTCGCGGCTTTTCCGCCGACGGGATGAGTCGTGCCGCCGGCGTTTCCGCCATACCAGGCCTGGGTGTCGAGGAGGGTGCTGTCGCTGCTGCTTTGAATGCCAGCTGTGTCTGCGCGACACGCGTATTCCCACTCCGCCTCGGTGGGGAGCCGGAATCTGCGGCCGGGAAATTTCTCGTTGAGCTTCGCCAGGAAACTCTGGGCCAGAACCCAGCTCACGTTTTCGACCGGAAGCTGCTTGGGATCGCCCAACGCTTCGCTCCCTTTGAAGAAGCTCTGGTTCCGGTCCATGATCGCCTGCCACTGCTTTTGTGTGACCTCGAATTTGCCGAGGTAAAAAGGCTTGGTGATGGCGACGGCGTGAGCGGGTTTCTCGTTCAAGAGCGGAGTCGCGTTTGAACCCATCGTGAAAGTGCCGGGGCGGATCAGGACGAATTCCATGGCCACGCCCGGGTCGATTTCGATGGCCAGGGTTTCGGCGGGCGCGGGCAGTACAGCGATCCTGCGGCGCAGAGCAGCAAGCCGCGGATCGCCGGGGACAAGTTTCTCCGCTTCGGTGAGCAAATATTCCGCGTGGAGCTTGTTGGCCTCGGACAAAGCCTTTTCGAGCCGTGAGAGCAGTGGCGCGGCCGGATCCGATTTTGCGGCTGATTCAGCGGCGGCGCTGGAAGTCTCGGCTTCGCGGGTCAGCATCACGCAGCGCAGGCCATATTCGTTGATGCGGTAGTCGGGCGGGCTGAAGCCGCGGTCGGATGAGCGGTGGTTGTCGGTCACGTAGAGCCACGCGCCCCCGCGAATCGTGCGGCGCTCTCCCGTCGACGGACCTTGCGGATCGACGGCGTCACCGTCGGGGTAGGATTCGGAATACCAGTCGGCGCACCACTCGAAGACGTTCCCGTGCATGTCGTGCAGCCCCCATGCATTGGGTTTCTTCTGGCCGACAGGATGCGTGGTCAGACCGGAGTTGCCGGAGTGCCACGAGTGATCGGCGAGGCAGGCCTCGTCATCGCCGCAGCTGAACGTCGTGGTCGTGCCGGCGCGGCAGGCGTACTCCCACTGGGCCTCGGTGGGCAGCGCGAACTGGCGGCCGGTTTTTTTCCGGAGTTCCGCGAGGAACCGCTGGCAATCCTCCCAGCTCACGTTTTCGACCGGGAGTTTCGCGCCTTTGAAATGGCTCGGGTTGCCGCCCATGACTTTTTCCCACTGCTCCTGGGACACCTCGAATTTTCCGAGATGATAGGACTGGGTGAGCGTGACCTGATGCACGGGCTTCTCGTCGTAGCTGTTGCGGGCGGAGCCCATGGTGAACGAGCCAGCGGGAATCAGGACGAATTCCATTTTCACCCCGCCGCCGAGATCGATCGTCTCGGTGCCGGGCGCACCGAAAGCGAGAGAGCCGGCAATGGCACCAAGAAAAAGCAACGCCGCCGGAAGCGTTTTCAACCGGGCTGCCACTCTGAGCGCAGCGGAGAATCCAGCAGGAACGGCGAACCTCGTTCGGGATGCGGATGCCCCGCTGGATTCTTCGCTACGCTCAGAGTGACAAGTCAGGGAATTTTTCAGGAGACGCATTAATTCGTTTTGTTTTCGGAGGGCGGCTGACCGGGCGTGAGGTTGGCGAGCTCCTCGATCCCGCGTTCGCGGAGCGCGCCGTCGGGAAAGAGGGCGGCCCAGGCCATGGCGCCGGAATATTCCTGGGCCGCCCAGGTTCGCAGCACCTCGATCGCCGCGTCGATGTGCACGGCGCTGTCGGGATGGATGTGCTTCGCGATCATGGCCGCGGCTTCGGCGGGCGCGACTTGCGCGAGGGCCGAGGCGATGCCCTTCATGACGCGATCACGCCGCGCCTCGTCATCCGCCGGCAATGCACTCGCCCAGACAAAGGCCCTGACCAGATCGGTTTCGGCCCACTGACGGGCCAGTTTTTCCACGGCGATGTTTTCCGTGGCTTCGTCGGTGAACTTGCCGAGATCGTTGTTCCAGGCGGCGAGCATCGCTTTCGCGGCGTCGCGGTCGGCGATGACGAGGCAGACGGCGCGGGCGGCGGTTTTCCGTTCATGCTTGTCCGGCATCCCCGCCACCCGGGCCAGCGCTGCATCGGGAGCGACGGCGGCCAGTTCCTTCAGTTCGCGCAGCAGTTTTATCCAGCTGCCTTCAATCTCGGGGATTTCCGCGGAGGAACTGTCGGGCGTGGTTTCGGGTTTCATCTCGACGACGGCGATGTCCGGAACTGACGGGGCGGCGGGCGAGGTGACGCGCGACGGCTCAGTCACCGCTGTCGAGACCGCTTTCTTCTGCTCCGGCGTCCGCGAAAAAATCACCCGCAGCAAAACCGCCACGATCAGGCCGAGAACCAGAACGAATGAGGATCGGCGTTTCACGGCGGCATCAAATCGACGGTGGCATTTGTTTCCGATTTTAAAAACGCCTGCCTGCTGGGAAGCAGGCAGGCGTGAGCGACAGTTGAGTCCGGTTTAAGGCACCGTGATTTCGTCGATGTTGCCCAGGTCGTTGCCGGTGCTGGCGAACACGATCGAGTTGGTGCCGTTGTTGTTGAGCGTGATGTTGACGTTCAGCGTCGTCCAATTGGTCCAACCGCCGGTGGAGGCGAACGTGATGCTCGTCGCGGTGCCGCCGTTGACCCGGATCGTGCCGGTGCGCGCGGCGGCGTTTCCGTTGGCGTAGCGAATCGCGAGGCTCTTCGTGCCGCCACCGTTGCCGTCGATGTTGTTGAACGTGAGCGAGCCGCCCGTGGCCGGGAAGTTCGCGAAGGCGGTGCCGTTGAATCCGGAGTTGTTCGTATCGAACGTCACGCCACCCGCGGCGGTGGCCGACTCCGCCTGGTAGGTGTCGCTCGCCGGAGGAGGAGCGTCCGCGCCGAGGTAGAAGCTCACGTGGTGCGACTGCATGTAGCCCTTGATCGAAAGACAATTCCGGTAGTAGCGGTCGTTCCGCAGCGTGGGCCGGGTGTTGGAGGTGCCCGGGGGCGTGAGGATGTAGAGTTTGTTGTTCGCCGAATTTCCGACGACGACCTCTTCGCGCCAGTCGCCGAGGATGTCGCCGTAGAAGAGCGGGGCGCCGCGGTCTTCGGTCACCGCGTCGGAGGCGTAGTCGGTGATGCGGGTCATGACGGTCACCCAGCGGCCGGAGGTGCCGGCGTTGGGAACGAACTTTTCGATTTTCCCGTCGTTGTAACTGTCCGCGAGATCATTGGCGTCCCACCAGAGGCGCAGGCTGGGCCAGGGCGAGTTGGCCGGTTGGGCGAGCATGACGTTGGTCCGGGCGTTGTGAACGCCGTCGAACGAAAACACTTCCCAGCCCGGCTGGGTTCCGTCGAGGTCGCCGGCGTCACCGCGGCCGACGTCCGTGACGGCACCCGAGTGTTTCCAGAAGAACGTCCCGTTCGCGGCGTCGTAGTAGTATTCGTGCAGGCCGTTGGGATTGTCCTGTTGGATGCCGTAGCCTTCGAGGCCGGCGCGCGCCGGATCCATGTCGGCGATGTGATAACGGTCGCCGTGGTTCACGCCGGCGAGCGTGTAGAGGACCGCGCCGTTGACGCCGCTCAGCGCGAAGCCGAGGTGCGCCATGTCGTCGGTACCGTCGCGATTGACGTCGACGATGCGCATCTGGTGTCCGCGCGCGCTGTTGTTGTTCACCTTCCATTTCAGCGTGAGGCTTGAGCTGCCATTCCACGTGTAGCAGTAGTGCTGCTGGTTGAAGGAGCCGCTCGCGTTGCGGTTTTGTCCGAAGAAGACGATCCCGCAATTGCCCACGCCCAGCCAGCCGGACAACGGCCCGACCGAGAGGAAGTCGTTCGGGACGGCCGCGGAGGCGAGCAGCGCGCCGGTGGCGCCGTTGAGCACGCCGATAAACTGGTTGTTGTTATTGCTGTTGCTGAACGTGACGCCGTTGCCGAAGCGGACGCCGTTCGCGATCTTGATGATCACCTCGGCGCGGCCGTCGCCGTTCACGTCGTAGACGGTGACCCCGTCGTTGTGGCCGACGTCGATCGTGGCGGAACCGGGCGAGATGTTGTCCTGGTTGGCGCTGTTCGGGCCGAAGTTCACCTCCCACAGGAACGTGCCGTTGTGCGTGTAGGCTTCGATCGTCTGCGGGTTCGTGGTGTTTCGATCGATGAGGTAATCGGGATTGCCGTCGCCGTTGAGGTCACCGACCCACGCGAAGTGGATCGAACC
>DATAKE010000126.1:0-1604 GCA_036261745.1 Opitutaceae bacterium
GGTGCGCCACTGACGAAGTGCCTTTCGGGCACAGGCATCTTCTCCGCGCGGCCAGGCAGCGCCTCATCTCTCGACGGCATCGTCATTCTTTTCACTGCTGGACAACCTTTCCACGCTTCACACTGTCTGAATCGCGAATCCCTAAAAAGAAACAAAGTTGGTGACGAGGGCGGTCATGCGGCTTTCACCTCGACGTCGACGCCTAAGTCGCGGAGCCGCTTGAGCAGTCGATTCGTGAGCTTGGTTTTGTCGCGTTGGGCGAAGTACTGCGCCCCGAGGTCGTTGAAACAGACGCGGTCCCGGAGCATGACGTAGATGTCGGCGAGAATGGAGGCGGCGACCGCCAGGATCGCCTTCTTGGGGCCGCGGCGGCTTTTCAGCCGCAGGAACTGGGCGTGGAAGTAGCTGTCCTTCGTGCGCGCCGCGGACCAGGCGACCTGCACCAAGAGGGTCTTCAGCCAGCGCCCCCGGCGCGTGCGGGTCGACCGCCGCTTCCCCGCGCTTTCATCCAAACGCGGGCACAGTCCGGCCCACGAGACGAGATGCCCCGCGGTTGGGAAGCGCGCCATATCGGTGCCGATTTCCGCCACGATGACGGCGGCCGCGGTAACGCGGACGCCGGGGATCGTCAGGAGGAGATCGACGGCCTCGCGAAAGGGCTCGAGGTACTCCTCGATCCGCGCCTCCACCGCGGCGACGGTCTGCTCCAAGCGGGTGATCTGGTCCAGGTGGAGGCGAAGCATAAAGCGATGGTGCTGGGTGACGCGCCCCTGCAGCGCCTCGGCGAGTTCCGCGCGGGAGGCCCGGATTCGGGGGTGCGCGAGCGCCGCCAACTGCTCGGGATCGGTCTGCCCCGCGATCAGCGCCTGCAGCATCGCACGTCCCGAGGTGCCCAGGATGTCGCTGATGACTTCCGTCAGTTTGAGGTTCGCGTCTTCCAGGATCTTCTGGAGCCGCTGCGTGTGGCGGCGGATCTCCCGGACCAGTTGCGTCCGCGTCCGCGTCAGGTCCCGCAACTCCTGGATCGGCGCCGGCGGCACGAAGCTCCCACGGATGAGGCCCAGCGCGAGTAAATCGGCGATCCAGGTGGCGTCGTTGAAATCACTCTTGCGGCCGGGGATGTTGCGGATGTGCGTCGCATTCGCGAGTTCCAGCGTGAACTGCCCCTCGAGGACATGCCACACCGGCTTCCAATAGACGCCCGTCGCTTCCATCGCGACGTGCGTGACCTGGTGCTCCGTGAGCCACTCCGCCAATGTCAGCAACCCGCGTGTCGTCGTCGCAACCGTCAAATGCTCCCGGTGGACGGTCGAGCCCGCTGCCGTCCGCACGCACGCCACCACGGTCTCGGCGTGGACATCCAAGCCCGCGCACCGCGGATACAACACCTCCATCGCCGCCTCCTTTCGCAGGCGCCGCAGGCGTGGAGTCCCCGGAGACGAAATCTAAAATGCGCGCTCCGGCACACGAGGTGTCCCGGCGCAATACGGGGTGCTCGCGGGACTCCGGGTCAAACTAATCCACGGGCTCTCACGCACCAATGAGTGGCCGACCTCGATGCCCACGCCGCTCGGAACAGCATAGCCGTTTCATGCCTACGAGGG
>DATAKE010000128.1:0-3184 GCA_036261745.1 Opitutaceae bacterium
AGAACTCACTAATGTCGCGAAAACCGCGGTGGGAACCTCGTTGGGCTTGCGGGATGACCGTTCTACCGTGCCACTGTTGGGACTTGGTGCCGCTTGGGATGTCAGCAAAACGCAACAGTGGTTTTTCAATATATCCGAAGGATATCGGCCCCCGCTGTTCACTGAGCTGGTCCCTCAAGGCGGCACTACGATCGCAAACGAGGATTTGCAGGAGGGGCGGTCTATTCAATATGAGTTAGGTTACCGAAGCCGCTTCGCGTCGGGCCTTGTTGTGGACGTGAGCGTCTTCAGCCTGGAGTTCAAGAATCAGTTCGGCGAAGTGGCCCTGCCTGGCGGCTTCTCCACGATGCTGAATGTCGGTCGTTCTCTTCATCAAGGAGCCGAACTGGCCGTTGATTACGATCTGCTCGCAGGAAGCCCGCGCAGTCAGCGCTCGCTGCGGGTTTTTGCGAACGCCATGTTGCTCGAAGCGGAGTTCACGGCCGGGCGGTTTGCGGGGAAGACGCCGCAACATGCCCCCGATCATTTGGTCCGCACCGGAATGATCTACTATGATGGGCACTTAAAGGTGGGGCTGACCGGCACCCTTTCGGGCGCGTGCTACGGCGACGACGGCAACAATCGGGAGAGGTACATTCCCGCGTATGCGAATTGGGACATGACCGTCGAATGCAAGGTGCCAGGCACGCCGTTCAATTTTATCGCGGGCGTGAATAACTTATTTGATGAGGATTATTATACTCGTGCACGAAACGAAGGACTGGATCCTTCCCCACGCCGGAATTATTATTTTGGGGGAGCGATCGAATTCTAGTATTACGACATTAAGTAACACTAACGACGATATCGTCAAATTTTCCTCCCCAGGAAAAGCAAGAGCCTGTTAATCTCAGGGCGGAATCTCCCAGGGGGGTTCTCCTCGCCTCACACCGAATTTTTTTTTGAGCGTCATAGAGGAAAGTCCACAACCCTCTCGGGTATTGTTACTTTTTATACGCAGCGCAATAGCCCTGCACGTTTGCAACAGGCGATTCGAAATGCCGTGCACAAAGGTAGTTCAGAACAAGCACTCAGAATACTAGGGACACCAGCAGGCCGTTGAAAAACGGGTATTTCCGATTAGGATGTGGTTCGCTGGAGCAAGAAGGGCATGGTGGGGAGAATTTCTGCATTTCGGGTGGTAAAGTTGACGCTCGTGCGGGAGGCGGCGGAGGGTAATCGGGGAGTCCGCCGACATCTCGGCCGCAGCGGGTGTTACCCCACGCCATTTTTGGCGGTGCGACGGGCAGACGCGCCATGCGAACCAGATTGCGGGCGGCGACAATATACTGCGCGGCAGCGTGGGTGCGTTCGACTCTAACATAAACGGCCCTTCCGGAAGCAACCCCGTTGTCTTTGCCCAAACCGAAGATCTCCTCGATTATGCATCGGCACTTTTGACTGAGTCCTCAGAAACTACTTGCCGTATTGGCTTTGATGGCTGGAGCAGCCCCGTTCCGAAAAGCTTTGATCTGGCCGCAGCGGTGATAATGTTGACTAAACAGTAAGTGCCCAGCTCTGTAACGTTAGGCAAAAGAACGATTTTTCCTCCGCTCTGTTCCATGACGAAATTTGAATACTCGACGCTCATTTTTGACACGACCGCCTTTTTCATCGGATCGAAGCTCAATCACGCTCGATTTCACGAAAAGCTGAACGAATACGGAAAAGATGGGTGGGAGCTCGTTAATGTCTTCGACTTGAATCGTGGACACGGAGCTACCTACGAGGTGGTCGCGGTTTTCAAACGGCCGTTGTGAAATTGACCTGAGAAAGAAAAAAGAGCCTAGCTAGACGCCAGCAACGGTGTTCAGAAAACAAGATTAAATTGAGGATTTTGAGGAGGCGGTTCATCAAGATAACGAGCTTCCGCATGGCGGCAGTGAGGGCGAGTTTGGCGGGTTTTCCTTTTTAGCGGAGACGGAGATAGAAGGTTTCGAGGATGGGGTTATGCTGAGTGGCGGCGAGTGCGGCCAATGTAGAGGACGCGGCGGACGGCGGCGCGGCCGCCGTGGATGTGCCGCTGGCGCGGAACTGACCGATATTGTGGTTGAGCGGGGCGACACCGACGAGGGCCGAGGCCTGGGCATCGCCGATGCAGTCGAGGTCGGGCAGGAGCGCGAGGACGGTGAGCGCACTGACGCGGCCGACGCCGGCGACCTGCTGCAGGCGTTCGGCCTTGGCGACGAGTGCGGCGTGCGCGATGACGTGCGTATCGAGCAGGGCGTCGAGTGTCGCGAATTGTTTTTCCAATTGCTTTTGCCGGGCGAGCGAGAGCTTCACGAGCGCGGGCAGCCGGGCGTGCTCGCGCCGGTTGAGTGCATCGGTGATGAGACCGACGAGGTCCTGCCGGGCGCGCACCAGGTCGGCAAACTCGTTCGCGCCCTCGGCCGGCGGCGAGTCGGGGGCGGGGCGCAGTTTTTCGCCGTAGTCACGCAGAACGGACGCGTCGATCGCATCGGTCTTGGCGAGACGACCGCAGGCTCGGGCAAAGTCGCGCACCTGGCGGGGGTTGATGACGCTGACCGCGATCCCGGCCCGGTGCAGCGTTGCGACCAGCGCGCGTTCGTACCCGCCGGTCGCTTCGCAGATGACGTGGACCGCACCGAGGGCCCGGGCCTTCGCGAGGAATGCCGCGTGACCTTGGGCGATGTTGGCGGTGGACCAGAGCTGGTCGGGAAACTGGATTGCCAGCGTGGGCTTGGCGACATCCACTCCGAGGAATTGGGGGGCAATCTTGCGGCGCGCCGTGGCTATCACGGGCGATGTCGTTGATCTTGTAAATTCGGCGGAGCCAGAAGTTCAAGTCCAGTGGCTGACTGCGTGGATCAGTGAGTTCCCCAAACGTCTTTTGCTGTGCAGCGGTAATCACGATCAATCTTCTCCAGAGGTGCCACCGTATCTAACGAGCTGGATGGAAAAGCTAAACTTCCCGCACGTCGTTTCGGATAAGCAGAAGGCGGCCATCGGCGAATGGAGATTTGAATGCATACCATGGGGAGGTCAGCCGACGAGCGGAGGAAGGGACTCTATTGCGCTCATGCATTGTCCGCTGGAACGGGCGAAAACCGCGGTTGCTCATCCCGAGTGCGTCGATGGGGGAATTTCGACCTAGCAGAAAATCTTAAGATTGGCTGAACGCACC
>DATAKE010000129.1:0-22561 GCA_036261745.1 Opitutaceae bacterium
AAAAATCCGAGGCGGGGGACAAACTCGCGACCATCGTCATGAAACACTTCGCGGAGTAACGGATGAACAAGGCCGCCAAAAAGAAAATCCGCGCGGAGAAGGATGAGGCGGGCGTTCCGCTGCTGAGCTACGTTGCCGTCGGCGCCTGCGGGGTCGGGTTGATTTTTTTCCTGTTTTTCTGGCGGGCGCTCGGGCTGGGCTACCCCACCTCGAAACTGGTGTTTCTCGCGTCGGGGAGCCTATTGATTCCCGCCGGCGGATTGCTGGGCGGCTTTCTCTTGTGGAAGAATTCGGAACCCAAGGGGAAGAAATATGCGGTGGCCGGGATCGTGTGCTCGCTCCTGTTGATCGCGGCGGCGGCGCATCTGCTTTTGAATCTCGGCTGAGCCCGGCTGGGCTTGTCCCGGCCGCCTGAGAAAATTCCGGCCGCTCCGTTTGGGCTTCGGATTTCCATGCTAAGTCGGACCCGCCACCGGTTTTCCTTCGCTGCGGCCCTCGCCCTTTTGGTCGGACCGACTTTCGCGTCGGTAAGCGGACCGGCCGGGGCAGCCGAAACGCGCGCGGCACGTCTTGAAAACAAATACGGTCCCGCGGCGGCGCTCGCGTTTGCACGCGGTTACCGGGGCGAGGCTTTGGCGCCCGGCCAGCTTTACTGCTATCCCGATGCGAAGGGCGTGCCGTTCGCCGACACGGAAAACATCATTCCCCTGACCGCATCGCTCTGGACGCCGGCTCAACTCGCCGCGGACTTCAATCGCCGGATGGCGGACCTGCCGCCGCCGGAGCGCAAACGCGGGATCGTTGTCCTGCTGAAAACCGAACGCTGCGCTCCGAAAGCAATGCGCGCGTGCACCGTGACCACCGCCGCCCTCGAAAAACGGGCCACGCCTTTGGTGGGGCAATTTTTGGTTTACGGGGTTCTTTTGAAGCCGCGCGACAACGATGTGCCGGCGGGATCGCTCAAGATCGAAACGGGTGGGGAGGCGTGGAAGAACAACGCCGCCGGCGAGTACGCTTTCAAGCAGGGTCCGGGCGCGACCCTCGCATTTCTGAATCCCGCGGACGGCGCAGTGCTTGGCATCACCCACGCGCTGGCTTTGAAACTGACTGAGGCGGACTTCACGAAAAACGGCGGACAGGCCCCCTTGCTGCACGCGAAACTCCAGGAAGTCCTCGATAAAATCAGCCGTCGTTAAGATCGCGGCGCCGGGGCTGAAACCCGCCGCGCTCGTGGCGCTCACGCTATTTCTCCCTCGAGCGAATCACGCCCGCACCGCCCAGCGGAGTTTGGCCGAGGAGCTGCGCGGGTTGGCGCGGCGCTCCTCGGGCCCGGCGCGGATAATTTCGTCGTTGGCCGCGGCGTAAATTCCCGCGCGCATTCCTTCGCGGAAAGCCTGTTTTACCCGGCGGTCCTCACCGGAGTGAAACGTCAGGATCGCCACGCGTCCGCCGTTTTTCAGGCACGAGGGCAGGTGGCGCAAAAACATTTCCAGCGCGCCGAACTCGTCGTTCACCGCGATGCGGATCGCCTGAAACACACGGCGCACACAGTCATCGTCGGCCGCCGGATCGCGGTGGGGCTTGTGCTGGTGGAGGATCGTCCGGATCGCTTCCGCGAGCTGCAGCGTCCGGGTAAGCGGCGCCTCGTCCCGGCGCGCCGTGAGCTCGCGAGCCAGCAAACCGGCGTGGGGTTCGTCGGAGTTTTCCGTGAGAGCGGAGGCCAGCGCGGGGGCGGATACCCGCGCGAGCCAGTCGGCCGCGGAGGGCGCGCGTGACGGATTGAGGCGGAGATCAAGAGGGCTGTCGGTTTTGAAAGTGAAACCGCGCACCGGGTCGTCGAGTTGCATCGACGAAACCCCGAGATCCGCGAGGACGGCATCGACGCCCACGAGCCCCAGTTCCCCCAGCACTTTCGCGAGACCGGCGAAGTTGGAGCGGACCGAGGTGAAGACATTCTCCTCCCAGCCGGCGGCGCGGAGACGGGCCGTGGTTTTCGGAAGTTCGATCGGATCGACGTCCAGTCCGATGACCCGGCCACCGGGAATCACGGCCTGCAATAATTCCCGGGTGTGTCCGCCGAAGCCCAGCGTGCAATCCACCGCGTGTTGGCCGGGCTTGAGCGCGAGCGCCGCGAGAATCTCGGCGACCATGATCGGGCGATGGCTGCCCGCCGGCGTTTTGCCCGCGGCGAGCACCTTGGCCACGTCGGCGGCGTACCGCTCCGGATTCAGCTCCTTGTATTTGTCCTCGAAGCGCCGGGGATTTTTCCCCGCGTAGCGCTGGCGTCGGCGGTGCGGCGCGGGCGAACCCGCGGCGGGTTCATATGTCTGGCCCGGGACGGGTGCCGGCGTGGGATCGGGGTCAGGCATCGGAGGACGTTTCGAATATGAAACGGCTTCCGTGCGGAAAGGCTACTGGGGAAAGCAATGAGCGGAGGAGTATCTCCGCGCGGGCTTCAGGATGCTGCCGCTACCCTTTTCGGGAAACGGTGTGGCCGTCCGATTGGATGCGGTGGTTTGTCGCGGCCGCTTTGGCGGGTTTTTCGTCCCTGCTACCGAGGCCCGAAAGAGCGAGGGCGATTGCGATGATGCCTCCAATGACGATCTGGACCACCGAGATGGCGCGTTTGATCTGCTCCTCGGTTTTTTTGTCGCCGGCCGACTCAAACATCGCGCGCAGCGGTTTTCGTGCGAAGCTGAAGATGAAAATTGCGAACCACGACACGGGCGGAAGAAGCATTCCAATCCATGGGGTGGGGAGCGACAGGCAGAGATTCATTCCCGCGAGCAGAAAAAACCCCAGGACAATGACGGGTACGAAGGCCGGCCACACGGCGAGAAGCGCGAGGGTTCCCGGCTGGATGGTGTCATCCGCGTTGAGCACCACGCCGCTCCCGATCGTATAAATCAGCCACCAAATGAGCACATCCGGCAGGAGGTTGCATGCTTGGTTCAGCGCGATAAAACCCAGGATCGCTACGATGGTGGAAAGTGCGAGGCGGCCGTTGTTGGTGGGGGTAAACATCAGCGGTCCTCCGGCAGGTTAAGATGGTGGATAATTGCAGCGACGCGGTTTTTTCTCGAGGAGTTGAATTCCATCTGGAAGGGGTGTCCGCGCGATTGCCCGACATCCACTGCACCGCCGTTGGCGCGAACGGAGTCGATCAGCGATTGCACTCCGCGCCGCCGAACCACCCCATCGGTGGTGCCGTGCATGAACACCAGGCTCGGACAGGATTTTGGCAGTTTGTCGGCCGGATCGTACGACGGATCGCACTTGAAGCCGAAGTCACCGAGGCGTGCCGGTGCAGCATCGATCACGACTCTTTTGAAAGGCGCCAGCGTCGGGAAGGCATTCAAGGCAATCACCCCTCCGAAAGAATACGTGTAGAGGTAGAGATGAGTGTACCCTTTGCGAACCAGCCAATCCGCGATGTCCCGATAGTCGGAGACAATCGCGGCGAGGCTCCCGTTCGCCGGTTTGGACAACCCGTAACCCCTGAAATCGAAGAAAAACAGATCGAGCTTCGGAACGATAAAAAACGGCGCAACCGCCTTGGAAAATCCACGACTGCTCCAGGCATTCCCCTGGATGATCAGCAGGGCGTACTTGTTATCCTTCTCCCTCGCGATCCGGATTCCTTTCAAGACGCGACCGTCTCCCGCCTGGACACTTTCGATGTTCGAATCCGGCACGCGCTTAACAATCTCCTCTTCCGTCAAGGTACCCGCCAGCTTACTCCAGGAAGCGAAATATCTTTCCTCTTTCTCGCATGTATAGGTCTCGCGCGCCGTTTTGGGTATCTCGACGTCCGCGCCATCGGACACGTGCGGTATCACCGACAGCAATAACAGCAGCCAAACCGCGGTGCGCCTTGTCCGCGGGACCGGATTCACGTTCTGCATGGCGGTGCGGCTAGTTTTTCGACGGCTTGGGGCCCGGCTTTGGGTCTGGCTTGGGGTCCGCCAGCTGGGCGTTCTCGAAAATCGCGATGATGGTGAATTCCCCGTCGGGCTCCATCGTGCTGTTCACATGCTTCGCGCCTTCGTTGCGGAAATCTTGTTCGACCTGCGCCTTATTCTTGGCGGGGACATTGCTGATGGTGACGACTTTGGTCATGGCGTTAGGGGATTTTTTTCTCGGTGACGAATGCACTGCGTTGAGTTTTGAAGGGACCGTTGAGGAAGGAGGTTATTCCGGCGTCGGTGACGTTCTTCTCCTTGAGCCACCCCTCGAGTTCCTGGCGCCGCGCCGGATCCCAGGCCGTGCCGCCGTTGAGCAGCCAGGTGCGAATTTTGGTGGAAACGTCTTCGTCCTCGGCCGCACCGTAGTTGAAGCTGAAGGTCCTCAGTTCCTTGATTTCCTTCGTCGCTTTCTGCGAGGCCGCTCCGCTCTCCGCATTCACCGCCATCAGGGCGTAGGGAACGGTGCCGGATTGGAAGTAGTCCTCCAGGTCGATCAACGCCTGTGTCAGCGAATACCTGTCCGCCGGCACGCTCAGCCCGGTGAGAATCGTGGCCAGCCGTTGTTTTCGGAGCGCCTCCATCTGGGTGAGGAGCACGGGCATGGTTTTGTCGTAGAAAAGATTTTTATCGATCGAGCCCTTGACGCCCACCACGCCGCCGGAGATCGCCGCGAGGATCGACTTCGTGGAGGCGGGATGGATGAGCGACGCCGTGCCGGTGAGGATGAGCACACTGGTGTCGGTCGCGACCGCCTCGATATTCCGCTCCTTCGCGAGGGCGGTCACAAACGTGGAGTAAGTGACGTCGATCGCCCGCAGGCGGGCGTACACCACGGTGTCGCGATAGACCGTCTTCGCCGCGATCGAGCCGGCGCTGTTGTAGGTCGCCATGACGTCCGCGGTGAGGTACGGCGCGAGGGTTTTCAGCTCGGCGGCGGAGTCCCAGGGTTTTTTCGGAATTCCGCTCGAGGAAGCGCAGCCGCCGGCGAAGAAACTGCAGAGCAGGACGACGAGACTGAGCGGCAAGGTTTGGGCTGGCCGCGTCGTTTTCGCGGAAAACTTGGTGGATTTTGAATTCGAAGCCATGGCGAAGGAGGGAAGCAGGAGTGAAACGCAGGAGGGGTGCAGGACGACCCAGCCAATGCAGGCCCAATGCCACGCACGATAATTTAGACTACCGGATTTTCGGAACGCCTACCGGATTCCCGGTACGTTCTACCCGTGCGGGCAGCTGGAGAGTTGCCGGTGTGGCCGCTGACACAATTCGGCAGTGGGTCCGATTGAGAACCGGAGGTGTGGTCGATGGCCGCCCTTCCGAGGCGCTGAGAGACGAGTTGACGTTCGCCGGGGGGTTATAGACAGACCGCCCTACACCGAACGGGCTCACTCTCAGATCGCGGAGTTTCAAGGCCGTGAATCTGTTCACGGCTTTACTCGGCGCGGCTCCGTGCCAGCGTTGCGCCGGTTCTCCCCGTCATGAAACTCCGCGCGTTGCTGCTCGTTGGTTCCCTGCTCGCCAACATCACGCTGGCCTTCCTCGTCGCCAACCGCTCCGCGCAGTGGATCGATTTTTCCTCTGATAGCCGGACCACCGCCGCGCAACCGACGCCTTCACCGGGCAGCGCGAATGAAAGCGCCGCGGCGCTCGCCACGCCTCCACTCAGTCCCGCCGATGGCGCGAACCCACAGACCTGGGCGCAGCTCAACACCGGCGATCTGCCCGCGGCCGTGGCGCGGCTCCGCGCGGCGGGCCTTCCCCCCGCGCTGCTCCGCGCGATGGTCCGCACGCTGGTCTCCGAACAATTCGAGGATCGCCGCAAGGTTCTCACCGACGCGATCAAGGCCCAGCCCTGGTGGCTGGGTGAGTCCTTTAACTTTGACCCGAAAATCGGGACGATCCGCCGGCGGATCAACCGCGATCAGGAGGACCTCGTGAATCAGCTGCTCGGTCCCGACACCGATCTCACCGAAGCCCAGCGCGCGCGTCAGCGGCGCGCCTTTGGCGATCTTCCGCAGGATAAAATCGAGGCCCTTCAACGCATCGATTCGGACTACGCCCAGATGATGGCCGAAGTACGGATGGAGGCCCAGGGCATGATGCTCGCCGAGGACCGCGCAAAACTGGCTCTGCTCGAACAGGAAAAAAGCTCGGACATGGCCGCGCTTCTTTCCCCCGAGGAACGCTTCGAGCACGACCTCCGCAGCAGCCCTTCGTCCGCCGAGCTGCGCGGGCGCCTGGCCGCGTTCGACGCGACCGAGGCGGAATTTCGGCTGCTGTTCAAACTGCAGAAGACCGTCGACGACCAGTTCGGGCCGCCGCAAACGCTGTCGGTCGAGCAGCGCAACCAGCGCAACCAGGCCCTCGCGAAATTGCTTCCGCAGGTCGAGGCCGCGCTCGGCGCCGCGCGCTTCGCCGAGTTCAAGGAGACGACCGATGGAAATTACCTGACCACCAGCAATCTGGTTCGCCGCTTCGAGCTGCCCCCCACGGCCACGCGCGAAATCATCGCGATCCAGCGGGACATCAATCAGCGCTCCGAGTCCATTCGCGGCGATCGGAACCTCGCCCCGGAAACGCGCAACGCGCAGCTCATGGCCCTCGGTCAGGAAGCCAATACCCGCCTTGCCCCCATTCTCGGGCCCGATGCGCTCTCCGCGTACAAACAAGGCGGAGGTGGCTGGATCAACAACCTCGTCCGTCCCCCTGCTCCGGCCGGCAAAAAATAACCGGGCTCCATGAAACTCCCCGCTTTTCTCCTCGGTGCTTCGCTGGTCGCGAATGCGATTCTGCTCGGGGTCTTTTTTCTTCCGGCGCACCCCGCGGCTCCTGCCCGTGCCCCGCGCCCGGCTTCATCCGCAGCGGAAACATCCGCCGATGCCGCGGCGCGGGCTGCTGCCGCGGCGAAAGCGAGGGAGGCGTCCGCGCCCATCGCCAACGCCGCGCTCGTTTCGGCCGCCACGCGCCTCAATCCCGAAGACCTCGCGGGCGTTGTGGCGTGGCTGCGCGCCTCGGGATTTCCGCCGCGGGCGGTGGCGAACATCATTTCCCGGCTCGTGAACAAACGATTCCAGGAGCGTCAGGAAGAGCTGAGTCAGCCGGCCGATCAACCGTTCTGGAGAAACGCCGACCCCGCCTTCAACAATCCCAAACTCGCGTCCGAGCGGAACAAACTCCGGCGCGAGCAGATGGATCTCCTCAAGCAGCTTTTCGGCGAGAACATGATGGACTACTACACCGACAGCGAGGAGGCGCGGGTGATGCTACGCCGCCAGATCGGCGATCTGCCGCCCGACAAACTCAACGGCGTCGCGAGCATCGAGCAGGACTACTCCCTTATGGCGCAGGAGCTCCTGGCCAACTCGCGCGGCGGCCCGCCCGCGCCGGCCGATCTGGAAAAACTGGCGCTGCTCGAGAAGGAACGCCGCGCCGACATTGCGAAACTGCTCACGCCCGACGAGCTGCTCGATTTCCAGATGCACTATGGTCCCACCTCGAGCCGGATGCGGCGCGAACTGGCGCTCTTCAAGCCGACCGAAGTCGAATACCGCGCGCTTTTTCCCATCCTCGACACGGTTGAGCAGCAATTCCCGTCCAACCTCGGTACCACGGCGGACACGGTTGCCGCCCGCCGCGCCGCGGAAGAAAAGCTGCAAGGCCAGATCACCGCCGTGCTCGGCGCGGAGCGTTATGAACAGTTCAAGCAATCCACCGATCCCGCGAACACCCAGCTCAACCGTCTCGTTGCGCGCCTCGATCTTCCGCTCGCCGCGGCCGCCGGGGTCGCGGCGATCCGCACCGAGGTTCAGCAACGCGCCACCGAAATCCGGCAGAACCAGCAACTCGAACCCGCCGCCCGGACGGCCGAGCTGACTGCGCTGGCCGCGGAAGCCGCGGGCAAAATCTCCCAGACGCTCGGCGGCGCACGCGGCCTCGATGCCTACAAGGAATACGGCGGCCAGTGGCTCACGAATCTCGTCCCGCGCCAGCCGGCAGCGGGAAAAAATTAGGGATTATTCACCGTATCCCAAGGCGGTGGGGACGGGAACGTCATCGCGGCGCGTTCACTTTCGTTCCACCAACCGTTGTCACGGATTCGCGGACGGTCGGCGGCCGGCAGTACCTCCGGGGTGATTCTAAAATCCCGCCCCCGGCTTTTCATGACCTGCTGCACATACGTCCAAGTATAGGACAGGGCCTCGTGAATCTCCTGCGGGGGGAGTTCCTGCGCGAGGCGGTCGAGATTACGCTGCGCGCGCAGCCGTGTTTGCTCGTTGCCCTGGCCCGACCGGAAGCCGGCCAGAAAAACCAAATAGGCGATCTTCCGGTTCGCCCGAACCCCCAGTCCGTCCCGATATAAAACGCCGAGATTGTTGATGGCGTCGCCGTCTCCTTTCGCCGCTGCTCTCACGTACCAATCGTGGGCGGCGGCATAGTTCTGCGGAACGTCTTCTCCCTGGTGATAAATCGCGCCCAGCACCGACATTGCCCGGCGATCGCCCGCAGCCGCGGCGGTCAGATACTCTTGGACGTCGGGCGGCGGTGGAATGGGTTCTTCCACTTGGTCTGGGACCGGGACCCATTCGACGCGTGTGCCCGCCGAAATCCCGTGTCGACGAACGTAGAGCGGGCGCAAGTCGGCGATGTCACCGGATCCGGTCGGTGGCATCCGCTCGTTCCTTACGACGGAAGCCTGGGCATCGATCTGTGCATTCAGCCGCTGACTGAGTGCGGTGATTTTTGCGTCGAGTGGTGGTGATGAGCTTGGCTTTTTTTGAGCATCGTTTTCGCCAGCTACGGGCGAAAGAGCGGGTGTTTCCGCGGCGCGGGCGAATGTCGCAAGGACGATGGCGGCCCAAATTAAACCGGGGATTTTTGAATAGTTCTTCATGCACGAACATTTACCGCGAGGCGGGTTCTATGATGCCCACCCATCCCTTCCTTCACTGTGAAAACCATCCTCATCTCGCTGATTTCCCTGCTCGGCGGCTCGTTGTACGCTCAATCGATCCAGTCAACTGAGTCGGAAAAATTACAGCCGTTCTCCGTGGACCTGACGTTTGCCTCAAAGTTCGTCTATCGCGGGGGACAGCTTGTCACGAACGCGATCCATCCGTCGCTCGAATATGCCAACGAGCGGATTTATGCCGGCTATTGGGGAGGCTATCCCACGAAGAACCGCGCCACGGAGGATACCTATCACATTTTCTATGCGGGAGCTTTGCAGCCGGTGACGAAATCCGCGTTGGTTGATTTCGGAGCGATGCAGTACGTGATGTCAGATTCTCCCGATGCGACGGAAGTGTACGCCGGCATCACGAAGCGCGCTTCACGCTTCAACACCGTGATGCCCGGCGCTTACGCCTACTACAATTTCGAGAGCAAGGCCCTCACGTTGCAGGGGAACGCGGACTATGGCTTGAAATTCCGCCGGGTGGATTGGCCGGTCAATTTAAACGCCACGCTGGGCGGAGTGGTGGCGGACACCACGCGCGATTATTTTTTCTATGGGGCGGGAGCAACCGTTCCGTACAGTTATCAACGTTCGATCGTTTCCGTGGGCGTTCACTACGCCTCGAGCAGCCTGCGCAACACGAAACGCAACATGGTCTTCTTCACCGTGGGCGTTCTGTTGCACTAGCATGTCTGGCTTCGCCCATCCGCGAAGAATGTTTCGGGGAGGCGTACTCGCAGCCGATCAAACGTTGTCCCACGCACGCGTGGCGACGGGATCGCGGCCTTCGTCGTACTCGATGTGATCGATCAGCGTCTCGACGATTTTGTCCGTCAGGCCGCTGTCGCGGATGCGCTGCGGCAAAACCGCGGAGCGCTCGTCGCGCCAGCCGAGTTTCAGGATAAAACGATTCCACACATGGCATTCCTCGTCTGTACGCGCGGTGCCGCGGTCATGGGCCCACGCGAGGAGCTCCTCATCCGTTCCGCCAGCGAGCGTGCGATCGCGCAGTTCGTTGTAGCGGATGCCCAGGAACCGGCAGCAACGCCCGTCGAGGAGAAAGAACTGGTTGTCGCCGAGATTCGCCTGGTATTCCGCCGGCAGGCCGCCGGACGCGTGCAGCCGGATCTTGTCGAGCATGCGGCCGAAGTACACGAGGCGGCCAACTTTTGCGTAGCAACTCCGCAAACCAGGAACGTGGGGCATGGCTCCGAAAAATCGCCATTCCCGCGCCGGGGCCAGCGCAGTCTGGGTGTATGGAAGCATTTCGCGCCGACTGTAACTGAAGGAGGACATTGGAACACGTTGCACGCGAGGCAGGCCGGCCCGCGCCACGCCCGTTCGTGCTCAGGTTAATCCCGACCGGGGGATCAGCGCGCTCGCGTTCGTTTCGGCGTGCCTGCCGGTGCGCTTTGCCCGATTCGTGATGAAGAGAAATTGCCCCGACATGAAACGAATGTTCCCGCTCCTTTTTGCCGTCCTCTTCTTTGCGGAAGCGGCGCGCGCGATCGAAGCGGGAAACGTGGAGCGTGATGTCAGCGCGGTGTTGGGAACTCCGATGGCCGTGCGAAAAAAACCCGACGGCAGCCAAGTATGGAGATTCAAGGACGGGACAACGGTGTGGCTGGCGGAGGGCCTGGTCCAGAAGATCACCGAGCCGGCTTCCGGCAATTTGGTGCGCAGCGCGGGATCGGCGGAATGGGTGTCTTTTTCCGCGGCGAATGGATCCGCGGCAGCCGCTCCAGCGGCCTCCGCCCCGAAAATAAGCGGAATTCCCGCTGCGGAAGACATGCGAAGAGTCAGGCAGCTCGCGCTTGCGGGTGGCGCGGCACTGGCCGCGGGAGTCCTGCAATCGGGAATGAGTTTTTTTCTGGACGCGGGCGGATGGTTTTTGACCTGGATTTTCCTGCCGCTCGTTTCCTTGGGCTGGGCGGTGCTTACGGGAGGCAGATTCAAAGCCAGACGCGCGTGGCGCGCCGCCAGCTAACGGGCATCGGCGCTGACCGGGCAGGACCGGCTCTCACGGCGGCTCAGCGCGTTGCGGACGCGCGCTTGCGCTGTAACGTGCGCCGTTTTTTGACGGGAATGAGAATCTCGAACTGACTCTTCTCGCCTCCGTCGCAAAAACTTTCGTCGTAGCGCTCGATTGAAAAGTCCCCGGCCAGTTCGTAGTCCGAGTTCGGCAGCCAAGTGCCGTAGATGTAGCCGAGGGTTTCGTCGATGCGAACGACCGGACCGCGGTGCCGGAAAATCGCATACGTGCGGGCCGGCAGCCGCCAGATCGCCGTGCCGGTGGGTGCCGGCGTGCGGGGCGGCACGCTTTGTCCGGCGAGATAGACGAGCTCGTCCTCACGCGTGCGGCTCGTCTCGGACACCGGCCGGGCGGCGCCGTAATTATAGTGGTCGAGCGCCGGCGGCAGCTCCGGCTTGCGGGCGAAGAAGCGACCGTAAAGCGGCGGGATCACTTTGTGGTTGTTGGCGTGCTCCGACATCGGGCCGAAGAAACGAGCCTCGAGGCCGAGCAGAGTGAGAGCGGGCAGTTTTTGGATTTTCGGTTTCATGTGAATGAGATGGGAGAGGGCGGGGACGGCAGGAGAAGGAAGGAGCTGCGGCGTATGGCGCAGGCGCCGGAACGAACTTGGAGTGGCGCCAAACGTCGCTTGAAACGCCCGCGTGAAAGCCGCGTGCGACTCGAATTGGTAGTCAAAAGCCACATCGAGGATGCTTCGCCGGGTGTTGCGGAGATCGAGCACCGCCACGCTCAGTCGCCGCCGGCGGAGACAGGCGCCGAGTGTTTCGCCGACGTGGGACGAAAAAATCCGCTGGAAATGCCAGAGCGAGAATCCCGCCCGCCGCGAAATGGCCTCGAGCGTGACCGGGCGCGTGAGGTTCTCCTCCATGAAGGCCATGGCCCGGTGAACCGCGGTGACGTAGTGATCCATGATGATGAGGCGTAGCTTAGCAGGGGCACCGCCGCGCCGCTTGATTTTTTGTGCGAAAAACCCGTCCGCGTTGGTCGGCAGCCGACAGTGCTTCCTCCACCCGCCACTCCCCGCCCCGGTGTCATCTAATAGATGACATCGGAGTGAGTGCGACGGGGCGGGACTGGGAAGCCCTGCGGAAAACCGGCTTGTGCCGGGCGGGGCGGGGTTCATCTGTGACGCGTCCACTGCGCCGATGAAGAAACGCCTGTTCAAAATCATCGCGATCGTCGCGCTGCTCAGCCGGCTCGATCGAGTGACGGGTCCGGCGCCGTAGCCACGATGGAGCCCGGGATTTCAGCTTTCCGGAAAAAGGTCCTGTTCGTCTGTGCGCGGAACAAGATTCGCAGCTGCACCGCGGAGAAGATGTTCGCCGGATCGCTGCTGTACGACGTGAAGTCGCGCGGGGTGGCGAAGGACGCCCGGATAAAACTCTCCGCGGCGGACCTGCGGTGGGCGGATTTGATTTTCGTCATGGAGAAGAACCACAAGGACCGCATCGCGAAAGAATTTCGGGAGGAACTCGCGGGGAAGAAGATCGTGGTCCTGTTTATCGAGGACATCTACGAGCCGATGGAGGAGAGCCTCGTCGCCATCCTTCGTCAGCAGCTCGCTCCGCACCTGCAGCTTCCGTAGTGCGTCGGACTGCGGAGCGTGGAGCGCTGGCGACCCGCCGCGCGCGAGGTATGGCTTTAGCCATACGGCATTCATGACCACCGGCCACTTGTGCGGGTGGTGTGGGTTGGTCGCAGAATCGGGGTGCTTTCGGTCAGTGCCTCGTTTCCCCCAACCCCTAATCCCCTAGAAAATGAAAAACCAAGGCTGCTTCGCGCCCGCCTCTGTGGCCGGCCTGTCGTCCCGTTTCCCGAAAAATCGAATCCGTGCGCTGCTCGGATTTTTCCTTGTCGCGCTGTTCGGTTTGTTCGGCGCCCCGGCGTTCGCGCAGACTCAAACCGTCGTTCAGAAATACGGTCAGCTCCGCGTGCAGGGCAACCGGATCGTCGATCAGAGCGGTACGGCCGTGCAGCTGCGCGGCATGTCGCTCTACTGGAGCCAGTGGGTCCCGAAATATTATAATGTTAATACCATCCGCTGGCTGAGGGATGATTGGAAAATCACCGTGGTCCGCGCGGCCATGGCAATCAACGGCAACACCGATGGCTACCTCGTGAATCCAACCGCCGAGCGCAACAAGGTCATCGCGGTGGTCGATGCGGCGATCCAGCTGGGAATCTACGTCATCATCGACTGGCACGATCACACCGCGAGCGATCATCGTGCGCAGGCCCAGGCGTTTTTCGCCGACATGGCGCAGCGCTACGGCAACACCCCCAACGTCCTCTACGAAGTCTGGAACGAGCCGCTCGCCGTTTCCTGGACCGGAGTCATCAAGCCCTATCACCAGGCGCTGGTGTCGACGATCCGGCAGCACGATTCCGACAACATCATCATCTGCGGCACGCGGAACTGGTCGCAGGAAGTCGACGAGGCCGCGGCCAGTCCGGTGACCGGAACGAACATCGCGTACACGCTCCATTTCTACGCGAACACCCACAAAGCCAGCCTGCGCGCCAAGGCCCAGACCGCGCTCGATCGCGGAGCGGCGCTTTTCGTGACCGAATACGGCACCACGGACGCGACCGGCAAAGGAACGGTGAACGCCGCGGAAACGAGAACGTGGTGGAGTTTTCTCGATCAAAATAAAATCGGGCACGCGAACTGGTCCGTCGCCGATATTCCGGAGGCGTCGGCCGCGCTGGTTGCCGGCGCGAGTGCGAACGGGGGCTGGACGCTCAGCCAGATCAAGGAATCGGGACAGCTGGTGCGCGGCGAGTTGATCGCCAAGGCGCCGGACCTGAGCGGCGGCGGCGGCGGCACAACGGTTCCTGCCGGCACCTACAGCCTGCGCAACCGCGGCAGCGGCAAAATGCTCGATAACCTCGGATCCACCGCGAACGGCGCGAATGTCGCCCAATGGGCGGACGGCTCCAGTGCGAATCAACGCTGGGTGCTTTCCTACACCGGCGGCTACGCGAAGCTGATGTGTGTCACGGGAAGCAAATATCTCGATAGCATCAATCACACGGCCGACAACACGACCGTTGGCCAGTGGGACGGCGGCACGAGTTTCAACCAGCAGTGGACCATCCAATCGCTCGGCGGCGGTTATTTTAAGCTCATCAACCGCGCCAATGGAAAATGCCTCGATTCCGGCGGCGCCACCAACGATGGCGGCATCATGGAATTCTGGGGCAGCGGCGGGAGCAATAACCAGCAATGGCAGTTCGTCACGCCCTGACCGCTGGCGCGTTTGGCCTCGCGGCGATTGTGGTAGTCGTCGCGCTGCGGCCACGGGCGCCTCTCGCGCAAGCGGGAGTGCGCCCGTCACCGCCGGCTTCGGTTGAAACCGGCAACGCTCCGTCTCCGACGTCGCTCGCGGCGTCGGAGGAAGCGGTGCGCGCGATTGAACCGGCAGTCGCAGTCGCTGGCGCTGCCGCGAACGCGAGGACCTCTCATTCGGTCGAGCGCCTGACCGCGGATATTTTGGAGGCGTTCGCTTCGCTTTCGATCGGGCGCCTCGATGACGCGCTGACGCGTCTGCTGCCCGCGTTGCTGTTGGAGGACGCGCCCGCTGCGGCGCGTCTGGCGGAGTCGGTGACGGAGCCGAACCTCCGCAGCGAGGTCATGCATTTGGTTGCGCGCGGGTGGGGGGAAAAAAACACCGCGGGGGCGCTGGCATGGGCCGGCGGGCTGAAAGTCGAATACGAGCGCGAGGCAGCGCTCGCCGACGCCGCGGCCGGACTTGCGCGGGAAAATCCCGAGCAGGCGTTCCAGTTGACCGCGCGCTCGCTCGGCGCGAATGAACCGAGTCTTGCGCTTGAAAGTCTCGCGCATCGGTGGGCGGAAAAAGATTTCCCGGCAGCGCTGGCCTGGACGCTGGCCAGTAGCGCGGGCGCGCAACGCGAGCAGTTGCTGGCGCGGCTCGCCTTTGTGGAATCGCGCGGCGATGCGCGGACGGCCGCGCTCTTGGTGACGGAAAGGATGAAGCCAGGTGAAACGCAGAACGAAGCGGTTATTGCGGTGCTCCATCAATGGGCTCCGCGCGATCTGCCCGGAGCCCTCGCGTGGGTGGATCGTTTTCCTGAAAGCGTCCTGCGCGAACGTGCGATCGCGGAATTGCACGCGATCGCGCGATTCCGAATGTCCTCCCCGGCGAGATAACGGGGCGACGGAGGCGCGGGCAATTGGGCGGCGGTAGCGGGAATGCGCACGAAACCCGTTTCGAGAGCCGTGGTCAGTGGGGTGTTCAGAGTTTTGAAACTGAAAAACCCGGAGGCATCATGAATACGCTACACACAGGAGAGGCTGTCTTCACCGCGATCGCCGCAGAAGACCGCGCCAGTTCGATTTCCAGACAGGACGACATCTACGGCTGGTTCGTCGGCAGTTGGGATTTGGAGGTGCTCGTTTATTGGGCCGAGAATGTTTCCGCGCGCCACATCGGAGGAGAGGTCCATGTGACCCGCGCATTGGAGGGACTGGCGGTGCAGGATATTTGGATCATGCCGCGGCGACGGGACCGTTCGCCGAAACTCGATTCAAAATTCAACATGTATGGCACCACGCTGCGGGTGTGGGACGCCACGCTGCGCGCCTGGCGCATCACCTGGTTGAATCCGGTCGGGCAACATTTCGAACAGCAGGTCGGGCGCCGTGCCGGTGCAGACATCGTTCAGCTCGGCACCAAGCCGGACGGGACCGCCACGCGCTGGCGCTTCACTGAAATCAAACCGGATTCTTTTCACTGGCTCGGCGAGTCGCTGCGTCCGGACGGCCAGACCTGGTTGCTTGAAGGGGAGTTTCGCGGCCGGCGCGCCGAATGAGGCTGAGGCTGTTCAGCGGGGCACGAACGCGAGGTGGGAAAGGGTGAACCGCAGCTTTGATGGAATCCCTTTTTTCACCACGCTCGTCTGGCGTGTTTGCATGAACTCCTGGCCTCGCTTCCTCGGTATTTTGCTCATCGCCGCGGTTTCCGGATGCGGTGCGGCGGCTCCGCTCAACGAGCAGATCGATGCGATTTTTCGCACGGCCCACCAGCAGGGCAAATTCAACGGCAGCGTGCTCGTCACCCGCAAAGACCGCACGCTCTACGAACAAAGTTTCGGGCCGGCGGATGTCGAAAAAAATCTGCCCAACACCAACGACACGCGGTTTCTCGCTTTTTCCGTCGTGAAGCCGATGACCGCGGTGCTGGTCTTCCAGCAAGTCGAGGCAGGGAAGGTTCGCCTCGAGGACAAACTGGAATCGATTTTCCCCGGACTCGCCGCCAAGCCCGTGGGAAAAATCACGCTGCAACAACTGCTGACTCATACCTCCGGCGTGCAGGAAATCATCGGCGATCGTCTCGACCGGCGCATCACGCTGGAAGAGCTCGGGCGCGCCACGGTGAAAGCGAACGCTGACTTCGAGTACTCCAGCACGGGCTACGTTTGTCTCGGGTTGGTGTTGGAGGCGGTGACCGGGCGTTCGTATGAGGACCTGTTGCGGGAAAAAATTCTTGAACCCGCCGGCATGAAAGATTCCGGCCTCGCACGGTCGGGAGTGGCGGTTCCGACGCTCGCGCGTGGTTATCGCATGCAGGCGGGAAAGCTAGCGCCGGCTGAACTGGGCGTGGCGCTCGGGGTGCTCGATGGCGCCGGCTCGCTCTATACGACGGCGCGCGACCTCTGGCGTTTTGACCGGGCGCTCGCGGCGGAAAAAATTCTGTCGCGGAAAATGCAGGACGTCATGCTGACGCAGCAGGTGAAAGGGCGCTTTGGTTATGGCTGGTTTTTGAGCGAGCAGGGAGGGCGTTATTTCCCGTGGCACAAGGGTGATTTTCGCGGGCACGCCGCGATGTTTGTCCGGCAGATCAACCGCGGGGAAACGATCGTGATCCTCTCGAACTTGGAAGAGGCGGACGTGCTGGGCTTGCGGACGAAAATCCTGCAGTTGTTAAAGGCGCACCCGGCTCCCTGAGAGGAGGATCCGCCACTGCGGGATGGCGCATCGGGGACTTTTAAGAGCAGCGGTAGGGGGAATGCTTACGTATTGGCCCCTGCGGTTTCGCCGTGTCTCGGGAGCGGCTTTCAGCGATTTCTTTTGCACGGAAATTTCCTGCGATGAAACGAATCCTCCCCACTCTTTTCCTCGCCGCTTTTTTTGGGACGGTGGCGCATGCGATTCAAGTGGGGGACCCGCAAAAAGAGATCGCGAGCGCGTTGGGGAAACCGGTCGCGGTGCGGAAGAAAAACGACGGTTCCCAAGTGTGGAGATTCAAGGATGGTTCGACGGTGTGGTTCGCGAATGGCGTCGTGCAGAAATTCGCCGCGCCGGCCGCGAGCAATAATTCCATCAGTCGCGACGGCGTGGCGGTGCCCGTGGTTTCCCACCGCCAGGAATCCAGTTTGATCAACCCGGCCGCTTCGCCCGCCGGGAACGCTTTGGTGAAAGCTCCGCCTGGGGCGACCCAGGCCGCGGTGGAAACCCCGGGGATTAGCACCCTCCAGAAAACGGGCTATTCCCTGCTGGTCGCGGGGATCGTCGTGATGCTGGTCAGCAAGGCGCAGTTTTGGCTGATGGTTTGCAGGCATGGCGCGGGATGGCTGTTTGCGCCTGTGACGTCACTGATTTTGGCGACGGTCACCGGGTCCAGATCGAAAAACGACTGGCACCGCTGACCGGGCCCGGACGCTGAAATTCGCGGGTGTCGGGTGCGCGGTGAAGTCTGGCGAAAGAATGCGCCCGCCTTTGCGTTTCCCGTTTTTCAGGATGTGCTTCAGCTCCTACCCTTCGGTTTTAGCTGACAACCCCATGCACAAACCTGCCTTCCTCGCGTTCGTTTTTGCCGCGCTCACGGGCGCCCTGAATCTTTTTGCCGCCGAACAACCCGTTGCGGACAGCGACTGGATTTCGCTTTTCAACGGCCGCGATCTCACGGGCTGGACGATGAAGTTCGCCAAGCATCCGATGGGAGAGAACTACGCCGACACGTTTCGCGTGGAGGATGGCGTGATCAAAGTCGCCTACGACAAGTACGACAAATTCGACCAGCAGTTTGGCCACCTCTACAGCAACCTTCCGTATTCCCACTATGTCCTCCGGCTCGAATATCGCTTCACCGGCAAGCCGATGGCCGATGCGCCGTCGTGGGCCGGTTACAACAGCGGCGTGATGATTCACTCGCAGTCGCCGATGACGATGACGGTTGAACAGCTCTGGCCGGCGAGCCTCGAGGTGCAGTTTCTCACCACGAACACAAAAGCGGGCCGTCAGACCGGCAACGCCTGCACGCCCGGCACGAATCTCGAATTAAACGGCAAGCTCACCACGGCGCACATCGTCGAGGCGACCGGCAAACTGTCGCCACCGGACGAATGGGTGGCCGTGGAAGTGGAAGTGCACGGCCATGACGAAGTGATCCACCGGATCAACGGCGTCGAAGTCCTGCGCTACCAACACCCGCAGCTCGATCCGACCGATCCCGACGCGAAACGTCTGCTCGCGGCGGGGGCGCCCTTGAAGATCAGCTCCGGTCACATCGCCCTGCAGGCCGAGTCGCAGCCGGTGTGGTTTCGCAATATCAAGCTGCGCGTCCTGACGCCCTGACGGTCGTTGCTTCGCGGGGACAAATTCACTCGACCGAACCGATCGCGCGCACGGCGTCCGCTTTCATCTTTACGTGGGTGGCTGGCTTTCCGTCTTTTTCGACCAGCACCAGATAAAAATCCCCGGGCGGCATGACGATCCGGAGCCGGCCGGTGCGGACGGTCTCCGCGTCGCCGGTCGCCCGCGCCGAGAGCAGCTCCAGGGTTTCGGAGGAGAGTTCCGATTTCTTGAGATCAAGCGTCACGGCCTGCATCGCGGGTCCGCCAAACTCGGACGGAAGATGGGGAAAGACGCGGACGATGAACGCGTGAAAAAAAGCCACGAAAACCAGCGGTGACATCAGGGTGAAGTACCAAGTGGCGCCGTAGAAAAATTTCTGGTCCGTCCGGTTCGACGAGAACCACCACGAGATCGCGTGCAGCAGCAGGCCGAGGATGATCATCACGCTGCCCGTGATCGGATGGTTGAACCAGCGCGTGCCGAAGCCGGCGACAATGAGCCACGTCCCCGCGACCAGGAGAAATTTTCCGCGCTGCCGGTCTTTGTCCGTCGGCGGCCGGTGGCTTTTTGTTCGCACCCAGCCGAGCCCGTAAAGCGTGAGAATGAACGCAACGAGAAGGCCGGCCGGCACGAGGCCGGAGATGAGATATTGTCCCTCGAGCGCGGGCGGCAGTCCGAAATCGTGATCCCACGAATAGAAAGCCCAGGAGAGATAGCCGAGCGCGTAGACGACCGTGGCAACCGAGACGACGACCTCCAGCAGATTTTTTACCCGCGGAAGAAATCCGGACTCGGCTTCCGTTTCCGGGGACGCGTTGTCGGTGGCGGCGGCTGGAGTGGGTTCGGGCATCGGACGCGCCGGCGATGTACGCTGAAATTATGCGGGAGGTCCAGAGCGGGGTGAGGGTGCTTGGGTTGCGGCGATGGCGGATGCGCCGTGCGACGGGAAACGGAGCTTTTCAAGCGTTTCGAAAACCGCGATACAGGTTTACCCGCTGAAAATTTTCCCGCGTCAGCCGTGCTGTTTCGCCCCGCCGGTCCCGGCTGCGAGTTTCGCGCCGATACGCTGAGCGGGATCGCCGGCAACATTGGGATCCAAGCCCTCGCTCCTGAAATCCGCCGAAACGCGATACGCTTCCGCGCCCCTCATGGAATTTCGCCCGGGTCTTCAGCAACGGAATGGCGAGGGCTACCTCGCGCCCCTGGATGGGATCAGGGCGGTGGCGATTCTGGCGGTTTTGATTTTTCACCTCTGGCCGCCGGCGCTGAGTGGTGGGTTTGCCGGGGTCGACGTCTTTTTTGTGCTGTCGGGATTTCTGATCACGTCCGTGATTCGGAGAGATCTTCGCCACGGCAGTTTCTCGTTGAAGGAATTTTATCTGCGCCGGATCCAGCGGTTGTTGCCCAACGCGGTGGCGACGGTGCTGGGGGTGCTGTTCCTGTGGACTTGGTTCATGCCGCCGGGGGCGGTGGTGCAACCGGCGGTGCACGGGCTCTGGTCGCTGCTCAACCTCTCCAATTTCTACGTCTGGAAATATCTCGGCGGTTACTGGGGCAATGCCGCGGAGTGGGCGCCGCTCACGCACTTCTGGTCGCTTGGCGTTGAGGAACAGTTCTACCTGCTTTTTCCCGGGGCGCTTTTGCTGCTGCAGCGCCTCTCATTTGGGCGCCTGCGATTCTGGCTGCTCCTCGCGACTGCGATCAGCTTTTGTCTTTGTCTCCACGGCACATTCACCCGCCCGACGGCCACGTTCTACCTTTTGCCAACCCGCCTGTGGGAACTCCTGCTTGGCGCGGTCATCGCGCTGCGCCGCGACTCGCTGGAGGTTTTGGAATCCTCCTCGCGTGCGCTCTGGAGCGGGCACCGGAGGGAAACGCTGGGCTGGATCGGGCTCGCGCTGATTTTAATCGGGTTCCTCGTGATCGATGACGGCAGCGCGTTTCCGGGATGGGTGGTGCTTCTGCCCACGATGGGAACGGCGCTGTTGCTGGAGTCGGTGGCGGACGGCGAGACGCGTTTGTCGCGGCTGCTTTCGATTCCGTTCCTGGCGGTGACGGGCAAGCTTTCCTATTCCCTCTACCTCTGGCACTGGCCGCTGATTATTTTCGGAAAAGTACAGGCGGAGCTCTACGGTTTGCCAGCGCTCCCCGGGGCGTTGGTCGGAGGAGGTGCGGGCGTGCTCCTGGCTTGGGCCGCATATCATTTTGTCGAGCAGCCGCTGCGCAGGCGGGGGGCAGGCCGGCGCGGTCGGTTGATCGCCGTCGCGGCGGGTTTCGGGGCGGTGGCTGTCGGGTGCGGGATCCTGGCCATCCGGCCGCCGGTGTACGACCCGGGTCACCGCTTCGACCGGTCCACTTTTTCAGGCAAACGCTACGATGCGGGTCGTGCGGCGGATTCCCGCGGCCTCGCTGCGACGGCCCGCTATGCCGACATCGATTTCCCCGTGGTGCCGCCTCCGGCCGGTGATCCCTGGCGAACAGGGGGAATTGTGCATCGCTTCGGCAGTGATCGTCCGAGCGTGGTGGTGCTGGGAAGTTCGCATGCCCTGATGTACGCGCGAGTCATCGATGAGCTTTGCCGCGAACAAGGCCTCTCAGTCGCATTCCTGTGTGTCGACGAAGGGACACCGGCGTTTTTTGAGACGACCGTGAACCCGAATTTTCCGACGGCGGCCGATGCGCGTGAGTTCGATGAAACGCGGAAGCGATGGCTCAAGGAATGGCGGCCGGAGGCGGGTTTCCTGATCGATCGTTGGGACGCCCGCGATCGCGAGGGCGATTTCGACGGAAGACTGCGGGATTTTCTGCGGGAAGTGACCCCGCTTGCCGGCCGGCTGTTTTTTGTGTCGCAGATTCCCGTCGTCCGCGGGGCCGCCGACGTCAATCTTCGCGGACTGGTTTCCTGGCGCATGCGCGCGGAAAAAAATCTGCCGCCACTCGAACCCGATGCAAAGGAGGACCTGCGGCGCCGGATCGATGCGCGGGTGCGAATCGCGGCGAAGGACTTTCCGAATTTAAGCGTGCTGCCGATGGATGAGCGTTTCCGAAGGGAGGATGGGGGAGTGCGGTATGCGGAAGGCCGGCAGTTTTTCTATGCCGACGACAACCATCTTACCGACGCGGGCAGCGAACAGGCTCGAGGACTCTTTCAGAAGGCACTCAGTGACGCCCATGCGGCTGCGGCGGTGGAAGGCGACCGCAAAAAGCCCGCGACCGAATGATCGCGGGCTGAGGGAGCAGGAAGTCTGGGGGCAACTAGGTCGTTGGCTTTGTTTTCTTCAGAAGCTTCATGCCTTCGTCGCACTCCTCCTTGGTCAGGGAGCCGTCGCCATTCTTGTCCATCTGGCTGAAGATTCGTTCCGTGCCTGCCTCGTGTTCGGCGGCGGTGAGCTGCCCATCGCCGTTCTGATCGATCATCTGAATTTTTTCCGCCGAGGTTTTATCATTTTTGCCGGGCTTTTCTCCCATGGCTTTGGTTGAAGCATCCATTTCGAGGGCGGTTACGGTGCCGTCGCGATTGGAATCACACTGAGCGAACATTTGTTTAGCGCCCGCCGCGTGTTCAGCGCGGGAGATTTTCCCATCGCCGTTCGTGTCCATGGCCTTGAAGTGCTTGTCGGCGTGTTTCTCTCCGTCGCCGCCGGCAAATGCGGCGGGCAGAGCGAACAGTGCAAAGCTACACGCCATGAGGGCGGTGATCCGATTTTTCCCAGTATTCATGATTTATCATTGGTTCGGGTTTTAAGGAATTGAATGCTGGCTCTGGCGCTATCGTGGTCACGTGAGCATTTCAGTTCCGGGCAAACTTCTTTCGATAAAGGAGCCGGCCCCTAATGTTTGTGTTGCAAATCCAATTGTGGCTGTCACGACCCCACCATGGCGCGAAAACCCCGCATTGAATTTAGCGGAGCGTATTACCACGTCCTGAACCGAGGTAACTATCGAGGGGACTTATTTGAAACCCCGGCGGCTGCCCAAGCTTTCGTGAATTGCTTGGGTCAGGCATGTCACCGGAT
>DATAKE010000130.1:0-96956 GCA_036261745.1 Opitutaceae bacterium
GTCTACCGCATCCAGATCCGCTTCCAGGGATCGGAAATCCGGCGCGGCTGACGGGATTTTCGAGTGCCCGGGCCTGACGCAGGCATGAGCGATGGGATTCCGACCATCGAAAATCGGGAATCCAAAATCGAAAATCCAATCATTCGTAGCGCAACGCCTCGATCGGATCGAGCGACGCTGCCTTCCAGGCGGGATAGAGTCCGAAAATCACGCCGATGCCGCCGCAGACGCCCATGCCGATGCCGGCCCACATCCACGGAAACGTGATCGCGGTTTTCATCATCAGCGCGGCCGCATTGCCGCCCACCACCCCGATCGCCACGCCCGCCAGTCCTCCGATCATCGAAAGCGCCACCGCCTCCGCCAGGAACTGCAACAGGATGCTGCGCTTCTTCGCGCCGATGCTCTTGCGAATGCCGATCTCCTTTGTGCGCTCGGTGACGCTGACGAGCATGATGTTCATCACGCCAACGCCCGACGCCAGCAACGCGATCGCACTGATGATCAGGGCGCCGGTGGCGACCACGTCGGCGATTTTATTGAAGGCCTCGATCAGCGACTCGTTGGAGAAAATTTCAAAATCGTTGCTGTCCTCGGGCTTCAAGCCACGGACGAGCCGCATGGTGCCGATCGCCTTGTCCTGCACCGCCGGAAGATCGAGCTGACTGAACGCCTGGACATTGATGCTGATGGACCGGGATGCGCGGCCGTAGATCATCAGCCAGCGCGTGATCGGGGTCATGACGAAGTTGTCCGCACTCCCGCCAAACGAGGTGCCCTTCGGCTTCAAAACGCCGATGACCGTGTAATTCTGCCCCTCGATCCGCACCATCTGGCCAACCGCGTCCTGATCGGAAAAAAGTTTTTGCACCACGTCGTGGCCGAGCAGGCAAACCGGACGCCCGTATTCCACGTCGTCCGCGCCGAGATTGCGGCCCGCCGCCACCTCGAAATTAAAGGCGGTGACGAAATTCTCGTCCGTGCCGCGCAGCCCCACATTGGGATTCGTGCGCTTGTCCTTGTAGACGACGGTGCGGCCGCCCCGCCCCATCTGCAGGTTCACCCGCGCGGAATCGCCCATCAGCTCCTTGAAACGCGAGGCGATCGCAAAGGTCACGTCACGGCGGTTTCGAAACCGGCTCCAGTCGGAAAAACTGATCGCGGGATACTTGCTGATTTGAAAGCTGCTCGCGCCGAGGACGTTTAGTCCGCTCTCCACCGAGGTCCGCATGCCGTTGATCAGCGTCATGACGCCAATCACGGAAAAAACGCCCACCGCGATGCCGAGGACGGTGAGGCTCGAGCGAAGCTTGTTCGCGGTGAGCGAGGAAACCGCGAGGCGGAGAATTTCAGCGAAGAGCATGGTGCAGCGCGGTTGGGTTTATTCGTAGCGCAACGCCACCACGGGATCGAGTTTGCTGGCCTGCCAGGCGGGCGCGAAGCCGCTGAACACGCCCGTGAGCACGGAAATGACGAGACCCGTCAGCACCAGTCCGAGCGAAAACACGAGCGGGAAGGCGGGCGCGACCACGCCGACGACGAGGGAAAGCAACCAGGCCGTTGTCAGCCCGCCGACGCCGCCGATCAGACAGATGCTCACCGCTTCAACCAGAAACTGGAGCAGGATCGTGCGTCGCCGCGCGCCGAGCGCCTTGCGGGTGCCGATCTCTTTCGTCCGTTCCTTCACGCTCACATACGTGATGTTCATGATGCCGATGGCGCCGACGAAAAGCGCCAGCCCCGTGATGAACAGACCGGCGCCCGCGATGCCTTTTTTGATCGGATCGAGCTGCTCGCGGATGATCTGCTGGCTGTTGATTTCGAAATCGTCCTTTTTCTCAGGCCCGAGCTGGCGCACCCGGCGCATGATGCCGCGAATGTCGTCTTTCGCCTGCTCCATCCGCGTGACGTCGACCTGCACCCGCACATGCGGATCGGCCCAGCGCATCGGATAAAGCCGCGTGAACGCTGGCAGCGGAATGATCACCACGGAGTCCCAGCTGAACAGGCCGAGAAAACTTCCCTGCCGCGCCGCCACGCCCACCACGGTGAACTGCTGGTTGCTGAGGCGAACCGTTTTTCCGATCGGCGACTCGTGCGGAAAAAGGGCGTCGGCCACGTCGAAGCCGATGACAACGACATTGCGACCCGCGCGGCCTTCGATGTCGGTGAAAAAGCGGCCGTCCTTCATGTCGGAACGCACAATGCGGGCGAGGTCCGCCGAGGTTCCGACGATCTGGATGTTGCGGACGTTATACTCCCCACGCCGGACATTGCCGTTCCAACCGGCCGCCGGCACCGCGAGTTTCAGCGGGCCGTCGGGATTTTCCGCGATCCAATTGTTGACCGCGTTCGCATAGGCGGGATCGACTTCGCGGCGATTCCGGTAATTCCACCAGTCTGACGTGTCACGCCACGGCCATTTGGTGACGTAGAGCACGTCGTCGCCAAATCCCGCGAGGCTCCGCTCGACGCCGGCATCGATTCCGAGAATGGCCGTGCCCATCAGCGTGACCGCGACGATGCCGATGATCACGCCGAGCGCCGTGAGCGCCGAGCGCAGCTTGTTCGCGTAGATCTGCGAAAACGCGATCCGGACAGACTCCGAAAGTTCGTAAATCGTGCGCTTCATCGGAAGACGGTCTTCGCCATCAGGCCGCCGGCGCGTCGCTCTCGATCAGGCCGTCGCGGAGGCGGACGATGCGCCGGGCGTGGCGCGCGATGTCCTCTTCGTGGGTCACGACGATGATCGTGTTGCCCTGGTCGTAGAGCTGCTCGAACAGCTCCATGATTTCCTCGCCGGTTTTCGAATCGAGATTTCCCGTCGGTTCGTCGGCCAGGATGATGGAAGGGCTGTTCACCAGCGCACGCGCGATCGCGACGCGCTGCCGCTGTCCGCCGGAAAGTTCGTTCGGCCGGTGGTACATGCGTTCGCCGAGCCCGACGTTGGCCAGCGCCTGGCGGGCCTTTTCCAGCCGCTCCGTGCGGCCGAGTCCGGCGTAGATGAGCGGCAGCTCGACGTTGTGCAGCGCGTTCGAGCGGGGCAGCAGGTTGAAGGTCTGAAAGACGAACCCGATCTCGTGGTTCCGGATTTCCGCCAGCTCGTCGTCGACCATGGTGGCGACGTTTTTCTGGCTGAACTCATAGCGGCCGGCCGTGGGCGTATCGAGGCAGCCGAGCATGTTCATGAGCGTCGACTTTCCGCTGCCGGACGGGCCCATGATCGCGAGGTATTCGTTGCGATGAATTTTCAGGTTCACCCCGCGCAGCGCGTGGATGATTTCCGCGCCCATCTTGTAGAGCTTGGTGACGCCCTCGATTTCAATGACCAGGGCGCCTGGCGGACGCGCGACACGCGGTCGCGATGCGAGGGCAGGAGGAGAAGGAGGTATCATGGTCCCAGTGGGTTTGTCAGCGCGAGTCCCGCGAAACGGGGCGCGGCGATTCAGCCGGTGGCTTGGTCGCTGCGTTTCTCACGCCGGCAGGACAGCGGTTATTTCTTTTCTTCCTTCTTTTTGGGCTTTTCGAGAGTCACGGCCATGCCGTCTTTCAAGGTGCGGGTGATGACGCCGAAGCTGCCGCTGACCACTTCGTCGCCGGCGTTCAGACCCGATTTGATTTCGATGTGAGTGGTGTCCTGCAGGCCGGTCTCGACTTTCACCATCTTCACCTTGTCGCCGGTGCGGAGAAATACCACGCGGTCCAAATTGTCGCGATCGTGCTGCTCCGCCTGTTTTTGCTGCTTGTCGTTCGTGGCCATGGCAGCGCCTTCGCCTTTGTTCTGATTGGCGGCCTTCGCGCGGTCGGCGGCGAGCTGATCGATGGTCTTGGTGCCCTCGCGGGAGCGGACGGTTACGCTTTGGATGGGAACGGCGACGACGTTTTCCACCGTCTTCGTCTCGATGTCGGCATTCGCGCTCATGGCGGGCCGGAGTTCGACGTCCTTGTCGGTGATCCGGATTTTCACGAGGAAGTTGGTCACCTCGTCCTGCGTGTTCTGGCCGGTGGTTTTCGCCGCGGCCCCGATTTCCTTGACCCGGCCTTCGAACTTCCGGTTGGGAACGGCATCGATGCTGATCTTCGCCTTGTCGCCGACCTTGACGTTGACGATGTCGTTTTCGTTCACATTCACGCGAACCTCCATGTTCGCGAGATCGGCCACCCGCATGACGTCGACGCCGCCATAGGAGCCGGTGCCCGCGACGCGTTCGCCGAGCTCATTGCTGAGCGAGCTAACCTTGCCGTCGATCGGTGAATAGATGGTGGTCTTGGTGAGCTGGTCGCGGGCCTGGTTCAGTGAACCTTCCGTGCGGCGGATTTGCGCGAGGGCGTTTTCCACGTTCGCCTGGGCGACTTCGAAGTTCATCCGGGCGGTCGCAATGTCGGCGTCGGCGATCATTTTTTTCGTGAAGAGGTCCTCGCTGCGCTTGAGGTCGTCCTGGGACTTCAGGAGCTGGGCTTTCGCCTGGAGGGCGCTCGCGCGCGTCGCGAGGAGACTGGCTTCCTGTTGCTCAACCTGGGCCTCGTAGAAATCGGGTTTGATGGCCACCAGCAGCTCGCCTTTTTTCACGACAGCGCCTTCGCGGAAAGGCAGCTGGATGATCTCGCCGGAAACCTCGGGAGCGATCTTCACCTCGACCTCCGGCTGGATCTTGCCCGTGGCGGAGACGATCTGGGTGATCGTTTTGGTGATGGCCTTCTCAGTCGTCACGACGGTGCCCTTCGCACTGTTCTTGCTCTTGAAAAAGGCGCCCGCGCCCAGCCCGCCGAGCAGGAGAATCCCCCCCAACACGAACCAGATAACATTGGATTTCGGACGCGGCGGGGGCGCAGCGTGGAACGAGGCGGGAGCAGGGTTCATAGAGGTGAGCGGCAGGATTGAAGAAAGGATATGGGAAGAGTCATCCCCGGGATAGGCAAGCAGTCGGTCGGGCCGCGAAATGACAACGGCGCAGCCGGGTCCACAACGACCCGGCCGCGCTTTGACTGATAATCACGAACCCAAAGAAAATTTGCCGCACAGGGGATGCACTGACGCAAGGCAGTGCAGGGAGGTGCGAAAAAAGTAACCGGCATGGTCCGACAACACGCCGACCACGGAAAAGTTACACCAATCTTTGATGAACGGCGGCGCCGGTGGATGGGCGGAGGCAAAAACCCGCCCGACACCCGCCATCGCCCGAAAGGGACCCAGCCGCCCGGGATCCGCTCAGAATTCCTTGGTCACGCGCGTGAAGATAAAGCGCCCCTCACCGGTCACCTGGAGATTGTCGTACAACTCGGGTTTCGCCAGCGCGTGCGGGGGATCGCGGTCGAACACGTTCCGCGCCCCGATCGTGAACTTCGTCTGCCACGGCCCGCGATAGCTCAGCTGTGGATTGAAGGTATAGTGGTGGTTGATGCGATGTGCCGCCGCCCGGCCCGGCCCGAAGATGCTCGAGGAAAGCTCCGCGTACCCGTCGATATAATTGCCGTGCAGCGAGGCGCCCCAGTTCCCGCGGCTCCACTGGATCGAAGCGTTGCCGCGAAACATGGGAAACGCGTTCGATTTCACCGCCTCGACGCCGTTGAACTCAAAACTGTGGCTGTAGGTCACCGCGGCATTGAAGGTGAAGCGCCCGAGTTCCGTCGAACGGGCGTAGCGGGCGGTCAGGTCGATTCCATCCGTCATCGCCCTCGACAGGTTCCGGAACGTGAGGGTCACGAAGTTGATCGTGCCTGGCAGCCCGTCCCCCACCGCCGGATTGCGATTCACCCGGCCCGAGGGGACCGTCGTCTCCACGTCCAGGATGCTGGCCAGCGTGGGAACACCGATGAGGTTTCTCTGGTGGAACCGCCAGAAATCCAGCGACAGCTCGAGGTTTTTTACCTGCGGCACGTCGAACGCCACGCCGGCGTAATGGGAGTCGCCGAGTTCCGGCTGCAGCGCCGGGTTTCCCCCGGTGATCTGGCGGACGAAGGCGACCGGATCGGCCGGGCGGAGCGGATCGCGCACGGCCGTGCTGGAAAACACGATGGTTTGCGCGGTGTAGAGCTGGCTGAGGTCGGGCGCCCGGAACGACTGGCTGAAGGCGCCGCGGAAAAGCAGCGACTTCGTCGCGCGATACTTCACCCCGAACTTCGGTTTGCTCGCGGTGCCGAAGTCGGAATATTTTTCGTGCCGGCCGGCGATCTGTGCTTCGATCCGGCTCGAGACGGGCAGCGAAAACTCCACATAACCCGCCGACACCCGGCGGGTGCCCGAGAGTCCGGAGGTGCCGCCCAACCCGACGATTCCACCGGTCACCGCCAGCGGGTCCGGTTTGTCGCGCATGCTTTCGCGGCGGTATTCGGCTCCGATCGCCACTCCGATCTCACCGGCCGGCAGCCGGCCGAAATGTCCGCTCGCATGCGCGTCGATCTGCCCGACGTCGACGACGGAGCGGCGGTTCAAGGTTGCCGCCAGACTTTCGACCACCCCGGGCGCCGAAGGACCAAAGGGGTTGAGCGCTGTGGCGCGGCTGGTCTGGTTCAACAGGTCTTGCACGCCGGCATCGGTGGCCCAGTTGAATTCCTCCACGGCAACCTCGTTCTTGCTGTAGAGGACGGCGGATTCCCAAGTCCAATCCCCCGGCCCCACCGCCCCGCCCAGACCGGCCAGATAGCGCGTCGTCGTGGAGTCCGAGTCGCGAGCCCGCGGTCCGCCGGCCATGAGCCGGAAACGGAAGTTGTCGATATCGACGCCGAACGGGTTGTAGGGATTGTTGAAGGGCAGGCGAATGACATTCCCGGCGCCGGTGCCGCGCTCGTTGGTGTTCAGGACCGGCGTGGCCGCCTGGTGGAAATCGCTGGTGTTTTGGCGCCAAGACAATTCCCCGAAGGCATGGAAGCGCTCGCTCACGGTGTGTTTCACCCGCGCATAGATGCCCGCATAGGTGGAGTCGGGCAGCATGGTCGTATCCTCGTTGAAATTTGACAGCGACGCTCCCGCGGAAAAATCCGCGATGGTCGGATTCGCGAGCAATACGCCCTGCGGTGAAATCACCGTTCCGGTAATCGTGCCGGCGGGAGGCGTCCGACCGGAGGGGTCGCGGACCGGCACGACCACGTAGCCCGGGAATCCCGTGGTGCTGCGCGAATCCTGTCCGCCAAAAATCCGTCCGTCGGCCGTCTTGCTGAAATCGCGGTCACGCAGAAAAAGCGAGTGTCGCGTCTGCCATTCCCCCGTGATGAGGACCGACGTTTTTCCAAAGACGGCGCCCCAGGTTGCACTGGCGCCCAGCATCGCGGAATCCGTTTTCGTGGTGTTGCCGTAGATCGCCGACACCGTGGAGCCTTCATAGCCATCCCGAAGCTTGATGTTCACCACCCCCGCAACGGCGTCGGATCCATACAGCGCCGAGCCGCCGTCCTTGAGAATTTCCACGCGATCGATCGCCGAAAGCGGGAGCGAGTTATAATCGAACAGCGTGGTGAAACCATTGCCGCCCGCCAGGCCGTAGGGCGCCGCGCGACGCCCGTTCACCAGCACCAGCGTGCTGTTAACCCCGAGTCCCCGCAGGTTCAGCGAGGTCGCCCCGCTCGCGAAGCCCGTGCCGAACTGGGGATCGACGGTCGAGTTGTTGGTGAAGGGCAGGCTCCGCGTAAATTCACCCAGGTTCTGATGGCCCGCGACCATGATTTCCTCCCGCGTCGTCGTCGAAACCGGCGCGACCGTCTCGCCGTCGAGCCGCCGGATGCGCGTCCCCACGACTTCCACCGCGGGAAGTTTTCCGACCGCACCCGCCGGCGATGCCACCGGCGGTGTCTGCGCCGGGGCGCCCAAGGCGACGCCGCAAAGCAGGGTGATCACCAATCCGCGGAAACACCATGAGCGTGCACCTGCGGAACGAATGGCAGAGGGGATAAGCATTGGGAAACGCTGGAGCGTCTTGGTTAGACAGACCTGCGCCGGATGCAATCGCGCAGAGTCTGCCCGCCGCAAATACACAGTCTGCCAGTGCGATCCCGACGCCGATCCCAACCCTTCTCAGCTCTTTTTGTCGCTGTCGGGCGGCGGAGTTTCCGCCCCCACTGCCAGTGCTTCCGCGACTTCCCGCATCACCGGCATATCCAGCGGAATCCAACGCGCCTGCGCCACACGCCCGCAATGCAAAGCCCGGGCCAGCGCCACGGGATCATCGGCGAGCGACCGCGGAAACCGGCGCAGCGCCCTCGCTTCCTGGGGATCGATCACGCGCACGCCTTCGCCGGTTTCATAAACCAAAACCGTGTGCCCCTGCTGTCCCGCCGTGGTGCGCACATAGTACGACAGCAGCTGCGGGTTCGAAACCTCCACGCCCCGTGCAACCTGCGCGCGCAACGCCGCCACGCTCTCGACAAAACACCCGTGCGGCAGCGCGACCCGCTTCGACGTCCGCGGTGCCGCCGCGGGCACTGCCTGCCATGCGACAAAGCCGGGTTCGATCGCCTTGAGGAGCGGCTGCAAGTCCGCCTTCTCCTCCGCCAGCCGGTTCCGGTGCAGGGAAAAGCTCTGGGTGCCGTCAGCCGGCGTGTAGATCCACAGGATGCCCGCGATCTCGAAAACCAGGGCGTGCAACTGCTTCGGATAAGCGCTGGCGGCGTTCTTGTTTTCGATCCGGATGACCTGCGACCACACGCCGGGACCGAGCAATTCCTGAGCCTGCCGCGCGTGCTCAAGCGAATCGGCCGCCCGCAAGGCTCCGCTCAAAATCAAGAAAACGAGGAAGCGGGCCGCGAGTTTCATGCGTCCCTCAGTATCGACAAAGGGCGCGTAAAGTTTTCCCAAAGCGACGAACCAACGCCCCTTCGCGGTGGGGTGAGATTACGTAGCGTCCAAACTGGGCGCCCGGCGGCAGCGGCCCGCTGAACCGGACGCTACAGCGCCTTCTTCAACAGGGCCGCGATGCGGTCGTGATACCCCCGGCTCAACTTCAGCTTCGTGCCGTCGTGGAGGATCACGGTGTAATCCCCCGCAAAGGTGGGACTGAGTTTCCGCAGCCGGTCGAGGTTCACGATCGTCGAGCGGTGGATGCGGATGAAACGCCTGGGATCGAGGCGCGCTTCGAGCCGGGCCATCGTCTCCCGCATGAGGAGCGCCCGCCCCGAAACATGAAACTTCATGTAGTCGCCCTCCGCTTCCACCCAGTCGATCTCGTCCGCCTTCAGGAAAAAAATCTCGCCCGCCGACTTGATCAGGAAGTGTTCGCTTCCCTTCGCCGGCCCGGCGCGATCGCCCTCGAGGTAGGTCAACAATTGCGTGAGCCGGAGATTCACCGAGTCGGCGGTGCGGCGGCGCATTTCCTCCTTCGCACGTTCAAGCGCCGCGGTGAAACGCGCGTCGTCGTACGGTTTCAAAAGATAATCCACCGCGTTGATCTCGAAGGCGCGCAACGCGTGCTCGTCGTAGGCCGTGACAAAAATCACCGCAGGAACCGAGGCGGGGTCCACCTGTGCAAGCGCGGCGAACCCATCGCAGCCGGGCATCTGCACATCGAGGAACACGAGATCCGGTTTTTCCTGCGTCATGAGCTCCACCGCTTCCGGGCCGTTGGAGGCTTCACCCACGACATCCACGCTGCGATCGCGCTCGAGCAGCAGCCGCACTCCGCGCCGGGCGGCGGGTTCATCGTCCACAATCACCGCCCGGATGCGGCCGGGGCTCGTCGCGGGAGAAGAGGATGGGTTCGGATTCATAGGCGGCAGGGCAGCACGATTTCGACGGCGACGCCGCAGCCGGGTTCACTTTTCAAACTGATCTGGCCGCGGGCGCCATAAATTTTTGCGATCCGCTCCCGGGTGTTCGCCAGGCCAATGCCCTGCCGCGTGACGCCGCCGGCCGCGAGACCGGGGCCATCGTCACACACCTGGAGACGCAGGTTTCCGCTCTCGATGCGGCCCTTGATCTGCACGTTTCCCGGTCCCGACATGGCGGCGACGCCGTGGATGATCGCATTCTCCACCAGCGGCTGGAGCAGGAGATTCGGGATGCGCGCCTCCAGCGCGGCCGGCTCGATTTCCACGTTCACGCTCAGCCGGTCGGAGAACCTCGCCTTTTGAATCTCGATGTAGCGCTCCAGAAAATTCATCTCCTCCCGCAGCGTCACTTCGTGCGTCCGGCCGGTGTCGAGCGACATGCGCAGCAGCGAGCTGAGCTGCGCGAGGAGCGTCACCGCCTCGTCGTTCTTCCCCTCGCGCACGAGCACGGCGATCGTATTCATCGTGTTGAAAAGAAAATGCGGCCGGAGCTGCTCGCGAAGGGCCTTCAGCTCCGTCTCGACCAGGCGCGCCTCGAGCTGCGCCGACTTCAGCTCCCCGCTCTTGTAACGCTCGTGGATCTCCAGGCTGTAGCCGACCGCGAGCACGCCCCAGTAAAACGCCATGTCGATGATGTTTCTCCCGTAGAAACTTTTCGCCGCAATGGCCCAGAATTCCCCGACCATTTTTTCGTCGGCCAACAGCGAGTACGCCAGGATGCGGCCGAGGTAGTAGGTGGCCATCACGACGAAGCTCATCCCGGCGTGAAACGCCACGCCCCCCACCCAGTGCCCGCGGCTCAGCGGCACCCGCTCGCGCAGCTTCAGGATCAGCGGCGCCATCAGCGCCCACATCAGCGCGCGGCCAAACTGGGGAATCGCCGTGTCGACGAAGTCGAGCGGCTTCCACGGCATGCTCGCGCGGTTGTTGAAATGAACCTCGAGCGACAGCAGGAAGCCGAGAAACGTCCACCCGGCGACGACAATGACGGTTTTGGCCCATCGGTGATTCATCGAGATTGTGGCGGCGGCCAGGCCGTTAGTGACCCGTCTTCCCCAAGGAAGTTACCCAACGCCCGCCCATCTCGACGCCCGCAGCGGGACGAAAGCAGTTCAAGTTTGTCACGTAATACGTGACAAACCCGCGAAACGCGCGACGTCGATCGCGGGGTCAAAGGGCACGCCTTCGGTCAGGTGGTTGACCCATTGCCGCGCCAGCATCGGAGCCCAGAGCGCGCCTTTGGCGCCGAGGCCGTTCACGATTCCCAGCCGCGGATCGGCCGGATGCCTTCCGGCCAGGGGACGTTTGTCCGGCAGGTTCACGCGCACGCCGGCATGGTGACCGGTCACCGAAAACGGACGGCCCAACAACGCCTGCGCACTCGCTTCGAGCATCGCGCGCCCCGCCGCACTCGGATCCAGGTTGCCGAACTTCGGTTCGTGCGTCGCCCCCACCCACGCAGCCCGCGGGCCCACCGGCAGCATCCAATTCCCGCGGTTCACAATCACCCCGGCTTCCAACCCGTCGACCTCCAGCGCGAGCATCTCGCCCTTGGAAAATTCCCACGGGACAAATCCAAACTTCGATTCGCGTCCGTTTCCGCGCGCGCCCGCCGCTCCCGTGCAATCGATGACGAGGGGGAATTTCTCCAATTCGGCTTCGAGCGATACGATCTCGCGTTTCAACCAGCCGCGCTGCTGCCAGCGTGCGTGTGCCGCCGGGAGCAGCGCCGGCAAATCGACCCGCCCCGCCTGCTCGATCCAGAAACCGGTGTTGTCCGGCTCACGCGTTACGCAGGGGCTGAGTTCGCCGCGCGCGTATTTTTCGAAGGCAATGCGCCGTTCGCGATCGTCCGCGAACAATCGCCGCACCCGCATCTCGTGCCAGAGTGGCTGCCCCAACCCCGCCTCCATTTCCCGGTAAGTCGCGCGGGCGGCCGGCAACAGCGAATCGATCCGCCAGCTCTTCACGAATCGCTGGCCGGTGACCGGATTGATCATACCCGCCGCGATGTGCGAGGCGCCATCCGTGCGGCCGGGGTCGGCGATCGCGAATGAAATCCCCGCCCGCTCGAATTCCCACGCCAGCAAGGTGCCGGCGAGTCCCTGGCCGACGATGAGAATATCCGCGCGCATGACTCAGCGGCCGAGTCATGCCGTTGAAAGCGGAAAGGTGAAAGGTGAAAGATCGATCGGGCGAACCGAACTTTCCTGCTCTCGGCGTGATCAACGCCCTCGTTTGGCGTGAGCCGTTGGCCCAACTTCTTTCAACTTTCACCTTTCAACTTTCAACGCCTGGGCCCGGTTCAGCGGTTCTCGCCGGCCCACAACGCCGCGCCGACAATGCCGGCTTCGTTGAAGAATTCCGCCGGCACAAGTTTCGCGCGCGTCTTGAGGTATTTGAAAAACTTCCGGTGCTTCGCGCTCACGCCGCCGCCGATGATGATCAGTTCCGGCCAGAGAATCGTTTCGAGAATTCCCAGGTAGTCGTTCAACCGCCTCCCCCACTCTTCCCAGGATAGATCCTTGTTTTCGCGCACCGAGGCAGCCACCAGCTTCTCCGCGGATTTTCCGTCGATCGGGAGATGGCCGAACTCGCACGGGATGAGCACGCCGCGATAAACCAGCGCCGAGCCCACCCCGGTCCCGAGGGTCAACAGCAGCGCCTTGCCCGGAAAATCGTGGCCCGCGCCAAACTTCATCTCCGCAAGACCGGCCGCCGCCGCATCGTTGATCAGCGCCACCGGCCGGCCCACGGCCGTGGAGAAAAGCTTCCGGCCGTCGCAGCCGATGAAGTCCTGGTGCAGGTTGGCGGAGGTCAGAATCCGCGGCCCATGAACCACACCCGGAAAGCCAACTCCCACGGGGCCGCGCCAGCGAAATTTCCGGACGATCCTCGCGACCTCCCGGGCCATTTCGCCCGGCGCGAGGGGCTCCGGGGTTTCGATGCGAAAGCGTTCCGCTAAAAGTTCGCCCGTGTTGAGATCAACCGGCGCGCCTTTGAGCGCCGATCCACCAATATCGATGCCGAGAGCTTTCATGAGAAAAGATTAGACCACAGATCGCACCGATGGACACACCGGGTCAGATCGGTTGCTGATCAATGCCCGCATCCGCCCGCGCCGTGCGCGTGGCCGTGACGCAGTTCCTCCGGGGTTGCGGCCCGCACCGCCGTGATCTCGACGTCAAACGTCAGCTCCACACCCGCGAGCGGATGATTCGCATCGAGCAGCACTTCGTCGCCTTCCACGCCCACCACCGTCACCACCGGCGAAAAATTATCCTCGCCCGTCCTGAACTGGTCGCCGGGGTGAAGTTCGCCTTCGACGGGCAGCAGCGCGCGTTTCACCCGCTGGACCTGGGCCGGATCGCGTTCGCCGTAGGCCTTCGCGGCGGGTACGCGCACCTTTGTCTTCACGCCCGCCGGCTCCGCCCGGAGTTGTTCGTCGAGCCCGTCAATGATCTGCCCCGCACCTTCCAGGTAGGTGACCGGCTCGCCGCCGGCCGAAGTATCGAGCACGCGTCCGGAAGGATCGCGCAGGGTGTAGTGAAAGGTGACGACGCGGCGGAGCATGGGAACGGAGATGTGAGGTGTGATAGGCGGCGTGTGACAAGCGGGAAATCCCAGCGCGCGCTTCTCAGCAGCCCACACAGGTCACACGTCACACCTTCATCAGGTTTCCTGCCGCAGCACTTCGAGCGGCGGATGATTCGCCACCCCTCGACTGGATAGAAGCCCGGTGACCACCGTCACCACGCACACGGCCGTACCGGCGCCAGCGAGCAGCAGCACCGGAAACGCCGGCGAAATCCGGAAAACATATTTCGCGAGCATGACGTTGCCGCCCATGGCGAGCCCGCACCCCACCACCGCCGCAAGCACTCCGAGGATCGCGTATTCCACGAATTCGATCTGCCAAAGCTGCCGCCGCGTCGCACCGAGCGTACGCAGCAGGACGGTTTCGCGGATGCGCTGGAAACGCCCGGTCATCACCGCGCCGACGAGCACGATCAACCCGGTGATCACGGTGAAGAGCGCCATGAACTCGATCACGAACGCCACCTTCGTGAAGATGCTGTCGATCGTCTGCATCACGAGCGCGAGGTCGATGGCCGTCACGTTGGGAAACGCCTCCACCGCGGCCCGCTGCACGCGCGCGGAATCGTCCGTCGTCGCCGCGCGCACCGCCGCCACATAAAATTTCGGCGCCGCTTCGAGCACGCCCAGCGGAAACACGACAAAGAAATTCGGCTCGAGCCGCCGCCACTCCACCGCCCTCACGCTCGTTACCCGGGTGTTCATCGGCACGCCTTGCACATTCCATTCGATCTCGTCGCCGAGTTTCAGGCGGAGGTCGCGAAACAGGCCCTCCTCCATCGAAATCGGCACCACGGCCGTGCCCGGGTCCACGCGCCCGGTGAATTCACCCGCCACCAAACGCTCCGTGCCCTCCAGCTTGCCGCGAAAGGTCGAGCGGTACTCCCGCCGCAGCGCCCAGCCGGGCAACCGCTCACGCTGGCCCGGACCCCGTTCCGCGGGACGCGTTTCCGCCCCGCCTTTTTCGTTTCCCGGAGCCGCCGGTGCCGGCGAACTGCCGTCGCCCGGCCGCCGCGCCAAGTCCTCGGCCTTCTGTCCTTTCAGCGTGGTGATTTTCATCGTCACGATCGGAGCCTGCACGAGAAACGGGGAGCCTTGTTGCGCGGTGAGTTTGCCGAGTCCCTCGACCTGGTCGTCCTGCACATCGATGAACAGGAGGTTGGGACGCCCCTTTCCGCTGCTCTGCGAAATTTCCTGCAGCAGCGTCGTGCGCGTCAGAAAAAGCGTGAGCATCAGAAACGTCCCCAGGCCGAGCGAGAGCAGGAGCAGCACGGTGCGGTTGTTCGGCCGGTAGAGATTCGCCACGCCCTGGCGGAGCACATACGGCATCCGGCCGGGCAGCCAGCGCTGTACTTTCGGCGAACTGATCCAGCGCGCCGTCCACGCCACGAGCTGGGCGAGTCCGGCGAGCACCGAAAAACCAACCACGAGCGCGATCGTGAAACCCACGCCATCGCGCAAGCGCGGCGTCTGGGAAATCGCAAAGGCGGTGACGGCACCGAGGATGAGCACGCCAATCACAATCCGCCACGGGTCGGCCTTCGCGCCGGCGCCCTCCGCAAACGCCGAGCGCAACGCCACGAGCGGCGAAACGCGCCGCACCGCCAGCAGAGGGAGCAAGGTGAACAGCACGCAGATGACGAGTCCCGCCAGCATGCCCTCGAGCACCGCGGGCCACGCGATGAAAAAATTCACGTCGAACGGCAGCGAGCCCTTCAACAATTCGGGCAGGGCAAACTGCACCGCGAGACCGAGGGCCGCGCCGAGGAACGCGCCAAACACTCCGAGTGCGATGCCTTGCACGAGGTACACCGCGAAACTTTGCCAGGCCGTCGCGCCGAGGCAGCGCAGAATGGCGACGGTCGTGATTTTCTGCCGCACGTACACATGAATGGCGCTCGCCACGCCAATGGCGCCGAGGAAGAGCGCGATGAATCCGACGAGGCTGAGGAAACCCTCGATGTTCTCCAGCGCGCGGCCGAGGTCGCGTTTGCGCTCCGCCACGGTGTCGTAGCCCAGCCCCTCGCCGCGGAAAAGCTGGCGCATCTCGCGCTCGACCGCTTCCGGCGGATGCTCCGGCGGAAGCTTCAGCATCGTGCGGAACCGCGCGAGGTTTTCCCGGCCCGCGAGGCCCGTGGCCTCGAGCCGGCTCATCGGAATCAACGCCCGCGGCGCAAACGTCGCGGTGATCGCGCTGGATTCGCCGGGCATTTTTTGCAGCGCGCCCACGACGGTGAACGTCACCTTCCCCAGCTTCACCGTCTCGCCGACCTTGGTGTTGAACTGCCGCAGCAACGTTTCATCGAGAATCACGACATCCCCGCCCGCCCGGAATTTCGCCGGCGCATCGGTGGGCGCCGTCGTGAAGTCGCCGAAGAACGGAAAATTCCCCTCCATCGCGCGCACCTGCACGAGCCGCGTGAGATTCTGCGCCGAGGGAAACACCATCATCGACGAAAACGACATGTCGCGCGCCTTCTCCCCGCCCAAGCTGTCGAGGTGCTTGACCGCCGCCTCGCTCGGGGGATTCCGGCCCGTGATGATCAGGTCGGCGCCGAGCAATCCCTTCGCCTGCTCGTCGATCGCGCTGCGCAGATTCGCGCCAAACGATCCGATCGCGACCAGCGCCGCGATGCCGAGCACGACCGAGAGCGAAAACAGCAGCAACCGCCGGCGCGAAGCCCGCGAATCCCGCCACGCCATTTTCAGGATGAAGGTCATGGGTGAGTGTGGCGTGTGACCTGTGACGTGTGACGGGCGCCGCTCAACGGGTGGATTAAAGTTCGTGGTATTTTCACGTCACAGGTCACACGCCACCCGTCACACTGATCTCATCACTCACCACCGCCCCGCCTTTGAGGCGCATGATGCGGTGGCAGCGTTTTGCGAGTTCGAGGTTGTGCGTCACCAGCACGAGGGTCGTGCCGCGTTCGCGATTCAGGCCGAAGATCAGCTCCACCATCGCGGCGGCGGTGTCGTCGTCGAGGTTCCCGGTCGGCTCGTCGCAGAATAAAATCTTCGGCCGGTTCATGAACGCCCGCGCGAGCGCCACGCGCTGCTGTTCGCCGCCCGACAGCTGCACCGGATAGTGATCGCAACGCTCGCCCAGTCCGACGCGCCCGAGCAGCGCGCCCGCCTCCGCCTCGGCCTCGCGGCCGCCTTCGCCGCGGAGCTCGACCGGGACGAGGACGTTTTCCAGCGCGGTGAGCGTGGGCACCAGCTGGAAATTCTGAAACACGAAGCCGACGTGCTGATTTCGCACCAGCGCCCGGCGGTCCTCGTTCAGTTCGCCGATCGACACTCCCGCGAGTTCTACCACGCCGCCGCTCGGACGGTCGAGCCCGGCGCACAGGCCGAGCAGCGTGGTCTTGCCGCTGCCGCTCGGACCGACGATCGCGAGCGTGGCACCCGCGCCCAGCTCGAAGTTCACCTCCTTTAAAACCGTCAGCGGCCCGCCCGCCGCCTGGTATGTTTTGGTCAGCCGCTGGACTTTTAGCATCGTCTGGTCACTCATGAAGAAGAAGTTCGCACGAAACACTGAAACTGCACGAAAGCTAGTTTAAGCGGTTAAATCGCTCCATGATCGTCCATCGCCTCTGGTTTTTCCTTTGCTCCATGACTCTCGGCTTCGCGGCCATCCAGATGCGCGCGGCGCAACGCACGCTGGTTTTTTTCGGGGACAGTCTCACGGCCGGTCACGGGCTGGACGATCCGGCGAACGAATCGTTTCCCGCCCTGATCCAAAAAAAAATCACGGCGGAGGGGCTCGACTGGCGGGTGGTCAACGCCGGCCTGAGCGGCGAAACCAGCGCGGCCGGCCTGCGGCGCGTCGACTGGATTCTGCGCCAGCCCGCGGATGTGTTTGTCCTCGCCCTCGGCGCCAACGACGGCCTCCGCGGCATCGCGCCGACCGTGACGGAGGCCAATCTCCAGGGAATCATCGACCGGGTGCGGGCGAAATATCCCGAAACGAAAATCGTGGTCGCCGGCATGATGATGCCCGAGAGCATGGGCGCGGAGTACACCCAGGCCTTTCGGGCGATGTATCCCGCCCTCGCGAAAAAAAACAGCGCCACCGTCGTGCCCTTTCTCCTCGAGGGCGTGGGCGGCATCGCGGCGATGAATCACGCCGACCGCATCCACCCGAACCCGCGCGGCCACGCCGTGATCGCGGAGACGATGTGGAAATACCTGCGGCCGTTGCTCTAGTTCCCGGGCCGCGGCTGGTCGGAATATCGTTCGGGAACCCAGATGCTATCGCCGGGATAAATCAGGAATTCCACCGGATCGGAGTCTGAACGAGGAGGTGTTACCTTTTCCAAATTCAGGATCTGAGTCGCGGTGTTTCCGTCCCCCCCTCCGCTCCTGATCACCCTCACTGCATCGGGCTTCGCCGTTGGCAGAAATCCACCCGCACGACTGAGAATTTCGGCCGCGGGAAGGCTGAGGGCCCCCGGCGGGAATTCAACCTTCCCGGGCGAATGCACCGCACCCTGCACCATGGCCCACGGTCTCACGTTGCGATGCACGACAATGCTGACCACCGGCGCCTTGAGCAGTCGTTTTTCCCGATACATGTTTTCGACCAGCCGCCCCGCGTCGCGGATCGTTTTTCCACCGAGGAAAAGCTGCTCCCTTGTATACCAGAGACTGATTTCGCCTCGAGGTCCGATCCATTGCGCCGCCCCGAATTTGGGCTGATCGTGAACCCGTACGTGGATCGCGTCGCCCACCCGCAAGATATAGTTGGGGTCCGAAATGAGGGACGAAATATAACCTCGGCCGGCGGGAGCAGGCACCGCCGTCGAAACCTGAGGGACAGCCAAAAACTCGGTCGATTTTCCAGCCGGCGAGGCATCCAACCCCGGGTTTGAAACCTGCGCCAACTCGAAGGGTGCATTCGTTCTCCCCGATTGATCTGAAAGATAGACGATCGCGCCCACCGTGAGAGCGACCACCGCCATACCCCCGGCAATCTTGGCTCCGCTGAAAAAACCGAACACCCCTGCCATGGCCGCGCCACTCGCCGCGGCCAGAGCGGTGTTGGCCACCGCCACTGCCAGGCCAGCCGGCGCAGCCAATACGGTCTGCGCTCCCAGCGCAGCGGCCAGAGCCATGGTCGTCGACGTCACTCCGCGACGCGCCAGGCGTGTGTGCATCTTGTCGAGCGCGCGGGCGACGCGCACGCGTGCCGTGTCTTCCGTGAGCGAAAGCCTCTCGCCGATCTCGGCAAACGGCCGGTCTTCAAAAAAGCGGAGGAGCACCGCCTCGCGGTCCCGCTCGTCAAGTTCGTACAGCACTTCGTCGATCACCGGACGAAGCCGCTCCCAGTCGGCGGCAGCGCCGGAATCGCGGGTGATTTCTTGCATAACGTGGGCGGCGGTTTCGCGCGTCTGCCGGCGAAGTTCGGTGCGCCTCGCCTTCGCCGCGGCGAAACGCGTGCTGGTGAAAAGCCAGCCCGTGATCACCGGTCTTCCCGACAGCGAACGGGCCTTGCGCGCCAGATCGGTGAACACCGTCTGCGTCACCTCCTCCGCGAGCGAGCCATCGCCGCCGGTCTGCCGCAGCGCGGCATGGTAGACGAGGTTGATGTGACGGCGGACGAGTTCGGCGAACGCCACCTCCGAGCGCTTTTCGGCATAGCGTCGCAGCAATTCGATATCGTCGAGAACGTCGGTCATTTCGTGGCGGGTTACCTACTATCACCCGTCCGCGCGAAAACCGGACAATAAAATCGCGCAACAAAAAAACGGCGGTCGCCATGACCGCCGTTTCCTCAAACTAAAAAAGGAATCCCAGTTTAGTTGTGTTCGCGATAGTTCGTTTCGCCGCCGGCCTTGGGGACGTAGTGATACGTGCGAAGCTTGATCTGGATATCGATCGTCGGGTTTTTAATCAGGCGGATCATTTCGGCGCCGGCGAGCAGGGCGGGACCGTAGCCGTGCATCGCGTCCACGCTGACCGGCCGGTTGTAGTAATAAATCTGGTCGCTCGCGAAAGTCGTGCCGACGCAGGTGCCTTCGACCTGGCCCTTGGCGTTGATCTTCGTCGACAGCCCGACCCACCCCGCCTGCGCAATCGAGCCGTAGGTCGTGGGGCTGATCCAGCCTTCGTTGATCGCGTGCGCGTAGCCGTAGACGAACATCGCGGTCGCCGAGGTCTCGAGGTAGGAATCGTTGCGGTCGAGCATCTGGTGCCAGAGACCGTGACCGGATTGATATTGGGCGACACCGCGCAACAGCAGGCGGTGACAGTTCATGATCTTGTCGTAGCTGGGGTGGTCCTTCGGCAACAGATCGAGAAGATCGCTGATCGCGAGAACCGCCCAGCCGTTCGCGCGGGCCCAGTAGAATTGCGGGGCGTCGGGATTGTTGGCGTTCCACCCGTGCGTGAGGATTCCCAGCGTCGGGTTGTAGAGGCGGTGCCACATCAGCAGGACGTTCTTCGCGGCGTCGTCGAACCACGCGCGGTTTCCCGTCATGCGCCCCATCTCCGCGAGTGCGGGAACGCTCATGTAGAAATCGTCCGCCCAGAGCGACTGGGCCTGCGGCCGCTGGCGCGCGAGCATGCCGTCGGCGAGGCGGAATTGTTTGTTGGCCACCCAGTCGCTCCACGTGCCGATGAGTCCCTGGAGGTCGGGGCCGACCTTGGCGTGACGCGCGCGCAGGAGCGCGGCGCACATCGAACCGCTGTCATCGAGGGCGCGCGGATCGATCGCGGCCGCAAAACTGTTGGCGCGCTCGAGTTTGAATTTCGCCTCCTGGGCCTGGAAATACGGCAGCTTCTCCGCGATGAACTTCATCTGGCGCTCCGTGAAGGCGTTGAACTTCGGGTCGCCCGTGATCTCGCCCGCCTTGAGCATACCGCTGTGGATCACACCCATCTCGTAGGCGAGATGACCCATGCGCGTGGCGGAGCGTTCGGCCTCGGCCTCGGCGACCGGCTGGGTGAAATCGGTGATTTCCTTTTTCGTTTTGCGGTCGACGACGCGCGTGGGCACCGAGACCTCCATGTAGCCGCGGATGCGGTGCAGCGTTTCCGTGATCTCGGCAGGAGTGGGGAGTTGATACGGGACCGGATAAGGCTGGTCGCCGTTGTCGTTACGATTGCGGTTGTCGCGGTTCCAGTAAGGCCCCTGCGCCTGGAGCGGCAGGGCAGCCAGGGCCAGCGTGACGACCAGGGCGGTGACGAGGTGTTTGGGCATAAAAATAGGGTTAGGGAAGAGGATGAAAACCTTCGGCTCGTACAACCCAGGAGCCGTCGCGGGGAAATCCGGGCGCGGGATGTTTGGGCGCGCCATCCCAGCCACCCGCCATCATCGCCACGGCGGCGAGCAGCGAACCGTTGCCGGGAAGATAAATCGGGAGGTCGGCGCGCTGGCGGTTGTGGCCGCTGCCGGTGTAGCCGTTGTTGGGGCCATCGCTCTTGAGCAAGACGTCGACCGCTTTTTTCGGCTCGTCGAGCCGGGCGGCGGTCATGGCGATCATCGGATAATCCCAACCCCAGATTTTCGTTTCCCAGTCCCATGTCGCGAGCACGGCGTCGAGCGTCCGGGCCATCGTTGCCCGGTCAACGCCGTCGCCGGGCAGCTGGCCCAGCGCCATCAGGAAGGAGGGATGGTCGTGGCGGCTGTCCTTGTTGTCCCAGGTGTCGGGCGTGGTTTCGATCGCCACGTATTTTCCGTCCTTCACGGGGAGCTTCGCGATCGCGGCGATGCGTTTGTCCCACTCGGCGTCGCGGCCGAGTTTCAGCCGTTCGCGCCATTGCTGCGCGATGAGGAGGCCGCGCACCCAGTAGCTGAGCTCGTAGGTGGGATTCATGCTGGTCGCCTGATCGTAGATTTCCTGCGCGATCCACATCGGCGGGCCGAGATTGTAACGCTGCGTGGCTTCATCCCAGTTGAGCATCGAGGCCATGCATTCGGCGGTTTCCTGCACGAGAACCTGGTAGCGTGCGAGCGTCTCGGGCGTCGGCGAATTACGATAGAGCAGCTCCGCCAGGTGAATCGGATGCGGCTGGTTCCAGATGATGAGCGGATTGCCGCCGGGACTTTCGCGTCCGTCGGGTCCGATCATCTTCGCCCAGCGCGCGCCCTTCAGGTCGCGGCTCTTTGCGAGTTCGCGGGCGACGGGCAGGTCGCGCACCAGCCAGTCGAGGTTTTTGGCGAGAAAAGCATCGCGGCCCCACAGCGCGAAATGCGCCGTGTGCCACCAAAGCATCTCGGTGTGGTGCTTCTGGTACCACGTGCTCAACGTCAACCCGCTTTCCGAGGGAGGAAAATCGCCGGCATTCTGGATCGCCGTGAGGTACTGCGAGAGCACCACCCGCCGCTCGAGCTCGGACGCGCGCGGATCCTTGCTGCCCGCGAATTCGACCGCGGCGCCGCTCTTCCAGAATTTCTCCCAGTGCGCGGCGCTCGCGGAGCGAACATCGGCCGCCGCCACGGCCGGGAGCCGGGCTTCCGGCGTAAACGTCAGCGTGAACTCCAGCACATCGCCCTGCGCCGCGCCGATCCGGAACGAATGCGGACCGGCCGCGTCGACGCGGATTCCGCCGGTGGAAGCGAGCGCCGCCGTGTAACTCGATTCGTCGCGGACGTGGACCAGCGTCAGCGTGCGTTCGCCCTGCTCGGCCACCTTGGTCGAATGCGACGCCGGCGCCGACCAGTCCAGCGGGGGGTTGTTCTTGGTTTTGAGATCGTGACCGCGCGGCAGGGTGATCCGCACCGCGAGTTTTCCCTGCACGAGCAGCGGCGATTCGATGCGGACGCTGAGCGTGTCGCGCACCGGGCTGGCGGCGGTGAGAACTTTGACGGGCTGGCCGCCGATGCTGTAGCGGCTGGTCAGGAGGCCCGTCCACAAATCGAGGGTCTGGTCGATGTCCGCGATGTCCCCGGGGACGAGCGCGGCTCCGTCGCTTTTCACAAAGGCGAGCTGGGCCAGCGGCATGGCGTGGGGATTCTCGCGCAGCCACATGCCAGCCGGAGTGCCCTGGCTCATTGGGTAGCCGAGCGTTTTCCCGTAGGCGGTGAACATCCGGTTGGCGTCGGAGAGCTTGTAGCCATTCGGATTGGGGTTCGAATGCCACGCCCAGCGCGCCTGCGTCTCCAACCCGATCCCGTCTTTCTGATAGTCGTGGTAGAAGGTTTGCAGGCCCGTCACGTCCGCGGTGAAGGCAAACTGCCCGTTGCCCACGCTCAGCGGCGACCACGGGTCGATGGCCGTGAGATGCGGGTTGTGCCGCATGACGAGCGCGTGGCGGTCGATTTTGGCCGCGGCTCCCTGGCCCCATCCCGGGACGAGGGCGGTCATGCATGCGAGCACGACCGCGGAAACCCGACGCGTGAGACGAGGTAGATCAGCCATAGTCTGGGGTATAGTCAGCACCGACAATCGAAGGAGAAAGCTGGCGTCCCCGGGAATGCGCTGCAAACCCAAAGGACACCTGTCCGGGCTCGACGAAGCGAATTGAACGACGATGCGCAAAAACTTTTTCTTTGCCTTGTCATCGCGCGGCCGGTGCAACCGGCCGCGGCGATCCCGCGAGAGGGATTGCTTCGCCGCCCGCGTGGCGGGCTTCCCGCAATGACAAACCAGACCGCACCCTTTTCGCCGCCCCGGATTTTTCCTGTAACTCTTCGCAATCTCCGCGGTTAGCCTCGTTCCATCTTTCATCCATGCTCGCGATTCGTTCTGTTTCCAAACGTTACGGCCCCCTGGTCGCGCTCGACGATGTCTCGCTCGACATCGCGAGCGGCGAATTCTTCGGGCTGCTCGGGCCGAACGGCGCCGGCAAATCCACGCTGATGTCACTCATCACGGGACTGCGCTCGCCCGACGCCGGCACAATCACGCTCAATGGCGAACCGCTCACCGCCGCCAACGTCGCGACCCGCCTGAACCTCGGCCTCGTGCCGCAATCGATCGCGCTCTACGAGGAACTGAGTGCCGAGCAGAATCTCCGCATCTTTGGCCGGCTCTACGGCCTGCGCGGAGCGGATCTCCGCCAGCGCGTCGCCGGGGCGCTCGACGCCGCGCAGCTCACCGACCGCCGGCACGAACCGCTGAAGAAATTTTCCGGCGGCATGCAGCGCCGGCTCAACCTCGTCGCCTCGCTCCTGCACCGCCCGAAACTCCTGCTTTGCGATGAACCGACCGTCGGCATCGATCCGCAGTCGCGCAACGCGATCTTCGACGTCCTCGAAAAGCTCAACCGCGAGGGGCTCACCATCATTTACTCGACGCACTACATGGAGGAGGCGACGCGGCTCTGCTCGCGCATCGGCATCATCGATCACGGCAAGATTCTCGCGCTCGGCTCGCTCGACACCCTCCTCGCCGAGCTCCCGTTCGAGGACGAGATCACGTTCAGCAACGGCCCGGGCACCGCGGCCTTCGCCGGGAAACTCGCCGCGCTCGGCACCGTGTCGTCGACCGACACCCTGCACCGCTTCCGCCCGCGGACGGACGCGAAATTTTCCGCCTTCTATGCGCTCGCGGAGCAACACGCGCTTCCGCCGCGGCTCTTCACCCATGAGCGTCCCTCGCTCGAAGCCGTGTTCCTGCACCTCACCGGCCGGAACCTCCGCGAATAACCGCCCGACGACGCCACACCATGCGCATCCTGCTTACGCTCCTTCGCAAAGACATCGCCAACTTCCTCCGCAACAAGACCGCGGTCATCCTCACCTTCGTGGTCCCGGTGATGCTGATCTACGTTTTCGGTTTCGTCTGGGGGCTGAACCGGAAAGGCGGCGGAGGCGGCGGGCCGTCCGGCGTTCGCATCGCTGTCGTCAACCAAAGCGACCATCCCGGCGCGCAAAAACTGGTCGAGGCCCTGCAGGCCGAGAAGGCGTTTCGCGTCTGGACCACGTTCAACAACCCGGACGGCTCCAAGCGCCCGCTCACCGAGGCCGATGCGCGGACGATGATCCAGAACAACGATCTTCGCTACGCGTTGATCATTCCGAAAAACGTGATCTCGAGCGAAAGTTTTGGCATCCACCTCAGGATTTTTTCCAACCCGCAAAACACGATCGAGTCGCAGACGGTCAACGGTCTCCTGCAGAAAACAATTTTCTCCAATGTCCCGAAACTCCTCGGCGACGCCCTGAAGGCCAAAGGCGCCGCTTTCATCGGCCAGGAGCGCTTCGACCGGTTCAACGACACCATCGCCGCCACGGTGGCCAGTGCGTTCGACCTCGACAAGGCAGAGGTGCTCCGCTCGATGGGCGCGGGGGATTTCGGCCTGTCGCAGCCGACACCGGTTCCCAAGCCCGCCGATCCTTCGCTGCGCCGGATCGATGCACCGGCGGCGGGCCCCGCGCCCGCCGAAAAGCCGGACGCCGGAGCCGACCTGCTGTCCCGCCTGGTGAAAATTGAGACGACCCAGCTCGTCGGCAAGGATGTGAAAAGCCCGCAGGCCACCAACATCATCGGAGGCCAGGCGATCATGTTTCTCCTCTTCGCGCTAAGCGGCGGCACGGCGGCTTTCTTCGACGAAAAAAACACCGGCATCTTTCAGCGCCTGCTCGCCGCACCGGTCAGCCGCGGCCACCTGCTCTGGAGCCGTTTTCTTTTCGGCGTATTGCTCGGGCTCGTGCAACTCATGGCGCTCTTCTTCGCGGGCCAGCTGCTCTACGGCGTCGATGTGACCGGCCATTTCGTCAACCTCGTCATCGTGTGCATCGCCGCCGCGGCGTCCTGCACGGCGTTCAGCATGTTCGTCGCCGCGTTTTCCCCCAACGCCCAGGCGGCGAGCGGACTCGCCACGCTGCTCGTGATGGCAATGAGCGCGACCGGGGGCGCCTGGTTTCCGATGACGTTCATGCCCGAGTTCATGCAGCAGATCGGGAAGTTCACGGTGGTCTACTGGAGCATGGAGGGATTTTCCGCGGTGCTCTGGGCCGAAAAATCCTTCGTCGGCCTCCTCCCCGTTATCGGAATTCTGAGCGGCATCGCCGTCGGTGTGATGGCAATTTCCGTCTGGCGGCTGAACCGCCGCGCGATCTTCGGTTAAGGCCACCCGCCTGTTCGTTGTCGGTGGCGGTGCTCCCGACCGCGCGGGGCTTTGACCCGCCCCGCCGGGGAGGAAAGCTGAAACAGCCCGCCGCACCGACGTGACTGCCCTCCATCCGTGCCAACCCAAGTGTCATCTAATAGACGACACTTCATTTGGCACGACACGGGAGGAAACCAAGAAAGTGTCATCTATTAGATGACACTTCGCGCCAGGTGGCGCGGAGAGCGGGAAGACATCACGAAGCGCCGCCCTCTTCGAATGGCGGTCCCAGAGGACGTCGATGCCGGGAAAGGAACCTTCATGAGGCCGCCTTTCCACATTTTGCCTTTGCGCCCGCGCAGGGTTGGACGATCTTTTCCAACTTCCATGTCCGCCGATCTTGTCCAGCTCGTCACTTCACTCGCGCAGCGCGCCCGCGCGGCTTCGCTTGTGCTGGCGACCGCGCCCACGGCGAAAAAGGACGCCGCGCTGCGCCGGCTCGCCGACCTGATCGATTCGTCCCACCCCGCCCTGCTCACCGCGAACCTGCAGGACCTCGCCTCGCCCGAAGCCACTGCGCTCACCGCCGCCGCCCGCGACCGTCTCACGCTCAACACGGCGCGCCTCAAACATCTCGCCGAGTCGGTGCGCGAGGTCGTCGCCCTGCCCGATCCGGTTGGCGACGTGCTCGAGACGATCAACCGCCCGAACGGCCTCGTGATCCGCAAGCTCCGGGTGCCGATCGGCGTCATCGGAATTATCTATGAGGCGCGTCCCAACGTGACCATCGACTGCGCCGTCCTCTGCCTGAAGAGCGGCAACGCCTGCATCCTGCGGGGCGGCAAGGAATGTTTTCACACGAACACCGCGCTCGCCGCGCTCATCGCGCAGGCGCTCGCCGCCGCAGGCCTGCCGGCCGAGGCGGTGCAACTCGTGCCGACCACGGACCGCGCGGCGCTCGTCACGCTGCTGAAACTCGACACCCTCATCCACTGCATCATTCCCCGCGGTGGCGAGAGTCTCATCCGCTACGTGGCGGAAAATTCCACGATTCCCGTCATCAAGCATTACAAGGGCGTGTGCTTCGTCTACGTCGACACCGCGGCCGACCTCGCGATGGCGGAGACGATCACGCTCAACGCCAAGGTGCAGCGTCCCAGCGCCTGCAACGCCGCGGAGCAGCTGCTGGTGCACCGCGGCGTCGCCGAGAAATTCCTGCCCTCCGTCGCCCGCGCGCTCATCGCGAAGAAGGTCGAACTCCGCTGCGACGCCGCCGCGTCCGCGATTCTGGCCCGCGAAAAAATCGCGACCACGCCCGCCGCCGAGGCCGACTATTCGACCGAGTTTCTCGACTACGTGCTGGCGGTGCGGATCGTCGATTCGCTCGACGCCGCGATCGCGACGATCAACCGCGACGGTTCGAACCACAGCGACGCCATCATCACGAAGGACGAACCGGCCGCCCGCCGGTTTCTCGCGGAGGTGGACAGCGCCACGGTTTATTGGAACGCGAGCACGCGTTTCACCGACGGCTACGAATTCGGTTACGGTGCGGAGATCGGCATCAGCACCGACCGCCTGCACGCCCGCGGCCCGATGGGCCTGCGCGAGCTTTGCACGCACAAGTTTGTGATCGAGGGCACCGGCCAGGTGCGGGGCTGATTTGCCGGCTGCCTGGCGGTCCGGATGGCTGGCGATCTGGCTGTAGGAGCGGCTTTATGCCGCGACTGGCAGGCGGACGCACCGAGGTCGCGGCGTAAAGCCGCTCCTATAGTTCGATCACCTGTCGCAGTTACTTCGCAGCCGTCGCGTAACGCGTGAGATATTCCTGAAGATCGCCGACGGTGCGCAGGTGCGGCAGGTCGTCGTTGCTGATGGAAACCTGCAGCACCTCTTCGGCGACCATCACGAGCTCCATCATCGTGAGGGAATCGAGACCGAGATCCTCGCGCAGGCGTAGCCGGTGGCTGGCGGGTCCAAATTTCGCGCGCAGCTCGCTGCTGACATAGCGCTCGAGCAAACCATGGACGAGCGCCGGCAGATACGCCGGGCTGCGCGTCTTGCGAAACCGCAGCGCGGCCCGGTAGGTCGCGAGCGAACAACGCTTGAGGGCGGAACGAAGGGCGGCCTGGCGGCCGGTTGCGGTTTTGGCGCCCTCCAAGGCAATAGTAACGTGCGGCATTGTTGCGGGTGATTTCCCAATCGAGAAGACAACCCGCCGCCGCAAATCCGCCATCGGCTGCCGCGAGAACCCGGGAAAAATTGAAGCGCGGACGAACGCGAATGGCTCAGAACGTCGCCGTCACCGACACCGAATAAACCCGGCCGCGCCAGTCGCCGTAGGGCTGCACGCCGGCGACGGTGTTCACATATCCCGGCGGGCGCGCGTCGAAGACATTGTTGACGCGCACCTGTCCGCGCAGCCCGAAGCGGGAATTTTTCCACGGCAGCCAGCGGGTGAGGTCGCCTTGAACGAAGGCGTCGAACTGCCAGTACGGCTCGATCTGCCGGCTCCCCTGCCCCGCCCACTCCTTCGCCGGCAGGACCCGCGAATGAAAGTAATGCGTGTCCATGCCGAAACCGAAACGGGGATTCGACCAGCTGGCGCCGAGGTTTGCGCGGTGCTTCATCACGCTCGCGTCGGCGGTATCCGGTTCGCGCAATTCGTCCACGACCGGCGAATCCGGCAGCACCTGCCGGTCGTAACGCTGGAATAAAATCCAGCGGCCATACAAATCGAGCCGGCCGCCGAGACACTCGGTCCAGGCGTAGTCGAACGTCGTGTTCCAGTTCTGCGAGTGGCGCCACGCGAGATTGACGTTGCCGGTCAGCACCGACGTCACGACGCCCACGCCATACGGCGACCCGGGCGCGGGAGCCGCGCGAATGACGCGACCGGGGAAAAGTTTTTCCAAGTCGACCACCTCCTGGGGTTTTTCGAGCTCTTCCAATTCCCCGGATTTTTCGGTGTCGGAAAAATCCACCGCCACGCGGAAGCGATGCACCTGCCCGCGTTGCAACACCAGTCCCACGGTGCGGGTCACCGCGGATTCGGGATACAGGTTGGGATTCACCACCTCGCTCGCCAGCACCTGGTTGTTCGTTTCATTCCCGCGCAGCGGATCCGAGATGGTTTCGTAGCTCATTTCCCCGCTGCCCGGACCGGGCGCACTGGGCGTGGCGACCTTCCGCGTCAGCAGCGGCGACGGGAGCCGGTTCGAACTCGCCACGGTGGCGCGCAACGCGAGTCCGCCGGCGAAATCGATCTTCAGGCCGCCCGTGGGCGCGAGGTTGGTTTCCTGCGCGGTCGCCGCGGCAACGTAGCGCGCAGCAAGGTCGACCTGGATTTCGCGAATCCAGTCCGGCAGCCAGCGCGAGGGCACCACCGGCGCCTGGATCTCACCGAACACGCTGACGCGCTCCAGCGTTCGTCCCGCCCAGCGCTCGGGAAGACCCACGGGCGAACCGTCGCCAAAACGGCTCTCGTCCACGTAGGTCGCGAGACGGGTCCAGCGATAATCGCCACCGAAGCTCACGGCGCCATTTCCGGTGGGCAGCCGCAACGACTGGTTCCTCACCCGCAGCGCCGTGTCCAGGGTGTCGTAGTCGCCCAGCGTAACGAAGCGTCCGCGCGCGCCGTAGAATTTCAGCACGCGATCGTAGAACTCCGCGGGGGGCCCGTGCACCTGCGTGTCGCGGAGCGGATTGTAGCGGCCCTGGTCGACGAGTTCCTGCCAGCGCGCCGTGTCGAATCCGGAGACGCCGCGATACTTCGTCAGGCTGTTGCCGTATTGCGTGTCGAACGAAACCCGCCACTCCGCGGGGAGTTTGACGAGCACGCCGAACACGGCGGACGTGAACGCCAGCCGCGCCTCGCCGTAATTCGCGCCCAGCGCCGGGGCGCTTTCGTTGAGCGAAACCGCGACGTCCTGCTGGAACGGATTGAACGGCGAACTCCCGGACAGCGTCAGCTCGGCGGCGGAAACGAAGTGACCGCGATTCGCGACGGTGCGCGCGTGCATTCCATCCAGCCCGATCTGGAGCCACGGAAACACGTCGTAGGTGACGGAGCCGAAATACGTGCTGCCGCGCTGGCGGCGGCCGTAGGGGAAATTCACGCTGTTCGGCGAATTCACGAGTCCGTCATGCAGATCGAAGAGTGCCAGGTTTTGCATTCCCTGCCGGCCGGCGAACGCCGCCAGTCCGCCCGTGCCGCTGGCTCCCGGCGCCACCGAGGTCACCGCCGCGGTGCCCGCGCCGAAAAGCGGCGAGCCCGTGACACTGCGGATGTTCGGGGTCGCGCGAAACAATCCGCCGGACGCCGGTTGCGTCCGCAATTTTTCGCGCACGAAACCGAGTTCCGCTTCCGTCGGCGGCGATGTTTCCGTGAAGGTGGCGTTCAACCGCACCCGCAGCGCGCCACCGAGCAGCGACTGGCCGTGTTGCAACGAAACGGTCGATTGCGGCGCATCGAAGCCGTCGAGCGTGTTCGTGTAGGTGGCGGTGATTTCCGAGTGGTTCACGTCAGGACGCAGCACGATGTTGATGACGCCGCCCACGGAATTTCCGCTGTAGATCGCCGAGGCCGACACCGGCAGGACTTCCACGCGCTCGACGAGGCTGACCGGGATGATGTTCACATCGGGCTGCTGCCGCCCGTTGCTGCCGTCTTTCCCCGTCAAAATTTCCGGCAGCCGGCGCCCGTTCACGAGCACGACGGTTTCGTCCGCCTTGTAACCGCGCAGGGAAAGATTCGAGCTCGTCGCCACGAAACTGTCGTTGATGTCCGTGCTCGGTTTCTGATCGGGCGGACGCGCGGCGGCGGCGCTGTCGAGGACGTTGCGCTGGAGAAACTCGTTCAGGCTGACGACGCCGCTGCGGGCAATCTGCGCGCGGTCGTAGATCGTGTACGGCAGCGCGTCGTCCTGGGTGCGCGGCAGGTCGAGGTTGCCGGTGGCGGTGTGCGGCGAGGGCGTCGCGCTGCCGCGATCGAAAAGCCGGCGCCGCGCGGTTCTCGCCTCGACGACGAAGGGCTCGAGCCGCGTGAGCGGATTCGCGGGGTTCATCGACTGTGCGGCGAGAGTCACCACGTGGTCGGCCGTGACGCGCACGCGGGTGATGTGCAGCGGCTGGAAGCCATCGCCGGTCGCCACGAGCTGGTGCGTGCCGGGCGGCACGCCGGCGAGGATGAACTCACCGCGCTCGTTCGTCGTGGTGGTGAGGCGCGTTTCCGGGATCGCGAGTTTGATTCCGCCGGCCTTGGCGCCTTCGGGCACCAGCAGCCGGCCCTTGATGCCGCCGGTCGCCTCGACCGAGCGCGACACCACATATTTTCCGCGCGCGTTGCGGCGCGCCGTGAAGCCGGTGTCCTTGAGCAGCAGGTCGAGCGCTTCCGTCGCCTCGTACCGGCCGATGACGGCGGAAGAGCGCACGGCGCGCAGTTCGTCGAAGGAAAACAGGAGTTCCGCTTTCGCCTGTTTGGAAAACGCCATCAACGCCGGCCCCGCCGGCTGCGCCGGCAGGTTGAATTCCACCGGCGCCGCGTGTCCGGCGATGGCAGACAGGCTGCCGCCCACCAGCCAGAGCACGCGGATGAAAACTGAAAGCGAACGCACGATTAAGGCTCGGAGCGCAGGCTGATGCGGACGGAACCGTTGGCGTCGCGAGTGACCTTGAACGGTTTCATACTTACCTGAGCGGCCAGGAAACCATCCAAATCATCGATACTGTATTGGCCGCCCACGCTGTGCCCGGCGGCAATGGCCGCGGGAGAGGCGGTGAGGCTGCGCCCGTGATAATGGGCGAAACGCGCGAGCGCGACCGGCAGCGGAACACCGTTAAACACGATCCGGCCTTCGCGCCACGCCAGCAGGTCGTCGCGATCGCTGGCGGACAGCGCGAGTTTGACGACGCCTTTCGGCGTCGCGGTCAGCCGGTCGCCCGCGACGAGCGCGTCGGGCGCGGGCGCCGGAGCGCTGCCGATGGCACCGGGACTCACCTGCACCGAACCCTCGACCACCACGACATCGAGCATGGCGGCGGTTTCGGTGCGGACATTGAAGACGGTGCCGGTCACACGCACGGAACCCGTGGGCGTTTCCACGATGAACGGCCGCGACGCATCCTTGCTCACGGTGAAAAAGGCCTCGCCGTCCGCGAGGCGCACGCGGCGCTCGGCGCGGGTGAACTCGACGCGGAGGCTGGTGCGGGCGTTAAGCTCCACGCGCGTGCCGTCGCTCAGGGTCACCGACTGCCGCTGGGCCACGGCGGTGGAAATGGCTTGGAATTGCTGCACGGGCCGCGTGATCCAAAAGCTGAGGACCACGAGCGCCGCGGCGGCGACCGCGATGCCGGCAAACCACCGTGCGCGCCACGCAGGGCGGGAGGCGGAAGGTTTCGCGGGCATCGCAACCGCGCCGGTCTCGACAAGCACGGGCAGCTGTTGCTCGAGGTCGGCGGAGAACTGGCAGTAATTCGAAAGCAGCGTGCGATGGGCGGGTGTTTCGGCGAGCCACGCGTCGAGCGCGGTGCGGTCGGCCGCGGAGAGCGGAGAGCCGTCGAGCCGCGCGGCCCAGAGCGCCGCCTGTTCGTCGGCGATGGCTTCGCGGTTGGGGGAAGAAGAGTTCATGAGCGAACCTCCGGTTCGAAGGTGGACGTTGAGGGAGAGGCGTGGCGGGAGGTTTCGGCGGGGAGCGCGGCGCGAAGCAGACGCAGGGCGCGCGCGTGTTGTTTTTCGACGGTGCTGATGGCGATGCCGAGCCGCTGGGAAATCTCGGCGTGGGAGAGAAGTTCCACTTTGCGCAGGAGCAGCACGGTGCGGCAGCCTTCGGGCAGTTCGGCGATGGCGGCCTGCAACAAGGAAAGCTCCTGCCGCGCCATCACCTGTTGCTCGACCCCGGGTTCGCGGGAGGGAGCGGCGTCTTGCAGCAGGGCCTCGCGCGAAATGGGCGAAATGCTCCGGCGTTTGAGCCGGTTGATCGCGAGACGGCGGGCGGTGGTGTAGAGCAACGCCTCAGGCTGTTCGGCGGACTGGTTTGTCACACTGGGATAAACGCGAAGGTAGGCATCGTGCGCGACGTCCTGCGCCTCCGTGGTACTGCCGAGCAGCCGGCCCAGATAGCGGCGCAACGGCGCGATCGTCGTGCGGTAGAGGGAGGCAAAATCCCGCCGGTTCTCGGGTTCTTCGGTCATCGAAAAAGAGGGGCTGGGTTCGGTCGGTGCCACCCTGGGCGGGCCGGTCAGACGGGAAAGGGGCAGCGCGGAATATGTTTTCACACCGACGTCCGTGACAACCGAAGACTTCAAACCCGCTACCCTTGCTTAAAAATAATCAAAGGGGGCGCGCCGCGTGCTAAAGCCTCCCCCGAAGCCTGTAACCCGTCGCCATGAACCACATCCAACCCATTCGATGAACAACCGTCTTTTCACGTTTTCCGGAGGGGATTCCGGTTTGTGGCGGGTGACCCGGTTTCAAACCGTTGCAGGCGATCCACTCCCCACCGTCGACCGGCTCGAGGTGCTCGCGGGCGACGTGCCGGCCCACGCCGCCGGCGGGCACTGGACACTCCGCGGGATCACGAGCAACGAACGGTACGTCAACCGGGACGAAAAAACCGGCCTGGTGGAAAAACAACCGGCCCTGGGCCGGGCCAACGCCAGCCTGGCCGCGCTGATCCCAATTCGAAAAACACCCGCGTGGTGGGCGCTGACCCAGGACGAGCGCCGCCGCATCTTCGAGGAGCAATCCAACCACATTCGCATCGGCATGCAGTTTCTACCCGCCATCGCCCGCCGCCTTCACCACTGCCGGGATTTGGGGCCGGACGAGCCCTTCGATTTCCTGACTTGGTTCGAATACTCACCGGCCGACGCCGACGCCTTCGAGCAGCTGGTCTTGCAGCTCCGGAGTTCGCCGGAGTGGAAGTTCGTGGACCGCGAGATCGATATCCGGCTCGAGCGTACTTGACGGTTTTTTGGCGGTTAGTCGTGAGATTGCCGGTTGAAACTTTAAAGGCCGGGGGTCACAACCACCGCCGCCCCACGCGGTCTAACCGGCGTCAACGTTCCACCGGCTTTCCCAAGGATTCGACGGAACATGCTCCTCCAACCTCCTTTCTGTTTAACCATGAAAATCCGCCACTTGCTTCTCGTTTCCGCGCTGGCCGGCGTGGGTGGTGTACCGATGGCATGGTCCCAAGCCGCTCCGACTGCTCCCGTGACGGGCCCGGCGTCGAACAATCCCGATTCTCCCGCCTCGATCGCGTCCGAAAAACCGAAGCGCTCTCGGGCCGTTTCCGACGGAGTCGCGGCCTCGATCTCCGCCTCGATGCCGAAATTCACCCCCCAGGCCAAGGCCCCGGAACCGAAGCCGGAATCCGAGCTGCCCGACCTCCGCGAAACCGACAAACCCCGCAACACCATCATTCGTCTGCCCGAGCATGTCGTTCGTGAAAAGGCGCCTCCCGTTCTGCGCGAGCGCACGGTCTACACCAAAGAGGGCATGCAGGCACTCGCGAGACAGCGCTACCTCACCGATGTGGACTTGGCGCTGAACCGTTTTCGCATCCCCTTGTTCAGCCCGATCAGCGTGGGCGGCAACAGCAGTGGCAACGCCACCACCGACCGCGCCCTGTTGATGTACGCCGAGGAGGAACGCCTCCAAAACATGGCCGAGCTCAACGACGCCGCAGCCCTCGTGAGCGCGAGCGATAAATCCGCCGGCCTCTACATCAAGCGCGAGGCCCAGAAGACCTACATTCGCCGCGACGATTTCGGAACGTCGTCGCCCAGCGAACATCGGAAGTAGCCGCGACGTGGAGCGAAACGACGCGGGACACCGAAATCCAGACCGACCCACCCGCTGATTTTTCCCCCGTCGCCATGAAAACCTCCGCCGCCCTCCTGTTCGGCGCCCTGGCTGTTGCCGGGACACCTCCCCTCCCGGCCCAAACGGCTGGCAGTGATATCACCCCGGTGTTGGAAACCGCCCCCCGCACCCTCCCGCCGGCGCCCACGGACCGTCCCCGTCTGCTCTCGCCGGAGACCGCGTCGAGACTCGCCCTGAACCGGCCCGCATTTGTCCCGAAGGCTGAACCCGCCCCGGAAAGCACGCCGCCTCCCGATGCGCGCGAGACCGACAAGCCGCGCAACGGGATCATCCGGCTGCCGCCGCATATCGTGCGGGAGCTGAAAATTCCGGCCTTCAAGGAACGCGAACTCCTCACACCGAAGGGAAAGCTCGAGCTGGCTTACAAGCGCCACCCCGGCCTGCGCTTCGGCAATCTTCCTTTCTTCAGCAACAACGCGATCGCGATGTTCATGCTCGAGGAGGAATACCGGCTCGAACGCATCGCGGAGATGAGCGACCTCGTCGGAATGATGAGCCTCACCGACCCGGCCAGCGCGAAAGTCCTGAAGGCCGGCGCCGCCCGCGGTTTCCTCCGCTCCAACGAGTGGATCAGCAGCGGCGGATCGCACGGTTTGCAACGGGCGAAGTAGCGGACAGGCGGTTGAAAGTTGAAAGGTGGAAAGTTGAAAGACCGATCTCACGAGCAGAACTCGCTCGGCGGCTTTCGACGTTCACCTTTCAACTCCCGGATCCCGCCAGCAGCTCCTGCGCGATCTGCGCCCACTCGCTCTGCAGCGATACCTTCGCATCCACCACCGGCCGCCGCGCGCGCGAATACCAATACCCGGCGTTGCCGATGTCGCCTTCCTTCCGGTGCAGGTAGGCGTGCACCCAGGATCCCTCGCGCCCGGCGTCCTCCTGGGCACAGGTGTGGGCGCGTTCCCAGTCTCCTTTCGCGTCATGCCAAAGCGCCTGAAGCGCCAAACTAACGCCCTCGGGCGGAGCCGCATCGCGGGCGACCGACTGCTGGAATTCTGCAAATGACATTTGCGCCAGTGTGCGCGGGTCGATTCACATTTCAACTTTCCGCGCCGATGCCGTCCCCCGAACAAGTTATCCTTCGCGAGCTCCTCGCCCGGGAACCCGCCTGGGTTTCGGGCGCCTCCCTCGCGAAAACCCTCGGCGTCACCCGCGTCTCCGTCTGGCAGCACATGGAAAAAATGCGCGCCGCCGGCTTCACCTTCGAAGCCCAGCGCTCCCGGGGCTACCGCATCAAGGCGCGCCCGCCGCAGCTCCACGGGAATCTGATCGGCCTCCAACTCAAGGTGCGCCCGCGCGGCTTCACCTATCTCGTGCTCGATGAAGTCGACAGCACCAACGACGAGGCCGCCCGCGAACTCACCGCCGGCCGGGCCACGCCGTTCGTCGTGCTCGCGCAGCGCCAGACGCGCGGCCGCGGACGTTTCGGACGCGCCTGGCACAGCGAGGCAAACGGCAATCTCTACGCGAGCTTCGCCTTCCGCCCCCGCGTGCCGCCCGAGCGCATGGGAGCTTTCACGATCTGGATGGGCCTCAATCTCTGCGAGCTGCTGGCCAAGTTCGCCAAACTCGCCCCGGGCTTGAAATGGCCGAACGACATCGTGTTCGACGGACGGAAAGCCGGCGGAATCCTCACCGAGGCGCGCGTCGACTCCGACCAGATCCGCGATCTCATTTTCGGGCTCGGGCTCAACGTCAACAGTCCCGCCACCGACTGGCCGGGCGACCTTTCCCGCCACGCCGTTTCCCTGGCGGAGCTGACCGGCGGGCCGCTCGACCTGAACCGGCTCACCGCCGCCTTGATCGGACGCGTGTTGCTGGCCTACCAGGGCTTCGTCGATGGCGATTACGTGAAGACCTTCGCCGACCTGTGGCACCGTTACGACGTGCTCCGCGGAAAAACCATCGTGCTGCTCGAAGGCGGACGCCGCCACCAAGGCAGCGTCACCGGCCTCGACGACGAAGGCGCGCTGCTGTTGCGGGATTCGCGCGGAAGGACGCAACGTTTCCGCGCCGGTGAAGTCACAATCGAGAAAGGAAGTTGAGACTTGTCCCCTAACATGGAGAGTTGAGCTCGAAATCCGCCGCATGTCCGATCAGCCCCCCGCCATCGAAGTCTCCCGTCTCGTCAAGACCTACGCCGGGGTCACTGCGGTCAGCGACATCAGCTTCACCGTCGCGCGCGGGGAAATCCTCGGCTTTCTCGGCCCGAACGGCGCCGGCAAATCCACCACGATGCGCATCCTCACGGGCTACATGCCCGCGACATCGGGCCGGGTGAACATCTGCGGCATCCCCGTCGCCACGCAGCCCGACGACGCGAAGCGGAAGATCGGCTACATGCCGGAAAACAACCCGCTGCCGGAGGACATGCGCGTGAGCGAATACATGTATTTCCGCGGCCGCCTGAAAGAGGTGGCGCGCCGGAAACTCGGACCGCGGATCGACGAGGTGCTCGAGCTCTGCGACCTGAAACGCGTCCGCCACAAAATCATCGGCCAGCTCTCGAAGGGCTACCGCCAGCGCGTCGGGATCGCGGAGGCCATTCTCGCCGAGCCACCGGTCATCATCATGGACGAGCCGACGATCGGCCTCGACCCGCACCAGATCCTGATCGTGCGCGACCTGATCGCGAGTTTGCGCGGCCGGATGACGGTGATCATCTCGTCGCACATTCTCCCCGAGATCGAAATGACCTGCGACCGCGTGCTGATCATCAATCAGGGCCGCGTCGTCGCCCAGGGCACGCCGGCGGACCTGCGCCGGGAAATCCTCGGGCACTCGACTTATCGCGTGGAACTCGCGGGCGACTTCGGCTCTCTGCCCCACGTGCTCGCCACGGTCGAGCGGACCCTGGAGATTGCATCCGAGGAGGAGCCCGGCACCGAAGGCTTCCGGGTGTTCACGCTGTCGACGGCCCGCGACGACGAGCTCGGCGAACCGATTCTGCGCACGCTCCTCGACCGCAACTACCGCGTCCGCGCGCTCAACCGCGCCCAACCCACGCTTGAGGACGTCTTCCTCGCCGCAACCCGCCGGAGCTGGGACGCCGTCGCCGCGCCGAGGCGGGCGGCGAAATAATTTTCCTCGTGAAACACTTCTTCACCCTCCTCAGCCACGAGATCCGGATGCTGCTGGTCAATCCCAGCACCTACATCGCCGCGGTTTTGTTTCTCGGCGTGATGGGATTCATTTTCACCGGCATTCTCGAAAGCTACAGCAAGACGCCGCAGGACGTTTCGCCCGCGCACGTGTTCTTCAATCTTTTCTGGCTGCCGGTGTTTTTCATGGTGCCGCTGCTCACCATGAAGTGCCTCGCGGAGGAACGCCGGCTCGGGACGATCGAAACGCTGCTCACCACCTCGGTGACCACGACGGAAGTCGTGCTGGGGAAATACGGCGCGGCTTATCTCCTCTACCTCTCGCTCTGGGGCGCGACCGGCGGGTTCTTCTATATCCTGACCAAGTTCGCGAGCGACGCGCGGCTGCTCGATGCCGGTCCGCTGATGGGCGGCTATTTGTTCATCGCGGTCTCGGGACTGCTCTTCGTGGCGCTGGGGGTTTTCGCGAGCTCGCTTTCCCGCAACCAGGCGGTCGCGGGCATCCTGAGTTTCACGATGCTTTTCGCCCTGATCTTCGGCGGACGCTTTCTCTCCGACGCCAACTGGCTGAACCGCGACGTGCTCCACCCGGTGAAGGCGGCGGTGGATTACGCGCAGGTATTTTCCCACTACGAGGACTTCACCCGCGGCGTCATCGACACCCGGCAGCTCCTCTTCTACGTGAGCGGAACGGTGCTCGCCCTGATCTTCAGCATCCTCGGCGTCGAGGCGAAGCTGCTGCATTCCTAAATGAAAGCTGAGAGCCAAGAGCCAAGAGCTGAGAGCCCGGACCAAACGAAGACCGGCGCGGCCAAGCGGGTCTGGCTCTCAGCTCTTAGCTCTCAGCTCTAGACTATGTCTCTCTTCGACAGCTTCCGCGCGACACGCTGGGTTCGCACGCTCAACCTGGTGCTCCAGGCCGTGCTGTTTCTCACGCTCTGCCTCGGGCTCAACTACCTCGCGCGCAATCACGCGTGGCGCTACGACATCACGAAGCACCGCCGCTTTTCGCTCTCCGCCGAAACGCTCTCGTGGATCCAGCAGCTGAAATTCCCGGTGAAGATCTACGCGACGCTCTCCGACGAGAGCGAAAACCCGGAGGTGCGCGGCCTGCTCAACGAATACGTTCACGCGACCGAAGGGCGCGATTCCGGCCAGATCACCGTCGAGTATCTCGACGTCTACCAGAACCGCGGCAAGGCCGACCGCCTCGGCATCGACCAGGCGGACGTGATCATGCTCGTTTGTGACGACAAGCGCCGGGTGCTCACCCTCAACGAACTTTATCGGATCGAAAAAGGCGTGCGCACCGGCTTCCAGGGCGAACAGGCAATCACCGCCGCCGTGCTCGATGTCTCGAGCCCGACCCGGAAAAAAATCTATTTCCTCACCGGCCACGCCGAGCTCAGCCCGAAGGACACCGATCCGGTCCGCGGGCTTTCGATCGTCGGCGACCAGTTGCGGGCCCGGAATTTCGAGGTCGATCTCCTCGACATCAACATCGCGCGGCAGGTCCCCGACGATGCATCGCTGCTCATCGCCGTCTGGCCCCAAAGCCGTTTTAGCAGCCGGGAACAGGAGCTCCTCCGCCAGTACCTCACGGTCAAAGCGGGGCGGCTGATGCTGTTTCTGCATCCCGGCCAGCCGTCCTACGGCCTGGACGATCTGCTGCTCGAATGGGGCGTGGTGGTGGACAACGATTTCATCTGCGACACCGGTCCCGCCAATCTCTCGGAGGACGGCGACCTGATCGTCGCCGCCTACGACCCCGACCATCCCATCACCCGCGTGATGCTGGACAACGCGTTCAAGCTCTACATGGGTCCTTCGCGCAGCGTCTGGCCGGTGACCAGCGCCGCCGGCAGCGGCCTCAGCAGCACCACGCTCGCCGCCACGTCACTGACGGCGTGGGGCGAGGTCAGCTACGGCGAAATCAACCGCCGCCTGCCGGAATACAATCCCGGCGTGGACATCAAAGCCCGGCGCGGAATGCTGCCGCCCGACCGGCTCGGACTGATCGTCGCCTCGGAACGCGTGGCGGTCCGCGACGGCCTGCCCTTCACCGTGCCGCGAGGAAAACTCGTCGTCTTCGGCACCGGGGACCTGATCGGCAACACCCGCATCGTCCAGGGCGGCAGCTACAATATTTTTCTCAGCGCGGTGAACTGGACCGTCGACCGCGACACGCAGCTCAACATCCCCGCCCGCCCCATCGAGCAATTCCAGCTCTCGCTCAGCGCCGGCGACTTCACCAAGCTCCGCTACAGCCTGCTTCTCGTCCTGCCCAGCGGCGTCGCCCTCCTCGGCCTGCTCGTGTACTGGAACCGGAGAAGCTGACATGAAGCTGAGAGCCAAGAGTCCAGAGCTGAGAGCAAACAACCCCCTTTACCTGTCCGATGCATTCACGTCTTTCCGGCTCTCAGCTCTAGACTCTTAGCTCTCAGCTTTTCTTTCCGCCCTCCATGAGAACCAAAGTCACGCTCGTCCTGCTCTTCCTGAACGTCGCGTTGTTCTTTTTCATTTTCAAGTTCGAGCGACACTGGCGGACCGAGCGCGCCTCGCTCGAGGCCCGCCGCCGCGTGCTCGGCGCCGAAGCGGCCGACATCCGTTCGCTCGAAATCACCAGCACCGCTCAAGGCGGATCGTTCAGCCTCGCCCGCCGCGGCGACACGTGGTGGGTCACCAAGCCGCTCGAGTGGCCGGCCAATCCGCCCGCCGTCGAGCGCATCAAAAACGAGCTGCTCTTCCTCGAGCACGTCACGAGCTTCAACGTCCGCGATCTCGCCAAGAACGACCAGTCGCTCGCCAGCTACGGCCTCGACAAACCCAAGCTCACGATCTCGTTCACCTCCGGCGAGTCGGCCACCGCGAAATCCGCGCCCATCACCCTCGCGATCGGCGACGCCACCAAGGTCGGCAACAACCTCTACGTGCTGTCGCCCGACGGACAGCGGATCCACGTCGTGGGCCGCGCGCTGCTCGACAGTCTCTCGCTGCCGTTCGAACAGGTGCGCGCCGACACGCTGCTCACGATTCCCGTCTACGAGGCGCGTTCGCTGATCCTGCAACCCGCCGCCCCCGCGCTCCGCACCTATGTGCGCAAGGAGGGCAGCCGCTGGCTTTTCGAAACCCCCATCCTCGCCCGCGCGAGCAAGAGCGTCATCGACGTCACGATCAACGAACTGAACGGCCTCCGCGTGAAATCGTTCGTCACCCGGAATTTTCCCGCGACGCTGCCGTCCACCGCCCCCGCGCTCCGCGTCACCCTCGAGGGCAACAACCGCCGCGAAACCCTGCTGATCGGCACGCCCGTCGCCCCGGCGCCGCTTCCGGCCGGCGCGGCGGCTCCCGCGGAAACCGAATACTACGCGCAGTTCGAGGACCGCTCCTCACCGCGCGCCGCGCTGTTCACCGTCGTGATTCCCACCGGCCCCAAAAGCCTGATGGCGAAACTCAGCAACGCCCAGGACGACCTGCGCGAAAAACACATTCTCGATTTCGACTCCAGCGCCGTGAGCGCGATCACGCTCCACGCGCCGAACCAGGAACTCGTGTTGCAACGGCTCGATCCGCGCACCGCCCAAACCCCCGGCACGCCCGCGGCCGCCCGCGATGGCATCTGGCAGATCATCCGCCGCGGCGACACCGCGCAGGGTCCGCAAACCCTCCCCGCCGACCGGGCCGCGGTGCAGCGTCTGCTCGAACAGCTCTCCTTGTTCGAGGCCACGCGATTCCTGACGGAGTCGGCCGCCACGACCGATCTCGAAAACTGGGGCTTCAACCGTCCCGAGCGCGAAATCACCCTCACGCTCGACGGACCGCCCACGAGTTCCGTCTCGGTGCAGATCGGCCGCACCACTCCCCGCGACCCGATCGCGCACGCCCGCCTCGGGCCCGCGAGCAATCCCGGCGCTTCGATCTACGAAGTCACCCCGGAGATTCTCAACGAGACCCGCCTCGAGCTCCGCGTCTGGCGCGAGCGCCTGCTGCGCGAACTTCCCCCCGCCGCGCGGATCACCGCGCTCAAGCTCACCGATCTCAGCAACAGCCAGGTGTTGCTCGACACCGCCCTTGACGCGGCCGGCAACCCGGCCGCTCCGGTGCGCGACGCCGCCCCGGTTCAGGCCACGCTGAAGCATCTCCGGACCCTGCGCGCGAAAAGCTTCACGCAGGACGCATTTGCCGAGCGCGTGGTGTTTGCCGGCGAAGACCGCGCGTGGCGCTACGAACTCACCGCCACGATTTCACTCCCGGGCGGAGCGGCGGGCGAGCAAAGCACCACGTCGACGTTGTTGCTCACCGAGCGCGGCGGCGGCACCCAGCAGCTCGCGGGATCGAAGGAATACAACGCGGTCTTCGAACTCGAGCAGCCCTTCGTCGACGCTTTGTGGAGCTTGATTTACGGCCCGCGCGATCCCGGCCCGCCGCCCGCCCCCGCCGCAGCAGCCAGCGCAAAAAAATGACCGACCCCCAGTCGGCGGTCATAGACCGCCGCTACAGTTCGAGCCAACCCCAGCCTGTTTCTGTTCCTCGATGAACCGCGGCGCGCAGATTCTCCGGCACATGCTCCGCTTCGTGGGCTCGGCCGTGGTTTCGCTCGTGGTGTGGACCCTCTGGCTCGCCCTCACCGTCCTCCTCGGACTTCAAATCTACATCATCTCGACCAGCGAACTCGCGGTGCCGGGCTGGATGATGTCCGCCGCCGAAAAGCGGCTCGCCACCTACGGCATCAACGCGAAATTCGGCCGCACGTCCTTCGATCCCGCCGGCAGTGTCTTCGTCGAAAACGCGAGCCTCGTGCTGCCTTCCTTCAACGAGCCGGTCGTCACCGCCGGCGGCGTTTTTGTGCGCTTCGACCCGTGGTCCCTGATGCGGGGCAAGGTCGAGCTGCTCGGGCTGCGCGTCAACGGCGCGAGCTGGCTCGTCCCCGCCATGATCTCGTCCACCGGACGCACGGAGCAGATCGTGCGCGATTTCGACGCGACGATCCGGCCGGGCGGGGAAAACGAAGTCATCATCGAAACCCTCAGCGGCCGGCTGGCGAATCTCGCCGTGAACGCCCGCGGCGCGGTCTACCTGCCAACCCAGCCGCGCGCCGCCAAACCGCTCCCCACCGCCGAGTTTATTGCGAACCGCTACGCCGCCCTCTGCCGCCAGCTGATCGTCGCCGCGGAAAAACTCGCTGCGCTCGACGAGCCCAGCGTGGAACTCGAACTCGCGCCCTCCGAGTCGCGCGGCGCCATCGCCACGATCGCGCTCGTGGCGCGCGGGCTGAAGCTCGAGGCGCCGCTCGCCGTGCAGGCAGCCGATTTTCGCGCCAACGCGCGGTTCCCGCTCACGGGCGAAACGCCGGTGATGGTTCGGCTGGAAGCGGCGGCCCGGGAGCTGCGGCTTCCCCGGGGAGCCGTCGCCCGCGGCACCCATCTCCAACTGCGCGGCGCGCTCAAACCCGGGCTGCTTCATCTCGAGCCGACCGAAATCGAACTCACCGCCGATGCCGTCGACGCCGAGGGCTTTTCGCTCACGGCATTCGCCGGCCACTTCACGCCGGGCCCGCTGCCGCAACTGCACGCCGCCGTGATCGGCAAGGCCATGGGCCTGCCCCTGAACGTCGAGGCCAGCATCGATTTTTCGGCGAAGACCGCCGCGGTGCATCTCGACGGGCAGGTGGCGGCGGCCTGGCTCGACGTCATCAGCAAACGGGTTGGCCGCGATGTCCGGAAATGGGTCGATTTCTCGATTCCAATCACCGCCTCCCGCGCCACGGCCACCTTCGGCCCGGATTGGAAATTCGAACGGGTCGCCGCGCAGATCCAGGCGCGCGAGGTAACTGCCTACCGCGTGTTCATCGATGAAGTGCACGGCCGGGTCGAGCTCACGCCCCAGCGCTTTCTCGCGTCGGAAGCCTACGCGCGGCTGGGCGCGAAGAATTTCGCGCGCGGCAGCTACGAGCATCGCTTTGGCAGCCAGGATTTCCGTTTCCTCCTGGCGGGAAACCTCGAGCCGCTGGCCATCTCCGGCTGGTTCGGGCCGTGGTGGCCGAATTTTTTCAAGCTGTTCGAATTTCCCGGCGGCGGGCCGGAGGCGGGCGTCGACGTGACCGGACGCTGGGGCGAGGGACGCCGCACCTCTGTTTTCCTTTTCGCCGATGTGAACTCGCCCGTGATCCGCGGCGCCCGGCTCGACCGCGCCCGCACACTGCTGTTCATCCGGCCGGGATTTTACGACGGGCTGGAAACCTTCGGCACCCTCGGCGCGGGCACGGCGCGCGGGACGTTCACCTATGAACTCGATCCCCGCACCTTCGCCTGGAAACGCTTCGATTTCGACGGCGTGTCGTCGCTCGATCTCGCCGTCGCCCCGCCACTGATCGGGCCGTTCAGCGCGGACTGGTTCACCCCGTTCCAGTTCGAACGCCCGCCGGAGCTGAAGGTCCACGGCCGCCTCCACACCGACGCCGCCGGCGTTCTCCACCAGGACGTGCGGATCGAAGGCAAGGGAGACAGCGCGTTTCGCTACTACGGATTTCCGCTGGAGCGCGTGGAGGCGACCACCGTGATCCGCGACGGCGAAATCACGGTCGACGACGTGACGACGGGATTCGCCGGCGGCATCGCGAAGGGAAACGTCAAGATCCGCGGCGAAGGCGCCGCGCGGCGGCTGGCCTTCGATTTCTCCCTGCGGGATGCGCGGCTCGGGCGCGCCGTTTCGGCGCTGGAGCAGTTCACCGCCTTCCGCGACGGCGTGCCCGCTCCGCCGCCGGGAAAATTCATGCAGGAAAGAAACAACGTGCGGCTCGACATGGCGGCGACCGGCGAGGGAAACCCCACCGATTTCTACAGCTACCACGGTCGGGGCGTCGCCGACCTGAAAGGCGCGGAGCTCGGCGAACTCCGCATGCTCGGAGGATTGTCCGAGACGCTGCGGTTTACCGCGCTGCGTTTCACGGGGGCGAACGCGAGTTTCCGCATCGAGGGATCCAAGCTGGTTTTCCCGGACGTCAGCATCACGGGCGACAACTCGGCGATCCAGGCCCACGGCGAATACGCGCTCGACCGGAAGCAGCTCGATTTCAACGCCAAGCTGTTTCCGTTTCAGGAGAGCGGTTTCATCCTGAAAAAACTGCTCGATGTGGCGCTCTCGCCGCTTTCGAACGTTTTTGAGGTGAAGCTCACCGGCACGCTCGAAAAGCCCTCGTGGGGGCTGGTGCTCGGCCCCGCGAACTTCCTACGTACTCTCACCCAACCGAGCGAGGAAACGCCCCGGTCCGCGGAAACGCCCGCCACGCCGCCCGCGGAACCCGCGGCTGCGCGCCCGCTTCCCCCACCCGCGGCCTCCGCGACTCCCTAGTCTGGCCCAACCGGCTGCGCATCAGCGGCTCAAGGACGCGGGAAACACATTGCCCCTTGGCGCGGCAGCCGTCTTGCTGCGGGGGAACTTTCTTAATGGATTTGGTCCCCACACTGCCCCGGCGCACCTGGCTTGAGCGCGTTTCGATCGCGTTGACCGTGGGGCTCGTGGCCATCAGCGCCTTCAGCCTCGCGGGCTGGTGGATGCGTCACGAGGTGTGGTTGCAACCGTTCGCGGGGCGCGCGCCGATTCAGGCGAACTCCGCGGTCTGTTTTCTTGTGCTCGGCCTGGTGATGCTCGCGATCCAGCTCGGCTGGACGAGGCTGGCGTGGTTCGCCCTGCTGCCCGCAACGCTCGCGGCACTGACGCTCGTGGAAAATTTATCCACGAACGATTTTCAAATCGATGCGCTGCTCGCGACCGACTTTCTCGGCATCGATGTCGAACATCCGGGGCGGATGGGCGCGCTGAGTGCGGCGTGCCTGCTGGCCGCGGGCTTGTCGCTGGCCTGGCGGGCGCTCGACCGTTTCTCGCGGGCGCGAATCTTCACGGAAGCGCTGGCCGGGTCCATCCTGACGGGCGTCGGCATCTCCACCCTGTTGGGCTACGGCACCGGACTGCGCGCCGCTTATTTCTGGGGCAGCCGCACCGCGATCCCCCCGGTGGAAGCGATCGCCCTGCTCCTCCTCGGTGTCGCGCTGTTGCTGCTCGCCTGGCGCGAAAGCATGAAGAACAGCGAAAGCGCGCCCGCCTGGTCGCCCATGCCCGCGGTGATCGGCTGTCTCACGCTGACGATTATTCTTTGGATCGGACTCCGCGAACGGGAGCTCTCGTACGTCAGCGGAAAAACCCAGACCGCCCAGGATGCGCTCGCGACGCTGCTCAAGCGCGAACTCGACGACCAGACGAACCAGCTCGAGCGACTCGCGCGGAGCTGGAGCGACGGCCCGGAGAACGATCCGGTCCGCTGGGCGATCGACGCCAGGACCCAGCTCGCCGAATCCACGCGCATGGGATGCGTTTCCATCGCCGTCCTCGATCCCGAGCTGCGCACGCGGTGGATCCACCCGGAAGGAAACGAGGGCGCACTCGGCTTCGTTCATCCCGAGATTCCCGAACGCCGCGAGGCGCTCGAAAAGGCCCGCGCGCGAAACGGTCCGTCGGTTTCGGCCACGACGGATATCGTCGCACCCTCCAGGCGTCCCGCCAAAGGCATTGTCATCTACACGCCCATCGTCCGCAGCGGGCGCATCACGGGTTTTGTCGCCGCCGAATTCATCTACACCGTCTTCTTCCGCAATCTCGTCGCGCTGCAGCCCTCCCTTGCCGCCGACTATCACATCGAAGCGACGATCGGCCGCGAATCGGTTTACTCCACGCCCGGCGGCGCCAACCTCGCCTCGGAACTCTCGGTCGACAAAACCTACCTCATCTTCGACCGCCGCGTGCAGCTGCGCTTCACGCCCGCGAAGGTCACGCTCTCCCACAGCAGCCGTTTCCTCCCCGCCCTCGCGCTCGGCGCGGGCGTCGGCATCACGGTGCTGCTCGGTCTCAGCGTCCACCTCGCGCGCAGCGCCCGGGCGGGACAGCGCGCCGCGGAGCTCTCGAACAAAAAACTCCTCGGCGAAAACGAGGAGCGGCGCCGCATCGAGGCGCGGTTGAAGGTGTCCGACGAGCGCCTGCGGCTCGCGCTCGATTCCACGCAGATCGGCATCTTCGAGTGGAGCGTGCCGGCGGGACTCGTTTACTACAGCCCGGGTCTTTGGGCGATGCTCGGCTACGATCACGGGCGCATGCCCTCGACGGTCGACGCGTGGCAGTCGCTGATTCATCCGGACGATCTCCCCCTCTACCGGCGCCGCACCGAATCGCAGCTCAATGGTGTCGCCTCCTTCATCGAGCCGGAATATCGCGTCCGGGCGCGCAGCGGCGACTGGCGCTGGGTTTACACGCGTTCGAAATCCGTCGCGAACGGACCCGACGGCCGTCCGGTCCGCATCATCGGCACGGTCCAGGACATCACCGCGCGCCGCGAAGCGGAACAGGCGCTGCGCGAAAGCCAGGCGGAGGCGCGCAAGCTTTCCCTCGTCGCCTCGCGCACCGACAACCCCGTGCTCATCACCTCGCCGGAGGGAAACATCGAGTGGGTGAACGAGGCGTTCTGCCGCGTGATGGAATATTCCCTCGACGAGGTCGTCGGGAAAAATCCCGCGCATTTCATGGATGGACCGGAGGCCGATGGCGGCGAGGCGGTGCGGATCCGCGCGGCGATGGCCCAGGGCCAGGGCATCAGCACCGACGTCGTCAACTACTCGAAATCCGGCCGCAAATACTATCTCCACCTGGAAATCCAGCCGGTGCGCCGCGCGACCGGTGAGCTGGAAAATTTCATCGCGATCGAGACCGACATCACGGCGCGCGTCGAAACCGAGCAGCAGCTGCGCCGCGCGAAAAGCGAAGCCGACGCCGCGTCGCGCGCGAAGAGCGAATTCCTCGCCTCCATGTCGCACGAGATCCGCACGCCGATGAACGGCGTCATCGGCATGACCAGCCTGCTGATGGCGACGCCGCTCACCGCGGACCAGGAGGATTTCGTTCATACGATCCGCAATTCCGGCGAGGCGCTGCTCACGATCATCAACGACATTCTCGATTTCTCGAAGATCGAGTCGGGCAAGATGGAGCTGGAGCGCACCCCGCTCGACCTCGCGGTTTGCATCGAGGACGCGCTCGACCTCTTCGCGGTCCAGGCGTCGGCCAAAAAACTCGACCTCACCTACTGCCTGTCGCCCGAGGTCCCGACCTGGATCATGGGCGACGTCACCCGCATCCGGCAGGTGGTGGTGAACCTCGTGAACAACGCGATCAAGTTCACCCCGAGCGGAAGCATCGCGATCACGGTGAAACCGCTGCGCTCGATCCTCCCGGAAACGCCCATGTTCCTGGAGTTCGCGGTGCACGACACCGGCATCGGCATCCCGGCCGACCGCGTCGGCCGCCTCTTCAAGGCCTTCAGCCAGGTGGATTCAACCACGACGCGCAAATACGGCGGCACCGGCCTGGGCCTCGCGATCTGCCAGCGGCTCTGCCAGCTGATGGGCGGCGATGTCCGCGTCGAGAGCGCGGTCGGCGAGGGCTCGACCTTTTTCTTCACGCTGCAGACCGAACCCGCCGTGGTGCCCCCGGAAGGCGCGCTGCCCGCGCTGCCGGAGCGGTTGCAGGACGGTGTGGTGCTTTGCGTGGAAAAACATCCCGTTACCCAGGCGCGGTTGCGCGGGACGTTTGCCGCGTGGGGCGCTTCCTGCCGCGTGGTGCCCGATCTCGCGGCGGCGGTGAAGGTCGCAGCGGAACTGCCCCAGCCACCGGTGCTGCTCGTGCTGGAAGGCGCGGAACTGTCCGGCCTCTCGCCGTCGGAAATTCTCCCCGGGATCAAATGCGCGCGGCTCGCGATTTTCCCGTTCGGACAAACCGCGCCGGCGCGGGAAAACGGCCACCTGCCCCTGGCGGTCGTGGCGAAGCCGATCAAGCAGTTGAACTTCATGCAGGCGGTCGTGGCGCTGTTCAGCCCGACGCCGGCCGCGACCGCACAGAAAGTCGCCGTCGAGGAACGCCCGCTCGCGGAGGAGTTCCCGCTCGCCGTGCTTCTCGCGGAGGACAATCCCGTGAACCAAAAGGTCGCCCTGCGTTTTCTCGAACGACTCGGCTATCGCGCCGACGCCGTGGGGAACGGGCTCGAGGCGGTCACGACGTTGGAGAACCGCCGCTACGATCTCGTGCTGATGGATCTGCAGATGCCGGAAATGGACGGGCTCGAGGCGAGCCGGGAAATCCGCCGGCGCCTTTCTCCCGACCGGCAGCCCAAAATCATCGCGCTGACCGCGAACGCGATGCAGGGCGACCGCGAGCTCTGTCTCGATGCGGGAATGGACGACTACATTTCGAAGCCGGTGAAGCTGCCGGAAATCGCCGCCGCGATCCGCCGGCAATTCGGAAAAAAAGTTGCTCCCTCCGGCACCCGGCCGCCCTTCAGTGTTTCGGGTACGCGTCCCCCCATCGCGCGGGCCTGAAAACTCAGACGAGCTTCGTTAGCTCGGCGATCTCATCGGTGGAATTCCGGCGCGCCACGAGATTGTTCATCTCGAACGGGTCCGCTTCCAAATCGAAGAACAACCATGGGGAACCATCGGCGTTCAGCACGAGCTTCCGCGTCGGAGTCCGCACCCCGCGCCACACCCGGTCGCATTGCCGCGGAAACGGCATCACGCCCGGCATCGAAATTTTCGCGTGGTCGCGCTTCAGCCCTTTCTCCGCGGTTTGCAGTCCGGCAAAGCTCCGGGTGATCGCCGGCAGATCCACGAGCGAAACCGGCGCCTCATCGCGGCGGGGAGCGGCACCCGGTACGTGGACCAAAAAGGGCACCCGGACACTTTCTTCATGCGGCCAGGCTTTCCGGAACAGGCCGTGCGCGCCGTGCATGTCGCCGTGCACACTGGTGAAAACGACGATCCAGTTGCCGGCGATTTCGCAGAGCCGGCCGATCGCGCGATCCGTCGCCTCGATATGGGCATGGTAACCGGCGAGGTCCTTGCGCACGATCGACTCCACCTCGCCGCCGCGCGGAACGTTGGGCGGCAGCACGATTTCCCCGGGATTCCGAATGGGGATTCCGGCGGCGGGAGCAAAATACGGCGGATGTGGCGCCTCCATGCTCACGACGGCGAAGGCGGGGCGCGACTCCGCCCGCTGGGAAAGCCACGCGGCAAACCGGTCGGCCAGAACATCGCTCTGGTAACCCGGAAACTGCCTCGGCTCCGGCAGCCCGGTCCCGTGCAGCCAGGGATCGTTCAACAGAAACCCGCTTTCGAAGCCCTCCCAGAATTCAAATCCTCCCCGCGCCGCCGGCGGCACCACCACCCGGGCATGAGCCGCGCCGACGAGCGGCGCCGCCGGATCGCGTTTCCAAAGATGCCATTTCCCGAAATACGCCGTGGCGTATCCCTGCGCCCCGAGGTCGTGCGCGATCGTGCGGGCCTGCCCGGGCAGCGGATCGAAATAATCACGCACGCCATTTTCCGGGGACAGCACGCCGGTCAACAACGCCGCGCGCGCGAACGGGCCCATCGGATGAGGCGCGACAGCCTGGGGATAGTTCACGCTTTTCGCCGCCAGCGCATCGAGGTGTGGGGTGCGGGCGTTCGGATCGCCGGCATAGCCGCACGCCTGGGCACGCCACTGCGTGGTAACAATCCACAGGATATTCGGACGGTCCATGTGACAGAACGCTAGCCGCCGGCCGCGCTGCGCTGCAACCGTGTTGAGCATCGCGCTCCACGCGCTTGCCACCCGTTCGAAGCCTCACAGTTTTCACCCCATGATCCCCCGCATCCCCGGTTTGTTTTCCGCTCTCCTGTCAATGACCGCGTCGGCCCTTTTCGCCGCCGACGCCCCCACCCCAACGACAACGACCCCGCCGCCCGCTGCCCAACCGCGGCCCGAGCTCACCGAACAATGGGAACCCGTCCCGCCGGTAGTGACAGCCGCTCCGAACAGCGCTCCCTCGGATGCCATCATCCTTTTCGCCGACACCAATGCCGGGACCTGGGAACCGGTGAACGAAAAAAGCGCCCTGTGGAAAGTCGAAGACGGCGCCATGGTCGTGACCAAGACACCCGGGGCGAACGCGGACCAGAAAACGAAGCAGGCCTTCGGCGACATTCAGCTCCACCTCGAGTTTCGCACGCCCGCCAAGGTGGTCGGCAAGAGCCAGGACCGGGGCAACAGCGGAATCTTTTTCATGGGCATCTATGAACTCCAAGTTCTCGATTCCTTCGACAATCCCACCTACGTGAACGGACAGGCGGGATCCATCTACAAGCAACATCCCCCGCTGGTGAACGCCTCGCGCGGCCCGGGCGAGTGGCAGGTCTACGACGCCGTGTTCGTGGCGCCGCGTTTCGATGAGGCTGGACACCTTCTCAGTCCCGCCCGCGTCACCGCCTTTCACAACGGCGTTCTCGTCCAGCACGACGTTGTGCTCAAAGGACCCACGTCCTATCGCGGGACACCGCCCTACAAGGCGCACGCGGCCAAACTCCCGCTGGTTCTGCAGGACCACAACAATCCCATCGCCTTCCGGAATATCTGGGTCCGCGAACTGAATCTGCCGGAGACAAAGTAGCCTGGAGAGGGACGGACACGTGTCCGATATAGGATTGACGGGCGCCGCGGGACCGGAAACGTTCCGGGCTCTCCCGTTGGTTTTCTTCTGAGACGTCCCCCCGCGTTCTCGCCCCTCCAAACAGGCCGACATTGTCGGCTGTTTTGGTGTGCGATCGTTTGGGAGCGTCGGAAGCCGACCGGCGCCTGGAGACAGACATCCCCCTAAAATGACCACACCCACACACAGAACCCAGAGTTCAAATTCCGGCCCAAGCTGGTTCGAGCGTTGTCTCAAAACCTGCCTGGTTGCCTCGCTCCTCGCCTTTGCGGCCAGCCCCCTCGCCGCGCAGGGCACCGGCAGCCTCACCGGCACCGTCATCGACACCACTTCGGGCAAATACCTCGAAGGCGCGGAAATTTCGGTGCAAGGCAGCAGCCTCACCACCACGACCGCGCGCGACGGGAGTTTCAACCTCGGCGGCGTGCCGGTCGGCGCGCAGTCCGTCCTGGTAACCTATCCCGGTCTCGATCCCAAAACCGAGTCGGTCAATGTCGCCTCCGGCCAGCCCACGACCGTCGCGGTCCGCCTCGGCAGCAGCGAAATCTTCTCGCTCGGCGAATATCGCGTCTCCGGCAGCAAGGAGGGCATGGCCCAGGCCGTCGCGCTGCAGAAAATCTCGATTCAGGCGAAGCTCGTCGCCGCGGCCGACCAATTCGGCCCGATCAGCGAAGGCAACGTCGGCGAATACCTGAAGTTCCTCCCCGGCCTCAGCATCGACTACAACGCCAACGACGCCCGCGGCGTCAGCCTGCGCGGCTTGAACACCTCGTTCACCGTGGTGGCTGTCGACGGCACGCCCATGGCCGCCAGCTCGTCGGTCGCTGACACGCGCCGTTTCGAGTTCGAGCAGATCGCGATGAACAACGTCGAGACCACCGAGCTCTTCAAGACGCTCACGCCCGACCTCCCCGCCAGCGCCACCGGCGGTTTCGTGAACTTCGTCACGAAGAGCGCCTTCGATCGCGAGGCCACGAGTCTCTTCAGCTACGACGTCTCCTTCGTCGTTCCCAGCACCAACTTCTCCTTCGGCCGCGAGTCCGGCGTCTGGGGCAGCGGCAAGGAATTCGTCATCCGCCCGAACGTCGACCTCACCTACGCCCGCCGCGTCAATTCGAAGCTCGGCATCAACTTCAACTACCGCTTCTCCGAGCGTTACGACGATTCACCACGCACCGAGCTGACCTGGGTGACCGCGACTCCCGCGAGCGCCGCGACGGCCATCTGGACCGCGCCCCGTCTCTCGCAGTACAACGTCCGCACCGAGCAAAAGATCACCCACCGCGAATCGTTCGCCTCGAAGCTCGATTATCTCATCAGCGACGACACGAAGCTCACGGTCTCGGGCCAGTGGAACTGGTACGACCTCTACTTCCATCAACGCGGACCCCAGCTCGTCCTCGGCAACAACGCCACGAGCTCCGGCGGCGCCAACCCGACCTTCACCTCGACGGCGCCGATCGTCCGCAACGACCTTCTGTTCCGCAACAAATACGGCACGACGTGGCACTTCAACGGCACGCTCAGCCACCAGTTCTCCCGCGACGTCAAAGCCTGGCTCACCGGTTACTGGTCCTACGCCGACGGCCAGTATCGCGACGTCTCCAAGGGATTCATCAGCTCCCAGGCCGTGCTCAACACCGGCCTGATCACGAGCATGTCCCTCGCGAACACGATGACCGAGGAACTCCCCGGCATCTCGCTGCTCAACGGCACCTCCGCCGTTTCCGTCGACACGCTCCGCATGCTCGGAAACTACACGCTCTCCGCCGGTGCGAGCTATCAGTCGCGCCCCTGGACCACCCACGAAAACAAGACGGGCGTCAGCGGCCACTACAGCATCAACCTCCCGCAGTTCCCGATGCCGACCACGATCCAGATCGGATCCGCGATCGACAAGACGGAGCGTGACATCACCCGCCTCACCCGCCGCGGCAACTTCACCCCGATCACCGGCGCCACGCTCGACCAGTACCGCGATGTGGGTTTCACCAAGGACCTCGCCTTCGGCTTCGGCTCCTACCAGACGGTCGACCCCTACAAGATCGCCGAGGCTTTCAAGTCGACACTCTACACCTACGCGGTGGACGAGTACCGCGAGTTCACCGAGGACAATCTCTCGGCCTACCTCCGCGCCGATGTGAAGCCGACCCGCGACCTCCTGCTCGTCGGTGGCGTTCGCTGGGAACGCCGCGAGATCGACGGCCTCGCGGTCGATCGCGCCAACGTTCGCTCGAAGCTCGCCACCACGAACCTGAAATACTCGGAGTTCTATCCCTCGCTCACGTTCAAATACACCCCGGCGCAGCTGAAGGGTCTCGTCGCCCGCGGCGGCGTCAGCCGCTCGGTCGGCCACCCCGACTACGCCGACCTCGTTGGCACGGTTAACTCCGAGAGCGCTCCCGGCGCCGCCAACGGCACGATCGTCGAAGTCAGCCCCGGCCTGAAGCCCTACTTCACGACCAACTACGACGTCGCCGTCGACTACTACCTGAAGAACTCGGGTGTCATCGGCGTCGCGCTGTTCCGCAAGGACGTGAAAAACTTCATCATCCGCCGCGGCATGACTGCCGCCGAGCTCACCGCGGCCGCCGCGGAAGCGGGCATCTCAGCCGCTGAATTCAGCTCGGGTGCGATCCAATACAACGGACCGAAATCGAGCGTCGAAGGCGTCGAGCTGAGCTACTCGCAGAACTTCAGCTTCCTGCCCAAGCCGTTCAACGGCCTGAACGCCCAGGCGAACTTCACCCTCACGGACGCCGACGGCGACAACAACGACGTCCTCTGGGCGCAACAACGCGGTGCGGCCTCGAAGACATTCAACCTCGTCCTCGGTTATCGCATCGGCGCGTGGTCGATCACGACCTCGACCAACTGGACCGGTGACACCGTCGCCAGCGGCCTGGTGAACAGCGAATGGATCGTCGGCACCGCCAATGCCAACCCGGCGCTCGACACCCAGCTCGTCTCGATCAAATCCGACGTGATGCGCACGGACATCAAGGTGGAATACGCCATCTCCTCGCGCTACAAGGTCTACGCCGGCATCCAGAATATCTTCGGTGAAGGCCGCTGGGATTATCTCCGCGGTTACCTGCCGGAGAATTCCGCCGTGCGTCTGCCCCGCAATCACTACCAGTTCGGCGAGCCCTACTACAACGTGGGCATCCGCGGCCAGTTCTAAGCCCGAACGTTTCCTCTTCGAAGCCCGCCCTTGCCCAGGGCGGGCTTTTTTTGTCTGTAGCTGCCATGACCATCAAAGACACCGAGCACGCCGACCTCGCCACGCCCTCCGGTCCGATGCGGACTTTTCTCTTTCGTCCCCAGGCGCCCGGCAAATACCCCGGCATCCTCCTCTACTCCGAAATTTTTCAGGTGACCGCCCCGATCCGCCGCACCGCCGCGCTGCTCGCGGGCCACGGCTTCGTCGTCGCCGTCCCGGAAATCTACCACGAATTCGAACCCGCCGGCACCGTGCTCGCCTACGACCAGGCCGGCGCCGACCGCGGCAACACCCTCAAAACCTCGAAGGAAGTCGGCGCGTACGATGACGACGCACGGGCCGTCCTCACCTTTCTAAAAACCTACGAACACTGCACCGGCAAACTCGGGGTGATGGGCATCTGCATCGGCGGGCATCTCGCCTTCCGCGCCGCGATGAACACCGAGGCTCTCGCCACCGCGTGTTTCTATGCGACGGACATCCACAAGCGCGGCCTCGGAAAAGGCATGAACGACAACACGCTCGACCGCGTGGCCGAAATCAAAGGCGAACTCCTGATGATCTGGGGCCGCCAGGATCCGCACGTCCCCGGCGAGGGCCGCGCCAAAATCCACGCCGCGCTGGCCGCCGCCGGCACGAATTTCACCTGGCACGAGTTCAACGGCGCCCACGCCTTCATGCGCGACGAAGGTTACCGCTACGACCCGGAGCTCGCCCTCGCCTCCTATCAACTCGTGCTCGGTCTCTTCCGCCGCAAACTCGGCGAAGGCGATATGCGCGCGGCCGGCACAACAACCGGTCCGACCGAGACCAAACACTGAGCCCGCCAACCTGTAGGAGCGGCTTTACGCCGCGACGGGAGCACGGCCCGTTGAGGTCGCGGCGTAAAGCCGCTCCTACAGTACCGACATGCCAGCGAACGCTCGTTACTTCTCCGCGAACTCCGCGGGGATCGCAGTGATCGGCCGCAACTCGATGTTGCGATAGAAAATCTCGGCGCCTTCCGACTGCAGCACGATTTGCCCGGAAGTCAGCATCTTCGGTTCAGGTCCATCGATCCGCCGTGCATCGGTCAGGCGCATGACGACCCCGCCATTGACGATGTGGATGCTCTGGTCGCCGAGGCAGACCAGCTCGATCGTGTTCCATTCGCCATTCGGCTTCTCGCGATCCTCGCCCTTGATGCATTTATTCCCGATCGGCGGCTGCTGGATGAACACGGTGGGTTCCCCCTTCGGATCGTATTGGAACTGTCTTTTCGCCGGGTCGAGCCGCTTGGCGCGGACGGTGATCTGCGACGCGATCGCGTACAGATCGCCGCAGTCGTGCTCTTGAATCTGCAGCTCCGGCGAACGCGGCCAGATGTCACGGACCGGGGCCCACCCGCTATGCACGTGATAAAGCAGCCCGCTGTCGCGCACCACCGCCTCACGCGGCGCCCATTTTTTCTCACCCCACTTGAACTGCAGCCGCAGATGGTAGTTCGAAAAATTTTCCTTCGTCGTGATGCCGCCAAAAATCTGCCCGGAAATCCGCACCGCCGGCTGGCCGTCCACGGCGACAATCGTGAACACGTTCAACGGATCCTTCGCGCCGAGCACCTGGGTATATTCGCCTTTTTCGTTCTTCGCCTCACCGGGCACATCGACGCTGGGATGCGGCTTCGCGAGCCACGTGTCCCAACCGCTGAGATCTTTTCCATTGAAGAGGGGTTTCCAGCCCTCGGCACCTCTCGCCACCGTCATCGCCAACACAAACAACGCCATGACCACAGACGCTTTGGGGTAACGCATAGTATTTCGCACCCTGTTCGTTTCGTCCGACGCCTCAACCGGTTTTCCTTACGGCCAGTCCGAACCGCAAAGATCCGGGGTCGCCGAGCGCCGGGGTTTTCGTTCTCTTTCCCGCCATGCGCGCGTTCCCCTTCCGCCGGCTCATTACGCTGGCGCTGCTTCCCCTCTTCTTTTCCCGGCTGCTCGCCCTCGGTCCGCTCCCGCCCGATCAGGCGGCCGTCCGGTCCCTCGACGTGGCGCCGGTCTGGTCCGCCCACCCGGTGCAGTTCGCGCTGCTGACTCATGGCGACCGCCAATACGTCGCCTACTACGATGACGCCCGCACTCTCACAATCGCAGCGCGCAAGCTTTCCGATCAGGCGTGGACCACCGCCAGGCTGCCCGTCGTCACCGGCTGGGATTCCCACAACTATCTCGCGCTCGCCGCCGATCGCGACGGCCAGCTCCACCTCAGCGGCAACATGCATGTGAACCCGCTGATCTACTTCCGCACCACGCGACCGGGAGACATCGCGACCTTCGAGCGCATTGCCGCCATGACCGGAATCGCGGAGGAACGCGTCACCTACCCGCTCTTCTTCAAAGACGGATCGGGCGAACTTCTGTTCACCTATCGCAATGGCGGCAGCGGACGCGGCGACCAGATCTACAATCGCTACGACGCCGGGAAGCGCACTTGGAGCCGCCTCCTCGATACCCCGCTCACTGCGGGCGGGAGTCGCGCGAACGCCTATCTACACGGACCGATCCTCGGGCCCGACGGTTGGTTTCACCTCTGCTGGGTGTGGCGCCTCACGCCGGATTGCTCGACGAACACCAACCCGAGCTACGCGCGCAGCCGCGATCTCGTGCACTGGGAAAACAGCCGCGGCGAACCCCTCGCGCTGCCCATCACGCCAGAAACCTCCGACATCATCGAGCCGATCGCTCCGCGCGGCGGGATCATCAACAACAACATCGTGCTCGGCTTCGATTCGCGCGGGCGCGCCGTCGTGAGCTACCACAAATTCGACGCCCAGGGCTTCACCCAGATCTACAACGCCCGCAGCGAAAACGGCGCCTGGCGCATCGTGCCGGCGAGCGATTGGAACTATCGCTGGGAATTTTCCGGCGGCGGTTCGATCGATTTCGAAATTCAGCTCGAAGGACCGCGCCCGGGCGCCGCCGGCCAGTTGAGACAACCCTACTGGCACGCGCGTCAAGGCGCCGGACACTGGCGGCTCGACGAAACCACGCTGAAACCCATCGCGACCGTTCCGGCGAAAATCGAAAACCGGGTCGAAGCGAAAACTCCCGGAATGGTTGTGAACTGGGCCGAAGATTCCGGCGAAGCGCCAGGGTCGCCGCGCCGTTTCATGCTCCGCTGGGAAACGCTCGGCAACAACCGCGACCGCCCCCGCGCGGGCGAGCCGCCGGCGCCCACGACGCTGCGCGTGATCGAGCTCGCTGCGCCATAACCCTCCCCCCTCCTTCTGTCATTCTGAGCGAAGCGAAGAATCCATTGGGATATTCGCACCGCTGGCAGGCTTCGCATCTCCTGCTGGATTCTTCGCTTCGCTCAGAATGACAGACGATGGTGCAACCCGCGCGTCCACACTACCGGCACACCGTCGCTTCCGTCGCTTGCTTCCGTCCTCACGCCGCGTCGGTCCGGACCTCGGGCGTGCCATCGAGCCGGATCGAGAGATCGATCGGCGTGCCGACGCTCACGCTTCCCGGAGGAATTTGATAGGCCCAGACTTCGAAGTGCGTGAGTCGCGCCGCGCCGTAGCTCGTCGACAGCGCGGCGTCCACCGCGTCGAGTCCCGAAGCCACCTTGATCCGGCCGATGCGCGGCGTGTTGAAGCGCGCATCGTAGGTGTACCATTTCCCTCCGAGATAGACTTCGAAGTACGCGTGAAAATCCATCGGCGTTCCCGGATCGAGAAATCCGATGTCGGGCAGGTGGCCCGTCACATACCGCGCCGGCAGGTTCATCGCGCGACAGAGCGCGACGCCGCAATGGGCGAAGTCGCGACACACCCCATACCGCCGCTGAATCACATCCCACGCCGAGATTTCCGGGCTGCCCGAACCGAAACGATATTCGACGTTGTTGTGCACCCAGTCACAGATCGCCTGCACGCGCGGCAGCCCGTCGGGCACGCTCGCGAAAAGCTGCCAGGCAAAATTCAACAACCGGTCGGAATCGCAGTAACGGCTTGGCAACGTGTACCGGAGTAATTCCGGCGGCAGCTCGGCCAGGGGGATTGGCGCGGGATTCGAGGAAAACTCCTCGTTATCCCGCAGCGAGGGAATCGACACGATGGCGTCGTGCCGGATCTCGTTGCGGCCCGGATGCAGCACGAGGCGGTAGACGATGTTGCCGTGGCGATCCTCGAATTCCTCCGCCGGAAGATTCTGGCCGAACGTGATCATTTCCGCCTGGACCGCCTGCCGCGGGTCCATGCGAGGTTTCAGGTTCAGCAACACGGGCACGCGAGCCACGGTCTCATAGACGAGATCGCAACCGACACGCACCGTCAGATCGAGTTTGGGCTGGAAATCGCTCATGCAGCGCGGACAGACAACCTGATCCCCGGTTGGTTCGCGAACAGGCCCGCCACCGCGCGGTCTGACTCCAAATGAGCAATACTCTGCGCATCGTTCATGAAACGCTCTATCGCTACCGTCAGCCGGTGAAGCTGGGCCAGCACCGCCTCGTGCTGCGCCCGCGCGAGGGGCACGATCTCAATGTCCAGTCGCTCAATCTGGAAATTACGCCGGCCTTCGAGCTCAGTTGGAGTCGCGATGTTTTTGGCAACTCCATCGCGCTCGTGGATTTCAAGGAGAGCAGCGCCGAACTGCGCATCGTGAGCGATGTTCATGTGGTGCGCAGCGGCCATTCACTCAGCAAATCGTGGAAGCCTCCGCGCGAAGCGACGCGTCCGCCGGTCTACGATCCGCTGGATCGCCTCGTGGCGTCGGCCTATCAACAGACGGTCTATCCGGAGGATGCCGACGCCGTGCAAACGTGGTTGAAGGAACTGCCCTTCGAAATTCCGCAGGGGGTGCATTCGGCCGTGGGGACGTTGAACCGGTACATCCACGCCAAGTTTCCCTCGAAGCGCCGGGAGGAAAGCGGCGTCCTCACTCCCACCCAAACCCTCGAGCGCGGCTCCGGGTCCTGTCGCGACCTCGCCACCCTTCTCCTCGAAGCGAGCCGCAGCCTCGGCCTCGCGGCGCGTTTCGCGAGCGGCTATCTCGACTGCACCGCGTCCGAACTCGGCGTCGCGTCAACCCATGCCTGGACGGAAGTTTATCTGCCGGGCGAAGGCTGGCGCGGATTCGATCCCAGTCTCGGGGAGGAAACGGATGAGAAGCACGTCGTCACCGGCGTCAGCAATCATCCGCGCGGCGTGATGCCCGTCTCCGGCTACTACTTCGGCCTGGCCAAACAATTCAAGGAATTGAAGGTGTCCGTGCGCTTTGAAAAATCCGCCGGATCGCCGGAAGCCGCGCGCTACCTCCCCGACCCGGTGGGGGCATGATGTTCGCTGTAGGAGCGGGTTTGTCCCGCGACGGATTGAGACGTCGAAAGCGGTCGCGGGGTAAACCCGCTCCTACAGTTTGTCGCGAGCAGCCCCGCCTCACTGCAGGTCCAACGGCAGCGACCGATAGCGCGCGGCGAGGCCGTCGAGCAACTGGGCGGTGTTTTGCGCTTTCACGTCGTCGCCGGTGGTGATGGTGCCGGCGGGAGTGAAGTTTCGAATCACCGCGCAATAGGTGTTGTTGACCATGAGGCCGAGCAACTCGCCGCTCTTGCTGAAAACGAGATCGCCCCGGCTCGGCGCGAAGTCGCCGAAGAGCCGTTTGAAAATCCGGTTGTCGACCTTCACGAAACCGGCGTGCGAGGCGTCGAGCTTGAAGCCGACTTCGCCGTAACCCTTGCCGCCACCGTTGACGAGCACCGCCTCGGGAAATTTAAACGGCTCGGCCGCCAGCGGATAAACTTTCCCGCCCAGCGCGCTCACCTGCGCCTCGCTCACCGGCAGCGCGACGATCCGCGGATCGGCGGCGAGAAAATGCATCGCCGACGCGGGACTCGGCGGAGAACCGGGCCGCGAAAATTCCACGTCGATCTTTTCCCAGTTGGACGCGGGCGCGCCATAGGAGAAAGGCGTGTCGGCGATGTGGAGCAGCGCGTAGATCTGTTTTCCCGTCGTGACGAACACGGTGCGGGCAACCTCGTTGCGCGTCACCTGCCGCATGAAGCCCTGGCGGTTGGCGGTGATCGTCGTCTGGACGCGGTTCGCGAGAAATTCGTTGAAGAGCACGTTCGCGTTCACCGGCCGGTTCTCGCGGATCTCCTTTGTGAGCTCGCCGGATTTCTCCGCGAGCTGGCCGACGCCCGCCGCCAGCTGCGTGGTGGTTTCCTGGACTTTGATGCGGTCGGCGCGCTCGGCCTCGACCTGCGTTTTCAACGACTCGGCGGTTTCGCGCAGGCTTTTCTTTTCCTGTTCGCCGACGACGACGGCCATCGTGAGGCCCTCGATCTGTTTGCGCGCGTCCGCTTGCTGCTGCGCCAGGGCGGCGAGCGCCTGCTTCTGGCGCTCGGCCTCGGCCTGGCGCTCGGCGAGTTCGCGCTGCTTCTCCTGCAACTCACGCTGAAGCTGCGCGAGCTGCTCCTTCGTCATTGTCGCCTCCTGCGCGGCGGTCGCGACCCTCTGGGTGAGCTCGGTGGCGGCGCGTTTCGTTTCCGTGAGTGAAGTGGCGAGCGCGTTGCGGTCCTCGGCCAGTTTGCTGCGCTCGGCCTGCAGGGCGGCCAGGGCCTGCTCCCGCGCCGTCAGCGTGGAATCGGCGGCGGCCAGCCTTTCGCTGACCTGTTCGCGGGAGGCGCGTTCGTCGGCGAGGGACTGCCGCATGGTCTCGACGAGATCCTGCTCCTTCGTGGCGGCATTGGCCTCGAGCTGGGGAACGGGGGGTTGTTTCGAGGCCACCGGCTCCGCTTTCTCCCAGCGGGTGAGCGCGAGGAGGTTGAGGAGGAGAAAGTCGCAGAGGATCAGAAGGAGGGTTTTATTCATGTCTGCCTTTCAACAATGAGGCGGATCCGGAACGGAAGAATGCGACAGGCGCGGTGCTAGCGTTTGACGGGCGTCAGGATCGTGCCCTGGGCCGGCGTCTGAACTTCGCGGATGGTCACGGCCTGGCTGTCGAGGATGAGCTCGCGTTTGTACGGCCGCACATGGCGGATCTTGATCAGCGCCACGCAGGTGATGCCGAAAAGATTCGAGGCATACGCCGCGAGCAGATTGGGCTCGATGACCTTGAGGACCTGCAGCACCAGCGCGGTGGCGGTGCCGCCGATGCCGACGTAGAGGCCGGCGTCGAAGAGGTTCTCCTCGTTCTCCGCGAGCCGGAGCTTGGTGAGGGGCGGCAGATCCTGGCGCGCGATTTCGCGAATTTTCTGGAGACAGATGAAATACACCGCGATTTGCAGCGCGGCGAAGAATCCAATGGAGAGGATGGTTGATAGATCCATGGGTGAGGTGGGTTGCGAATTGTCGGGAGCGGAAGCTTCGGGAGTGGCGACGAGGACAGGGAGTCTGAGCCGCAGCTGGTATTCGGAGGGAGGCGCGGCCTTCAGGAGGAAAGGTTCGCTGGCGAGCACGAGCATCGCGGCAAAGAGCACCGCCAGCACACCGCTCTTCACGTGAAAGATTCCCTCGGACGGAATGCCGTAGTCCGCGGGCAGCGACAGGGTGCGGTCCAGGCCCCGCAAAACCAGAAACGCGCCCAAAACATACCCGAGGTATTTGAGCACGAGCATGAGTTGCGGATGCGGCAGCACGAGCTCCGCCGCGGCGTTCAGGGCCGGCGCCGCGATCCGGTTGACCGGCACCTGCCGGAGGAGAAGTTGTTTGACCGCGCCCTGGCCGTGACCGAGGGCGAGCCGCACGTCCTCGAGCCCCGACTTGCCGTATTGGATGAGGTAGGAGGCGACACGGTCCGCCGAATCGGAAAACAACGCCGCGGAATAAATCAAAGGCAGCTGGTCCGGCGCGACCCGGGCGAGGTGGGCGTACTCGCTGACCGTTTTGAAATTGGCGGTGCGACGCAGCAGTTCGGCAAGCTGGGTCCAATCCAGCCGGCGGCCGAGCCCGAGCACATCGAGGAAAAAGGGTTCGAGCTCGCCAAGCTCCTTCGTCCTGAGCGCGGTTTCAGCGAGGCTGCGGAGCTCGAGCTGCAGCGGACGCGAGAGGTGTTCCCCTTGATAGAGCAACGCCGTGAGCAGAATCACCCCGTCGAGCGGCTGTCCGCCCGGACGCGAGGCCGGAACAAAACGGCCGGTGTTTGTCAGTTCGCGCAGCGCGAGCAGCGACTGCACGCCTTGCGAGCCGGAGCCCGCCAGATATTTTCGCAATGTCTCCCGTGCCTTTTCGGGAATGAAAAAAGTCAGCACCGGCGTGCTGGTTGTGCGACCCTCGGTTTGCCGCAGATGAAACAGCGGATCGAGAAACGGATCCCAGCCTCCCCACGCGATCAGGCCCGGTTGTTTTACCGCGATGTCGTTCAACGCCCCTTCCAGAGCCGGCGCGCGCGGATCGTGGACCGCCCGCGCGGCGGCCAGCACGAGCGCGGCCGGGCCGAATTTTTCCGAATCGACGAGATCGCGGCCGTAGGCTCCCAGCGAAGACGTCCCCTCCCCGGCCGCGCGCAACAGCGACGGACTGACGGATTTTAAATTCACCGGCAACGACCACGACGCGATGGTGACCACAATACCGGCCGCGATCAGACCGATCGCGCCGGCCTGCAGCTTTGATCTCACTTGGGCGCACATATCGTGAAGTATTGATTTGCGAGCGCGGTTGGACGACGCACGCTCGCGGTTTCCACCGACCAATGTCACTGCCTATTGTTCACTTTAACTCTCCAATTTTACGCAAGAAAGGAATGCGGGTGGCCGTTTTTGATGAAGCGCTTCGGTCATTTGCCGGCGAGATGATCGCGACGATGCACCGCGCCAGCGGGATCGGGCTGGCGGCCCAGCAAGTCGGCCGCGCCATCCAGCTCTGCGTCGTCGATCTCCGCCAGGCGGAGGAGACATTCAAATGGGAATTGGACGGAGCGAAGCCGCCGCTCGATCTCTTCATGCCCATGGTGATGGCGAACCCGGAGATCACGCCGGAGCCGGGAACCGACGACTATCTCTACGAGGAGGGTTGCCTGTCGTTCCCGAAGATCCGCGGCGATGTCGCGCGGCCCGATGCCATCACGGTGAAATTTCAGGATGCGCATGGCATCCCGCATCTTTTGAAATGCGATGATCTTTTCGCGCGCTGCATCCAGCACGAGGCGGATCATCTCAACGGCATCCTCTTCATCGACCGCATGGAAAAACCCGTGCGCGCGAAACTCGACGCGTCCATCAAGGCGCTCGCCAAGGAAACCCGCACCGCGGCAAAAAGTTAAATTTCCATGAGCCAGAAATCCGACGGCATGAACTACGCGCCACAGGGCAAACCCAGTCCGGTCGTAAAGCCGGGCGAGTTTGTTTTTGCCGCCGCCCATCTCGACCACGGCCACATCTACGGCCAGTGCAATGGCCTCCTCGAGGCCGGCGCCGAGCTGAAATGGGTCTACGATCCCGATCCCAAGAAGGTCGAGGCGTTCCTCGGCAAATTTCCCCAGGCAAAGGTCGCGCGCTCCGTGGACGAGATCCTCGCCGACAAGGAGATCAGGTTGCTCGCCGCCGCCGCGGTGCCCTGCGATCGCGGCCCGCTCGGCTGCCGCGTGATGGAGGCCGGGAAGGACTACTTCACGGACAAGACGCCGTTCACCTCCCTCTCTCAGCTCGACCACGCGAAAGCGGTCGTCGCCCGGACTGGCCGGAAATACGCCGTCTACTTCAGCGAGCGCCTGCACGTGGAATCGGCGATGTTCGCCACGGACCTCGTCCAGCAGGGCGCCATCGGCCGCGTGCTGCAGGTCATCGGGCTCGGGCCGCACCGGCTCGGCAAGGCCGGGCGCCCGGCGTGGTTTTTTGAAAAAGCGAAATTCGGCGGAATCCTCTGCGACATCGGCAGCCACCAGTTCGAACAGTTCCTCACGTTTGCCGGAGCCACCGACGCGACGGTCACGCAGGCGGCGGTCGCCAACTTTGCGAACGAGGACAAACCGGAGTTCGAGGATTTCGGCGAGGCCTCGCTCCTCGGCAACAACGGCACGTCGAATTACATTCGCGTGGACTGGTTCACGCCCGACGGACTAAGCACGTGGGGCGACGGCCGCACGATCATCATGGGCACGAAGGGCACGATCGAGCTGCGGAAATACGTGGACATCGGCCGCGAAAAAACCGGAGACCACGTCTACCTCGTCGACGAAAAAGGCGAACAGCATCTGAACGTCGCCGGCAAAGTCGGCTTCCCGTTTTTCGGCCGGCTGATCCTCGACTGCCTGAACCGCACCGAGAACGCGATGACCCAGGAGCACGCCTTCAAAGCCGCCGAACTCTGCCTCCGCGCGCAACTCGCCGCGCGCAAGATCGCCTGAGCCGTCCGCATCCGCACGCGTTTCGTCCATGCCCTCCATTGCGACGCGCACCGGCGACGACGGAACCACGAGCCTGCTTTTCGGGCAGCGCGTGTCGAAGGATCATCCGCAGATCGAAGCCGTCGGGGTGTTCGATGAGCTCAACGTCGCGCTTGGCGCGGTGCGTCCGCACCTCGCGTCCACCGAAACGGCGAAGCTCGAATTGATTCTCGCGGTGCAGCAGACGCTGGTCGCCCTCATGGGGGAGCTCGCCTGCGCCGAGGCCGACGCGCCGCGCTACGCGGCGTCGAAGTTCGCCAAGGTTTCCGCAACCGATCTCGCGCGGCTCGACGAGGCCGTCGCCGCCTTGGAATTGCGCGGATTGATTTTCGAAGGCTGGGCCACCCCCGGCGCCAACGCGCGCGCCGCCGCGCTCGATCTTGCGCGGGTGACAGCGCGGCGCGCCGAACGCCGGCTCTCTGCGCTGCCGGCCCACGGCCGGAAGGTCCGGCCGCTGCTGCTTCAATTCGTCAACCGTCTGTCCGACCTCCTTTGGCTCATGGCCCGGGAAGCGGAACAGGCATGACGGAAAAAATTCCTGTCCAAGCCGGTCAATCTCTCTAGAGGTTTCCCCATGCCGATTGCTCTCGCTCTCATTGTCCTGACCGTCGTCTGGCGCATCGCCGCCGCGCATTTTCCGGTGCTCGTGAATTTTTCGCCGCTGATGGCGCTCGCATTTTGCGGCGCGGTTTATTTCCGCAACAAGCGACTCTGGCTCGTTCCCTTCGCGGCGCTCACGCTTTCCGACCTCTACCTCGACCGCTACTACGCGACGACTTTCAACTACGACTGGACCTTCACCGGTCCGGTGATTCGCGCGTTGTGTTTCATCGCCGCGCTCGGCTTGGGGGCGATGGTCGCCCGCCGCCGCAGCTGGCTGAATCTTTTCAGCGGTGCACTCGGCGGCGCGTTTTTTTTCTACCTGGTCACCAACACGGCCTCGTGGCTCGGCGACATCACCTACGCCCACAACGCCGCCGGCTGGTGGCAGGCGATGACCGTGGGGCACCCGGAATTTCCGCCCACCCTGCTGTTTTTCCGCAACACGCTCGTCAGCGATCTCCTCTTCACCGGCTTGTTCGCGTTTGCGATGGAAACCGCCGCGCGCCGCGCCGGTGAACCGAGTCTGCTCGGAAAACGCTCCGTGGGAGCCTGAGTCGCGATGCCCGTCGCGGCCATTGGCTTCGACCTGGGTGAGACGCTGCTGACCTACGCGGAAACGCCGCTGGATTGGACCGCCCACTATTCAGACGCCCTGCGCGCCGTCGGAAAAAAGATCGGAGCCCAGCTGACGCCGGCCGATTTGTCGGAAGGCGCGCGCGTTCTCTCGCTTTACAACACGAGAAGAAATCCCCGGCGCAACGAGGTGTCCTGCGGGAAAATCTTCGAGGAAATTTTTGCGGCGTGGCGTCGGCCGGCCGCCGACTCCCTGGAGCAGGCGGCGGAAGCCTTCTTCGGATTTTTCCAGCAGCGCATGGCGGCCTACCCGGAATCACCCGGGACACTGGCCGGACTGCGGACCCGCGACGTGCGCGTCGGCGTCCTGACCGACGTGCCCTACGGCATGCCGCGGACATTCGTGCAGCGCGATCTGGCCGGCGCAAAACTGGACCGGCTCGTCGACGTGTTGCTCACGTCGCGCGACGTGGGCTGGCGCAAACCGGAGGTGGCGGGTTTTCATTCGCTGGCCGTCGCGCTCGGGGTGAAACCGGAGGAGCTGTGGTTCGTCGGAAACGAGGAGAAGGATATCGCGGGCGCCCGGGCGGCGGGCGCGACCGCCGTGTTGATTGACCGCAGCGGGAGTCTGGCGCCGGCCTGGGGCCAGCACCACACGATCAGAAATTTGCGCGAGATCCTCCCGCTGGTTTGAGCGGTGGGATCAAGCGGAACGGCGACTCAAAGTAGGTCCGCGGCGAGTTCGGCCAGCCTCGAGCGTTCGCCCTTCGTGAGCTTCACGTGAGCGGAGATCGCCTGGCCCTTCATGCGGTTGAAGCAATAGACGAGTCCGTTGCTGCGCGCGTCGACGTACGGATTGTCGATCTGCGCCGGATCGCCGATGAGCACGATCTTCGAGCCCTCGGAAATGCGGGTGATCACCGTCTTCACCTCATGCGGCGTCAATTGCTGGGCTTCATCGAGGATGAAGAAACGCCGAGCGATGGAACGGCCGCGGATAAACGCGAGCGCCTCGATCTCGACGAGCCCGCTCTTGAGCAGGCGCTCGTAGGGCTTTGCGACGACGTTGCTGCCGTGACCGCCGTGGTGGCTGACGTGGCTCGGCTGCGGAGCCGACAGGGCGGAACTGAAGCGGTCGTCGTGTTTCCCGTGTTTTTTCTTCGAGACTTTTTTCGCAGCGAACTGCGGCTCCTTCGGCGGCTTCGACGGGATGAGCACCTCGAGCGCGTCGTAGTACGGCTGCAGCCAGGGCTTCATCTTCTCCTCGAGCGTGCCGGGAAGAAAACCGATGTCCTTGCCCAGTGCGATGACCGGACGCGAAATCGAAACGCCATCGTAGCGTGATTGATCGTCGTGCGTCTGGTGCAGCGCGCAGGCGATCGACAGGAGCGTCTTGCCGGTGCCGGCCTTGCCGAAGCAGGTGAGCAGATGGATGCTGTCGTCGAGCAGGGCATCCATGAAGAACTGCTGCTCGAGATTGCGTCCGCGAATCGGAATGCCACCGGGCGCCTTGATGAAATCGGGCAGCTTGAGGCGGCGAACAAAGCCGTCGCCGTAGTAACGCGCCGGCATCGTCTTCCCTTCGTCCGAGCGCAGCAGCACGTATTCGTTCAGGTAGAGGGTTTTCGAGACTTCGTCGCCGATGTCGAATTCGCCCTCGGACGCGAAACGCTGCAGCTCGTAGATGTTGACGGAGATTTCGCGATAGCTGGCCTCGTCCACGCTCTCGGGAACTTTGTCATTGAGGTAATCCTCGGACTCGAGACCGACGGCGCGCGCCTTGAGCTGCACGTTGACATCCTTCGTCACGAGAATCGTGGGCGGCGGATACTGTTCCTGCACGAAGAGCGCCGCGGCGATGATGCGGTTATCCTTCTTCGAAAGGTCCGGCAGAATTGCGCGGAGCCGGTCCATCGCGGGGGAACTGCGCGCCGGATCCACCAGATACGGATTGATGATGATCGAAAGCGTGCCGCCCGTGGAGAGCTCCACGCCCTCGTGCATCGAGCGGGAATCCGGCAAAAGCTCCTGCAGGATCCGATGGACGCGCCGCGCATTCCGCCCCCGCTCGGTGGATTGCTCGGTCTTGATCGCGTCAAGCTCCTCCAGCACCTCCACGGGTATGGCGAGGTTGTTGTCCTCGAATTTGAAGATGGATTGTGGGTCGTGAAGCAGGACGTTCGTGTCCAACACAAACGTCTTCACCTTGGCCTCGACCCTAATCCGCGAATTTGGGGCAACCGCCCCGCGCAGTTTTTCCATCGGTGTGGATTTCGTGTGCACAAACGAACCCGTCATCGCCGGTTTGTCGATGAAAGATTTGGCGGGTTTTGCGTATCGTAACATCCCGCGAGCGTAAGTTCCCGTCACGCAACCGCGCGCGGAGATTTCAGTCCAAGAATTTCCGTCACCGATTCGCAGAGTCCCACAAAAGTTTCCTCCGCCAGAGCGAGACGGCGCCCTTTCAAGTGCGCGACGCCCCAGTGGCGGCGCAATTTTCGTGTGCCGAGCGGCAGCGAAACCAGGGCGCCGCTTTCGAGTTCCGCGCGGGCAATCCACGGCGCGAGCACACCCGCGCCGAGGCCGATTTTTACCAGCTCTTTAATCGCCTCCATGCTCCCGAGCTCGATGAAATTGCTCAGGAGGATTTTTTCCTCGCGGAAATATTCGCTCACCAGGCGGAAGGTGTAGCTGGTTTTGTTGTAGAGAATGAGGGTCTCGCCGGAGATCGCATCGCGCGGGACGCGCCCGGCGCGGGCCCACGGATGCAGCGGCGCCACCACGAAGCGCAACTCGTCCTGAAACAGCGGGACGAAATTGATGTCCGGCTGCCCGGAAGGCTCGAGCATGAGCGCAAGGTCGAGATGGTTGCCGCGCAGGAGTTCCATCTGCCGCGTGTGGTCGCCGGGCTCGATGCGCAGGACGCATTTCGGAAAGCTCTGCTTAAACTCACGCAACACCGTCGGCAGAATATACTGGCACGCGGTCGTGCTGGCGCCGAGACGCAGCCGCCCGTGCCCCCAGTTGGAGAGGGTGTCGAGACCGGTGCGCGCGGCTTCCATCTCGCCCAGGATTTTTTCCGTGTGGCGGAGGAATTGCTCGCCCGCCTGCGTGAGCAGGACGCGTTTTCCCGCCCGATCGACCAGACGGCACCCCACTTCCTCCTCCAGCGCCTTGATGGCGTGGCTCACGGCCGACTGCGTGAGAAAGAGATCCTTCGCAGCCAGCGTGAAGCTGGCGCGCCGCGCCAAAGCGGAGAAGGCGAGCAGTTGCCGGCTGTCCAGGGCGGACTTCATGGATGAGGTGCTTTCATCGTTTTGATGAAATGTTAGATCAGCAGTAATCGGGCCACCACGGCGCGCTGGCATAGCGGCGGCTAAACAGCCGCTACCTAAAGCATGCCGCTCCTTTCAACCAACGCTCCCGACACCGCGCACCGCGGTCGTCCCGTACGCGTGGGTTTCCTTCCCCTGACCGACGTTGCGCCGCTGATTGTTGCCCACGAACTGGGCCTGTTCTCCCGCCACGGTCTCAACGTCGAACTCACCCGCCAGGTGGGCTGGGCCACGATCCGCGAAAAACTCGTCTATGGTGAACTCGACGCCGTGCACGCCCCGGCGCCGATGCTCTGGGATGTACAGCTCGGCATCGGCTCGGCGCCCTGCCCCGTCCTGACGTCGTTCGTCCTCAATCTCCACGGCAACGCCATCACGCTTTCCGAACGTCTCTATACTGCAGGCGTGCGCGACGGCGCCTCGCTGCGCGAGACGGTGCGTTCACGCCATGGCGAGAAGCGCATCACCCTCGGCGTGGTTTTTCCGTTTTCCTCCCATCATCTTCTCCTCCGTGATTGGCTGCGCCGGGCGAACATCGATCCGGATCGCGATGTGCGCATCGTCATCGTTCCGCCAGCGCAGATGTTCCGGAACCTGACCGCGGGCACAATCGATGGTTACTGTGTCGGTGATCCGTGGAACTCCCTCGCCGTCCGCGCGGGCGCCGGTTGGTGCCCCATGTGGAGTTCGGCCCATGCGCCCGGGCACATCGAAAAAATTTTGATGGTCACGCAGCGTTTCGCCGACACCCGCGCCGCGGACTACGCACGGCTCCTCGTCGCGCTCCACGAAGCCGCCGCGTGGTGCGACGAACCCCAGAACCGCGAGCGGCTCGCCGAGATGCTCTCCGCCGCCCGCTATCTTAATGTGCCGGCACGGGTCGCCGCCGCGGCGCTCCTCGGGCGTTTCGACTGCGGGCATGGGCGCGTCGAGAACGTGCCCGACTTCCATATTTTCCACCGCGGCGGCGCCAATTTTCCCACGGCCGAAAAAGGCGCCGCGCTGCAACGCGAGCTGATTGCCGCGGGACTCGTGCCCGAAAGCACGGCCGCCACGGTGCCCGCCCAGCTCTTCCGCGACGACCTCCTTCGTTCCGCTCTCCACCAACAACACACCAATGAACTCCTCCCATCCTGAATCCTCTCCGATCACGTCGCCCAATCCGGGCACCGACCCCGTCGGCCGCCGCCAGTTTTTGACGCGCGCCGCCGCCGGCGTCGGCGCCGCCGCGCTCTGGTCCGCGCTCGGGACCCGGACCTGGGCGGCCACGGCGGGCTCCGCGTCGGATGCACCCGAGGCGCCCGACATGAATTTCGGCATGATCGCGCTGACCGATTGCTCGCCCATCGTCATCGCACACGAAAAGGGCCTGTTCAAAAAGTACGGCATCAATTCGAAAGTCACGAAGGGCGCGAACTGGGCCGCGATCCGCGACAATCTTTCCTCCGGCTCCATCCAGGCCACCCACATGCTTCTCGGCATGCCGCTCGCCTCCACCATGGGTCTCGCCGGCTCGCCGAAGAAACCAATGGTGATTCCGTGGATCATGAATCGCAACGGCCAGGCGATCACCCTCAAGACGGAGTGGAAGGGCAAGGTCGGCAGCGACCCGAAGGCGCTGAAGCCCTTCGTCGACCAGGCGAAGAAACTCGGCGAACCCCTCACGTTCGCGATCACGTTCCCCCCCGGCACCCACGCGATGTGGACGCGCTACTTTCTCGCCGCGGGCGGCATTCATCCGGGCGGTCCGAACGGGGAAAGCGCCGACGTCACGCTCATCACCGTTCCGCCCGCGCAGATGGTCGCGAACATGAAGATCGGAAAAATGGACGGCTTCTGCGTGGGGGAACCGTGGGGCGCCCGCTCGATCGCCGACGGCATCGGCTACACCGCCGTGACCACGCAGGACATCTGGAAAGATCATCCGGAAAAAGTCTGCGCGTTCACCGAGGACTTCGCGCTGAAGAATCCGAAGACCGTGAAGGCAACGCTGAAGGCCCTGCACGAGGCCAGCGTGTGGCTCGACGACCTCGGCAACCGCCCCGAGCAGTGCGATCTCGTCTCCAAGGCGACGTATATTAACTGCGATCCGAAAACCATCCTCGGCCGCCTCCTCGGCGATCTCGACTACGGCGATGGCCGGAAGGTGAAGGACGAGCTCTACATGCATTTCAGCAAACGGAACTGCAACTACCCGCAGCCGAAATACGCCGCCTGGTTCCTCTCGCAGTTCCGCCGCTGGGGCATGGTGACCGGCGCGCCCGACTACGACGGCATCGCGAAAAAAGTGATGCGCACCGATCTCTACGAGGAAGCGATGAAGGAGATCGGCTACGCCCACGGCGGCGCCGACACCTCGACCGAAACGCTCTTCGACGGCGTGCCTTTCAATCCCGCCGACCCGGAAGGCTATGCGAAGAGCTTCGCGGTGAAATACCTCAAGGGCTGAACCCACGCGACCTGATGAGTGCCGACACGAATGCCCGGAGCCTTTACTGGCGCGCCTGCCTCGAGGGCGGCGTTTGGCGGCGCGCCGCCAAGCTCGGGCTCGTCGTCGGCCTCATTCAGGTCGGCGTGAACCAAGGCGACCACTGGCTGCGGCATCAAGTCGATGCCGCCGTCGTGGCGAAAAGCATCCTCTCCCCGCTCCTCTCGTTCTCCATCGCCTTCGCTTCCGCCGCCAGCACCCGCGTCGAAAATCTCCAGCGCTCCCTCTCATGAAAAAATTCAAACTCGACTGGCTGCTGCTCCCTTTCCTGGGCTTCGGCGTCGTCATCCTCGTCTGGGCCGTCTCCAGCGCAACCTGGGCGCCGGAACTCCCCTCGCCTCTGAAAACCTGGGAGTCCAGCAAACCCTATCTCGTCGAGCCGTTCGCCAAACGCGGCGAGATGGACCAGGGCATCCTGCGCTTCACGTGGTATTCGCTGATCCTGGTCGCGAAGGGTTACGCGATCGCGCTCCTCATTGGCACGCCGGTCGGGTTTTTCCTCGGGCTCTCGAAGACGTTCACGAAAACCTTCGACCCGATCATCCAGATCCTGCGTCCGGTTTCCCCGCTCGCCTGGCTGCCGCTCGGCTACGTGCTCTTCATGAGTTTCGGGAAGGAAACCGGGACGATGGCCTCGCTCTTCACCATCGCGATGTGCGCGATGTGGCCCACCGTCCTCAATACCGCGGTCGGCGTGCGCGCCGTGCCGCAGGATTTCCTCAACGTCGGCCGCGTGCTGAAGCTCTCGCGCTGGAAGACGCTCACGAAGATCCTGATTCCCGCGACGCTGCCCTACATGTTCACGGGCTACCGCCTCAGCCTCGGCATCGCGTGGCTGGCGATCGTCGCCGCCGAGATGCTCACCGGCCGCCCCGGCGCGGGCGGTTTCCTCTGGCAGGAGTACAACGCCGCAATCTACGAGCACATCATTTTCTCGATCATCGTCATCGGCCTCGTCGGCTTCTCGCTCGACCGCCTGATGAGCGTCCTCGAGCGCCGCTTCAAATCGGTTTGATCCAGATCAAGGCACTCCCGCGAAAACCGCCCATACTCATCCACGATGGCCTTTCTTGAACTCAACAACGTTTCCAAGGGTTTCGGCGGTCCGCCGGTGCTGCAGGGCGTGAATCTCAGCCTGGAGCGCGGCGAATTCGTCGCGATCGTCGGCTATTCCGGATCCGGCAAGACGACGCTCATGTCGCTCATCGCCGGCCTCACCCGGCCCGACTCCGGCACGGTGAAGCTGAACGATCTCGAAATCACCGCGCCCGGGCCCGACCGCGGTGTCGTGTTTCAAAACTACTCGCTGCTTCCCTGGCTCACCGTGTTCGAAAACATCGCGCTCGCCGTCGACCAGGTTTTCCCCAACCACTCGCCGGAGAAAAAACGCCAGCTCGTCGAAACCGCGATCGCCACGGTGAACCTCACCCCCGCGCGCGACAAGGTTCCGCGCGAGCTCTCCGGTGGCATGCGGCAGCGCGTCTCCGTCGCCCGCGCCCTCGCGATGGATCCGCAGATTCTCCTCCTCGACGAACCGCTCTCCGCGCTCGACGCCCTGACGCGGGCAACGCTGCAGGACGAGTTCGAGCGGATCTGGGAGAAGGACAAAAAAACCGTCGTGATGATCACGAACGACGTCGACGAGGCCCTCCTCCTCGCGGACCGCGTGATTCCACTCACCCCGGGCCCCGGCGCCACCCTCGGACCATCCGTCACGGTAACGCTCGCCCGTCCGCGCGAACGCAAGGCCCTCAACCACGATCCCGAGTTCAAGCGCCTGCGGAGCTACATCATCAACCAGCTCCTCGGCTACGGTGAACGCCGCCGGTCGACCGTGACGAAGAAGCTCATTCTTCCCGACATCATGCCGGAGGACCTCGATCTCCCGCGCACCACCCGCACGCGCCCGCTCCGCCTGCACGAAATGAAAAAGGAAGCGATCAGCGTCAGCAGCTAACGGCATTCCCGAATCGAAACCCGGAATCCAAAACCGAAAATTTCCATGTCCGCCTTTCTCGAAATCTCCCAGCTCGGAAAAATCTACGACACGCCGAAAGGTCCCTCGGTCATCGTGGAGAACTTCGACCTCCGCATCCGCAAGGGCGAATTCATCACCTTGATCGGCCACTCCGGCTGCGGAAAATCCACCGTCCTCTCGATGGTCGCGGGGCTCACCGAGATCACGAGCGGCGGCGTGATTCTCGCCGGCAAGGAGGTCGTCGGCGCCGGGCCGGACCGGGGCGTCGTGTTTCAAGCCCCCTGCCTGCTGCCGTGGCTGACCGCGCTCGAAAACGTCCTGCTGGGCGTCGACCAGGTTTACTACACCGCCGCGGCCGACGAACGCCGGCAGATCGCGGAATATTATCTCACCGTCGTCGGTCTCGCCGACGCGATGAACAAGAAACCCGCCGAGCTTTCGCAGGGCATGCGCCAGCGCTGCGGCATCGCGCGGGCGTTTGCCCTCTCGCCGAAGATGCTGCTGCTCGACGAGCCGTTCGGCATGCTCGACTCGCTCACGCGGGTCGAACTCCAGGAAGTGCTCATCGACCTCTGGCAGAAAGACCAGAAGACCGCGCTGATGGTAACGCACGACGTCGACGAGGCGCTCTTCCTTTCCGACCGCGTGGTCATGATGACGAATGGACCGGCCGCCACCGTCGGCGAAATCCTCGAGGTGAAATTTCCCCGCCCGCGTTCCCGCAAACAGCTGCTCGAGGATCCGGAATACTACCGCCTGCGCGAAGAACTGATCGGTTTCCTCGAGGAACGCTCGCACCACCGCCCCGTGCGTTCCGCCGCCGCCGGCACGCCGCCCACCCGCAAAGGCCACCCCTCGAATCCCGGCGCAAAATCGGGTTCCGGCCTCAATCGCTTTCTCCGTGCGCTGACCCCCGCCTGAGTTTCCTCCCGCTTACCAACGACACCACACCATCCACGCCCATGAAAACACTGTTCCGCTTCGCGTTATTCGCCGCACTCGCCGCCCTGCCGCTCGCGGCGCGCGCCCAATACGTGCCGTCCGCGCCGGCGCGCCCGTTCCCCGGCTATGTCAACGAGCGGCTCCGCTCCAACGACGTCTACCTCAGCGCCTGGGACATCGGCGTGAACGTGCGCGTCCGCCAGGAAATCAAGGACGACGCCGGTTTCACCGACGCGGGTTCCAACTGGGATTTCTCCCAGCGGCTCGTCGACGACAACAACAACTCCTACACGCTCACCCGCGTGATGCCGCGCGCGGCCTACACCGGGAAAATGTTCAGCGGCACGATCGAAGGCCGCTCGAGTTATTCGATCGATGACGAACGCTTCGCCGCCGCGGGCGCGGGCAAGGGACTCGCGGAACGCGACGGCCCGATCGACATCCACCAGGCCTTCGTCTTCCTCGGCAACCACAAGGAGTTTCCTGTCTCGCTGAAAATCGGACGCCAGGAACTGGTCTACGGCGACCAACGCCTGCTGGGTCATCTCCGCTGGAACAACAACGCCCGCACCTTCGACGCCGCGAAAGTCCGCTGGCAGAATCCGGTCTTCGGCGTCGACGTCTTCACCGGCGGCCTCGTCTACAACGACCACCAGAACCTCAACAAATCGAACTCGCAGGATCGTTTCTCGGGAGCGTACTTCAACTTTCCGACGATCTCCTCGAAGGACATCGTCGAGGCGTTTTTCTACGCCCGGAATGTTTCCCGCGGGATTGTCACCGATGATTGGAGCGGGGTCGCCGCGCCTTTCCGCTTCACCGCGCCCCAGGATCTCTACACGGCGGGCCTCCGGTTGAAATCGAAACCGCTCTCCTACGGGGCGTGGGACTATGGCGTGGAGCTCATGTATCAATTCGGCAACCGCACCGCCGTGTTTCCCGCGACGACCGTGGCGGCCGCACTCGCCGCTCCGCGCCTCGACCATCGCGCCTACTCGGTCGTGGCGCAGGGCGGACATACCTGGACGGAACACACCTGGCAGCCGCGCCTCGGCGTGCTCTACAGCTACGCGTCGGGCGACAAGAACTCCGCTGACCTTAACAGCGGCACGTTCCAAAATCTCTTCGCCACGACTCACCTTCACTACGGCTACATGGATTTGAACAGCCTGCAGAATCTCCACGACCTTCGCTTCACTTTTTCCATAAAACCGAAGGCAAACTTCGGCATCGCGGCGGAGGTTCACTTCCAAACCCTCGATCGCACGAGCGACTTTTGGTACAACGTTGCCGGCGTCCCCCGCAATTTCACCGGTGCGGCCGTCGGAAGCGGCGGAGGTTATCGCATCAACCCCAGCTACGACAAAGCCCTCGGCACCGAGATCGACCTGATCGGAAGCTGGCACGTCGTCCCCTCCACCCAGATCGAAATCGGGGTGAGCCGCTACCTCCGCGGCAAATACATCAAACAATCGCTCAGCGCGGTGGGTTCGAAGGACGCGAACTACTGCTACGTCCAATTGACCGTGAGCCTGTAACCGCCCGCATTCCTTCAACGCGCCGGCCCTCGGGTCGGCGCGTTTTTTATGTCCGCGAATGAGATCGGCTCATTCAAAGTCGTAAAACAATTCATCGGCCTCATTCGAGGCTTGGCGTGAACGCTGCTAATTCAGGCGGGCTCACGGATGAATCTCGCTCAATTCAAAAAATCAGGCCACTGGCCAACGCTCGCGACGGCGTTTCTCTATTTCGACGTCAGCTTCATGGTCTGGACGATGCTCGGCGCCCTGGGCGCGCTCATCGCCCCGTCGCTTGGCCTGTCTGCGCAGGAAAAATTCCTGATGGTCTCGACGCCGATCCTTTCCGGCGCCGTGTTGCGCATCGCGCTCAGTCTGCTGGTCGATCGCATCGGAACCAAAACCACCGGGATCCTCGCCCAGCTCGTGGTCATGGCGGGGCTCGCGATCGCGTGGAAAGCAGGAATCTCAACGCTCAACGAGGCGCTCGCGCTGGGCGTCGTGCTGGGACTGGCCGGCGCAAGTTTCGCCGTCGCCCTTCCGCAATCCGGCCGGTGGTATCCGCCCCACATGCAGGGCGTCGTGCTGGGGCTCGCGGGCGCCGGCAACGTCGGCGTGGTGATCGATCACCTCGTCGCGCCGCGCATCGCCGCCGCGTGGGGCTGGCAGTCAGTCTTCGGCGCGGCGCTCATTCCGCTCGCGATCGCCTTTGTGCTCTACGCGATTTTCTCCAAGGAGCCGCCGGGCGAATTTAAACAGAAAAAACTTTCCGACTACGCCCAGCTTCTCGGTCAGCGCGATGCGCACTGGTTCTGTTTTTTCTACACGATCAGCTTCGGCGGGTTCGTGGGGCTCGCGACGGCATTCGCGATCTACTTCAAGGATGAGTTCGGCCTGAAGCCGGTTCAGGCCGGGGAGTTCGCCGCGTTCTGCACCCTGGTCGGCGCGCTCGGCCGTCCGTTCGGCGGCGCGCTGGCCGACCGGCTGGGCGGGATTCGCGCACTGAGTATTTTCTATTCGGTCGCGGGCGTGGCCTTGGTCTTCGCCGCGCTGTTTCAAAATCTCTGGTTGTGCGGCGCGGCGTTCTTCGTGGCGTCCGGCGCTTTCGGGATGTGCAACGGTTCCGTCTTCCAGTTGCTCCCGCAGCGCTTCGCGAAGGACATCAGCGTCATGACGGGCCTTGTGGGCTGCGGCGGCGGAGTCGGCGGCTTTCTGCTCGGAATGCTGTTCGGCGCCTCGAAACAGCATTCGGGCAGCTACGTGACGGGCATTCTCTTTTTCGCCGGCCTGTGCGGCATCGCCTTGGTGGGACTCAAGCTCGTGAAAACCCGGTGGCGCACGACGTGGGGCGCCGTCGCCGCCGCTCGCATCTAGCTTAGATCCCACTCGCCCGCGTTTCCCATGCGCGCGACCATCGGTCCATGAAGGTCCACTCTTCCGGCCACGCGCTACCCCGCCGGGTCGGGGCAATCTGCGACGACGCCTGGCTCATCCGCGAGCGCGGTGAAGCCATCATCGCCGTGCTGGCCGATGGCGTCGGCTCGAGTCGCGAAGGCGGCACCGCCGCGCATCGTGTCGTGGAAACGCTCGCCGATCATTGCCTCTCGCGCCCACGCACCTGGAGCGCGCGACGCGCCCTCGCCGAATTCACGGCCCAGGTAAACCGCCAGCTCCATCAGGAATCCATCGAGCGTCACGGCTCGCCGGAACTCACCTGCACCGTCAGCGCGATCGTGATCGAGGGCGGCCGGCTGTACGGCTGCAACGTGGGCGACTCTCCGGTTTTCCATCTGCGGCAGGGCCGGCTGCAACGCCTGTCGGTCGCCCACACCCTCACCCAGCCCGGTCTCGATCACGTGCTCACGCGGGGACTCGGACTCGAACCGGAGGTCGAGCCGCATTTCTTCGAACTCGATGTCGCCGACGGCGATCTCGTCCTGCTCTGCTCCGATGGAATCACCGCCGCGCTGCCCGAAACCCGCATCGCCGAACTCCTGGCCCGCCGGGCGCTGGCGCGCGTTTTTGTCGGCGAGGCCTTTGCCGCCACCGAGGAAAATCTCGAGCTGCGCGACGACGTCAGCGCGATCGTCGTCGACATCGCCGAACGCGGCCGGCCGGCCGGCGCCGTCGCCCAACGCCTCGAGGTTCCGGGCGTGTTGCGGGCAGGCGATCGGATCGACGGACACCGGCTGATCCGCGCCCTTGCCAACACCGCGCGGGTCTGGCTCGCGTCGGATGCCGCCGAGACGAAGGTCGTGCTCAAGTTCCCCTCCCTCGAGGCCGCCGACAGCGAAACGCTGCGCGATGCCTTCGTTCGCGAGGCGTGGAATGCCACGCGACTCACTTCCCCCGACCTCGTGCGGGCCTGGATGCCGGCGTCGGGTGGAGTTCTCCGCTGCTATGCGATGGAGTTCATCGACACGCCCACCCTGCGAACGGTGCTGAAGACCGGCCGGCTTTCCGTCGAGCACGCCTGCGAACTCGCCGCGTTCCTCCTGCGCACCAGCCAGTTTTTGGTGCAACACGATCTCGCGCACGGTGACATCAAGCCGGAAAACATCCTCGTGCTGCGCGACGCGGCGGGCGCCACGCAATTTCGCCTCCTCGATCTCGGAAGCGCCGCGGAATTGTTTTCCGTCACCTCGCGCGCCGGCACCCCCAGCTACCTCGCCCCGGAGCGTTTCCGCGGCGGGGCGCTCTCGGAACGCACGGAAATTTTCGCCATCGGGGTCACCCTGTACGAAGCGCTCAGTCAAAGTTACCCGTATGGCGAGATTGAGCGGTTTCAGACGCCACGCTTCGACACCACTCCGCGCCGGCCCAGCCGGCTCAACCCCGCCGTCCCCCTCTGGCTCGAGTCGATTCTGCTTCGCGCCCTCGAACCGTCCCCGGAAAGGCGCTACCAGAATTTCTCGGAATTCGCCTTCGACCTTACCCACCCCGACAGCGTCGCCTCCCACCACCGAAAAGGCGCTCCCCTCTTGGAGCGCAACCCCGTGCTGTTCTACAAGGTTCTGTCGGGCGGTCTGCTCGTGTTGAACCTTTGGCTGATTTACCGGCTCGCCGGCAGGTAGTCATTATTCTGATTCATCGTCAGTCCTAAAATAATTCACGGTGCTCATCCGCTATCCCCGGTCTGGTGGCACCTTGGCTGCTAACAAGGGGCGTGCCATCCGAGCCGATCACGCTCCCTTCCCCGCCACCTCCGCAGCCCTTTTCTCCCCAGCAAAAGGAGTACCTTGCCGGCTTCATGGCCGGGGTGAGCGCGAGCGGGGTGTTCGTGGGCGTGACAGCCAATGGGCAACTCACGGGCACCGCGGGAGCTGCAGGAAGCGGAGCCCAGAATCTCGCGGCGCCGCCTCCTGAAGATGCCGTTTTTGGAACTCCTCTCAGCGATCTTTGCAAAGAGGAGCGCTGGAAATACGACGAAAACCCCCTCGACGCCTGGGAGCGGCTGCTAAAGCACGCCGACGAAAATAAATTTCCCGACGCCGAGAACACTTATCGTTTCAAGGCATTCGGACTCTTCTACGTCGCTCCGGCCCAGGACAGTTTCATGCTTCGCCTGCGGATTCCGGCCTGCGAGATGACCGCCGTCCAGCTCCGCGGCCTCGCCGACCTCGCACATGATCTCGGCGGCGGCTGCGCCCACATCACCACGCGCGGGAATCTGCAGATCCGCGAGTTCAAGCCCCGCGATCTCATCAACGTGCTCACGCGCGTGCAGGAGCTTGGGCTCACTTCCCGCGGCGCCGGCATCGACAACGTCCGGAATGTCACCGCCTCACCCAACAGCGGATTCGATCCGGACGAGCTGCTCGATGTCCGTCCCCACGCGAAGGGGATTCATCACTACATCCTCAACCACCGCGATCTCTACGGCCTCCCGCGGAAATTCAACATCGCCTTCGACAATGGCGGGAGCATCAGCGCGGCGGCCGACACGAATGACATCGGCTTCTTCGCCTGCCGCGTGACCAAAGACACGCTTTCAACTTTCAACTCTCAACTTTCAACCGGTGACCGGCCGGAGCCGGGCATCTACTTCCGCGTGCAGCTCGGCGGCATCACCGGACACAAGGATTTCGCGCGCGACACCGGCCTGCTCATCAAGCCCTCCGAAGCGGTCGCGGTTTCCGCCGCCATGCTGCGGGTCTATGCCGAAAACGGCGACCGCACCGACCGGAAAAAAGCCCGCCTGAAATATCTCCTCGAAAAATGGGGCGTGGAAAAATTCATCGGGGAGACGCAGAAGAAACTCGCGTTCCCCCTCGGCCGGCTGCCTCTCGGCGCCTGCGAACCGCGCCGCCCGGTCGTGAAACACGGCTGGCTCGGCGCCGCGCGCCAGTCGCAGCGGGGACTCAACTCGATCGGCCTCGGCGCGCCCGTCGGCCGCATGAGCTCCCGGCAGATGCACGCGCTCGCCGATCTCGCGACAAACTACGGCAAGGGCGAAATCCGGCTCACCGTCTGGCAGAGCGTGATCGTGCCACACATTCCGGACGCGTTCGTCGAGACCGTGAAACGCGCCGCGGCCCGCCATGGTTTCTTTCACGAGGCGTCCGCCGCTGCCGGGGGGATCATCGCCTGCACCGGGAACAAGGGCTGCAAATATTCCTCCGCCGACACGAAGGGCCACGCCGTCGCGCTGATGAAGCATCTCAGCGGCCGCGTGACGATCGACTCGCCGGTCAACATTCACTTCACGGGTTGTCCCCATTCCTGCGCGCAGCATTACTGCGGCGACTTGGGTTTCATCGGGGTGAAGCTCGCCGATGGCGCCGAGGGATATCACCTCGTGATCGGCGGCGGCATGGATCACGAGCAGGGCATCGCCCGCGAACTTTTCCGGGGCGTGCGCGCCGCCGAGGTCAACGGCCTCGTGGAAAAAGTCCTCACCGGCTACCACGCCCAGAAAAAACGCGGCGAGAGCTTCGTCGAGTGGTGCCGCCGCCACAGCGTGAAGGAGCTTCAGGAAAAATTTTCGAGCTGATGAACACGGTTCCCCTCATTCCCGACAGCGCTCCTTTCTCACCCGAACAGCGCGCGTGGTTGAACGGCTTTTTCGCCGGCATGTTTTCCCGCGGTCCCGCGGGCGCGACGGCCAGCGCACCCGCCGCCCCGACGCTGACGCCGCTGACGATCCTCTTCGGTTCGCAGACCGGCACCGCCGAGGGTCTCGCCAAAAAAGCCGCGAAGGAAGCCGGCAGGCGCGGCTTCGCCGCCACCGTGCTCGACATGGCTCAGACCGACGCCGCCAAACTCGCCGCCGAGAAAAACGTGCTCGTGATCGTGAGCACGTATGGCGACGGCGAACCGCCGGACACCGCCAAGGCGCTCCACACGGCACTGGGCGACGGCAGCGCGCCTTCGCTCGCCACGGTCCGTTTCTCGGTCTGTGCCCTCGGGGACACCAACTACGTCCAGTTCTGCCAGTGCGGAAAAGATTTCGACGCCCGCCTCGAAAAACTCGGCGCCAGTCGCGTCACGCCCCGCACCGACTGCGATCTCGACTACGAAGCACCGTTCACCAAGTGGCTTGATACGACGCTCAGCGCTCTAGGCACGTCAGCTGTAGGAGCGGGTTTACCCCGCGACCTGGGCGCCTCGGAGTCGCGGGATAAACCCGCTCCTACAGTCGAAACGGAGGAACCCACCTACTCCAAAAAAAAACCCTTTCCCGCGCTCCTGCTCACCTCCCGCAATCTGAACGCGCCCGGTTCCGGCAAACAGGTCCATCACGTGGAATTTTCGCTGGAGGGCTCGGGTCTCGCCTATGAGGCGGGCGATGCGCTTGGGGTTTTCGCGCAGAACTGCCCGGAGCACGTCAACGACGTGCTCACCGCGCTCGGTTGCGACGGCGAGGAAGCGGTGCCGGCTCCCGACGGCGCGACGACCTCCTTCCGCCGCGCACTCACCGAGCACTACGATCTCGGAAAACCGTCGACGGATCTCGTCGCGTTCTTCGCCTTGAATTCAGCGGGTGGAGGCACCGCCGTCGCGCTGCATCACGTCGTCGACCTCATTCTCGCCGCGCCGGCAATCAAGGTTCCCCCTGCCGATTTCGTCCGCCTGCTGAAACGCCTCCAGCCGCGCCTTTATTCGATCTCCTCCTCCCCGAAGGCGCACGCGGGCCAGGTTCACCTGACCGTCGGCGCGGTGCGCTACGAAAAGGACGGACGCGCGCGCAAAGGTGTCTGCTCAACCTTTCTCGCCGATCGCGCGCAGGCCGGCATTACGCGCATCGGGGTATTCGTTCACTCGAACAAGGCCTTTCGCCCGCCGGCCAACGGCAGCACCGCCGCGATCATGGTCGGTCCCGGCACCGGCATCGCACCGTTCCGCGCGTTTCTCCACGAACGCGCGGCCACCGGCGCGAAGGGAAAAAACTGGCTGCTCTTCGGCGACCAGCGCGCGTCGACCGACTTTTTGTACCGCGATGAACTCACGGCACTGCAGGCCGCAGGCACGCTCACGCGCCTCGACACGGCATTCTCCCGCGACCAGGCCGAAAAAATCTACGTGCAGCACCGCATGCTCGAGGCCGCGACCGAACTCTACGCGTGGCTCGAAGCCGGCGCCCATTTCTACGTCTGCGGCGACGCCAGCCGCATGGCCAGGGATGTCGACGTCGCGCTGCACCAGGTGATCGAACAGGCCGGCGGAAAAACTCCCGCGCAGGCGGCCGCCTACGTGCAATCGCTCAAAGCCGCCCAACGCTACGCCCGCGACGTTTACTAAGGTGGTCGCGCCGAAAAAAAAGCAGCCGACCCTCTCGTTGATCGACGAATTGCTCGCCGAGCAATCGTTGCTCCAGACGCCCGTCGCCCGCGCCGCCGAGGCGTTCGACGGCACGGCCGTCGCCGAGCGAAAAACGAAAATTTTCGCCGACCTCATCCCCCTCAGCGCTCCCCAGCCGGGCGAACAGTACGCGTTTCAAGTCGACCTCGATTCCTGCACGGGCTGCAAAGCCTGCGTCTCGGCCTGCCACTCGCTCAACGGTCTCGACGAAAACGAGACGTGGCGCGACGTCGGACTCGTTTCCAGTCCCGACGCGCGACGTCCCTTCACGCAGACGATCACGACGGCCTGCCATCATTGCGCCGATCCCGCGTGCCTCAACGGATGCCCCGTCCTCGCCTACGAAAAAGATCCGATCACGGGCATCGTCCGCCACCTCGACGACCAGTGCATCGGCTGCAGCTACTGCGTGCTGATGTGTCCATACGACGTGCCGAAGTACAACGAAGCACGCGGCATCGTGCGGAAGTGCGACATGTGTCACGGCCGCCTGAGCGAAGGCGAGGCGCCGGCGTGCGTGCAGGCCTGCCCGACGCAGGCGATCAGCATTGTCACCGTGACGACCCACGTGAACGGCAGGCTCCAGGCCGACACCTCCTCATTTCTCGCCGCCGCTCCCGACCCCAGCATCACGCTGCCGACGACGCGTTACGTGACGAAGCGCGTGCTGCCGGAAAATCTTTTTGCCGCCGATGCGGCCGTGATCGAACCGCAGCCGCCGCACTGGCCGCTGGTCGCCATGCTCATGCTCATGCCGATGGCCGTCGGCTGCGGCGTGGCGGATAAAATTCTCGGACTCCCCACACCGGTGCTCGGCGTGTGCGGCTGGCTCGCGGGCGCGGCAGGCCTGGCGTTGAGTGTCTTTCATCTCGGCCAGCCGCTGCGCGCGTGGCGGGTGTTTCTCGGCCTGCGCAAAAGCTGGCTCAGCCGCGAGGCGGTCATCTTCGGCGCGTGGTTCGGCCTGGCCACCGCCTACCTCGCCATTCGCCTCGGCTGGCTGCCGCTGAATTATCCGCCGCTCCGCACCGCGCTCGCCGCGGGCACGGCCGCACTCGGCATGCTCGGCTTGTTCTGCTCGGTCATGATCTACGTGGACACGAAGCGCGACTTCTGGCGCTTCGCGAACACCGCGCCGCGTTTCTTCGGCAGCGCGATCGTGCTCGGACTCGCCAGCGCGCTGGCGGCGCCGGGTGCTCCGCGCGTGCTCGGCGTTCTGCTCGCAGGGGCAGTGGTTTTAAAACTGATCGCGGAAGCCCGGGCGATCGACCGGACGATTTACGATCGCGACCTCCCGCTCACTCCCGCCCGCAAAACCTCGCTTCTTCTCACCCGCGCGCCGCTGCGCTCGGTGAACGAACTGCGGATCGCCGCGGCCGGCCTGGGCGGAATTTTGCTGCCGCTGATGATCGCCGCCGGATCGATCCCGGTCGTTGCGGCCTGGCCGGGACTGTTGCTGGTGGCGCTCGGCGAACTGGCGGAGCGTTACCTGTTTTTCCGCGCCGTCGTCGCACCGAAAATGCCGGGCGCCAATCACGCATGACGACCGCCCTCGAATCCCTGTTGCGCGCCCGCACCGGGCCGATGACCGACGACCTCGTCCTGCATCCGGGAGAGTTTGGACTCGGTCGCATTCCCGCGCGGCTGAAACCGGCGGCGACGACCAATTCCGTCTGCGGATTCTGCAGCACCGGGTGTTCCCTCAAAATTCATCTCAACGAGCGCGGCGAAGCGCTCAACCTCAGCGCGAATCCCGACTATCCCGTCAATCTCGGCATGGCCTGCCCGAAAGGCTGGGAGGCGCTCACTCCCCTGCGCGCGCCGGACCGCGCGACCACGCCGCTGCTGCGCAACGAGCAGGGCGAACTCGAGCCCGTGGACTGGGAACGCGCGCTCCTCGTGTTCAGCGGCAAATTCAAGGAGATCCAGCAACGCTTCGGCAACGACTCGGTCGCGTATATCAGCACGGGACAGATCGTGACCGAGGAGATGGCGCTGCTCGGCGCGCTCGCGAAGTTCGGCATGGGGATCAAGCACGGCGACGGCAACACGCGGCAGTGCATGGCCACCTCGGTCGTCGCCTACAAGCAGTCGTTCGGCTTCGACGCGCCGCCCTATACCTACGCCGACTTCGAGGAGAGCGACGTGATCGTGCTGTGGGGTTCCAACCTTTGCATCGCCCACCCGATCATGTGGCAGCGCGTGATGCGCAACCGCCACTCGCCCGGGATCATCGTGATCGATCCGCGGGTCACCGAGACCGCGCAGGCCGCGACGCAACACGTGGCGCTCCGGCCGAAAAGCGATCTCACGCTCGCTTACGGCCTCGCCCATCTGCTGATCGCACGCGGCGCGATCAAACCGGAATACATCGCCGCGCACACGAGCGGCTTCGCGGAGTTTGAAAAATTTGTGGCGGAGTTCACTCCCGGCCGCGTCGCCGGGGAAACCGGCCTCGCCCCGGAGGTCCTGGAAGCACTTGCCGCCGCCATCGCCGCGGGAAAACGCGTTTCGTTCTGGTGGACGATGGGCGTCAACCAGGGTCACGAGGCCACGCGCACGGCGCAGGCGATCATCAACCTCGCGCTCATGACCGGAAACATGGGCCGGCCGGGCACCGGGGCGAATTCCATCACCGGCCAGTGCAACGCGATGGGGTCGCGGCTGTTTTCGAACACCACCAATCTCCTCGGCGGACACGATTTCACCAACGCCGCCCACCGCGAAAAAATCGCGAGCGTCCTCGGCATTCCGGAGACGACGATACCGCGGGAGAACAGTCTCGCCTACGATCAGATCCTCGACGGCATCGCCGAGGGGAAAATCCGCGGCCTGTGGGTGATCGCCACGAACACCGCGCACTCCTGGATGAGCCAGGGCCGCGCCCGCGACCTCCTCGCGTCGCTGGATTTTCTGGTGGTGCAGGACATGTACTCCACGACCGAAACCGCGCAGGCCGCGCACCTCGTCCTGCCCGCCGCGGGCTGGGGAGAAAAGGAGGGCACGTTCATCAATTCCGAACGGCGCATCGGCCGGGCCCAGAAAGTCGCGCGCGCCCCGGGGCAGGCTCTGAGCGATTTCAAAATTTTCCAGCTGATCGCCCACTACTGGGGCTGCGGCGCGATGTTTGCCAGGTGGTCGTCGCCCGAAACGGCCTTTCAGATTCTGAAACAGCTTTCCCGCGGCCAGCCCTGCGACATCTCGGGCATCCGCGACTATGCGCACCTCGAGCAGGCCGGTGGCATCCAGTGGCCGTGGCCAAAGTCGACGGGCGAAACCGGCTCCCAACATCCCCTCGGGGACAACACGCCGGCGATCGCCGAGCGCCGGCTGTTTGCCGACGGAAAATTCTTCACGACCGACGGACGCGCGAAATTCATCTTCGAAGCGCCGCGTCCCGCCCCCGAGCCGCCCGATGCGGAGTTTCCCTTCGTCCTCCTCACGGGCCGCGGCACTTCGTCGCAATGGCACACCCAGACACGCACCGCGAAGTCCGCGGTGTTGCGCAAACTCTATCCGGAGAAAATCTACGCCGAGGTGAACCCGGCCGACGCCACGCGCCTCGGTCTGTCGGCGGGCGACGCCGTCGTGATCCGCTCGCGCCGCGGTTCGCTCACGGCGGCGGCGTTCATCACCGCCACGGTGCAACCCGGGCAGGTTTTTCTCCCGATGCACTACGCGGAGACCAATCAGCTCACGCACTGGAGCGTCGATCCCTACTCCCGCCAGCCGAGCTACAAAGCCTGCGCCGTCTCGCTCTCCCTTTCGGACCGCTAGCAAAAAACTCCTCACCCAATCCCCAACTCCCCGCATGAATCCCCCGAAGAAAAAACTGGTCGTGGTCGGCAACGGCATGGCCGGAGCCCGCGTCGTCGAAGAAGTGTTGAAACGCGCCCCCGGTCGTTTCGACATCACGATGTTCGGCGCCGAACCCTACGGTAACTACAACCGCATTCTCCTGAGCAACGTCCTCAACGGCAGCCAGTCGGCGACGGAGATTTTCATGAACCCCCTCTCCTGGTACCGGGAGAACGGCATCAAGCTCCACGCCGGCGTGCGGGCACTGAAGATCGACCGCGAACGCAAGGTCGTCACTGGCACCCCGCTGAAAAAAGAAGCGCTCGCCTACGCGGTGGACGCAGCGGCGGCGACCGACGGCGTGGCGGTGGGCGAATCCTACGATCATGTGATCATCGCCACGGGCTCGCGGCCGTTCGTGCCACCGATGGAAGGCTTCGGCGGCACCGGTACGTTTTTATTTCGCACGATCGACGACTGCGACCAGATCGCCGCCTACGCGAAGAACTGCAAAACCGCCGCGGTCATCGGCGGGGGATTGCTCGGTCTGGAAGCCGCGCGCGGCCTGATGACGCACGGCGTGAAGGTCACGATCCTCGAGGCGGCGCCGCAGCTGATGGTTGCCCAGCTCGATTCCGAATCCGGACAAATGTTGCGCGCCACCATCGAGGCGATGGGGATCGCGGTGAAGTGTGAGACGATCACCACGAAGATCGTTCGCGAAGACGGACGCATCACGCGGCTGGATTTCAAGGACGGCACGAGTCTCGCGACGGACATGGTGGTCGTCAGCGCCGGCATCCGTCCGATCACGGAAATCGCCACCGCTTCCGGTCTCACCGTCAGCAAGGGGATCGTGTGCGACGACCAGATGCGCACGAGCGATCGCGACATCTTTGCCGTCGGCGAATGCGTCGAGCACCGCGGCCGGCTCTACGGTCTCGTCGATCCGATCTGGGACCAGGCAAAAACGCTCGCGGACGTGATCACGGGGTTCAATCCCCAGGCCGGTTACCTCGGTTCCAAACTCGGGACCAAGCTCAAGGTCATGGGGGTCGAGCTCGCGTCGATGGGCGAGACCAAGCCCTCGCTGCCCGACGATGAGGTCGTGGTCTACCGCGAGCCGTCGCGGGGCGTGTACAAGAAACTCATCGTCCGCGACAACAAGCTGGTCGGAGCGATTCTCCTCGGAGAAACCGACACGGCCGGTGTGCTGATGCAAATGTTCATGGGCAACACGGCGGTGTCGGCGCGACGCGCCGATCTCCTTTTCGGCAGCTCCACCGGCGCGCCGGTGCTGAGTGTCTTCGACCTTCCGGACCATGCGCAGATCTGCAATTGCAACGGCGTCAGCAAGGGCGCGATCAAGGAGGCGATTCAGCTCGGCAAGTGCCATTCCGTTTCCAAGGTCGCGGGTTGCACGAAGGCGGGGCTGGGCTGCGGTTCGTGCAAAGGACTCGTGGCGCAGCTCATCGAAGCTTACGCCGGCGAAGTCACCGACGATCCGAGCGAGCACTATTACGTTCCGGGCGTGGCGCTGGAAAAATCGCAGCTCGTCGCCGAGATCCGGCGGCGCGGATTGAAATCGGTCAGTGCCGTGTTTCGCGAGTTGGCCGGCGGCAAGGAGTGTCCGGCGAGCAAGGTCGGCCTCGCCTCGCTGCTGAAAACCCTGTGGGCCGGAGACTACGACGACGAGCGCGACGCGCGTTTCATCAACGACCGCGTCCATGCGAACATCCAGAAAGACGGGACGTATTCCGTCGTTCCGCGCATCTATGGTGGCGTCACGTCCGCGGCGGAATTGCGCCGGATCGCGGATGTCGCGGTGAAGTACAACGTGCCGCTGGTGAAGTTCACCGGCGGCCAGCGCATCGATTTGCTGGGGGTAAAAAAGGATGACCTCCCGAAAATGTGGAAGGACCTCGGCATTCCGAGCGGCCACGCGTACACGAAGGCGTTTCGCACCTGCAAGAGTTGTGTCGGCACCGACTTTTGCCGCTACGGCGTCGGCGACTCGATCAAGCTGGCGCAGGAAATCGAGCGCCGGTTCCAGGGCATCGAATCGCCGCACAAGATGAAACTCGCGACCGCGGGCTGTCCGCGAAACTGCTCGGAGGCCTACGTGAAGGACATCGGCGCCGTGGCGATCGAAGGCGGGATGTGGGAAATCTACATCGGTGGCGCGGCGGGCGGCAGTGTCCGCAAGGGCGACCTGCTCATCACCGTGAAGACGCACGACGAAGTGCTCAAATACACGGGACGCTTCATGCAGTACTACCGCGAACACGGAAAATACCTGGAGCGAACTTATCATTTCGTTGAGCGCCTCGGCATCGAGACGCTGAAGAAAATTCTCGTCGAGGACAGCGAGGGCATCGCCGCGCGCCTCGATGCGGACATGCAGAAAGCCGTCGATGCCTACGTCGATCCGTGGAAGGAAGCGGAGTTGCCCGCGTATCCCGGGCAGTTCAGCGCCCCCGAACTGGCGCACGCGCTGGCGACGGCGGAAAACAACGGCTGATCTTCATCCCATGAGCACCACGCCTACCGTAATCAATCTCGGCAGCATCGAAAAAATCGCCGCGGGCCACAGCCGTTGCTACCTCGTCGGCGGCACGGAAGTCGCCGTCTTTCGCCAGCGCGACGGACGGCTTTTCGCGACGCAAAACCGCTGCCCGCACAAGCAGGGACCGCTCTCCGAGGGCGTGTCCGGCGGCGGAAAGGTGATTTGCCCGCTGCACTCGCACAAGTTCGAGCTCGCGACCGGCACCGGCAGCGAGTCCGGCGAATGCGTGAAGGTCTACGCGGTGCGCGAACTGAACGGGGAAATTCTGCTGAGCGTTTAAGCCCCGGCGGATTACCTCCCCTGACTGTAGGAGCGGCTTTACGCCGCGATCCTCGGGTTCAACAACGACCGGTCGCGGCGTAAAACCGCTCCTACAGCTGAACGGTCGGGTTCAGATGTAGTACATCTCGCCCGGGGCCTTGGACGAAAGCTGGTTGAGCGTGTAGCTCTTTGTCTTTTCGGCGAGTGACGCTCCGATTTCGTTCCACACCTGCTTCAAGCGGCGGCCGCTGCGGCCGTCGAAATTGCCGCTGAGCTGGAGACAGCGGCCCTCCACGGCCACGAGGATGTCGTAGAGCGAGATTTCATCCGCCGGGCGCGCCAGCGTGTAGCCGCCCTGGTTGCCGCGACGGCTCGTGATCAGGCCGTAGTCGCGCAGCTTGATGAGAATTTGCGCGAGGAACGCGGACGGCACCGCTTCCGTTTCGGCGAGATGTTCGATCTGGGCGAGGGCGCCCGAGCCGTGCAGCCGCGCGAGTTCAGCCATCACGCGACAGGCATAGTCGACTTTGAGGGAAATCTTCACAGACAGGCGGAGCTCAAATCACGTAGTCGCCGTTTTCCGGTTTCACGATTTCACGCGGCGAGCTGAGCATGCCGGCGGCGACCGTGGCATTCGTGCCCTGCTCAATGAGAATGAACGAACCGGTGAGCCGGTTGGTGGCGTAGCCGTCGAACACGAGCGGCTTCGCGGCGCGAAGGCGGATTTCGCCGATGTCGTTCATCGCAAGTTCGGCGGGATCGGCCTCGGTTTCGAGGGTGACCATGTTGAGCTTGTTGAGGAGCTCGGTCACGACGACCTGCACGGTGTGCGTGGTGTGCTTGAGGAAATATTTTTTCCCGGGCTGCAGCGCACGGGAGTGCATCCAGCAGACTTCCGCCTGGAGCTGCGCGCTCGCACCGGGAAGGTGCTCGGTGCCGATCAGCATGCTCCCGCGGCTGATGTCGATGTCGTGCTCGAGCACGAGCGTGACCGACTGCGGGCAGAAGGCCTCTTTCACCGGGCCGTCGTAGGTCCAGATCTGCTTCACCGTCGTCACGATCCCGGCGGGAAGCGCGATGACTTTCTGGCCGGTGCGAACGATGCCGCCGGCAATCTGCCCGCTGAAACCGCGGAAATCGTGCAGCGAGGAATCGGTCGGATTGTTCGGGCGGTTGACCCACTGCACCGGAAGGCGGAAACCGTTGAGATTCCAATCGCTCGCGATGTGCACCGTCTCGAGATGGCCGAGCAAGGTCGGGCCGCCATACCACGGCGTGTGCGGCGAAGGATCGACGACGTTGTCGCCGTTGAGCGCGCTGAGCGGGATGAACTGGACGTCCTTGATGTCGAGACGCGGGAGAAATTCCTCGAACTGCGCGCGGATTTCCAGAAACCGGGCTTCGCTCCAGCCGACCAGATCCATTTTGTTAACCGCGACGACCAGGTGCGGAATGCGCAGCAGCGCCGCGATCGCCGTGTGACGGCGGCTTTGCTCGATCACGCCGGTGCGGGCGTCGACCAGGACGATGGACAGGTTGGCCGACGAGGAGCCGGTCACCATGTTGCGCGTGTACTGCACGTGGCCCGGGGTGTCCGCGATGATGAACTTGCGGCGCGGCGTCGCGAAGTAGCGGTACGCGACGTCGATCGTGATCCCCTGTTCGCGTTCGGCGCGAAGACCGTCGGTGAGGTTGGCGAGATTGATCTGGCCGCCGCCGGTGATATCGGCCGAGCGTTCGAGCGCCTCGATTTGATCCTCCATCAGGGATTTCGAATCGTAGAGCAGGCGTCCGATGAGAGTGGATTTGCCGTCGTCGACGCTTCCGCAGGTGTTGAAACGGAGAATGTCGACCGGGACGGGAACAGGAGCAGGGAGAGACATGGCTTCGATAAAATTAGAAATAGCCCGCCTTCTTGCGGTCTTCCATCGCCGCTTCGGAAGATTTGTCGTCAGCGCGCGAGCCGCGCTCGGTCACACGCGCGGCGGCGATTTCCGCGATGATGTCGCTCACGGTGGTGGCGGGTGACTCCACGCAACCGGTGCTGATGATGTCGCCGATGGTGCGCACGCGCACGACCAGCTCACGCACCTCCTCGTTGGGCTTGGGCGGGACCAGCGAGTTGACGGGGAGCCACTGCCCCGCGCGGCGGACGCACTTGCGCTTGTGGCTGAAATAAATGTTCGGGACCTCCAGCTTTTCGCGCTGGATGTATTCCCATACGTCCATCTCCGTCCAGTTGCTGAGCGGGAAAACACGCATGTTTTCGCCGGGATTCAGCCGGCCGTTGTAGAGATTCCAAATTTCGGGCCGCTGGTTTTTTGGATCCCACTGCCCGAAGCTGTCGCGGAAACTGAAGAAGCGCTCCTTGGCGCGCGCCTTTTCCTCGTCGCGACGGGCGCCGCCGATGCAGCAGTCGAAACGGAACTCCTCGATGGCGGCGAGCAGGGTCGGGATTTGCAGGCGGTTGCGGCTGATCTCGCCGGGGGACGGCGTGGCGATGCCCTTGGCGATGGCTTCCTCGACGGTGCGGACGATCAGTTTTCCGCCGAGTTCCTTGGCGCGGCGGTCACGAAATTCGTTGAGCTCGGGAAAATGGTGCCCGGTGTCGACATTGAGCAGAGGCATCGGCAGGTCGGAGGGCCGAAACGCTTTTTCGGCGAGGCGGAGGAGACAGATGGAATCCTTGCCGCCGGAAAAAAGCAGAGCCGGGCGTTCAAACTCGCCGGCCACTTCCCGCATGATGTGGATCGCTTCGGTTTCGAGATGCTGAAGATGGTCGAGATGGTAGCTTTTCATTAACGATGGTACGGCGGCGTCCGGGAGAACTTGGTCAAACGCGTCAGCGCCCGATCAGGCATTGACGGCTTTTTTGCCCCAAGCGGCATGCAGGCCGCACTCGCGTTTCTCATCGGCCTTGGCGGGGTCGAAATAATCCCACTCGTTGGGAAGCTGGTGTTGCGCGAGATAGGCGTCGAGGTCGGCGTCGGAGAAATAAAACAGCGGGCTGACCTTCAGCGCGCCGAAATTTTCGTCGTGGGACACGATGTCGAGGCCGGCACGGTTCGGGTTTTGGACCTTGCGCAGCGCGGTGATCCACACGGTCGGGGCGAGTTCCTTCATGCCCCGCTGGAACGGCTCGAGTTTCATCACCGCGCTGAACTTCTTGAGCCCGGCCTCGTCTTCAGTCGTCGGAATGGGACCATGAAGAGCGTCACGGTGCGCAGCCGTCATCCGCGGAAGGTAGGGTTTGAGATTCAGCTTCAGGCGGGCACGCAGTTCTTCGGCGTGCTTGTAGGTGGCGGGACGGTTGTACCCATGATCCACCCAAAGCACCGGGATTTCTGGCTGTGCCTGGACCGCGAGGTGAAGAATCGCGGCTTCGTAGGGACGGAAATTGGTGGAAACAATGGCGCGGCCCCCGGCTTGGCCGATGGCCCAACGCACCACGTCGAGCGGTGACTTGGAGCGGAGTTCAGAATTCCAGCGGCTAATTTCGGCGGAGGTCATGACGTAAATAGAAATGAGAAAACCAAGTGTCCAATCAGCCTGCGTTTTCAACGATGCGATCGCGGTTTAGCTTGAGCTCCCTGCGGCCGCCCCTGCTGAATGTCGCAGATTGGTTTCGAAACATAATAACGAGAATGCTTGCACCGGACGTCTAATCGTAAAGACTAAAAGCAGTCTATTGGACTAAATTTGTCATGTTTAGCTTAAACAGCTCGTATACAGCTGGATCAGCCATAGTCATGGTTGGCTTGCGGGAGCTTGGATTTTTTCCGCGATGACAGGGCGCGTCCATCTCATTGGCGCGGGGCCGGGGGATCCGGAACTGCTTACGATCAAGGCACGGCGCCTCCTAGGGGAGGCGGATGCCGTGGTTTACGACTATCTGGTTGCCGCGGAAATTCTCGCGTTTGCCCGACCAGCGGCGGAGCGCGTTTTCGTCGGGAAAAAAGGAGGCGGCTTTTGCTGCCCGCAAAATCAGATCGACGAGACGCTTGTTCGTCTGGCTCGCGAAGGGAAAACCGTGGTGCGCCTCAAGGGAGGCGATCCGTTTATCTTTGGGCGCGGCGGTGAAGAGGCCGAGGCCCTGGCAGCGGCGGGAATCGCCTTCGAGGTGGTGCCTGGAGTGACTTCCGCATTGGCCGCCGCGGCGTTTGCCGGAGTTCCCCTCACCCACCGCGCCTACAGTTCAGCGGTGGTTTTTCTCACCGGGCACGAAGACCCGGCGAAAGCCGATTCTGCGATTTGCTGGGAGGACTACGCGAAGCTCAACGCCACGCTGTGCATCTACATGGGGATGAAAAATCTCGAGACCATCACCCGACGACTGCTCGCGGGTGGATTGGCAGCGGACACACCCGTCGCGATTGTCCAGTCCGCCACCACAGGCGATCACCGTCAGCTGCTTGGCTCACTCCATGAGATCGCGCTCAAATCGGAGCACGCGGGCTTTGGTGCGCCGGCGATCGTGATCATCGGAGCCGTCGCCGCGCTGTCCGAAAAACTCGCCTGGTTCGAAGCCGCACGCTCGTCGGTCCTTTCACGATGATCATTGCCCTCATCGACAACGGCTCCCTTGAGCCCGCCGCCCAGTTGAATCTGCGGGCGGTGGCCACGGCGTTGTCCGACCGGGTGGGACTGCGGGTTGAAGCTGTTTCCTGGAAACACAGCGACCGGGTGCCGGCGGATGCGCTGGGAGGAATATCCGCGTGGACGCTGGCGCCGTTTGTGCGCGCCCAAGTTGCACGGGGCGAACGCGATTTCGTTTTCGTGCCGTTCTTCATCAGCGCCCAGGGGGCGATCGGCTCCGCGCTGCGGGGCGACTTGGAAAAACTGCAACGCGAGGCCGCCGTCGCGACCCCGTTCGAATTCATTTTCACCCCGGGCCTCGCCGCCCAGGGAGCGATCGCCGGAATCGTTGCGGAACGCGTGCGCGAGACGATCGCCCTGCGCGGCCTGCACCGCCCCTCAATCGTGGTTGTCGATCACGGCGGGCCTTCGGCTGCGTCGGCCGCGCTCCGGGATTCGCTCGCGGATGAGGCGCGCACGTTGCTCGGAGTTGAAATCGGTCCACTCGCTGCGGCCTCGATGGAAGGGTCTCATGGACCATTACTCGCGGAGCAAGTCGGCGCCGCCCAGTTCGCTCGCGGGGACGTTGTCGTCGCTCCTCTTTTCCTATCGCCGGGGCGACATGCGGGAGACGACGGGGACGTTCAGCGGATTTGCCGGGCGGCTGAAGCGCAGTTGCCCTCGCTCCGTTGCCATGTCACCGGCCTCGTCGGCACGCATTCGCGCGCGATCGAACCCCTCGTCCTCGCCTTGCGCGAGACCCTGAAAATTTTCCACGCCCACACCCTAGCATGAGCACCACGCCCGAAACGCCGGCCGCATCCGCCAAGCCGCTTCACAAAAACGAAAGCATCAAGGCCGAGAGTAATTTTCTTCGCGGCAATATCCTGCGCGATCTCGCCGACCGCTCGACGGGCAGCATCACGGAGGACAGCTCTCAGCTGACCAAATTCCATGGCGTGTACGGGCAGGATGACCGCGACCTCCGCAATATCCGGCGCAAGGAAGGAAAGGAAAAGGCATTCAGCTTCATGGCCCGCATCCGCGTTCCGGGCGGCGTCTGCACACCCGCCCAGTGGATCGCCCTCGATTCGCTGGCCGATTCGCACGCCAACGGAACCCTTAAGCTCACCACGCGGCAGGCGTTTCAATTCCACGGCATCCTGAAGGAAAATCTCTGGCAGACGATCAACCAGGTGAACCGCTCGCTCCTCGACACGCTCGCGGCGTGCGGCGACGTGAATCGCAACGTGATGTGCAACCCGAATCCCGAGCAGTCTTCGCTGCATGCGGAAACATTGCAGCTCACCCGTGCCATCAGCGACCACCTTTCGCCGCGGACGCGCGCCTATCACGAGATTTGGATCGGTTCCGATCTCGTCGTCGGTGGCGAGCCCGAGGAGTCCGAGCCGATCTACGGGAAAACCTACCTTCCGCGGAAATTCAAAATCGTCGTCGCCGTGCCGCCGAGCAACGACGTCGATATCTACGGAAACGATCTCGGGTTCATCGCGATCGCCGATGCGAACGGAAAACTCGCCGGCTTTAATGTCACGGTCGGTGGCGGCCTCGGCATGTCTCACAACCAGGCAGAGACCTTCCCGCGGATCGCGGATCTGCTCGGCTTCTGCACCGTGGCGCAAGCCGTCGATGTCGCCGAGAAAATCGTGCTGGTTCAGCGCGACTACGGCGACCGCGTCGATCGCAAACACGCGCGGCTCAAATACACGATCGAGGACCGCGGCATCGTCTGGTTCCGCAACGAGGTTGAGCAGCGGCTGGGTTATCGTCTCGGCTCGCCCCGGCGTTTCGAATTCACCCACACCGGTGACCGCTACGGCTGGGTCGAGGGTGAAAATGGCACGAGTCATTTCACGCTCTTCATCCAGAGCGGCCGGGTGAAGGACACACCGGACTACAAAATGAAAACCGCGTTGCGCGAAATCGCGCTCGCGCACACCGGCGATTTCCGTCTCACCGCCAATCAGAATCTCATGATTGCGGGGGTGACCCCTTCGAATCGTCCGCGCATCGAGGCGCTCCTGAGCAAGCACAAGCTCGACCGCGCCAACAACGCCTCCGGTCTCAAGCTCAACGCGATGTCGTGCGTCGCGCTTCCCACCTGCGGCCTCGCGCTCGCGGAGAGCGAACGCTACCTGCCGGACCTCGTCGAAATGATCGAGGCCGAGCTGGAGTCCGTCGGCCTGCGCGACGACGAGATCACGCTCCGCATCACGGGCTGCCCGAACGGTTGCGGCCGGCCCTATCTCGCGGAGATCGGTTTCGTCGGGAAATCACCGGGCAAATACAACGTCTACCTCGGCGCCGCCTTTAACGGATCGCGCCTGAACATCCTCTACAAGGCCAACGTGCCCACGACCGAAATCGTGCCGCTGCTCGGCCCGATCATCCGTCGCTACGCCGCGGAACGGAACTCCGGGGAACGCTTCGGGGATTTCGTGATCCGGACCGGCTACGTGAAACAAACCGGAACGCCGGCGGATTTTCATGACAAGGTCGGCGCCTCCGCTGCCGCTCCCGCCTCCTGATCGCCAGAAAAAGGGGGCGGGCCGCCTACCCCTAAGCGGCCCGCCCATAACTTTCTAGTTATTTGGCCCAGCCACCGACCGCTAAGCGGAAGGGAACTGAGCTGGCCCCGTAGATGGCACGGGGTTGGAAAAGTTCCGGGCGCTCCCGGCATTTTTCGAATTTATGGGACGGAGGGTTTCCGCTTCGGCGCCGGCTCCACCCACAGGCGGAGCAACAATTCCGCGAGATTTTTCATGCTCGTCCGTTGCAAACCCTCGTGACGCGCCGCTTCCTTAAACGGAGCCGCGACCGCACTGCGCTCGAGATAGTAGCTCCACAACTCGTTTTCCAACAGGCGGACGGCGGCGTTGCGTTCGTCCGAAACTTGGCGTGCGATTTTTTGAACCTTGCTGACCCAGAAATGTCTCTCGTCAGCTTGGGACTGAAAGTAATCGTACACACGCTGCTCTGAGCGGTTGAGACTCATGCGTC